>JBBIIC010000001.1:0-2782 GCA_037446725.1 Actinomycetota bacterium
TCGCGCCGGCCACCGGCACGAGCGACGCCAGCAGGAGCAGCTTCCAGCGCGGAACGGTGCGCTCGATCGGGAACCCCGGCTCGAGCAGCTCGAGAGTGGTCGCGGCTATGTGCATGTCACCGCCGTGTTCAGGGTCCGCGGCTTTGAAGGTGCCCGTCACGCGCACGACGTCCCCGCGCGCGCGGTAGCTGCCGAACACCGTCACCTTCCGGGCCTCGGCGGCCGGAAGGAACACCGCGTGCCCGGAGTTGTAGCCCTGCGGCCGCGCCCCAGCGGGGATAGGAAGCTCGGCGTACGCGTCGTCGTTGAGGTGCAGCCACGCATCCGACCCGCGCACCATCACGTCGCCGATCGCCTCGCCCTCGAATGTGACCTCGCGACCGTCCCAGTAGTCGGCCTCCTCCACGAGCTCGGTGCTCGAGACGAGCGGAGGGGCGGCGGCACACAGGGCGCTCGAGTCGCCGAGGGCCAGCACGGCCATGATGGTGAAGAGCGCGATCGGGAGATGGCGCATGGGGCTACGGTACACCTTCACCGCCACCTCACGGTCGCGATACCCCAGCCAACGAGCGCAAACACCGAGAGGAACTCCACGCGCCCGAGCCACATCGCAACCGTGTAGGCGATACGCATCGACGCGGGCATCGCGGGAGTAAGCACTCCGCAGGAAAGCCCCGTGTTCGACGCAGCCGAGACACCTTCGAACGCGGCCTCCACCATCGGATAGCCATTCATCACGCCGATGAGCGTCATGAGCGCGTACATGGTCAGGTAGGCGATCGTGATGGTGAGCACGGAACGCACGGTCTCCTCCTGCAGCACGTAGTCGCGGATGTGGTGGAAGCGCTCGGTCACGATCGCCGAGTCCGGAGATACCATGCGGCGGATGTCCTCGAGGAACACCTTCGTGATCACCCCGACGCGAAATCCCTTGATGCCGCCGGCCGTCGAGCACGTAGAGGCGCCGATCACCATCGCAGCGATGATGCCCATCATGGCAACCGGCCCCCACTGAACGACAAGCGTCCGCGAGTAGATGGTGCCGAACCCGGTCGTAGTGTGCGCCGATGCCAGCAGGTAGAACGCCTTGCGGAAGAAGACGGCCGCATCGGGATAGATGCCGGACTGCGCGAGTCCGGCCGAGACTACCGCGAAGAAGACCGAGAACGTCACCGCGAAGCTGATCACTTCGATGTTGCGCCTGATCTCCGCGCGTTCTCCGCGCCAGAGCGCCCAGTGAAGGGCGAAGTTGAGCGAGCCCGCCACGAAGATCGCCACGCAGGCCGCCTCGAATGCCTCCGAGTGATACCAGAACGTGTTGTACGACTGTGGGGCGAATCCCCCGGTGCTGAATCCTCCCATGAAGAGCCACAGCCCGTGCAGCACAGCGCGTGCGGGCGGCTGGCCGAGCGCAAAGGCAATCACGGCGAGCACCGTCGTCCCCACGGCGAGCCAGGTGAGACTCACGGAGCCGATTGCGCGCGCGGTGTGGACCACGTTCGGGAAGAGCCGCTCGTCCTTGCCCTCGCCCACGTAGAGCTGGTAGGCGCCTACCGTGCCCCGGAACAGGAACGTGAGTGCTATGACTACGATTCCGAGCCCACCGGCGAAGGTGAGGACGTGCCTCCACATGTTCAGCCCGTTGGACACATGATCGAGGTCCTGGATGAGGTAGAGACCTGTGGTCGTCAGCCCGCTCATGACGTCGAACGAGGCATCGATGACCGAGCCCATGTGTCCCGAGAGCCAGAACGGGATGGCGCCCACCGCCGTGGCTACGAGCCACGCCACGGACACTACGACAAGACCGTGCCTTCGACGGAGCTCGTGCCGAGTGTGGAACAGGGTCTGGAGCCCGAGTCCGATCGCAGAACTCGCCAGGATGCCGACGGCGAAGTCGACCGCTACGTCCCACTCAGCGAAGAGCAGAGCCGTCACGAGCGGGATGCACATCAGCAGACCGACGCCGACGATGACGCGTCCCGTGTAAGCAGCGACGAGGGCGTGGTCCGCGCGTCGCGGGCGGATCACTGCAGAGACCACCTCACGAGAAGCTCGACCAGGAACGCGACCGATGCGAGCGCCGCCACCGCCGCCACTTCGATTCCGATGGCCGCGATCGGACGCCCGATCGCGGCGCGTTCCACCATATTCGTCTCTCGTTGCATCTCTACCCCGATCTCCGGTCCTTCACAACCAGTACATGCTAGTAGCGCGGACGCTCAGGCGACGTGAAGAACGGGGCAGACGGCGCAAAGGCAGCGCAAAGACCGCACTACCTGGGACTGAACCGCAGCCCGACACCGGCCTCGGTGAGGACGTAGCGCGGGACCGCGGGGTGCGGCTCGATCTTCTTGCGGAGATTGCTCACGTGGACCCGCAGCGTCGCGGCGTCGACGATGCACTCGGGGCCCCACACCTCGTCACGGATCTGGTCCCAGGTGACCACGCGGTCGGAGTTGTGCACGAGCAGCGAGAGGATCCCGAACTCGATCGGCGTGAGCTGCACCGCGAGCCCGTCCCTCGTGACGCGGCGCGCCGCGAGATCGATGACGAGTCCGTCGAGCTCGAGCACGGGCGGGTGAGCGGGCGCGCCGCGCGCGCGACGCAGGAGCGCCTTCACGCGCGCCACGAGCTCTCCCGCCGAGAAAGGTTTGGTGAGGTAGTCATCGGCCCCGGACTCGAGTGCGGTGATCTTGTCGCATTCGCCGGAACGGACGCTGAGCATGAGGATCGGCACCTCGAGCCACGAGCGGATGCGGTCGCAGAGCTCCACTCCGCT
>JBBIIC010000002.1:0-265 GCA_037446725.1 Actinomycetota bacterium
CGGGCGAAGACCTCGGCGTGGGTCTCAATGTCTATTCCGGTCAGTGCGCTGAACTCCTCGGCAAAGACCGCCTGGTTGGTTCGACCCGGGTGGGGGAGCATCATCGCGTGCGTCGCGACGTTGAGTGCACGCATCGCGCCAGCGAGGGCCTCCTCGCTGTCGGTCAGCGGCGCCATGGCGCGCGCCAGTGCCGAGAAGTACCGGTCGAGGAACGATCCGAGGTCGATATCGAGCAGTGTGCCGTCAAGGTCGAACAGGATGCCTT
>JBBIIC010000002.1:297-2540 GCA_037446725.1 Actinomycetota bacterium
GGTTCGCGGTGCGCGGGCCATCGTACCACGGTCGAACGGTTGACCAAGTATACGGTGGGGGGTATGATTGCCCCACACACCGTATACCCCGGGGTGTATCTCACCACGAAATTCTGAACTCTGTCACGAGCACCGAAAAAAGGAGCATATGAACATGGCGCGGCTCAGCGAGCGAGTTGAAGGATCACTGCGTGAGCTCTTTGGGGAACGCGTCAGATTCGACCGCGTGGAGCGGAAGATGTACTCCTTCGACATCGGTACGATGCCGAGACTCGTCAAGCCGCTGGTGCCGGCCGGTCTGGCGGGTGCGGTCGTGAGGCCCAAGACCGAGGACGAGGTCGCTGAGCTCATGCGTCTCGCCACGCGCGAGGGCCTGAAGATCGTGCCCCGCGGTTGGGCGACGTCGGGATACGGCGGCGTGCTTCCGCAGAAGGATGCTGTCGTGGCGGACCTTTCCGGAATGCAGCGTGTGCTCGCCGTCGACCGGGTCGGGATGACGGTCACCGTCGAACCCTCGGCCGTCTGGGAGGAGATCGAGCGGGAGCTCGGCAAGGACGGCCTCGCACTGCGCCTCTACCCTTCATCGACGCCAAGCTCCGGTGCGGCCGGGTGGCTGGCACAGGGTGGCGCCGGGTTCGGGTCCTTCGAGTATGGGACGTTCAAGGAGAACGTCGTCTCCGCGCGTGTCGTTCTTCCCGACGGGCGGGTCCGGCGGTTCGAGGGCGATGAGTTGCAGGGCTTCGTGGCCGACGCCGAGGGCATCACCGGCATCATCACCGAGCTCACCTTTTGCATCCGTCACCTCGAGGCCGAAGTGCACCGCCTCTTCTCGTTCCCGGACGCCGGCTCACTCGCTCGGGCGCTCGCTGCGTTCTCGCGTGAGCAGCTGCCGCTGTGGTCCGTGACCTTCCTCAATCCCGAGTCGATCCGGCTCAAGAGCCAGCTGCCGCACCGCCACGGGCACCCGCATGAGGAGGCTCATCCGCATGCCGACCCCGTGCTGCCCGAGGCCTACCTTGCGCTGATCGCGTACCCCGAATCCAGGCGTCGACTCATTGACGAGTCCCTCGAGCGCATCGCCGCGGGCAATGGCGGTGCCGATCTGGGCCCTGAGGCCGCCGAGCACGAGTGGGAGCTCAGGTTCGCACCTATGCGCCTGAAGCGCATCGGGCCGTCTCTCGTTCCGACGGAGGTAGTTGTCCCGCTCCCGTCCCTGGCCGACGTTCTGACCGAGATCGACGAGAAGATCCGGCAGCCGTTCATCCTCGAAGGCATGCACGCCAAGGGCGATCAGGTCGTGCTACTCGGCTTCATACCGCACGACGAGCGTTCGTTTGCGTTCAACGTTGCGTTCGCGCTTTCGCTCTCGGTCATCCGGATCGCCAAGGCGCACGGTGGTTCGGCATACTCCACGGGTCTGTACTTTCGCCGTGAGGCAGCAAGCGTGCTCGGCGAGGACAAGGTGCGCGAGCTTCGCCGCTTCAAGGCGCAGATAGATCCGAAGGGGATCATGAACCCGGGCAAGGTGCTCGGTAGTGGAGCACTCGACGTGCTGATGGGGACCGCCGGGGCGGTTGAGCCGCTCGTTCGCCCGGTCGCCAATGCCGCGACGCCGCCCTCACGCAACGGGGAGCTCAAAGCGGTGCGCGGAATCCCCGGCGAGGTCGGGTTCATGGCGTACGCGTGCGCCCGGTGCGGGTATTGCGTGCCGACGTGCGAGCAGTACACGGGACGGGGCTGGGAGTCGCATTCGCCGCGCGGCAAGTACGCATACCTGCGTGAAGTCATGGAGGGTCGCGAGAAGTTCGACCGCACGGCGGTCGACACCTTCCTTGTATGCACGACCTGCGAAGTCTGCAACACGCGGTGCCAGCTGCAGCTTCCCATCGAGCACAACTGGATGGCCATGCGTGGGGAACTCGTGCACAAGCAGAGACTCGGCACGTTCCCGCCGTTCGAGATGATGGCCGCCTCGCTTCGCGGCGAGAACGACATCTGGCCGGCAAGCGCGAGAATCGGGCGAACTGGGTCCCGGACGACATGAAGCCAAAGCTCAAGGAGAGCGGCGAGCTCATGTACTTCGCCGGCTGTACCGCGAGCTACGTCGAGACCGACGTGGCCGAGGCGAGTGTTCGCCTTCTCACGGACGCCGGCTACGACATCGCCTACATGGGGACCGACGAGGCATGCTGCGGCATTCCGATGAAGGTCGCCGGCAAGTGGGACGTCTTCGAGGAGATCTA
>JBBIIC010000003.1:0-2031 GCA_037446725.1 Actinomycetota bacterium
GACCTTCCCGGGCAGGTACTTCACCGGTGATGGTGCGCGCAAGGACGAGGACGGCTACTACTGGCTCCTCGGCCGCGTGGACGACGTCATCAACGTCTCCGGGCACCGCATGGGAACCGCCGAGGTCGAGAGCGCGCTCGTGAGCCACGCGTCGGTGGCCGTGGCCGCGGTCGTCGGCTTCCCGCACGAGATCAAGGGCGAGGGCATCTACGCCTACGTCATCCTCAGGACCGGCGAGGAGGCGAGCGACAACCTGCTCAAGATGCTCTCCGGCCACGTGCGTGAGGAGATCGGGCCGATCGCCAAACCCGACGTCATCCACTTCGTGCCCGAGCTGCCAAAGACGCGGTCCGGCAAGATCATGCGCCGCATCCTGCGCAAGATCGCCGCGGGTGAGAGCGAAATGGAGGCGTTCGGCGACATCTCGACGCTGGCCGATCCATCCATCGTCAAGACGATCCTGGAGACGCGCCCCGGAGGGTAGGGCGCCAGACTGCGTCTCAACGCGTCAAGGCGAGGCTCCGGCCCCTCAGGGGGTCGGAGCCTCGTTTCATGGTGTAGACTAACCGCGGTTTTGCTTCCTTCATCCGGCAATGAAAGGGAACCCTGAGATGGCCTTCAACGACCTTTTCCTGCGGGCGTGCCGCCGCGAGCCCACCGAGCGTACGCCTATCTGGATGATGCGCCAGGCCGGCCGATACATGCCCGAGTACCGGGCGATCAGGAAGAACTACGACTTCCTGCAGATGTGCAAACAACCCGAGCTTGCGGTCGAGGTCACGCTGCAGCCGGTCGATCTGATCGGCGTCGACGCCGCGATCCTGTTCGCCGATATCCTGCTCCCGCTCGAGGGGATGGGACTGGAACTCTCCTTCGCGAAGGGGGAGGGACCGGTCATCCACAACCCGGTCCGCGACCTGTCCGACGTGAAGAACCTCCGGGTCTCTGATGCGGTGACAGACACCGGCTACGTCATGGAGGCGATCCGTCAGCTGCGCCACGAGCTGCGCGAGAAAGTACCGCTCATCGGGTTCGCAGGCGCGCCGTTCACCCTTGCGTCCTATATGATCGAGGGCGGCTCCACACGTGCCTACATCAAGTGCAAGAGCTTGATGTGGTCCGACCCCGAGGGCTGGGAACGCCTGATGCAGGTCACCACCGACACCGTGATCGAGTACCTGCTCGCCCAGATCGAGGCCGGCGCACAGGCGGTGCAGGTCTTCGACTCGTGGGTCGGCTTCCTTTCGCCGGCCGATTACGAGCGCTCGGTCCTGCCGCACACCACGCGCCTCATCGCTGAAGTGAGCAAGGCGGGGGTGCCGGTCATCAACTTCGCGAACAACGCCACGGCGATGCTATCGAAGGTCAAGACGGCCGGTGGCGATGTCATCGGGCTGGACTGGCGTGTGGACATCGCCGACGCGGTCGAATGGATAGGCCCCGACTTCGCCATCCAGGGCAACCTCGACCCGATGACGCTCTTCGCGCCCGTCGAGGTCATCGACGCGGCCGCGCGTGACATACTCGAGAAGGTGGGCACGCGGCCGGGCCACATCTTCAATCTCGGTCACGGGATCCACAAGGACACCGACCCCGAGCACGCCAAGGCCCTCGTTCGTTCGGTCAGCGAGCACTCGACACGGATTCGCAGCGGGGTGTCGGCATGACGGAACGGAACTGGGGTACCACCGCGGTCATGCTCGTCGGCTTCGGCGGGCCGGACTGCGTCGACTCAGTGCGTCCCTTCATGTGCAACCTCATGGGTTGTGAGCCTTCCGACGATTTGGTCGCCCGGGTTGAACGCCGGTACCTGACGATCGGTGGCGCCTCGCCTCTTCCCGCCATCGCGGCACAGATGGCGCAGGCCCTTGAAGCCAAACTCACTGAGGGCGGGCACAGAGTCCCGGTTGTCCTCGGCATGCGGTACTGGCCTCCGCTGATCGGGGATGTCCTGCGATGCCTGTACCATCACGGCTTCCGCAGAGTGATCGTCGTCTCCCTTTCCCCCTTCGAGTCCAAGGTTGCGACCGG
>JBBIIC010000004.1:0-232035 GCA_037446725.1 Actinomycetota bacterium
TTTTTCTGAGGCATCGAATCGGTTTCGAGTACATTCTTTTTGAGGCAACGCGGCCTCTTGCGTGCGTTGCGGACTGCGGCTAGAATCGTCGGTGAGTTGCATGCGAATGCAACCCCTTACCCCTGAGCCTCAAGGTGCCGGCCTTGGGGCTCTCCCTTTGTCGCGGTCGGCCCGCAGATTGGCGCACGGGGGTTCAAGAGCCCGTCCCGGCTGACCGATACACCAGATATCATGATCATCTCAGACGAGCAGGTTCGCAGAGCACTCGATTATCTGCGCACACCAACCACACACGAGAAGAGCAGCACTCCCTGCGACGTTCCGGACGACCTCGTGAAGCGCGTTCGCGATGCACTCCGGGAACTCCCGGACACGCGTGAAGAGCGGGTCGCCGAGGCCATCGACCGCCTCCGGGCCGATCCACCTTCGGCGGACGAGATCGCCGCGAAGATCATCGGGCGCGTCATCTCCGACTCGGTTCGCTGAACGGCGCGCCCCTTCCGCTGCGCGAGCGTTCCCTCCATACTCGAGGGACCGTGACAGTGCGTTTGGCCGGGGGCCCTGTGACGCAGACGACGTTTGCGAAAACCTATCTGACCATCGCGATGAACGCCCTGTTCGTCCTTGCGGTGGCACTCACCGCGCGCGTGGCAGTTGAGTTCTTCGGCGCGCTGGCGATGACGAGTCTCGGGACGGCGATCGTGGCAGCGACTGACTATCTCGTGCTGCCACTCGGTCTGACGGCTCCCCGTACGCCGTACGGGGGAGTGTTCGACACCGACGCCGCGGTCACGGTGGTCGTGCTGCTTCTGGTCGAATGGCTGCTCAGTCTCGTCCGTGCTCGGGCATAGTCTCAGAGAACGCATACGACATCATCCCGGAGCGGGTGCGAGTGCGCCCGCGACGAACAGGGGGCTTGTGCCAGGTGATGAGCAGATGAGACAGCCGCGTGCGATCGTGCTGGTGCTCGACAGCGTCGGTGTGGGTGCGCTACCGGACGCCGGGGACTACGGGGACGCGGGAAGCAACACACTCGGCAACACGGCGCAAGCGGTCGGGGGGCTCGCGATGCCGAACCTCGGCGCCATGGGACTCGGTCACATCACGGAGATCCTCGGAGTGCCGCCGCTGGCGCGTCCGCTTGCGTCCTGGGGGCGCAACGAGGAGGCGAGCGCGGGCAAAGACACCACGACGGGGCACTGGGAGATGATGGGGTTGCACCTCACGCGCCCGTTCCCGACGTATCCCGACGGATTCCCCCGCGAGGTCATGGAGGCATTCGAGCGAGTGACAGGTCTCGGGTGGCTCGGGAACTACCCGGCGAGTGGCACCGTGATCATCCAGGAGCTCGGTGACGAGCACGTCGCCACCGGCAAGCCTATCGTCTACACGAGTGCGGACAGCGTCTTTCAGGTCGCTGCCCACGAGGGTGTCATCCCGATTGAGCGGCTCTACGAGATATGCACCCTCGCACGTGAGCGTGTGTGTGTCGGCGAGCACGCCGTCGGCCGCATCATCGCCCGCCCCTTTGTCGGCCCGGACGACACCGGCGCCTACACCCGCACGCATCGCCGCAGGGACTTCGCGGTCAAGCCGTTCGAGCCGACGGTGCTCGACCGCCTCGCCGAGATCGGGGTCGTCACCTACGGCATCGGCAAGATCGGGGAGATCTTCGCGTGGCAGGGGGTGTGCGAGTCTCCGCACTCGGAGAACAACATGCACGGCTTCGACAACCTCTGTGCGCGCGTCGCGAACGATGCACCGGGTTTCGTCTTTGCCAACCTCGTCGACTTCGACATGATCTGGGGGCACCGCAACGACGCCGAGGGCTACGCACGCGGGCTCGAGGCTGTCGACGCGCGGATCCCGGAGCTGCTCGACGCTATGGTCGAGGGCGATCTGCTGATCATCACGGCCGATCACGGCTGCGACCCGACCACGGACTCGACCGACCACAGCCGCGAGTACACGCCGCTCATCGCCAAGATCAAGGGCGTAGACGCCGGCAGGGGTCTCGGTACCCGGGCGACCTTCAGCGACATCGGCGAGACCGTGCTGGACTTCTACGGCATCGCCGGACGGTGCGGCCGCGGTACGTCCTTCCTCGCGGAGGTGAGAGGAGGGTGACGTTCGAGGAGCTCATCGAGATCAAACGCGACGGAGGCGAGCACACCGCCGAGCAGCTGGACCGCATCGTGCTCGGGTACGCGCACGGCGAGGTGCCCGACTACCAGATGGCTGCGTGGCTGATGGCCGCATACCTGAGGGGCCTCTCGCCTGCCGAGACGGTCTCTCTAACCGACGCCATGGTGCGCTCGGGCACGGTCGTGGACCTGTCCTCGATACCCGGGGTCAAGGTCGACAAGCACTCGACGGGGGGAGTGGCCGACACGACCACGCTCGTGCTCGTGCCCCTCGTAGCAGCCTGCGGAGTGCCGGTCGCCAAGATGAGCGGGCGGGGGCTCGGACACACCGGGGGGACCCTCGACAAGCTCGAGTCTATCCCGGGGATGCGCGTCGAGCTCGCCGCGGATGAATTCCTCGAGCAGGTCAGTCAGGTCGGTGTTGCAGTGATCGCGCAGTCTCCCGACATCGATCCTGCGGACAAGATGATGTATGCGTTGCGCGACGTCACCGCTACCGTCCCGAGCATCCCGCTCATCGTCGGCTCGATCATCAGCAAGAAGGTGGCCGGCGGAGCCGACGCGATCCTGCTCGACGTGAAGGTGGGTTCGGGTGCGTTCATGAAGACCGAGCAGGACGCTCGTGCTCTCGCCTCTGAGCTCACACGAGTGGGTGCTGCGCTCGGACGCGACGTTCACTGTGTGATGAGCGACATGGACCAGCCGCTGGGGATGGCTGTTGGCAACGCGCTCGAAGTCCGCGAGGCGATCGAGACCTTGCGCAGTGACGGGCCTCTGGAGTTGACCGAGCTCTGTCTTGATCTTGCCGCGAAGATGCTCGTCCTCGGACAGGTCGCCCTGCACGAGGGAGATGGCCGCCGGCAGGCCGAGCAGGCGCTGTCGTCCGGCGCATCGCTCAGGGTCTTCGAGCGCTGGATTGACGCCCAGGGCGGGGATGCGCGTATCGCGTCCGACACGGGTCTGCTGCCGCGCTCGGCGTACTCCCGGGAGGTCCGGTTCGATGCGGGCGGTTACGTGACTTCGATCGATGCCGAGGGGGTCGGGCGGGCTGCGATGCTGCTCGGCGCGGGCAGGGCGGCCAAGGATGACCAGATCGACCCGGGAGCGGGGCTGGTCCTCGACGTCCGGATCGGATACCAGGTCGCTACGGGCGACCGCCTGGCAACGCTGTACGCCGCCTCCGAGGACGCACTCGACCGGGGCGAGCAGCGGTTGCGCTCATCGATACGGATAGGGAGCGAACAGGTCGAACCGCCGCCGCTCTTCCACGAGGCGTGAGTCACGTGGAGCTCGTCGTCGGACACGCCAACCCCGACTTCGACGCGTATGCGGCGACCGTTGCGGCGACCAAACTCTTCCCGGGGGCGCGGGGCGTGTTCCTCGGGACACAGAACGCGAATGTCCGCGCCTTCCACAATCTCCATGAGGACTTCCTCGACTTCGCGGACATGCGTGGGCTCGATTTTGACGCGGTCACGCGTCTGATCATCGTCGACACACGGGACGCAGGTCGGATAGGGGAGCTCGGCGAGGTCGCGGAGCGGCAGGACGTCGAGGTGATCGTGTACGACCATCACCCTCCGGCCGAGGGCGACATGACGGATATCGACGACCGCTCGCTGGACGTCGGCGCAACGACGTCGATCCTCGTGCACGAGATCCACCGCCAGGGTATCGCTCTTACCCCGCTCGAGGCATCACTCCTGCTGCTGGGAATCCACGAGGACACCGGCTCGCTGACGTATCCCGCGACGACCGCCTACGACGCCGAAGCGGTGGCATATCTGATGTCGGCGGGTGCCGACATGGAGGTGCTCAACCAGTTCCTGACGCGCGCTCTCGATCCGGAACAGCGCGGCCTGCTCGAGGAGCTCCTGGGATCCCTCGAGATATGGGACGTCAACGGGCAGCAGGTAGCGGTGGGGATCGCGACCGCCGAGCAGTACGTGGACTCGGCGAGCGTGCTCACGCACTACATCGTCGAGGACATGGGGTACCGGGTCGCGATCGCCCTTGTCTCTATGCCCGGGAGGCTCCAAGTCGTGGCGCGCAGCCGACTGCACGAGGTCGACGTGGGCGCGGTGATGACACGAATCGGCGGGGGTGGACACGCTCAGGCCGCCTCGGCAGCGTTCCGGGATATGGACCCCGGAGCAGCCCGCGAGCTCGTGCGGGAGGCGCTGGACGCGGTCGTGAGGGCACCACTGAAGGCGCGAGACATCCTGTCAGCCCCCGTGCACACCGTCGGGCCCGACGAGACGATGGCGGACGCCGGCACCCTGATGGCTGCGTGGGGACATGGCGGGCTGCCGGTCGTCGACGAGGGAGAGATCGTCGGCGTCGTGACGCGCAAGGACGTCGACAAGGCCCTGCGCCACAAGCTGGGACATGCTCCGGTGCGGGGCTTCATGGCGCGCGAGACCGTCACGATCGAGCCCGAGCGCGACCTGCACTCCATCGAGAGCTTGCTCGCCACGAAGGGGATCGGACGCCTGCCCGTGGTCGAGCACGGCTCGCTCGTCGGCATCGTCACGCGCAAGGACCTTCTTCGCGCAGAGCACGGTGACGAGTATCTCGACCGCCGCCTGCCCAAGGCGCGCGCCCGATCTACCGAACAGTTCCTCGCGTCGGTTGCATCGCTGCTGCCGCCGGAGGCGAGCCATGCGCTGCGCGAGATAGGCCGGCTCGCAGAGGAGCACGGCCTGCGGGCGCACGCGGTCGGCGGGTTCGTGCGAGACATGCTGCTTGGAAGGCGCAACCTCGATATCGACGTGGTCGTCGAGGGTGACGGTGTCGCCTTCGCCCAGGCGGCCGCTCAGGCACTGGGCGCCCGGGTCAAGGTCCACCGGCGTTTCGGAACGGCGGTTCTCGTACTCTCCCGGAACCTGCATCTCGACATCACGAGTGCGCGAACCGAGTACTACACGAGGCCCGGAGCCCTTCCGACCGTGGAGCGCTCATCGCTGCGGCAGGACCTGTTCCGGCGCGACTTCACGCTCAACGCGATCGCCGCCTGCATCAACCCTGAGTGTTTCGGATCTATCGCAGACCCGTTCGGCGGACTGCGCGACCTCGAGCGCGGGACGTTGCGGGTACTGCACTCCCTGTCGTTCGTAGAGGACCCAACGCGCGTCTTGCGTGCGGCGCGATTCGAGCGGCGGTTCGGGTTCAGGATGGACGGGGCCACGGAGGGCCTTGCCCGCCAGGCGGTCGACATGGGAGTGATCGACGAGGTGAGCGGTGCGCGGCTTCGAGAGGAGATGCTCGACATCATCGACGAGGACTCGCCCTCGGCGGTCTTCGAGCGCCTGGAGGACCTCGGTGTGCTGCGCGTGTTGCTGCCGGACAACGTCCGGAGCCACGAGACGATCGAGGCGCTCTACGGTTCCGAGCGAGCGTATCGGACCTTGACCGACACCTTCGAGCGTATGCCGCGCAGGCGTGTGGCGCTCGTCGGATCGATCGTCGCAGGGGCGGGACGACCAAGCGCCGAGCGCTGGCTGAGGAAGATGCGCTTCGGTCGCGAGTATGCTGAACCCGCGCACGTTCTGGCGGAGCGGGCACAGGTGTTAGGTCGCCGTTTGCGGGACCGGCGCAAGATGCGCGATTCGAGGCTCTACCGCTTGCTGAAGCCGGTTCCCGCTGAGGCGATCGTCTATCTGTGGGCAGCCGGTGATGCTCTCGCACGCGAGCGGATACAGCGCTTCGAGGCCGTGTTGTCCCGGGTCCGTCCTGCGGTGACCGGCGCCGACCTCATCGAAATGGGGCTGGAGCCCTCTCCGCTCTTCTCGGGTATACTCGCGCAAGCGCTCGACGCCCGTCTCGATGGCAAGGCAGTCGGGCGGGAGGCGGAGACGGCGAACCTGCGCCGTCTCGTCGCACGCGCCGGCATCAAGACACAACGCCCCCGGACGGGCAGCGAGGAGCACAACTGAGGTGGACGTCGTCGCTATCGTGTTGCGCTTCGCCCTGCTGGTGCCCGCGATCATCATCCATGAGGTCTCCCACGGCTGGGTGGCCTACATGCTCGGCGATTCGACCGCCAAGGACCGCGGGCGCCTGAGTCTGAACCCGGTACGCCACATCGACCCCTGGGGCACGATCCTGCTGCCGCTGCTGATGGTCGCTGTGCTCGGCTTCGGCTTCGGCTACGCCAAGCCGGTTCCGATCAATCCGTACCGGTTCAAGGACTACCGACAGGGGATGTTCCTTACCGGGATTGCGGGCCCGGCTTCCAACCTGCTGCTCGCTGCCGCCTCGGGGCTCCTCGTCCGGGTGGCCCCCCTGGGCCTCGCGGCGGAGTTGTTGTACGTGTTCGCGCTGATGAACCTCTCGCTGATGTTCTTCAATCTCATCCCGATACCCCCACTCGACGGTTCTCGCGTACTGCCGCTCTTCTTGTCTGACCGGGCCCTCGAGACCTACCACGCGGTCGAGCAGTACGGGTTCATCATTCTTGTCGCGGTGTTGTGGCTGCTGCCCTCGTATTTGAACGTCGATCCGCTCGGCTGGTACTTCGGCGTGACGGTTCGCCCGCTGCTCGGACTGTTCACCGGCGTCTAGGCAGGCAGACCGGCCACACACATGCGGTATCATACGAACCGCCTCGTACCGCCCGCCGTCACTGAGGAGTCCCCGCGTATGGCACGCAAGCGCGCGCTGACCGGCTACCGCCCGACCGGCAAGCTGCATCTCGGTCACTGGTTCGGCAACTTGCAGAACATGCTCGCGATGCAGGACGAATACGATGCGTTCTACTTCATCGCCGACTGGCACGCGCTGACGAGTGAGTGGGCCGACACCACCCGGGTGCGAGAGTTCACCGAGGAGATGGTGCTCGACTGGTGCGCGGCCGGCCTCGACCCGGACCGGTGCACGATCTACCGCCAGTCCGACGTCCCGGAGGTCGCCGAGCTCACGCTGTACTTCTCGATGGTCACTCCTCTGTCATGGCTCGAACGAGTGCCGTCCTACAAGGAGCAGCGCGAGCAGGTAATCGACAAAGACCTCGGCAATCTCGGCTTCTTCATGTACCCGCTCCTGCAGGCTGCGGACATCACGGTCGTGCATGCCGACGTGGTGCCGGTCGGCGAGGACCAGCTCCCGCACCTCGAGCTCACGCGCGAGGTGGTGCGCCGCTTCAACAACGCATACGGCGAGTATCTCGTCGAGCCGGCGGCGCTGATCGCGAAGCAGGGCGCGCGCGTGCCCGGTACTGACGGGCGCAAGATGAGCAAGTCCTATGGCAACGCCATCTTCATCTCCGACACACCCGAGGAGATCACCGCCAAGGTGCGCTCGATGATCACCGATCCGGCGCGCAAGCTGAAGACAGACCCCGGCGACCCCGACATCTGCCCGCTTCACCAGATCCACAAGCTCGTCTCGCCCGACCCCGACGACATCGCCGAGTGGGACCGGTGCTGTCGTGTGGCCGAGTGCGGTTGCGTCGCGCACAAGCAGAAGATGGCCGCCGATCTAGTCGACTACCTGGGGGCATTCCGCTCACGGCGAGAGGAGCTGTCTGCAAGGCCCGGGTTCGCGTGGGAGGTCCTCGAGGCCGGTGCCGCCAAGGCGCGTCCCGTGACCGCTGAGGTCATCGAGACCTGCCGCCGCCTCATCCGCATCGACGAGGACGGGTAGGAGG
This sequence comes from Actinomycetota bacterium, assembly GCA_037446725.1. GTDB lineage: Bacteria > Actinomycetota > Coriobacteriia > Anaerosomatales > SLCP01 > JBBIIC01. The sequence goes on from JBBIIC010000004.1 coordinate 7,792, forward strand.
CGATCCCGGTGGGCTACCGGGTCAGGATCGAGGCCTTCGAAGGTCCGTTCGACCTGCTGTTGCAGCTCGTAGCACGCCAGAAGGTCGACGTCGCAGCGATCTCGGTCACCGAGGTCACCGACCAGTACCTCGCGTATGTCGAGCGGATGCACGAACTCGACCTCGACGTTGCGAGCGACTTCCTGCTTGTGGCGGCAACGCTGCTTGAGATCAAGGCTGCGAGCCTGCTGCCCGGTGAGGACCACTATGTCGGGGAGGACATCGACGACCTTTCGCCCGAAGAGGCACGTGAGCTGCTTGTCGCACGTCTGGTCGCCTACAAGCAGTTCAAGAACGTCGCCGTCGAGCTCGCCGCCCGCATGGAGTCCGTTTCGCACATGCACGCGCGCCAGGCCGGCCTCGAGGAGCCCTTCGTGGGCCTCATGCCCGACTACCTGGAGGGTCTCACGCTCCGCGGCCTCGCGGTCATCTGTGCCGACCTGCTCCATCGGCGTGAGGTCTTCCTGCTGCAGGCCGAGCACGTCGCGGCCGCTCCCATCAGCCTGGAGCTGCACACCGAGAGCGTCGCCCGGACGCTGGCGAGGAGCGGGACGGTCCGCTTCACCGAACTCGTCGGACAAGACGCGCTCCCCGAGGTCGTCGTCGTCACCTTCCTCGCGATCCTGGAGCTCTACAAGTGCGGCAGGGTGCTGCTGCGACAAGATTCACTGTTCGACGACATCGTGGTGACCGCGTGCGGGCCGACGGAGGGTACGTGACATGGAGGGTGACGTGAGGCTTCGCGGGGCTATCGAGGCACTGTTGTTCGTATCCGACGAGCCGGTCTCCGCGGCCCGCGTGGCGAAGATCCTGGAGGCCGACCCGGGCACCGTGGCTAAGGCACTCGAAGTATTGGCCGAGGAGTATCGGGATGCCGAGCGGGGTTTCCAGCTGCGGGAGGCCGCCGGCGGGTGGCGACTGTACACCCATCCGGCCTACCACGACGCGATCGAGCAGTACGTGCTGTCGTGGGACACGCGCCGCCTCTCTCAGGCCGCTCTCGAAGCACTTGCCGTGATCGCGTACCACCAGCCGGTGACCCGCGCGGGGATCAACGCGGTGCGCGGCGTCAACAGCGAGGCCGTCATATCGTCGCTGGTCGAGAAGGGGCTCGTTCGCGAGGCCGGGCGCGACCGTGAGGCCGGCAACGCCATCCTCTACACGACCACGAAGGCGTTCCTCGAGAAGTTCGGGCTGAAGAGCCTGGACGAACTCCCGCCGCTCGAAGAGTTCGCTCCCGACGAGCGCACCGAAGCGGCCATCCGGGAGCGCCTCGGAGGGCCCGCGCGGAGCTTCTCGGCAGACGAGGACGAGGCGTCCACTGCCGAGGCGGACGATATCGCCGAGATCGACTGAGGATGCGCTCCCGCGACACAGACGGTACCGACTCGCCGGGACACGCCGAGCGCGTGGTGCCGATGCGCCTACAGCGCTTCCTCGCCCGGGCAGGCGTCGCGTCCCGACGGGGGAGCGAGGACCTGATGACGGCCGGCCGGGTGAGCGTCAATGGCGTCGTGGTGACCGAGCTCGGGACCCGCGTGGACCCGCTGACCGACAGTGTCCGGGTCGACGGGTCGGAGGTGCACCTCGGGACCGCACCGGCCTACGTCATGCTGAACAAGCCTCGCGGCTACGTCACCACCATGAACGATCCCCAGGGCCGACCGACCGTGGCCGAGCTGGTTCCGCGCGAGCCGGCGGGTCTGTTCCCGGTCGGCAGGCTCGATCGAGATACCACCGGGCTGCTGCTCTTCACCACCGACGGCGAGCTTGCGTACCGTCTGCTCCACCCGCGCTACCATGTCGAGAAGACCTATCGGGCTCGGGTTGAGGGCACGCCGAGCCGCCACGCCGTGGTCAGGCTTGCGACTGGTGTCGAACTCGAGGACGGCGGGACCGCACCCGCGCGCGCCCGGGTGCTCGATCCCGGGCCGCCCGCCGAGGTCGAACTCGTGATCCGTGAGGGCCGCAAACGCCAGGTACGGCGGATGCTCGAGCGGGTGGGCCACCCCGTGATCGAGCTTCACCGGGAGTCCTTCGGGCCGCTTGCGCTCGGAGATCTCGCTGCCGGCGAGTGGCGTGATCTCACGTCAGAAGAGGTGGACGCCCTGCGGCACGCGGCGGGAGGGGGGCGCTGATGGCGCTGATCCTGATCACGGGCGCTGCCCGCAGCGGGAAGTCCGCCGTCGCGCAGCGTCTCGCCGAGGAGCGCGCAACACGCGGTCACGACGTAGTGGTCGCCGTATTCGGGAACGATGCCGATGACGTCGAGATGGCCGCCCGGATCGCGCGGCACCGCGCCGAGCGCCCGGCGGCCTTGCGGACGCTTGAGGCCGCTGACTCGCGATCGTGGCGCCACGAGGTCCCCGACGATGCGGTACTCCTGCTCGAATGCCTTGGGACGCTCGCGGGCCGCGTCCTGGACGAGATGGTGAGTGCGGCCTCCCCGGAGACCACTTCCCGGAAGCTCGAGACCGGACTCGACGAAGCGCTCTCGGCGACGATCGCGTGGCTCGCGCGGCGTCGGGGAGACACCGTCGTCGTCAGCAACGAGGTCGGGTGGGGCGTGGTTCCCGTACACGCGAGCGGCCGTGTGTTCCGGGATGCGTTGGGCCGGGCGAACGCGGCACTTGCCGGGATCGCGGACGCCGCATACCTGGTGGCGAACGGACGCGTCATCGACCTCACCGAACTGCCGGCGGACGTCTCGTGGCCCGAGGACTGAGAAAGGGAGACACGTGGACGATCGCGAGGCATTGCAAGACCTCATCGCGGGGATCCGTCCCCTCGATCCTCATGCAGAACAGAGCGCCTGGAGACGCCTCGACGCCCTGACCAAGCCGGCTCGCAGTCTCGGGCGACTCGAGGAGCTCGCCGCGCGCGTCGCCGCCATCCAGGGGACTGACCGGCCGGCTGTCGCGAACAAGACCATCCTGCTCATGGCCGCTGACCACGGTGTAGTCAGTGAAGGGGTCTCCGCATACCCGCAGGCCGTGACGGTACAGATGGTCGCGAACTTCTCGCGGGGCGGGGCCGCCATCAACCAGCTCGCACGTGCTGTCGGCGCGGAGCTGCAGGTCTTCGACGTGGGCGTGGCTGGAGATACGAGCGGTATGCAAGGCGTGGTGCAGAGGAAGATCGCTCCGGGGACCCGGAACCTGAAGACTACTGCTGCCATGACGGTGGAAGAGACGCTCCTCGCGCTCCTCGAGGGTGCTGCCGCGGCTGCTGCTGCCGTCGATCGGGGAGTGACTCTCATCGGAACGGGAGAGATGGGAATCGGCAACACGACGGCGGCGTCCGCCCTGACCGCGGCATACACCGGCGCCGACATCGACATGGTGATCGGGCCGGGGACCGGTCTTGACCCCGAGGGTGTCGCCCGCAAACACGACGTGGTTCGCCAGGCTCTCTCGAGGACTCAGACGCCTGACGCCGAGCCGCTCGCCGTCCTCGCATCCCTGGGGGGTCTCGAGATCGCGGCGCTGGCAGGCGTGATGCTCGGGGGTGCGGCTCGTGGGACCGCCGTAGTCGTTGACGGATTCATCACGGGTGCGGCCGCGCTTGCGGCGGCCGCGCTCTGCCCCGCCGCCGGCGACTACCTCCTGGCTTCCCACCGGTCGCTCGAGCCTGGGCATCGGGTGCAGCTCGACTACCTCGGCATGCAGCCGGTGCTTGAGCTCGACCTCAGACTCGGGGAAGGCACGGGGGCTGCGCTTGCGATGTCACTCATCGACGCGGCGTGCGAGATGCTTTCCGGGATGGCGACCTTCGAGGAGGCCGGAGTGAGCGGGGTGGACGCGGGGTGAGTACCAAGGCCACTTCTCGCCCTACTCGGGACAGCGCGCTCGCTCTCAGCATGCTCACGGTGCTGCCGCTGCGGGCAACCTGGCCAACGGACGAGCGACCCGATGTCGCCGGGTACTTTCCGCTGGCGGGGGCGATCGTTGGGGCTGCGGCCGCCTTGATGCTTGCGGCGGCTCGGGCTCTCGGAGCAGGGTCCGAGGCCGGTGAGCCCCTGCACTCCATACTCGTCGCGGCACTGGTGGTGCTCGTCTGGGCTCTCCTGACGCGAATGCTGCACTGGGACGCGCTGGCGGACGTCGCGGACGCGTACTGGGGCGCTCAAGACAGGAAGGCCCGCCTCGCCATTATGAGCGACCCCCACACCGGCGCGTTCGGAGCCACCGCGGTGACCCTCGTTGCGCTGGTCGAGGTGTCCGCTCTTGCCGTCCTTATCGACGAGGGCGAGATGGTAGCCGTGTTCATCGCGGCCACACTAGCCCGGTACGGTGCGGTGTTCGGGGCATGGTTCGGCACCGCCGCGAAGCCTGCCGGCCTGGGAGCTGCCGTCGTCGGTCCTCCCGCAACGGGTTCGGCGACAGCGGCGGGTTTCGTCCTGGGCCTGATCGGATTCGCGGGGTGGTTCGGCGGTCCTCTGGTGCTCGGTGCGACGATCGCTGGCCTCGTCGTGGCGCTGTGTCTCCCGCACGTGCTCGCATCGCGCTTCGGGGGCGTGACCGGAGACGTGCTCGGGGCGAGCGTCATGCTCACCGAGGCCGCAAGTCTCGTGCTACTCGCGTTGGTTGGGTAGGAGACATGCCGGTGACAGAGGTGCTCATCGTTCGCCACCCCGAGACGCGGGCGAACACTGAAGGCCGATTCGTCGGCCGCGGAGACTCCCCGCTGACCGAGCGGGGCTGGAGCCAGGTAGGTCTCCTGGCCGCCCGCATTAGCGACTTCGCTCCGGACACGGTGTGGTCGAGCCCACTTGCGCGGGTGTTGGTCGTGGCCGAGAAGGCCGCTCGTGCCGGCGGGATCGCCCTTCAGGTGGACGACCGCCTACTGGAACTGGACTTCGGGCAGGCAGAGGGTCTGACGTGGCCGCAGATCGAAGCGGTCGGGCTGGCCTTCGACTACCGCTCCGCAGACCGCCCGGTCGCGCCCGGAGGCGAGTCGCGGGCGGACATCGAAGCGCGATCCGCTGCGTTCGCCGAGGACCTGCTCGCGCTCGGGGGGCGACATGCTGTGTGCACGCACGGCGGAGTGTTCCGGGCGATGCTCGTCCACCTTCTAGGGCTGGGCAGGAGCGACATCTGGGCCTTCCACATCCGCAACGGCGCGGTCGCGCACGTGACCTTCGACGATGGACACGGCATGATAGAGGAGTTCACGATCGTCGGCTGAGCTTCCGCGTGCAGCTTGCCTGTACGCATCCGACCTGCGACAATCCTCGGCACACCCGTACCGGGCACGTGAGGAGGCCAGAACCCGCATGGACTGGGATGCCGCCATTCGCCCTGAGCTCGAGCCGATGGTGCCCTACGCGCCCGGTCTGCGGGCGAGTGAGGTGCGGGAGCGTTCGGGACACGAGCGGATACTGAAGCTCTCGAGCAACGAGCATCCGTGCGGGCCGTTCCCGGTCGCTCTCCAAGCGCTCGAAGCGGTCCTGCCACATCTGAACCGCTATCCAGACGGCTCCGCGCGCGCCCTGCGCCGTGCACTCTGTGCTCATCTCGGGATCTCAGACGAGCACCTATCGATCGGCAACGGCTCCAACGAGCTGATCCGACTGATCGCCCAGGCGGTCCTGCGACCCGGCGACGAGGTTGTCTTCGCGTGGCCCAGCTTCGTCGTATACCCGATGGTCACCCAGATGTTCGGCGCTACGGCCGTGAAGGTCCCGCTCACGGAAGGCGAGGAGCACGACCTGGAGGCGATAGCCGCTGCGATCACCGACCGCACGCGGATCGTGTTCCTGTGCAACCCGAACAACCCTACCGGAACCATCTACACCCGGGAGGAGTTCGAACGATTCATGGAGCGGGTCCCGCACCACGTGCTCGTCGTCGTCGATGAGGCATACTTCGAGTTCGTGTCGGATGACCGGTACCCCGACGGTCTCGAGTGGTTCGACGGTGAACGTCCCGTCGTGGTCCTGCGAACCTTCTCGAAGATCTACTCGCTCGCCGGACTGCGGATCGGGTACGCCGCGGTTCCCGCTCCAATCGGCAGGGCGCTGGACAAAGTGCGCGAGCCCTTCAACGTCAACACCGCCGCGCAGGTGGCTGCGTACTACTCGCTCGGCGACGAGGCCGAGGTCGAGCGGCGCAAGAAGGAGAACCAGGAGCAGAAGACCTACCTCTATTCGGCGTTCAACCGGCTCGGGATATCGTACGTGCCTTCGGAGACGAACTTCGTCTATCTGAAGACCGAGCGGCCGGTCGAAGTGTTCGAGGCGCTCCTAGGCGAAGGCGTCATCGTGCGTGACTTCGGCACCGCACCCGCACTGCGGGTCGGAATCGGGACGCCGGAGGACACCCAGGCCACAATCGAGGCGTTCGAACGGGTGGCCGAAGCTCTCGGCGGCATCTGAGACACCCCGCTGCCGAGGGAGCGCGTAGGGTACGCACCGAGGCGAGGGAGTGAACCCGTATGGTACTCGACGCACGTGACGCCGAGACGGTCGCCGAGTGGGCCGACGTACTGCAGTTCGGCGCAGGCAACAGGCAAGAATTGGTGATGCTCGATGAGCTCGGCCGGATGGGCAAGCCGGTCGTGCTCGAGCGAGGCCTGTCCGCAACGACCGAGGAAGTGTTGTCCGCTGCCGAGTACGTTTTCAAGGGCAGAAACCGCGACGTCATCCTCTGTGAACGAGGAACTCGGACGTTCGAGACGTACACGCGCAACACGCTCGATCCGGCGGCGGTCGCGGCGCTCAAGACGCTCACACACCTGCCGCTCGTCGTCGATCCCTCGCATTCGACCGGGAGGCGCGAGCTCGTGGGGCCGATGGCCCGTGCGGCCGTCATGCCCGGAGCCGACGGCATCATGGTCGAGGTCCATCCGGAGCCCGAACGGGCGCGCTGCGACGGCCCGCTCTCTCTCGACATCGCGGGATGTGAGGCGCTCATCAGCGGCCTCGCCCCACTCATCGCGTTCGCCGGGAAACGTCTGGGGGTGGTGTGATGCACTTCGGGTCGGTTGCGATCGTCGGGGTCGGGCTCATCGGCGGCTCGTTCGCGGCCGCGCTTAAGGCGCTCGACTCCTCTGTGCGCGTGGTCGGGATCGACACCGACCAGCGCGGGTTGGCGTGGGCACTGGCCGAGGGTCTCGTCGACGCCGGCTCACTTCCCGACGGACCCGGGGCTCAGGAGTGGCTTGGACCCGACGGCGTCGATCTCGTAGTGCTCGCCACCCCGGCGAGCCGGGTGGTCGAGTGGGTCGAACGCCTGGGAGCTCTCGGCTACCGGGGCGTGGTGACCGATGTCGCATCGACGAAATCCGGTGTGATCGCTGCCGCCGAGAGACACCTCGGCAGCGAAGCTTCGTTCGTCGGCGGACATCCCATGGCGGGCTCAGAGCGCAGCGGGGTCCAGGCGGCCGACGCCGAGCTGTTCCGGGGCGCATACTACGTGCTCACACCGACCCGCTCTACTGATGCAGACGCCTATAGGCGCGTTCACCGGCTCGTGAGTGGGTTCGGTTCGCGCGTGATCTCGGTCGACGCCGCGGCCCATGACGAGGCGGTCGCGATCGTCAGTCACGTGCCGCACGTCGCGGCGAGTGCTCTGGTCGAGTTGGCCGCCGCTCACGCCGGAGAGGACGGCGAGCTACTGCGTCTGGCCGCCGGCGGATTCAAGGACACCACGCGTGTGGCCGCCGGAAGCCCGGACCTGTGGACGGGTATCTGCCTCGACAACGCCGACGCGGTGGCGGGAGGCGTCGAGGAACTGCGCGAGGTGCTCGGCGAGTTCGTCCGGATGCTGCGCGACGCTGATGCCACCGGAGTCCGGGAGTGGCTTGCGCGTGCGGCTGACGTCCGCCGCTCCCTGCCGGCACAGTGGGTTCCTGCGACCTCACGGCTGACCGAAGTAGTGGTGCCTGTCCTTGACAGGCCCGGTGCCGTGGCAGAGGTGACGACCGCCGCAAGCAGGGCCGGCTGCAACATCGAGGCGATTGAGATCGATCACGTCTCTGAGTCGAGCGCGAACCTCGTCATGGTCATGACCGACGAGGGCGACATCGATCGTTTCGCCGCCGACCTGCGAGCTGCCGGGTATTCGCCGCAAGCACGTCCACTCGAGCGGAGCGAGGAGTAGGGCGCGATGGAGTACATCTCTAGCAAGCCCGACGGCCCGCTGATCGGGGAGGTCCGCGTCCCGGGGGACAAGTCCCTGTCGCACCGCGCCGTGCTCTTCGCGGCTATGGCCGAGGGGAGGTCCCGCCTCAGAGGCGTTCTCGACAGTGACGACGTGCGTTCTACGCTGGGCGCGGTCGAGGCCCTCGGAGCCGGAGTGACCGCGCACCGCACCGACGACGGTGCGCTCGACGTGAGGGTGGAGGGCTGGGGGGCCCCGGGTCCGTCCACACCGTCGGCCCCCCTCGACTGCGGTAACAGCGGGACGACCGCGCGGCTACTGTTGGGGGTCCTCGCGGGATGGGATGTGGAGGCGACGCTCGTCGGCGACGCCTCCCTCTCGAAACGGCCGATGCCGCGTGTCACCGACCCGTTGACACTCATGGGCGCCCGGTTCGTGTCGGAGACCGGCACGCTTCCGGTGACTGTGCACGGCGGTGGTCTGATTCCTGTGGAGTACGTGACGCCGGTGGCGAGTGCACAGGTCAAGACGGCTCTCCTGCTCGCCGGGACACGCGCTTCGGGCAGGACGCTCGTCCGGGAACCTGCGGCAAGCCGGGACCACACCGAGCGTATGTTGCCGGCGTTCGGCGTCCCCGTCGGGCGCGACGTGGCCCGGCTTGTGGCGTGGGTCGATGGCCCGGTGGTGCCGTCTGCCGCTGAAATCCGGGTCCCGGGGGACCCCTCTTCGGCAGCGTTCATGGTGGCTGCGGCGCTGCTCGTGCCGGAGAGCCGTGTGGCGGTGACCGGGGTGGCACTGAACCCCACGCGCATCGGCTTCCTCGGCGTTCTGGAGAGGATGGGCGCAGACGTCACGATCGAGCCTGAGCCTGCGCTCGGGGCCGAGCCGGTGGGAACCATACATGTCCGCCACACTCCCGGGCTGCGCTCCACCGTCGTCTCAGCAACCGAAATCCCCGCACTTGTCGACGAAGTCCCCGTGCTGGCGCTGCTCGCGTCGCAGGCCGAGGGCGAGACACGCTTCGAGGAGGTCGGAGAGCTTCGGGTGAAGGAGTCGGATCGCCTCGGGGCGGTGATCGAGGCCCTCAACGCTCTGGGAGGTGAGGCGCGCGAGGAAGGCGACGACCTCGTCGTCGTCGGGAGGTCACCCCTTGCGGGCACGTTGCTTCACAGCCGCTCGGACCATCGCCTTGCGATGGTGTGGGCGCTTGCGGGTCTCGTGACGGAGGGACCGGTGACTGTCGGCGGATTCGAGGCCATCGATGTGTCGTACCCTGGCTTCACGCATGACCTCGAGGCCCTGCGCGCCCGCAGATGAGCCCTCGCTCGCATGCTATGATGCGCGCGCATCATCCCGGACACGACCGACAGGAGCAGTCAACGTGATCGTTGCGATCGACGGCCCCGCAGCTTCAGGAAAATCGACCGTTGCGCGGGCCCTCGCACGTCGCCTGCGCGCGCACTATCTCGATACCGGTGCCATGTACCGCGCCGTCGCACTCGCTGCCCTCGACCGTGACATCGCACTCGACGACGAGGCGACGATCGCGAGGCTTGCCCGCTCGGTGACCATAGAGTTCGTCCACGCCGACGGCTCGCCCGTCCCCACCGGCGTCCTGCTCGACGGTAGCGACATCACTCTGGCCATCCGGACTCCTGCCATCGACGATGCGGTGAGCGCGGTTGCGCGCATGCCCGAGGTGCGTTTCGCGATGGTCGAGCAGCAACGTCGCATCGCCGCGTCCGCCGCGATGATCGTGCTCGAAGGGCGCGACATCGGGACGGTCGTCTTCCCCGATGCCGAGGTGAAGGTCTTCCTGACCGCATCCTCGGCCGAGCGGGCACGTCGCCGGCACGCGGAGATGACCGAACGCGGTCACGCCGTGGGGGAGGACGACGTCCGGGAGGGGATCACGCGTCGCGACCATGCTGACACCTCACGCGAGGCCGCACCGCTTTCGGCAGCAGCGGACGCCACGGTGATAGACACAACGGGCCTGACGATCGAGCAGGTCGTCGAGACCGTCGCTGAACTCGTTGAACGGCGGCTCGGATGAGCATGGGTCTGACGCGGACGCTCCGGGCGACCCTCGGCCGCCTCGTGTTGGCCGCGTACCGCACGCGCTTCATCGGCACGGAGAACATCCCCGAGGGCGGTGCGGTACTCGCGGGCAACCACGTCTCCTACCTCGACCCGGTCCTCCTGTGGTGTGGTGCACCGCGCCCCGTGCACTTCATGGCGAAGGTCGAGCTGTGGGAGTTCCGACCGCTGGGGGCGGCGCTCGACTGGCTGCTTGCCTTCCCCGTGCACCGGGGAGCCCCGGACCGTGCCGCGCTCGTGCGTGCGACGACACTGCTGCAATCCGGCCAGCTCGTGGGGATCTTCCCCGAAGGGACGCGTCAGGACTCCGACTCGGGCAAGCTCGGCGAGGCAAGCGAGGGCGTCGCCTTCATCGCGCTGAGAGCCGGTGTGCCCATCGTGCCGGTCGGGATCGCGGGGACCGAGCGCGCCCTGCCTCGTGGGGCGCGCATCCCCCGATTCCCGCGGGTGACGTTCAGGTTCGCCGAGCCGGTGCACCCCGAGGACGTGCCGGCAGCGGGCCGCAAGGAGCGCGTCGACCTGATGACCCGCGAGGTGATGCGCCGGATCGCCACCGCCCGCACTGAAGCGATGGAGGCCTGAGTTGCAGATACGTGTCGCGCGGTACGCAGGGGTGTGCTACGGAGTCGAACGTGCACTCGAGCTCGCCGAAGAGGCAGCCGGAAGCGGGCGACTCGTGCGCACACTCGGCCCTCTGATCCACAATCCGCAGGCCGTTGCCGCACTCAGGAAACGTGGCGTCGAGGTGGCGGGCTGCCTCGACGAGGCCACCGACGGTACGCTGGTCATACGGTCCCACGGTGTGGACCCGGCCATCATCGATGCCGCCCGCGGCAAGGGGCTCGACGTGGTCGACGCCACGTGTCCGTTCGTCAGCAAGGCGCACGAGGCGGCCCGCGAGCTGAAGGCCGAGGGCTACGCGGTCATCATCGTCGGAGAGGCCGACCACCCCGAGGTCGAGGGCATCGCCGCTCATGCCGGCGGTAACGCCATAATCGTCCAACAGCCGGACGAGCTGCCCGAGCATTTCTCGAACCGCCGCATCGGCATCGTCGTTCAGACAACGCAGTCTGCAGACCGACTGGCTGCTGTCGTACAGGCCGTGTTGCCGCGCGTTGCCGAGCTTCGGGTCTTCAACACCATCTGTTCGGCAACGGCCAAGCGCCAGCTCTCCGCCGAGGAGCTTGCGAGCGAGGTCGACGTGATGGTGGTCGTCGGGGGGCACAACTCAGGCAACACGACCCGGCTGGCCGAGATATGTAGTCGTGCGAATCCCCGCACCCATCACGTGGAGACCGCGGCAGAGCTCGATCCCGGCTGGTTCGAGGGAGCGTCCGTGGTCGGCGTGACGGCGGGCGCTTCGACACCCGACGCGCAGATGGCCGGCGTCATCGAGGCAGTCGAATCGCTCGGCTGAGATGAGCGACGCCGCGACATACGGCCTCGACGTCGACCAGTCCGGCGGTGCCTGTGTCGCCTTCGTTGAGCCCGGCGGAACGGCGGAGCGGGCCGGCCTTTCGGCCGGGGATGTCATCGTCCGGGTGAACGAACGGCCGCTTCGTGACGTCATCGACTGGCGGTGGGAGGCGGACGGACCCTCGGTGAACGTCGAGGTCCGCACCGGTACGACGCATCGCACGGCAGTGATGACCCGAAGACCAGATGAGCGGTGGGGTCTCGACTTCACCGACGTCCTGTTCGACGGGGTCCGCACCTGCCGCAACGCGTGTGCGTTCTGCTTCATGGCACAACTCCCCCCGGGGCTCCGCCCGGCACTCTACGTCAGGGACGACGACTACCGCCTCTCATTTCTGCAGGGGAACTTCGTGACGCTGACCAATGTCGACGATACGGACGTCGGGCGCATCGTCGAACAGCACCTCTCTCCGCTCTACGTATCGCTGCACGCGGTCTCGCCCGATGTCCGTGCATCGCTCGTATGCGCACGGGACGATCGCACGCTGCGGGTTGTCGACGAGCTTCTCGGTGCCGGCATCGAGATGCACGTCCAGATCGTCCTCGTACCGGGCGCGAACGACGGGGAGGAGCTTGAGAGGACGCTCGGGTGGCTGGCGGAGCGCGAGGGGATCCTGTCGGTGGGCGTCGTGCCGCTCGGCTACACGAAACATCAGGCCAGATTCTCGTCGTCGTACGAGTCCACGCTGGCCGCCCAACGGGTGCTCGATCAGCTTGACCCCTGGCGGGACGCCCTCTTCGAGCGCGACGGCATTTCGTGGGTCCACGCCGCCGACGAGTTCTACCTCAACGCACGCAGGCCACTTCCTCCCGCCCAGCGCTACGACGGGTTCCCGCAGTACGAGAACGGTATCGGTCTCGTCCGGGTGTTCGCGGACCGCTTCAGCGAACTGGTCCCCGGCGAGCGTGTGCGGGACGCGCGTGTCGCAGACGCGGGCGGGCGACCCATGGTGCTGACGGGCACGCTGTTCGCCCCCTTCCTCCAGCGTCTGTTGGAATCGCATTCACTCGATGGTGCATGCGCGCTGCTGCCGGTCGCCAACGACTTCTTCGGCGGCAACGTCTCGGTCGCGGGGCTGCTCACCGGCTCCGATGTTGTCAGTGCGATTCGGGACCGCGGCCCCGAATCGCTCTACCTCGTACCCGATGCGATGCTCAACGCCGACGGACTGACGCTCGACGGCATGACACTCGCCGACATCGGTGAGCGCGCAGGGGCGAGCGTCGATGTGATCGCCTCCGATGCCGACGGGCTTCTCTCTGCTATCCTGTAGTGCCGCAAGACCAGGTGTCGCACACACCGCTACCACCACCAGGAGCAGGGATGGCACTCCCCATCGTCGCCGTGGTCGGCCGCCCCAACGTCGGCAAGTCCACACTCGTCAACCGGATCGCGCAGACCGGCGACGCCATCGTCCATGAGGCGCGTGGAGTCACGCGCGACCGGAGCTACCATCGCGCCGAGTGGAACGGACGCGAGTTCATGCTGATCGACACGGGCGGTATCGAGAGCGCGAAAGACGACCCGTTCGCCGAGTCAATCACCGCGCAGGCTCTCGTGGCGACCGAGGAGTCCGACGTCGTCATAGTGCTGGTCGACGGGTCGACCGGAGTCACCGCGGGCGACGAAGAGGTGGCACGCAAGCTCAAGCGGGCGGACGTCCCGGTCTTCCTCGTCGTCAACAAGATGGACACTCCCGGACGTGACGACCAGATCCACGAGTTCTGGTCGCTCGGGCTCGGACAGCCCTGGCCGGTCTCGGCCACCCATGGCCACGGGACGGGTGACCTTCTCGACGCGGTCGTGGAGGCCCTGCCGGAGCCGCGCCCCGTCGTCGAGTCCGATACCATCGACGTCGCCATCATCGGCAAGCCGAATGCCGGGAAGTCCTCTCTGCTGAACCGGCTCGTCGGAGCGGAGCGAGCCATCGTGAGCGAGGTCGCGGGTACGACGCGCGACGCTCTGGACGTGGTCATCGAGCGCGAAGGTAGGCACTATCGCTTCATCGACACCGCAGGCATCCGCCGCAAGGCCAAGATCGACGCCGATGTCGAGTACTATGGTTTCGTCCGCGCGATGCGGGCTATCGACAACGCCGAGGTAGCACTGCTCGTCATCGATGCCACATTGGGCATCACCGACCAGGACCAGCGGGTCGCGCGGTTCGCGGCCGAACGAGGCTGCGGTCTGATACTGCTCCTCAACAAGTGGGACCTCGTGACTGACGAGGAATGGCGCGAGGAGCTGACCTATCAGCTCGAGGACGGGCTCGGCTTCGTCTCATACGCTCCGGTGGTGAGGATCAGTGCGCTCACCGGCGCGAAGGTCCACCGCATCTTTCAGGCCCTGGCCACGGTGTGGCAGAACTACACGCAGGAGATACCGACGAGCGCCCTCAACAGGCTCCTCACCGAGATGCGCGACTTCGGCCATACGGTGAGCAAGGGGGCCCGCACGCTGCGGGTCCACTACGTGACCCAGACACGCACCGCACCGCCGGAGTTCACCTTCTTCGCCAACCACCCGACACTGGCCGACGAAAACTTCCGCCGCTATGTGGAGAACCGCCTCAGGCAGGAGTTCGACTTCGAGGGGACGCCGATCATGCTGAGATTCAGGAAGAAGGACTGACCGGATGCCGGCGGCGCTGCAGGTGGCGCTCATCCTCGCGGCCTCGTATCTCGTGGGCGCGATCCCGTTCTCGGTGATAGTCGGTCGCGTGTTCTATCGCATCGACGTGCGCGAGCACGGTTCGGGTAACGCGGGAGCGACCAACACGATGCGCGTTCTTGGTGTGAAGGCGGCGATCGCGGTCCTCGTCCTCGACTTGCTCAAGGGTGTCGCTGCCGCAGCGACAGCGCTCCTCTGGACACCGTCGGAGCTCGGTGCCGTCGCACAGGACTGGGTGCTGATCGGCGCGTCGTTCTTCGCGGTACTCGGCCATACCTACTCGCCGTACCTCAGGTTCGCCGGCGGGAAAGGGGTTGCGACGGCGGCGGGGGCGCTGCTTCTCGTAACCCCCAAGGCGTGGCCGATCCTGCTGCTGACCTTCATCGCCGTCATCGCAGTGTCACGGATGGTGAGCCTCGGATCGGTCGTCATCGCCCTGCAGTTCCCCGTGCTCGTGTTGTTGCTGTACGGCGATCGCACGGCACTCGTCATCTTCTCTTTCGTCGCCGCGTCGCTCGTCATCTGGCGTCACCGCTCCAACATCGGACGCATCCTGCGCGGTGAAGAGGCTAAGATAAGCTTCAGGAAGACCGGGACCGACGCCGACGGGAGGGACGCACGGTGAGAAGCGTTGCCGTCATCGGAGCGGGCTCCTGGGGCACCGGGATCGCATGCGTGCTGGGATCGAAGAACGTTCCGACTGCGCTATGGGCGCGCAACCGGGAGGTCGTCGACGGCATGGCGAGGGACGGCCGCAACCCCCGCTACCTGAGCGAGGTCCGTCTTCCCGAAGCGGTACGGGCGACAGCCGACCTCGAAGAGGCCGTGAGCGGTGCCGACGTACTGGTCATCGCCACGCCTTCCCAGGCTATGCGCACCACCGCCCAGGCTCTCGCCGAGGTCTGGGACGGCCGGGCGGCGGTGGTGAGTCTCGCGAAGGGCCTCGAGCGCGGTTCGCTCCTGCGCATGACCGAGGTGCTCGCAGAGGTCCTCGACTCCACGACGCGCCTGGCCGTGCTGTCCGGCCCCAACCACGCGGAGGAGGTCTCGCGCGGCATCCCGTCAGCGACGGTTCTCGCTGCCTACGACGTGGCGGTGGGTCTCGAACTGCGCGAGCTGTTCAACACTCCCACGTTCCGTGCGTACACCAACAGCGACGTCGTGGGTGTCGAACTCGCAGGCGCCTCCAAGAACGTGATCGCAGTCGCGGCCGGCATCTCCGACGGGCTCGGATTCGGCGATAACGCGAAGGCCGCGCTCATGACGCGCGGACTTGCCGAGATGACCCGCCTCGGCCGTCGGGAAGGCGCCAACCCGCTCACGTATATGGGACTTGCGGGGATGGGTGATCTGATCGCGACATGCACCTCCCGGCATAGCCGCAACCGCGGGCTCGGCGAGTGCCTGGCCAGAGGCGGCAGTGTCGCGCAGTTCGAAGCGGACACCCACATGGTGGCTGAGGGCGCGGTGTCCTGCGCGACCGTCGACGAACTCGGCACGCGTCAGGCACTCGAGATGCCGATAACGCATCTCGTGCGCGATATCGTCGAAGGCCGGACCGGTGTCGAGAATGCCGTGGACGCCCTGATGGGGCGCGAGGCGACTGACGAGCTGCACGGAATGGACCTGAGCGGACTGTAGGGAGGCGGCCTGAAGATGCCCGAACGCGTGTTGATCGCACCGTCGATCCTGTCCGCCGACTTCACCGACCTCGGGGCTGCCGTCCGCCTCATCCAGGAGGGCGGCGCGGATTTCGTCCACGTCGACGTGATGGACGGGCACTTCGTTCCCAACCTCACCATGGGGCCCCCGGTCGTGAAGGCCCTCAAGCGGGTCTCAACCGTGCCGCTCGACGTCCACCTGATGATCGATAACGCCGATGCGACCGTCGGGTGGTATCTCGACGCCGGCGCCGACTGGGTGACCGTGCATGCCGAGGCCTGCGACCATCTGCACCGCGTCGTCCAGAAGATCAAGGCCGAGGGTGCCCACGCGGGCGTAAGTATCAACCCGGGCACACCGGTCGAGGCCGTGCGCGAGGTCCTCGGCGAGGTCGACATGGTCCTTGTCATGAGCGTGAACCCGGGATTCGGCGGTCAGTCGTTCATCACGCGGTCCACTGAGCGCGTGCGTCGGCTGGCCGAGCTGTGCGCCGAGGAAGGCGCGTCTCCGCTCATCCAGGTCGACGGCGGTATCGATCCGTCGACGGCGCCTCTCGTGGTTGCAGAGGGAGCCCGCTGCCTCGTGGCGGGCAGCGCCATCTTCTGTCAGCCTGACCCGGTTGCAGCGATGAACGGGATCCGGGAGGCAGCCGAGCGGGTCATGTAGTACACTAGCAGCGTCTTTCTTCAGGGCGGGGTGAAAGTCCCCACCGGCGGTGATAGCCCGCGAGCCCCCATACGGGGCAGACCCGGAGGATTCCCGGGGCCGACAGTGAGAGTCTGGATGGGAGAAGGAAGGGCTTAGCGCAGACATGCGTCTGTTCACTGACGATTCCTCATCGATCACCGACCCACATCTCCGGCGTGCCAGGGAACTGGCGCTGCGGGGCATGGGCACGACCTCGCCGAACCCCGTGGTGGGATGTGTCGTCGTCTCGGCCGGCCGCGTCGTGGGAGAGGGCTGGCACGAGCGCGCAGGCGGGCCCCACGCGGAGGTCGTCGCGCTGCAGGCCGCTGGCGATGCGGCGCGTGGTTCGACCGTCTACGTGACCCTGGAGCCCTGTGCCCACCACGGACGCACCCCTCCGTGTACAGAGGCGCTCGTGGCGGCAGGGGTTACCCGTGTGGTCATCGGCATGCCCGACCCCTCCGAGACAGCCCGTGGAGGCGCCGATCTGCTTCGGTCCGCGGGGATCGAGGTCTCCTTCGCCAGTGATCCATCGCCATTCGCGGCGCTCAACGTGGGATGGCTCTCGCTCGTCGGCAGGTCGTCCCCATGGGTGACGGTCAAGGTCGCCTGCACCCTCGACGGGCGCGTCAGTGCAGTCCGGGGGAGTCGGACGCAGATCTCCAGTGCGGCGTCGAGCGACATCACAATGACACTACGCTCGCGTGCTGACGCCGTCCTCATCGGCGCCGCAACGGCGCTCGTCGACGATCCCGCGCTCACGGTACGCGATCGGGACGGCTCCGACGCACAGCGTCAGCCGCTGAGGGTCGTGTTGGCGCGCACGGCCGATGTGTCATCCGCGTCCCTGTTCGCAGACGGACGGGGGCCCTCGGCACTCCTCGTGCCCGAGGAGGCGTCGATCGACCACGGGCTGCCCCCGCAGACGGTGCGCCTGTCGTATGCGGCACCAGAGGGCCTGAGGGGCGCTGTGCGCGCTCTTGCCGGGTACGGATGTGCGTCGGTCCTGGTGGAGGCCGGCCCGAGCCTGCTCGCCGCATTCTGGGCCGAGGACCTGATCGACGAGGTTGTGCTCATCCACGCGGGGAAGGTATTCGGGGAGGGCGGGGTTCCGCTGCTCGGGGGTACGGTCCCGACGGAGGCCGACAGTCGGATGAGGGCGGTCGAGGCCGCCGTCGTTGGAGATGACGCCGTCACTGTGTGGCGGCGAGCCGGGTCGCAGGCGCATGGCGCGCCGGGAGAGGAGGGGTAGAGCAGATGTTCACCGGACTGGTCGAGTCTGAGGGCATCATCACCAGAACCGAACGAGTTTCCACCGGGATGCGCCTGGAGGTCTACGCGCCGGAGTTCGGGCGTGACATGGCCATCGGCGACTCGATAGCCGTGGACGGTGCGTGCCTGACGGTCGCGAAGTTCATCAGGGGCGCGTTCATGGCTGATGTGAGCTCGGAGACGCTCTCCAGGACTACGCTGGCCGACCTCCGGCAGGGTTCGAAGGTCAACCTCGAGCGCGCGCTACGACTCTCGGACCGGCTCGGCGGGCACATAGTCACGGGCCATGTCGATGCCATCGGGACGCTCGTCATGCGTCACCCAGCGGGGAACTCGGCGATGTACCAGTTCTCGCTGCCGCGCGAGCTGATGGAGTACGTGGTCCCGAAGGGCTCGATCGCCGTCGACGGCATCTCACTCACGATCGCCCAGACGAGACCCGACGGCTTCAGCGCGGCTGTCGTGCCCCACACAGAGTCCGCGACCACGCTCGGCTCGAAGCCTGCGGGTGCGCGGGTCAACGTGGAGGTCGACATGATGGCCAAGTACGTGAAGCGCTTCGTCGAGCTGTACGCCGGCATCGACGACGAGCCGCTGCGGCCCGGACGCCGCGGCCTCGGTGATATGCTGCGCGATCTGGCTGAGGGACGATGATGGGCACACTGACCGAGGACACCCCTGTGTTCGCAGCGGTCGAACGGGCCATCGCCGACATCGCCGCTGGCCGACTGGTCATCGTGGTTGACGACGAGTCCCGCGAGAACGAGGGAGACCTCGTCATGGCTGCCGAGAAGGTGTCACCGGAGGCGATCAACTTCATGGCCACGCACGGGCGCGGCCTGATCTGTCTCCCGATGACGGGTGAGCGCCTCGATGAGCTGCGCATCCCACCGATGACCCAGACGAACACCTCCGAACAGGGAACGGCGTTCCACGTCTCCATCGGAGCGAAGGGCCGCATCTCGACCGGCATCTCCGCGGCGGACCGTGCCGCCACCGTTCGTGCGGCGATCGACCCGGACACCGTCTCCGATGACATCTCGATGCCGGGACACGTGTTCCCGCTGCGAGCGAAGCCTGGTGGCGTCCTTGAGCGAGCGGGGCACACAGAGACCGCGGTGGACCTTGCGAGACTCGCCGGGCTGTACCCGGCGGGAGTGATTTGCGAGATCATGAATCCGGACGGGAGTATGGCCCGGCGACCGCAGCTGGAGGAGTTCGCGCGCGAACACGGGCTTGCCATGGTGACAGTCGCCGACGTCATCCGGTTCAGGCGGCGCACGGAGCGCCTCGTCGAGCGCAGCTCCACGGTCGATCTCCCGACCCGCTACGGACGTTTCACGGCGCACGGCTACACGTCCAGGGTCGACGGGTCCACCCACATCGCGCTCGTGGCAGGCGATGTAGCGGGGCAGAGCGACGTGTTGGTGCGCGTGCACTCCGAATGCCTCACCGGGGACGTCTTCCACAGCCTGAGGTGCGACTGTGGCGCTCAGCTCGAAGAGGCCATGCGTCGCGTACAGGAGGCCGGCAGGGGAGTGGTCCTCTACATCGTCGGCCACGAGGGCAGGGGCATCGGGCTCGCCAACAAGCTGAGGGCCTACGAGTTGCAGGAGGCCGGGGCTGACACGGTGGAGGCGAACGAAGCACTCGGGTTCGCACCCGATCTGCGCGACTACGGCATCGGCGCACAGATCCTCGTGGACCTCGGCCTGACATCGATGCGTCTGATGACCAACAACCCGACGAAGATCGTGGGACTCGAAGGGTACGGGTTACGCGTGACCGAGCAGGTTCCGCTCGAGGTGCCGGCGTGCGATTCGAACCGTGCATATCTGCAGACGAAACGCGAGAAGATGGCGCACACGCTCGTCCTTCCGGACGAAGCGGCCACGGAAGGAGAAGATGCGTGATGGCAACGTACGAAGGCAATCTGATCGGGACCGGGCTGAGAGTCGGTATCGTCGTCAGCCGGTTCAACGAGCTGCTCTCAGGCCGGCTCCTGTCGGGCGCGCAGGATGCGCTCGGACGTCACGGCGTGGCAGCCGACGACGTTGACGTCGCTTGGGTGCCGGGTGGATTCGAGATCCCGCTTGTCGCCAAGCAGATGGCGTCATCGGGCAGGTACGACGCGGTGGTCGCGCTGGGGGTCATCATTCGCGGCGGGACGCCGCACTTCGACTACGTCGCCGCAGAGGTCTCCAAGGGCGTTGCCGCGGCATCGCTCGATACCGGTGTCCCGGTCATGTTCGGGGTCATCACGGCCGACACGATCGAGCAGGCCGTCGAGCGGGCGGGCACGAAGGCCGGCAACAAAGGCTGGGACGCAGCACTCGGAGCGATCGAGATGGCGAACCTGAGCAAGGCCCTCTCGTAGCCACGCTCGCCCGAGAAACCAGGAAGCCCCGGCCTGATGGTCGGGGCTTCCTCCGTGTCCAGTGGGCTCTCGCCACCCTGTGGCTGTCAGCCGTGGACCGATGGTCTCCTCGCCGCCTCGGAAGGCGGGTGTCACACAGTATCAGAGGTACCCATTCGCAACAAGGGAAGGTACGTTCGATTCGACGAGCGGCGTGTGCAAGCCGCCGAGTGGCGCCCCCGGTCCGCTCTTCGGTCGGATAGAATGGACCGGTGCACGACCCGCGAGCGGCCCGGCTACGGAGGAGTCACGATGGCAACAGCGGACGGCCGTACGCCCCATGGACAGGACGAGCGGACGACCGTGCTCGAGGTGTTCGGCGTCAAGCTTGCCGTGAGGAATCGAAGGCTCGCCGAGATTCTGACCATGGACGCCGCCGAGGCGCTCGGGTTTGACAAGCGCGAGACAGGCACGGGCCATATGCCTGCTGAGCAGGCGCAACCCGACCTGCTGGTAGAAGCGGCACCCGATCTGCTCCTGCCGGTGCCGGGCACCGAGGAGGAGGCCGAGTCGAGACTGCGCACGCAGTTCCGGCTCGAGGCCGACGCCGTTGCCTCCGGGCTCGGCTTCGACGTCCTGCCGGGCGGTCGCTGGCAACCCCCCGCCACACCGCTGATTCACACCCGCATCCTCGTTCGCACGCCGACGCCCGCAGCGGCCGCACACATGGTCGCGAAGCTCAACGACGTCGTCCTCGCGTCGGCGGAGTCGCCCGCGTCGGTACTGCTGATCGCGTCGGACCGCGCCGCGGTTCCATCCCTCCTGACCGCGATCCACGCCCGGGGGCTGCACACGTCCTTTCGCGTTGTGACTCTGAGCGACCTGAAGCTGCTGAAGGTCGCGTCCGCCAACGCCCCCGACCCTGCGGCCATGGCGGCCGCCTTCCTGTCCCCTGCGGGCGGTGTAGACGTCGGCTTCGCGCTCGGTACCTTGCGGACTGAGTGATATCCACGTGTACAGAAACAGCTCGTGTGAGGCCTCTTGACACCCCCGTGAGGCCGGTCTATCTTCAGAAATCATACTGTTTTGGTAGGGATTTCTGCGAAGGGCTCGGTTCGACCATGCGACTCACCGCCAAGAGCGAGTACGGCTTGCTTGCGATGATAGACCTCGCATGCCGCGCCGAGGCGGGCCCGGTCAGTGCACGGGAGATCTCTGACCGTCAGGGCATACCGGCGAAGTACCTGGAGCAGCTCTTCGTCGGGCTGAGGAAGGCCGGCCTGGTGAGTGCCGTCCGCGGCGCGAGAGGGGGGTTCGTCCTGGAGCGTGACCCCGGCGACGTTAACGTTCTCGACATCGTCGAAGCGCTGGAGGGCTCGCTTCGCCCGACGGTGTGCGACGGAGAGCGGGCGGCGCTGTGTGGGCGGGGAGACTCGTGCGCGGCCTCCGGCGTGTGGGACCGTGCGACGCAGGCCGTTCGTGAGGTACTCGGCTCGACGACGCTCGCTTCGCTCGCGCAGGCACAGGAAGTACTCGACGCGACCGGCGATTCGGCAGCCGGCGGGAAGTAGGGAGCTGATGGAGACTCACGACGTGTACCTCGACTATGCAGCCACCACACCCGTCGATGAGCGGGTCGTCGAGGCCATGCTTCCGTACTTCACCGACGTGTGGGGCAATCCGAACAGCCTGTACAGGCGCGGACGGGAGGCCTATACGGCGCTCGAGTCAGCGCGCGAGCGGGTGGCCGCTGCCATCGGGGCCGCTACGCCCAACGAGGTCCTCTTCACTGGCGGAGGGACCGAATCGGACAACGCCGCGCTTGTGGGGATCGTCGCTCGGACGCCGGCGTCGCGACGTCACATCATCGTGTCCGCGTTCGAGCACCATGCAGTTCTCGAACCGGCGCACTTCCTCGAGAAGTCGGGGTATGAGGTGACGTACTTGACGCCCCGGCCCGAGGGCTACGTCGATCCCGACGATCTGCGTGCCACCGTGAGCGACGAGACCGCGCTCGTGTCGGTCATGCATGGCAACAACGAGATCGGCACCCTGCAGCCCGTGCGCGAACTGGCCGCGGTCGCCCGCGAGCGCGGCGCCCTGTTCCACACGGATGCCGCACAGACGCTCGGGAAGGTGCCGTTCAACGTCGCCGAACTGGGGGTTGATGCCGCCTCGTTCTCGGGACACAAGATCTACGGGCCCAAGGGCATCGGGGTGCTGTATCTCAAGCGCGGAACCGGGTTCGCACCGCTCATACGGGGTGGTGGCCAGGAGTTCAAGAAGCGCTCGGGTACTCAGAACGTCTCCGGGGCCGTCGGGTTCGCCACAGCGCTCGAGATCATGCTCGCCGAGATGGACGAAGAAGACGTGCGCCTGTCGGGTCTGCGCGACCGTATCGTTGAGGGAGTCACCGGTACCATCGAGAACACGGTGGAGAGTGCGAGTTACCCCGAACGGCTCCCGAACATCGCTCATCTCATCATCAAGGGGGTCGAGGGGGAGGCGATGCTCCTCCAGCTCGACGCCAAGGGTGTGGCGGTATCAACCGGGTCGGCGTGCTCGTCGGGGAGTCTCGAGCCGAGCCATGTCCTGCTGTCCATCGGCTGTCCGGCCGAGCTTGCGCACGGCTCGGTCCGGGTATCGGTGGGGCGCTTCACGACAGCCGAGGACGTCGAGTACTTCCTCGAGGTCTTCCCGCCGATCGTCGAAAGGCTCAGGGCCATGTCGCCTCTGTACGACAGGATGTTCGGGTCCGGCGCACGCTAGCGACCACCGATGAAGGGCTTCGCGCCCATATGCGAGGGAGGAACGCCCCGTGCTCTACAGCGACAAGGTTATGGACCACTTCAACAATCCGCGCAATGTCGGCGTCCTCGAGGATGCCGATGGTGTCGGAGAGGTCGGCAACCCCACGTGCGGTGACGTCATGAAGATCTCGATAAAGGTCGACGACGACCGCATCGGCGACATCAGGTTCCAGACGCTCGGATGCGGTGCGGCCATCGCGACGAGCTCCATCGTGACCGAGATGGCCCGTGGCATGACGCTCGAAGAGGCGGTATCGATCACCAAGAAGCAGGTCGCCGACGAGCTCGGCGGTCTGCCGCCCGCCAAGATGCACTGCAGCGTGCTGGCCACTGACGGCCTGAAGAAGGCGGTCGACGACTACCTCGTGCGTCACGGGCGGGACCCCATTGCGATCGGCACCATCGCCCACGACGACCCCGATTTCGATCCGCACGCCGAAGAGCACGACGAGGCCTGCGACATTCCCGAGGAGTAGCGCCACGCCGTGTCGAACACCTGGGTGGCGATGAGCGGCGGCGTGGACTCCTCGGTCGCCGCAGCGCGCCTCGTGCAGACCGGACACCGCGTGACCGGTGTGACGATGCAACTCCTACCCGAGGGCGACGAGCCCGGACGGTGTTGCTCCACCGATGCCGTGAGAAGCGCGCGACGCGTGTGTGATCTACTCGGCATCGAGCACTACACGCTGAATATGCGCGACATCTTCGATCGAGAGGTCGTGGAAGGGTTCGTCTCGGCGTACGCTTCGGGGCTCACCCCGAATCCTTGCATCGACTGCAACGACCGCCTGAAGTTCGCGGCGCTGCTCGCCAAAGCGCGCACCCAGGGAGCCGATGCGCTCGCAACCGGGCACTACGCCCGGATCATCTCAGATGCGGAAGGCAGTCGGTGGCTCGAGCGGGGCCTGGACCGGGCCAAGGACCAGTCCTACTTCCTGTACCGGCTGACCGAGCCGGCCATCAGCCACGTGCTCTTCCCGCTGGGAGTGGCGACCAAGGACGAGATTCGCGAGGAGGCGCTTCGACTGTCGCTACCGAGCGCCGGGCGTCCGGAGAGCCAGGAGGTCTGCTTCGTTCCGGACGAGGCAGGCGCGTTCGTTGCCGGGCGGTGCGTGGCGGCGGCCACTCCCGGGCCGATTCTCGACGCCCGAGGCAAGCGGCTCGGCACTCACCGGGGTATCGCCTACTACACTACTGGCCAGCGCAAGGGTCTCGGGCTTGCGGGCGGGCCGTGGTACGTCTCGGCGATCGATGCCCGGACCAACGTCGTCGTGGTCGTGTCCGGTTGTCCCGACGAGATCTCGTGTGTCCAACTCACCGATGTGGTATGGCGCGCGGGGCCTGATACGGCCGTCGATGCGGTGGTCCGCTACCGGGCCATGCCGGTTCCTGCACGGGCTGTGCGCACCGCTGAAGGGTTGAGTGTGGAGTTCGATCGCCCGGTGGCCCGCATCGCGCCGGGCCAGGCTGTCGTATGCTACACGGGTGAACGTGTCGTCGGCGGGGGAGTGGTGAGTACGAACACATGCTCATAGACGTGCACATGCACACCTCCCGTTGCGGACATGCCGATGGCTCGGCCCCCGAGTACCTGGCAGCCGCACGCGAAGTCGGTCTCGACGTCATCGCCTTCACCGATCACCTTGCGCTTCCGGACGGTTACGACCCCGACGGCGAGTACGCGATGCGTCCGTGGGAGCTTCCCGGGTACGTCCGCGAGATTCTCGATCTTGCCCGTGCCTCTACCGCCCCCGTTGTCCTTCTCGGCATCGAAGCCGACTGGGTGCCCGCACACCGGGCTGCGACTGCGTGCGCTGTCGCTGAACACCCCTTCGACGTCGTTCTCGGTTCCGTGCACTTCCTGCAGGACTGGGCGTTCGACGACCCCCGGCTCATCGACGAGTGGTCGGTGCGCGACGTCGCAGACGCCTGGCATGAGTACTTCGAGGCGTTCACGCAAGCGGCCGCGAGTGGTCTCTTCGATGTCATGGCACACCCGGACCTCGTGAAGAAGTTCGGC
Organism: Actinomycetota bacterium; assembly: GCA_037446725.1. Classification (GTDB taxonomy): domain Bacteria; phylum Actinomycetota; class Coriobacteriia; order Anaerosomatales; family SLCP01; genus JBBIIC01. The sequence continues at coordinate 32,987 of JBBIIC010000004.1, forward strand.
CATGTGCCCCCCGGCAATCTCACCTCGCTCTACGATCATGTGGCCGCAGCCGTCGCCGACGCAGGCGTGGCGATCGAGGTCTCTTCCGCGGGGCTGCGCAAGCCCTGCGCCGAGATATACCCCTCGGACGCCCTGCTCGCTGCGTTTCGCAGGGCCGGCGTGCCCGCCACCACAGGATCGGACGCCCACACCCCCTCGGAGGTCGGCCTCGGCCTGGACCAAGTGCGCGCGGCACTTGCCCGAGCGGGATACGACGCCATCGTCTACTACCAGGCCAGGGAGATGCGGGAGGTGCCGCTGTGAGCGTGACTGTCGGCGACGTGTTGAGCGCCGTGCACGAGGCCTTCCCACCCGAATGGGCAGAGGCCTGGGACGCTGTGGGACTGCTTGCCGGCGATTCCAGCGCTCAGGCTGGAACCGTTCTCGTCTCACTGGATCCCACACGCGACGCCCTCAGCCGGGCCGCTGAGACCGGGGCGGGGGTGCTCGTCACACATCACCCGGCGTTCCTGGTCCCTGCGGACCGGATGGTCCCGGAAGCGGCCGGGGTGACATTCGACGCGGTTCGGTTCGGCGTCGCACTGATCTGCGCCCACACCAACCTCGACCGGGCACCTGCGGGCGCAGGCGCTCTCGCACGCACGCTCGGACTGGACGAGGGGGAGCCACTCGAAGACGCCCCGCTGCCGGTTGTCATGGTGACTGCGTACGTCCCGTCCGACCACAGAGGGGTAGTCACGCGGGCGATGGCGGCAGCCGGCGCGGGGAGGATCGGCGAGTATCGCGAGTGCTCGTTCTCTGTCGAGGGCACCGGACGGTTCACGCCTGCTGCGACCTCCGACCCCTTCACGGGAACGGCTGGACAGGCCGCAGCCGCCGGCGAGGTCCGCGTCGAGATGGTCACCCCACCCGCACGTGCGGCCGCGGTGGTGGCTGCGGCACGCGGCGCCCACCCGTACGAGGAACCGCTCATCGTCGTCGCCAACGCGACGATCGCGCGTGGGTCGGCGCGCATGGGGCGCGTCAGCGAACTTCCCACTCCGACGACTCTTGGCGAGTTCGCCGCAGCGACCTCGGTCGCCTTCGGCATCACCCCGCGTGTATGGGGAGAGCCCGGCGTTCCGGTCGCACGCGTGGCTACTGCGTCCGGCTCTGCCGGATCGCTGATTGCGTCGGCATTGCGGGCGCGCGCGGATGTCCTGGTCGCCGGCGAGGTGCGTTATCATGACGCGCAGGCCGCATCCGAGGCGGGTCTCGGCATCATCGAGATCGGGCACGACATCTCGGAGTGGCCGCTCGTGCCCGTGCTTGCCGAGGCTGTCAGGGCGACACCCGGTCTCGACCCAGCATCTGTCCTGGTCGATTCGCCGGCGGCCGCGTGGTGGACGCCGTGAGGAGTGAATGATGGACCAGCCTGCTGCCCTGCTTGCGCTCCAGGAGTGCGATCTCGAGATCAGGCGCGCTACCAAGCAGCTCGAGGAAATGCCGGAGAAGCGCGCGATCCTTGAGACACGCCACAAGACGGTTGAGGTCCAGCAGTTGAGGGCCAAGGGGGAGGAACTTGTCCACCGGCTCGACCGCGCGATTGCCGCCAACAACGATGAAGTCGCGAGTGTCGATGAGAAGATCGCAGCTGTCCAGGCGACTCTCGACAGCGGGCAGGTCACCAACCCCAAAGAGGTGCACAACCTGTCGCGCGAGATGGATGCGCTGAAACGGCGTGAGGACAAGCTCGACAACGAGACGATCTCCCTCATGGAGCGTGCTGAGAAGGCCCGGGAGCAAGTCGCTAGGATCGATGTCGCCCTGGAGCGCCTCGCCGCGAGGGAGTCGGAGCTCATCGCCGCCTACCAGGAGAAGGGCGGCGAAGTGCAGGCGCATCTCGAGGAACGCAACAAGACCCGCGGTAAGTTGGCTGCAGCCCTCGGGGGCCACCTGTTCGCGAAGTACGAGACGGCTGCTGAAGCCAAGGGAGGCATCGGTGCGGCCCGACTCCTCGACGTCGCATGCTCCGCCTGCCGGATCGAGCTGCCTGCGGAGCGCGTCCGCGAACTGCGCGACGGCCCCGACATCGGGATCTGTCCGAACTGCAGACGGCTCCTGGTCGTCCGGGGCGCCGACGATGCCGGGTAGCACGCGGGACTGCGTCCTGTACACCGATGGCGGTTCCCGCGGCAATCCGGGGCCGGCAGGCTCGGGGTATCTGTTGCTGAACGCCTCCGGGTCGACGCTGCGCGCGGCGGGCCACTTCATCGGACATGCCACCAACAACCAGGCCGAGTACGACGCACTTGTGCGCGGCCTGCGCGCCGCCCGGGAGCACGGCTGCCGGGACCTCGAGGTCCGCATGGACAGCGAACTCATCGTCAGGCAGATGACGGGTCGCTACCGCGTCAAGAACGCCGGGCTCAAGAACCTGTTCACACAGGCCCAGCGGTTGGTTCGCCATTTCGAGAGCGTGCGGTTCGTGCACGTCAGGCGTGAGCGCAACGTCGAGGCGGACCGTCTTGCGAACCAGGCGATGGATGCCCGGGCAGACGTGGGCGATGTGATCGGGGAGTGCGATGCCCCAGACGATCAGGGAACGTTGTTCTAGGAGGTCGCGGAGTGTACGAGCTGACGGTCAAAGGACATTTCGATGCAGCCCACGCGCTTCTCGGGTATCCGGGAGAGTGTCGCAAACTGCACGGCCATACCTGGGATGTTGAGGTCACGGTCCGCGGCGAGCACCTCGATGAAGTCGGGATCGTCTACGACTTCAAGCGCCTGAAGGAAGACCTGGCGGCCGTGCTCGCGCCGTTCGATCATGCGTTCCTCAACGAGGTGGCGCCGTTTGACGAGCTCAACCCTACGGCGGAGAATCTGGCCCGGGTGATCTTCGAACAGCTCTCGACAACAGCGGGAGACGAGGTCGTGGTCTCGGAAGTCGCGGTCTGGGAGTCGCCGATCGCCAGGATCGCCTACCGCGGCCAGGCGGGGGAACCCGGCCAGAGTTGATTCGGCTCAGTACATAGAAGTGTCCCGAGAAACCTCGCCCACGTTGCGCCTACTCCGCCGCTTCCCATTTCCCTCCATTGGAATCCCGCTCGTCCGGGGCCAACTCGCGCCGAGCCCATCCTCACGGTCCTCCGCCGGCGGCTACTGGTACACGACCTTTCGGTACTCGCCAGGTCCGACTTCTCGGGACAACCGTCACGTTACCGGTGCCCCCGGTGGACGTCAATAGGATTTCGACGGGTTTCCCAACTTAGTGACCGGCGGCATGAGACGGTCGCCGAGCGGTACGTTACAGCGTGTGAACGGTCCGTCCTGCAATCGAACCGTCGCAGGGGACAAACACGTGCCTCGCGTTGTAGCATCGGGTGCCTTAGGATAGACTAACGACGTCTTCGATCCCGAGTCACCCCACGTCACCGGAGGTGCAGCATGCCGTCCGAGACCCTCGAGGAGTACCTGGAGACCATCTACAAACTGGCCGAGCGCGGACCGGTACGTCCGACCCCGATCGCTGAGGCGCTCGGGGTGTCGGGTCCGACGGTGACAGCGACGCTGAAGCGACTGGAGTCACGGGACCTCATCAGGAGGCCCGACGGAGACGTGGTGCTCACTCCCGATGGGGAACGGCTCGCAGTGGACATCATCCGGCGTCACCGGCTTGCAGAGCGATTCCTCGTCGACGTCCTCGGTCTTGCCTGGGAAGAGGCCCACGAAGACGCGTGCCGCCTCGAGCACGCGCTGTCGCCGCGGGTCATGGAGGCGCTCGAGACGTACCTCGACAACCCGGAGGTCTGCCCGCATGGTCACCCGATACCCACCGCTGGAGGCGAAATAGCCACAGTGGAGGGCGTACCGCTGTGCGATATCGAGAGCGGACGGACCTCCGAGATCGTCCAGGTCTCCGAGGAGGACGAGGCGATGCTGACGTACCTGGGGTCCCTGGGGATGTACCCGGGTACTGCGGTTCGCGTCTGCGAGGTGGCGCCGTTCAAGGGGCCACTGCTCATCGAGGTGAACGGGACGACCTATGCGCTCGGGCGTGACATCGCCGAGCGGATACTCGTTTCTGCCGGGGACCGCGGCAGAGACTGACAGCGGTCCCTGATGCAGACCTGCGACGGGCCCGTACCCTCCGATCTGTTCCCCGCCGGGCGTCCTGAGACGCTCATCGCACTCGCCGGGAGCCCCAACGTCGGCAAGTCCACGTTGTTCAACCGGGTCACCGGTCAGGATGTCGTCACCGCCCACTACGCAGGCAAGACCGTCGACGTCAACGTCGGCCGTACCGAGATCGACGGACGGGTCGTCAGTCTCATCGACCTTCCGGGCACCTATGGCCTCGACGATACGACCGAGGTCTCGACCACGACGCGACGGGCGCTCCTCGACTTGCGTCCTGACGCGACGATCGTGGTGGTCGACGCGGCTCACATGGAGCGCAACCTCTCTCTCGCACTCGAGGTGCTCGACCTCGGCCTACCGGTCGTACTGGCGGTCAATCTCGTAGATGTGGCACAGCGCTGTGGCGTCGGCGTCGATCTGGCGGCGCTCGCGGCAACGACGGGAGCGCCGCCGGTGGAGACGGTCGCCACCACCGGCCACGGGATCAGCGAACTCATGGAGGCGGCGCTCGCGGTCGCTCAGGAACCGCCGCCGTTGCCCACGCCGATCCACCGGTACAGCCGACAGGTGGAGAACATTATCTCCCCGCTTGTGGCGACCGCCGAACGCCACGGCGGCGTCGCGCTCTGTCTCGAAGGACGCGCGCTTGCCATGCAGCTTCTCGAAGGCCGCGCCGACGTCGTGGCGGCGGTGAAGGACCCCGGCCTGCTCAGAGTGGCCGCCGAGGCGCGCTCGGCGTTCGAACACCTGGCAGGGGAACGGGTGACTGTTGCGTTGCAGCGCGAGCGGCATCGCCTTGCCACGGAGGTGGGCGCAGGATGCGTCCGGCGCACGCAGTCTCCCCGTCGCATCCCATGGGAACGCCTCGCGACCTCGCCGCTGACAGGGATCCCGATGCTCATTGCTGCCCTCGGCTCGATCTTCCTTCTCCTATTCTTCGTCGGGGAGCTCCTAGCGGGTCTGTTCTCATCGTTTTGGGCGACCTTTGTGTCCCCGGTGATCCAGATGGTCGTCGCGACGTTGTTCGGACAGGGCGCGCTCGGCCGGACGCTCCTGTGGGGACTGGACTCGGGGATCGAGGCAGCGCTCGGCATCGGCTTGCCCTACATCCTAACGTTCTACTTCCTGCTCGGTCTGCTCGAAGACAGCGGTTATCTCAACGCGGTCGCCTTCCTCGCGGACAACATGATGCACCGGCTCGGCTTGCACGGCAGAGCGGTCATTCCGCTCGTAGCCGGTGCAGGATGCAGTGTGCCGGCGGTCCTTGCGACGAGGGTCCTGTCGACCGATCGCGAACGCTTCATCGGAGCGACGCTCGTCTCCTTCGTGCCCTGCAGCGCGCGGACCGCCGTGATTCTCGGCGCTGTGGGCCATTACGTCGGCATCGGTCCGGCGCTCGGCGTCTACGCAGTGACGATGCTCGTCGCGGTGACGGCGGGCCGGCTGATGGCGTGGAAAGTGCCCGGGCAGACGCGCGGGCTCGTCATGGAGATGTTCGACTTTCGTACCCCGAGCCTGTCCGTGGCCGCACGCAAGTCGTGGAGTCAGTTCCTCGAGTTCGTGGTCGTCGTGGTACCGCTCGTCGTCATCGGTGGGATCGTGCTGGGCGGCTTGTACGAGACCGGCTGGCTCTGGAGTCTCACGACGCCGCTCGATCCTGTCGTCGTGGGGCTGCTCGGGCTGCCGTCGGTGGCCGGCCTGACGTTGCTCTTCGGGGTGTTGCGCAAGGAGTTCGCGCTGCAGCTGCTCGTCACGCTCGCGATAGCGAGCATGGGACAGGAGGCGGCCGACCTCACCGCGTTCATGAGCAGCGCCGACATCTTCGTCTACGCCCTCGTTAACACGCTCGCAGTCCCGTGCATATCGACCATCGCCGTGCTCGGCAGCGTTCTGGGGCGGCGGCGGGCGGGCCTGGTCGTGGCCATCACGATCGGGACGGCCCTGGCTGTCGGGACGTTCTTCGCGCAGACGCTGCCGCTGCTGGAGCGGGTCATCGGGTAGGGGAGTTCGCCGATCCTGTCAGAGGTGTCGCGTACCTTGAATATCGAACAGATGTTCGATATTCTCGACTCCCTCGTTGACGGAAGGTCTCCCGTGGGTCGCAACGCCGCAATCAAACAGTACGTTCCGCTTCCCGACGGGCGTCCGCTCGACCTGTTCGACGCGGCTGAAGGGCTCCGGCCGGTCGTGCGCGACCTGCTGGCGACGCCGTGGATCGTGCGCGCCTCGGAGCTCAGGCGCCCGGGTGACGGCGGGCTCGGCCGCAGGGTCGGCGAGCCGGTCACCGTCTCCTGGGATGCCTCGACACTCTCGCCGGAGACGTTCGCCTGGCGGGGGCACCGCTACGACGTGGTCTCGGTCGTACAGGCATGGGCGGTCGAGCACGCCTGGTGGGATGCCGAGCGCCAGATCAGCCAGCGCTGCTGGAGGGTGCTCGAACGAAACGGCGGAACGTACGACCTTGCGTTCGATCGCCTGACGGGAACGTGGCTCCTCCTCGGCATGCAGGACTGAAGGAGTCCCGGTGGGAGAGTCCTTCGTTCACCTGCACGTGCACTCGCACTTCAGCTTCGGTGACGGTGCGGCCGCTCTCGACGAACTGATCGGACGCGCGGGTGAGCTCGGCATGGATGCGCTTGCGCTTACCGACCACCAGGGGCTCTACGGCGCGCTGCGCTTCTACCGTGCCGCCAAAGAGGCGGATATCAGGCCGATCGTCGGAGCCGAGGTGGTTATCGAGAGTGCCGGGGTGAGCGGGGAGGAGTGCGACCTGCCGCCCGAGGAGCGCCTTGCGCTGCCGGCGCCAGTCGGGTTCGGCCGAGCCGCAGGGGCGGGGTTCCACCTCACGCTGCTTGCGAAAGATATCGTCGGCTACCGCAATCTCTGCCGACTTCTCGCACGCACCCACGTGCGTTCACACGGTGACCCGAGCGTCGTCACGCTCGCAGACCTCGCGCGCTGTTCTGAGGGGATCATCGCACTGAGCGGCTGTTCGTGCGGAGAGGTCGGTGCGGCGGTGCGTGCCGCAGATCTCGCACGGGCCCGTCGCGCGCTCACGCGCCTCGCCGGATGCTTCGCGTCCGGTGACTTCTACGTCGAACTCACGCACCACCTCACGCCCGATGCCTCCCGCTACGTCGCAACCCTCGCGTCTCTCGCCGGGTCGTGCGGGCTGCCGGTGGTGGCGACCAACAACGTCCACTACGTGCGGGCCGAGTCCTTTCGCCTGCACGACGTGCTCTCGGCCGCCTCGGCGCGCATGCGGCTGCCGGGTCCCTACGCACGTCCCAACGCAGAGCTCTGGCTCAAGCCTCCCGCCGAGATGCGGCGGCTGTTCGCCGCCTATCCGCAGGCATGCGACGCCACCCTCGAGATTGCCGAGCGCTGCGATCTCGATCTCGGCCTCGGCGAGTTCCACTTCCCGGCTGCCGACATCCCCCGCGGCGAGACACCGTACTCGGTACTCTCCAAGGCAGCCTGGCGTGGGCTGGAGGAGCGCTACCGGCCGGTGACCTCGGCCGCGGTTGCCCGGCTCCAGCACGAGCTTGCCATCATCGAGGAACTCGGGTTCCCGGAGTACTTCCTCGTGGTCAAGGAGATCGTCGACTTCGCCCGCGAGCAGGGCATCCGCTACTCGGGACGAGGGAGCGCGGGGGACTCGATCGTCTCGTACGTGCTCGGGATTACCGGTGCCGACCCGGTCGCCTACGACCTGCTCTTCGAGCGGTTCTTGAACCCGGCACGCCGCCAGATGCCCGACATCGACGTAGACTTCGACTCGGCGAGGCGTGACGAGGTCATCGAGTTCATCTACCGCAGGTTCGGCAGCGAGCATGTCGCGATGATAGCGACCGTCAACACGATGACCGCGCGCTCGGCCGTGCGCACCGCGGCGCGCGCCTTCGGCTCCGGGATCGACGAGGTGAACGCGCTTTCGCGCCACCTGCCCTGGGTCTCGGCACACCGGCTGCGCGAGGTGCTCGCGACCTACCCCGAGTGCCGGAGCCACCCGCTGCGCGAACCTCGCTACACGCACGTCCTCGAGATCGCCGAGCAGCTCGACTCCTGCCCGATGCACCTTGGCACGCACCTCGGAGGGTTCATCATCACGCGCGAGCCCATCGACACCTGGACGCCGCTGCAGTGGGCGGCCAAGGGCGTGGTGGTCTCGCAGTACGACAAGGACGACGTCGAGGCGCTCGGCCTCGTGAAGATGGACATCTTAGGGTTGCGGATGCACTCGGCCATCACCGAGACGATCGCGCTCATCCGGGAGCGGCTTGGTGAAGATGCCGTTCCCGAGCCATTCGACCTCGTGCCCGACGACCCACGTGTCTACGAGACCATCGCGAGCGCGGACACGGTCGGTGTTTTCCAGCTCGAGAGCAGCGGACAGCGAAACCTCAACACGCGGTTGCGCGCCGAGCGCTTCGACGACGTCATCGCGGCGATCTCGCTCTTCAGGCCCGGCCCGCTCGAGGCCGAGATGATCACGCCGTTCATCCGCCGGCGCCATGGGATCGAGGAGGTGAGCGTCCCGCACCCCGGGATGGCCGACGTGCTCGCCGACTCCTACGGCGTCATCGTCTACCAGGAGCAGGTGCTCCTCGTCGCCCGTGCCGTGGCCGGGTTCGATCTCGCCGAAGCCGACTCGTTGCGCCGCGCAATGACGAAGGGACGCAGCCGGGCGGAGATGGCGCGCATTCGCAGACATTTCATCGAACGGGCGCTCGCACGAGGGGTCGACGAGGATGTGGCGGCCGAGGTGTTCCGTCAGCTCGAGGGGTTCGCCGCCTACGGCTTCAACAAGGCGCACGCGGCATGTTTCGCGGTGGTCTCCTATGCGAGCGCGTGGCTGCGCACGTACTACCCGGCCGAGTTCGCCGCCGCCATCCTCAACAACGAGCCTATGGGGTTCTACACCCCGCGTCTTGTCGCCAACGATGCCCGCCGTCACGGGATAGAACTCCTCGCGCCCCACGTGAACGAGTCGCGCGAGCGCTACACCGTCACCGACGCGGGCCGGGCCATCCGCGTAGGGCTGCGCGACGTGCACCAGATGACCGCGCGCCTCCTCGCGGCGATCGAGCGCGAGCGGACGGTACGCCTCTTCCGCGACCTCGCCGACTTTATGCGCCGCACGCGCGCCGAGACCCAGGCTGCCGAGAGCCTCATCCGCATCGGAGCGTTCGACGGTCTGGGTCTGAGCGAGGCGGGCCGCCCGCCGACTCGCGACGAGATGCTCGCACTCCTACCCGAGGTCAAGGCGACGGTCGCGCGGGAGGGTGGGGCCGGCGACGACGTGCTCATGCTCGCTCCGGGTCCGGTGCGTCCGGTCGAGGACGTCTCACACGTGAGCGGGTGGTCGCCGGTCCGCCGCCTCTCGGCCGAGCTCGAGCTCATCGGCCTCTCCCTCACCTGCCATCCGCTCGAACTTGCCGAGAGCGACTTGCGCACGCGCGGCGTGACGTTCGCGCGCGAGCTTCCCGCGCTGCCCGACCGCACGAAGGTACGCGTGTGCGGCGTGCGCGAGCGTGCCCAGACGCCGCGCACCCGCTCGGGCAAGCGCACGTGCTTCCTGACCCTCGAGGACGCGACCGGGCTGCTCGACGTCGTCGTCTTTGAAGATGTGCTCGAGCGGGCGGGTGAGACCATCGTCAAGCACCGCTGCTACCTCGTCGAAGGCACGTTACAGAACAACCACGAGCGCGGGCTTGCCATCGTCGCGGAGTCGGTCGCGCCCTACACGGTGCGCACCGCATCGGGTACGCCGGTGCGGTTGCGCCGCGGAGTGCCGAGCGGGCCGATGGGTCCGTCACTCGGCGGGGCGGGAGCTGCCGAGGAGGAGTCCTGGGAGCACGCCGAAGGCCCAGCCGTTTGACGGCGTCAGAACACCGGGTCGTCCGGATCGTCCTCGACGATCACCTCGATGGACTGGGCACGGATGACAGGCGTCTCGGAGGCGGGTGTGCCCTCTTCGACAGGCGTCCCGCGTATCTCCACGTAACGACCCCGGTACGCCGCGAGGTTGACACCGAGCCCCTCAACGCCCTCGACGACTGCGACGACGAAGCTCTGGGCCGTCTGGGTGTCGGCGACTCCTACAACGGCCCAGGAGCCGTTCTGGCCTTCCAGACGGGCAAGCACGCCCACTGCGCCCACCGCGCCGCCGTCACGTTCGTACAGGCCGGGCTCGGCCACGACCGGAGGGGGAGCGGGCTGTGGTGCGGGCGAAGGGGCCTGGTCGCCGGAGTCCCCGGTGCAGCCCCCCAGCATAGCGGCGAGCACGACACCGGCCAGTATTGCGCAGGAGACCAGTGGCTGTCGGATACTCCTGCTCACGGGAGGCCATCTTCCGTGGGATCACCGGGGAGGTGTGAAGGTGTGGCGGTGTCGGGCGCCTGCGTGCGGCCGTGCACGACTGCACGCGAACCGAAGCGCCTACGGACAGCATCGATACTCTCCGCGAGCCGTTCCGCAGCACGGTCTGGCGCAGGTTCGCCCTCGAAGAGGTTCATCTGAACGGCCCGGTCCTCAAATCCGCTCACACCGACACCGAGCAGCCGGACACCCACCCCGGGCGACCAGACCGTGTGCAGCAGGTCCAAGGCGGTTTCGAGCAGCGGTTCGCGCGCATGGGTCGGGGCGGGTAGGGTGCGCCTGACCGTGCGGGTCGAGAAGTCCCCGTAGCGGATCTTGAGGGTGATCGTCCTGCCTGCGAGGCCATTGTCGCGCAGCCGGCCGGCCACCTTCTCGGTGAGCGCCGAGATGGTGGCGCGGACCTCAGCGGCAGCGTGTGCGTCAGCGGCAAAGGTGCGCTCGTTGGACACCGACTTCGCAGGAGGGCTTTCCCGCACGCTGCGCACGTCGATCCCGCGCGCGCGCCCGACTAGCTCCGGTCCCCAGGAACCGACCACCTCGCGAGCCGTTGCCTCGTCGAGGGCGGCGAGGTCGCTCATGGTCACGACACCGAGGCGTCGGAGGCGCGATGCGGTCACGGACCCGATGCCGGGCATCAGATTTGCCGGCAACCGGCCGAGGAAAGCCGCCTCCTCGCCCGGACGCACGACCGTGATGCCATGCGGCTTATCGCGGTCTGATGCGATCTTCGCGACGGTCTTGTTCGTCGCCACGCCGATGGAGCACGACAGACCCAGTGCGTCGACGTCCCCCTGGATACCGTGGGCAACCACGACAGGATCAAGTCCTCCGTGCTCTCCGGGAGTCACGTCAAGATAGGCCTCATCGATCGAGGTCGGCTGCACGTGAGGCGTGACGGCCTCGAAGATGGCGCGCACGCTTCGGGAGAGTTCGCGGTAGCGCTCGGCGCGGGGACGGGCCCACACGGCATCGGGACACAACGCGGCTGCCCGTGCTGCGGGCATCGCCGACCTGACGCCGAAGCGGCGGGCTTCGTAGGATGCAGCCGCGACGACGCCGCGGCGGGACGGATCACCACCCACGATCACGGGCAGCCCTCTCCATTCGGGGTGGTCCAGCTGCTCGACCGCGGCGAAGAAGGCGTCCATGTCGACGTGAAGAACGGCCTTTCCTCGCCACGAAGGGGGAGTTGTCGCGGGATTGCTCTCCATGGCATCACAGTGTACCCGCGCGGGGGGTGCGCGTGCTTCGGCTAGAATCGGACGGGTCGTCCTGGAAGGAGTCCCGTGTACGTCGGTGCCCACGTCTCGGTCGCGAAAGGACTCGTGCGAGCGGCGGAGTACGCCGCGTCGGTCGGGTCGGAGTGCCTGCAGGTGTTCGCGAAGAGCCCGCGCCAGTGGCAGGGTCGTCCGCTCGACCCGCAAGCGGCACACGCATTCGCCGAGGCCCGGGAGCGCGCGGAGATTCGCGAGGTCTTCACCCACACGGCGTATCTCATCAACCTTGCGTCCGTCGACGACCTGCAGTGGGAACGCTCGGTTACGGCGTTGGCTGATGAGCTAGTGCGGGGCCGCGTCCTCGGCGCCGACGGTGTCGCTACACACCTCGGCACGCATCCGACAGGCGAGTCGGACGTGGCGGCCGAGCGCATCGCCACCGGCATCCGACGGGCCTTCGAGATGGCGGGGGAGGCCCCGGACATCCCGACACGGCTGCTCCTCGAGAACACCGCAGGCGGCGGGGCGCTGTACGGCCGGACTGTGGGTGCCATCGGCCGGGTGATCGAACGATGCGGGGAGTATCGGTCGCTCGTCGGCGTGTGCCTGGACACCTGTCACGCCCACGCGTCGGGCATCGAGGTCTCCGACGACGCGGCATGGGCCCGGCTGCTGGCCGAGATCGATGACGCATGCGGCGGGGGGACGCTGGGTCTCGTTCACGCCAATGACTGCATGTTCGATCTCGGCTCGCGCCGGGACCGTCACGCCTGGATCGGTGACGGCACGATCGGCCTCGTTGGCTTCGCGGCGATGCTGGACCGCCCGGAGCTCGCGGAGGTGTCCGCTGTGACGGAGATGCCGGGTCAGGTCCCGTTCAAAGACGAGGAGAACATCCGCAGATTGAAGGCGTTGAGAGCGGGGGAGTTGTGACGCAGGTCACCGAGTCGGGAGGGAGGTGTGACGACCTTCACTGTGAACGTGCGTCGGTTGCCGCACGCTGACGTGGGTTCTAGCATGGGAAGCGCGGGACGCTCGGCTACCGAGGACATGTGAGGTACACGCGATGGGTTTCTGCCTGCTCCGCCGCGATGGTGAATCCGTTGCACTGATCGTCTCGAGCGTCTTTCAGACACGGGCCGAGGCACTCGGCGAGGTCTCGCGCCTCTCGGCCGGCGAAGGCATCGGTGCCGACGAGGTATTCGTCGTCGACCTTGATGCCGCGATGCCTGTCCTCATCGTCGCACCGGCTCCGGAAGAGCCTTCCGGTGGCGCCGTGACATCGGAAGCTCCTGTCTCCGGACCCGCTCACGAGGAGAGCACACCGGCTGCCGACACGACGGAGAGCCCTGAGGCCGCCGTCATCGAGGTGGAGGCTGCGATCGCCGAAGCTGTCCTCGGACTCAATGAATCCGAGATCCCTCCCTACGTCGACGATATGCCGGTAGAGGAGTCATTCGGCGAACAGCAGCCGGTGCAGAGCTGGCCGTGGGATGTCGCCGAGGCTCCGGACGTCACGGAGCATGCCCAGGCCGAGAGCCCGAAGGCCGAACCGGACGAGGCCGCAGTAGCGCCGGTTGAGGTGGCTGAGGCCGATGTCCGGGCCGGTGTCGAACCGGAAGTCCCCGAGGCCGAGATGCTCGAGCCTGAAGCATTCGAGACCGGGCAGCCCGAACCCGAAGCTCTCGAACCGGGAGAGGTGCCGGACGAGGTCGACCCGACGGAAGATGTCCCTGAGCCGTCGCCCGCCGACCAGCCCACCCCGGAGGAGGAAGACCTTCCGGACGAGGTCTCGGGCCTCCTTGCCGATCTCGAGGAGATCGTGCCGAGTGTCCCCGCGGCGCCCGAGCCCTCCGAACCCGCCGCGTCAACCTCGCCCGAGGCTGCTGCTGAGATCGAGCCGGAACTCGATCCTGCACCTCCCGAAGAACCCGCCAAAGCGTATGAGCCGGGGACTTCGGATCTCACCGAGCTGACCTGTGAGGACTGCATCTACCTCAACACGTGTCCGAAGAAGGACGAGAGCGACCCTTCGAACTGCGGGTCGTTCCAGTGGAAGTCGATCTGACATACGTGCCTGGAAGAAGTAACGGGAGCGGCCCGACGGCCGCTCCCGTTGTGCGTTCCGGCGGAGTGGGCCTGTAAGCCGGATTCTGTCGGGGATGGTCATTTATCTGGGACCACGATCGCTCGCGGCCTCGTGCGGGCTAACCCGAGCGACGGCCGGGCCGGCCTTGACCGCTCCTATTCGCCCTTGCTCCGGGTGGGGTTTGCCAAGCCGCCGCGTTGCCGCGACGCTGGTGCGCTCTTACCGCACCGTTTCAGCTTTTCCTCCGCGGTATGCGGGGGAGTCTTCTTTTCTGTGGCACTTTCCGTCGGGTCGCCCCGCCCTGCCGTTAGCAGGCACCCTGCCCTGTGGAGTCCGGACTTTCCTCACGAGCCATACAGACCCGCGCGACCACCCGGCCCACTCCATCTCACATTCTAGCAGGGAGTGGGCCATTTCAGGCGGAGCGCCAGCTCGATCGGCTCAGACGTGGCGCCCCTGGGCCTGTAGCTTCGCCCACGTGTCCTTCAGGGTGAGCGTCCTGTTGAAGACCGGCGAGCCCGGCGCGGAGTCCGAATCCGGGCAGAAGTAGCCGAGCCGCTCGAACTGGACGGTCTGTCCGACAGGCACGTCGAGCAGCGAACGTTCGACGAAGCACTCGGCCAGCACGGCCTCCGACTCGGGGTTGAGATCCTCGAACAGATCCGCGCCGTCTGCGCCAGGGTAGGGGCTGGCGAAAAGGTGGTCGTAGAGTCGCACCTCGGCGGGCACGGCATGCGTGGCCGAGAGCCAGTGCAGCGTCGCCTTCGGCCGACGGCCGTCCGGAGCGCTGCCACCACGGGTGTCCGGGTCGTAGGTGCAGCGCAGCTCGATGACCTCGCCGTTGGCATCCTTGACAATCTGCGTGCAGGTCACGAAGTATGCCGAGCGCAGGCGCACCTCCCGGCCGGGAGCAAGGCGGAAGAACTTCTTCGGCGGCTCCTCCATGAAGTCCTCGCGCTCGATCCAGAGTTCGCGCGTGAAGGGCACGAGCCGCGTTCCGGCTGAGGGGTCCTCGGGGTTGTTAAGGACCTCGATCTCCTCGACCTCGCCCTCCGGGTAGTTCTCGATGACTACCTTCAGCGGGTTCAGTACCGCGAACCGGCGCTCGGCAACGCGGTTGAGCACGTCGCGAACGGCATGGTAGAGCATCTCGACATCGACCACGCTGTCAGCCCGTGCCACACCGATCATCGCGGCGAACTCCCGGATGCCCTCGGCGGGGAATCCACGGCGGCGCAGCGCCGATATCGTCGGCATGCGGGGATCATCCCAGCCCCTGACGTGCCCCTCGTTCACAAGACGGAGAAGGGCGCGCTTCGAGAGCACGGTATGCGTGAGGTTCAGCCGGGCGAACTCGTACTGGCGCGGGCGTGAGGGAACGGGCAGGTTCTCTATGAACCAGTCGTAGAGCGGGCGATGGTCCTGGAACTCGAGTGTGCAGATAGAGTGCGTGATGTGCTCGATCGCGTCGGACTGGCCGTGTGCGAAGTCGTATGACGGGTAGATGCACCACGCGTCTCCCGTACGCGGGTGAGCGGTGTGCAGGATGCGATACATCA
Source organism: Actinomycetota bacterium (assembly GCA_037446725.1). Classification (GTDB taxonomy): domain Bacteria; phylum Actinomycetota; class Coriobacteriia; order Anaerosomatales; family SLCP01; genus JBBIIC01. Next base: position 48,352 of record JBBIIC010000004.1, read on the forward strand.
CCGGGTCGCGGAAGTTGATGTTCGGTGAAGCCATGTCTATCTTGGCACGCAGAACGCGCGAGCCGTTCGGGAACTGGCCGGCGCGCATCCGTTCGAAGAGGTCGAGGTTCTCCTCGGCCGGGCGGCTCCGCCACGGGCTCTCACGCCCTGGCTCGGTCAGCGTGCCCCGATACTCCCGTATCTCCTCGGCGGACAGGTCGTCCACGTACGCCTTGCCGGCCCTGATCAGGTGGACCGCCCACTCGTAGAGCTGCTCGAAGTAGTCGGATGCGAAGTAGAAGTGCTCGCCCCAGTCGAACCCGAGCCAGCGCACGTCCTCCTCGATGGAGTCGATGTACTCCTGCTCTTCCTTGACGGGGTTGGTGTCGTCGAACCTGAGGTGGCACCGGCCGCCGAACTCCGCGGCAATGCCGAAGTTCAGACAGATCGATTTGGCGTGCCCGATGTGCAGGTAGCCGTTCGGCTCGGGCGGGAAGCGCGTGATGACCGATTCATGGCGGCCTTCACGCAAATCGGAGGCGACGATCTCACGGATGAAGTCGCTTCGCTGGGGTGATGATGCAGCATTCTCGCTCATGGAGGCAGAGAATAGCACAGCGGCAGGCGGGCAGGGCGCACGTGGGTCGCCGAGAACCACAACTCGAGAGCGATCTGGGACTCCGAACGCAGGAGGCCCCGCGCAGTACTCTGCGCGGGGCCTCCGATGGCCTCTGGTAGCCCGTACGGGATTCGAACCCGTGATTTCCGCCTTGAGAGGGCGGCGTCCTCACCGCTAGACCAACGGGCCGTTCTGGCTGGGGTGCTAGGACTCGAACCTAGAGACTTCGGAACCAGAATCCGACGTGTTGCCAATTACACCACACCCCAGTACGCACCTACGATGCCAGGGCGCGGGTCGCTATGTTACGAGGCGACTGCGTGAGTGTCAACCCGCACCGCAGGCTCGCAGACTAGCCCTGAAGGGTCCTACGAGCAGCGAGAATCCGCGCAATGGAGCGTTCCTTGCCCAGCAGCGCGAGGGACTCGAAGAGCGGCGGGCTCACCGTGGAACCCGACACGGCCACGCGGACCCCCTGGAACACCAGCTTCGGCTTCACGCCGACGGCCTCAGGGACGGATCTCAGCGCCTCCTCGATCGCCGCCGGGGTGAATTCGCCGATGTCGCCTAGAACAGACGCGGCAGCGTCAAGGGCCTTGGAAACGCCCTCCTTTTCCAGGGCTTTCGAACGGGAGCCTGCGTCGATGGTGACTTCTTCGTCAAACAGGAATGCCACCATCGGCACGATCTCATCGAGACGCTTCGCACGCTCCGCGACGAGGGGGGCGAGCTCGGAAAGCCACTCGCGGCGCGCGGCGCCTTCCTCTGCGGTGAGCAGGCCGGCGTCGACGAGCCACGGCAGCATCCGGTCCACGTATGCCGCGGGGGGAAGTTCACGAAGATAGACACCGTTGAGCCAGTCAAGCTTCTCGGCGTCGAAGATCGCAGGGTTCTTCGACACACGCTCGAGCGAGAACGCCGCAGCCAGGGTCTCGCGGTCGATGACAGTCGTCTTGTCATCGAGGGACCAGCCGAGTAGCGCCAGGTAGTTGACCAACGCTTCCGGGAGATAGCCGAGTTCCCGGTAGGCCTCGACGGATGTCGCTCCGTGACGCTTGGACAGCCGTTTGCCATCCGGGCCCCAGATCATCGACAGGTGTGCGAAGACGGGGACCTGGGCATCCAGGGCCTCGAACACGAGAATCTGCCGCGGCGTGTTGGACAGGTGGTCGTCCCCGCGGATGACGTGAGTGATCTCCATCCCGATGTCGTCGACGACCGTCGCGAAGTTGTACGTCGGTGTGCCATCCGAGCGAGCGATAACGAAGTCGTCCATCACCTCGGCGCGAAACACGCTCTCTCCACGAACCGCATCGGCGAAGACGATGTCCCCGCGATCATCGGGGACCCTGAGCCGCCAGGCATGAGGCTCGCCCGCAGCGACCCGATCCGACGCGACTGCGGGGTCGAGTCGGCGGCATGTCCGGCCGTAGCCCGCGAACCCGCCGCCGGCACGGGCTTCCTCTCGTTTGGCCGCAAGCTCTTCAGGTGCGCAGAAGCACGGGTAGACTGCGTCGGAGGCCTTCAGACGGGCAAGTGCGTCCCGGTAGGAGTCCGCCCGTTCGGTCTGGAAATAGGGGCCATGATCGCCGCCTGCCTCGGGGCCCTCGTCCCAATCGAGGCCGAGCCAGCGCAGCGACGACAGGATGGCGCGGACGTTCTCATCAGTGGAGCGCTCGGGGTCGGTGTCGTCGATGCGCAACACGAACGCGCCACCGTGTCGACGAGCGAAGGCCCAGTTGTAGATGGCCGTACGGGCACCGCCGATGTGCAGGTGGCCGGTTGGGCTCGGGGCGAAACGTACGCGGACGGACTCGGGCACGGAGGGCTCCTCGAGACGTTGGACAGAGTGTGCCTATCCTACCGTGCGGCGGGGCACTCTTCCACGCGCCGCACGTCATCCGCAGCTGAAGCGTAGGCAGCTATGCAAGGTGGCTACTTCGTGATACCGTTTCCGTGCTCATCAAGAGGCGGCCGCGAGACGGCCGCAGAGGGTGGAGGGACCGAGCCCCGCGAAGCCCCGGCAACCGACGCTGAAACGAGCGCACGGTGCCACATCTCGGCAGGTGTAACAGCCTGGAAGATGAGGGCATACCGTGCCGCGCGGTCGCGCCGAGGCACGAGCGAGGCCCTTGTCGAAACAGGCGAGGGCCGTTTTGTTGTGCCGGCGACGGCACGGAGAGAAGGAGTGCGCATGCCTGATCGCGAGTACCTGTTCACATCCGAGTCGGTTACCGAGGGACATCCTGACAAGATGTGCGACCAGATCTCCGACGCCATCCTTGATGCCATCGTTGCCCGCGAGGCCGAGCTTGCCGAGGCGGGATTCTGCTCGCCTACAGGGACCAAGGCGAGCCCCGACTACGTTCGTGTCGCCTGTGAGACCCTCGTGACAACGGGACTCGTGGTCGTGTCGGGAGAGATAAGGACGCATGCCTACGTCGACATCCCCTCAGTCGTACGCAAGGTCGTGCGGGACATTGGCTACACGCGAGCCAAGTACGGTTTCGACTACGAGACATGCGGAGTCATCACCACGATCCACGAGCAGAGCGCGGACATCGCCATGGGGGTGGACGAGTCCTTCGAAGTACAGCACGGCATGAACGGCGACCCGCTCGACCTGATCGGCGCAGGCGACCAGGGCATGATGTTCGGCTATGCCTGCACCGAGACCTCGCAGCTCATGCCGCTTCCCATCTACCTTGCCCACCGACTGGCTGAGCGCCTCACCGCCGTCCGGAAGGCCGACGTGCTCGACTACCTGCGGCCTGACGGCAAGACCCAGGTCTCCGTGCGCTACGTCGACGGCAAGCCGGTCTCTGTCGAGAAGATCTTGATCTCGACGCAGCACGCGGACGGTGTCGACATCGAGGGGCTTCTCAAGCCCGACCTCATCGAACACGTCATCAAGCCGGTCTTCGAGGTGGAGGGCATCGCCTACGACTCGGCGGACATCTATGTGAACCCCACCGGCCGCTTCGTCATCGGTGGACCCATGGGCGACACCGGTCTGACCGGCCGCAAGATCATCGTCGACACCTACGGCGGCATGGGTCGCCACGGTGGGGGAGCGTTCTCGGGCAAGGACTGCACGAAGGTCGACCGCTCCGCGGCGTACGCTGCGCGCTGGGTCGCAAAGAACGTGGTCGCGGCAGGGCTGGCGGACCGCTGCGAGATCCAGCTGGCGTACGCTATCGGCGTAGCGCATCCGCTCTCGGTCCTCGTCGAGACATTCGGTACGGAGAAGGTCCCGGTCAGCGCCATCGAGTCGGCCGTCGGCCAGGTGTTCGACCTGCGACCGGGTGCGATCATCCGGGACCTGGACCTGCGACGTCCCATCTACCGCAAGACCGCGGCGTACGGACACTTCGGCCGCTCGGACAAGGACTTCACCTGGGAGCGTACCGACCGGGCGGCGGCACTCGCCGAGGCCGCCGGGCTCGGCGACTCCTAGGCGCCCGATGGGCGTGTAGTCGTTCGGGCATGAGAGATGAGAGTAAGGAAGGCCACCGGCACGTGGTGTCGGTGGCCTTCGGTATGCTATGAGCGAAACCTCCAGCCGTCGAGAAGGACCCGCCGTGTCAGTCGCCCGAATAGCGCTCGATATTCCCTCGAGACAGCTGACGGACGCCTTCGATTACGACATTCCCTACCGGCTCGAGGAACGTCTGGCGGTAGGCTGTGCCGTACTCGTGGAGTTCGGACGCCGCCGTGCAGTCGGGCACGTGGTGGAGGTCGTTAACTCCAGCGAAGTTCGCGGCCGTAAACCCGTCCTCGACGTCGTGAGTGAACCGCGCTTCGACGAGGTCGCCGCCCGGCTGGCGGCGTGGATCGCCGCCGAGTATGTAGCGCCGCTTTCGGATGCGGTGCGGCTGTTCCTGCCGCCCGGCAGCATTCCGGAGGTCGTGAAGGGCCCGAACGGGTGGCATCTCAAGGAGCCGTCCGTCGCCTCCGTTGAGGAACGCGTGGTGGAGCTGGTAGAGGGCCACTCCTTCTTGCCGGGAACCACGGCACACCGGCAGCGTGCAGTTCTCGATGCCCTTGGCGCAGGGCCAGTCACGACCGCCGAGCTCACCGCGGCACTCGGCTCCGTCTCCCAGATCGTTTCACGTCTTGAACGGGCCGGGGCTGTCCGTATCACCGCCCGCAGACGCTTTCGCGACCCCGCGATGCACGAGCGTCCGGCTCCGCGGCACGAGACGCTCTCCCGGGGACAGACCGCCGCGCTGCAGGCCATAGACGGCGCCGGACCCGGTTCGTGCGTCGTCGTCCACGGGGTGACGGGCTCGGGCAAGACCGAGGTGTACCTGCGCGCGATCGAAGAGGTGCTCGTCGCCGGGCGGTCGGCGATCGTTCTGGTACCCGAGATCTCACTGACCCCGCAGACGGTCGGACGCTTCCGAGCGCGGTTCGGTGACCATATCGCGGTGCTACACAGCCGACTGTCGCCCGGTGAGCGCCTCGACCAATGGGATCGTATCGCCTGCGGTGACGCGCGCGTGGTCATCGGCGCGCGCTCGGCGCTCTTCGCACCGATACACGACCTCGGCCTCGTGGTCATCGATGAGGAGCACGAGTCATCGTACAAGCAGGCCTCCTCACCCCGTTATCACGCACGCGACGTCGCTATTCGTCTCGCGGAGATGCGCGCCGCGACCCTCGTGCTCGGAAGCGCCACTCCGTCGATGGAGACGCTGCACGCTGTCGAGACGGGGCGGATCGCGCGTGTCCTCCTCGAGGAGCGCGTGGGTGGGGGAGTGTTGCCTGTGGTCGAGGTCGTCGACATGGGACAGGAGTTCCTCAACGGGAACCGGTCGATCTTCTCTGACCGGCTCTTACAGGAGCTCAGGGGAGTCGCCCAGCGACAGGAGAAGGCGGTCCTTCTCCTCAATCGCAGGGGGTTTGCCTCGTTCCTTCTGTGCAGGGAATGCGGCCACGTTCCCGGCTGCACGCGGTGTTCGACCTCGCTCACCTTTCACGAGTCCGGCGGGATACTCGCGTGCCACCACTGCGGTGCACGCTCCGGGGCACCGGCGTCATGTCCCGAGTGCGGCAGCCCGTACCTTCGGCGCTTCGGAGCAGGAACCCAGCGCGTGGCAGCAGAGGTCGAGTCGGCGGTCCCCGGACTTGCGGTGGTACGCATGGATGCCGACACCACGGCCGCCAAAGGCGGGCACGAACACCGTCTGGCGGAGTTCGAGGCCGCGCAAGCCGCCGTGCTCGTGGGGACGCAGATGGTCGCCAAGGGTCTCGACTATCCAGAGGTCACGCTCGTCGGCGTCGTCAGTGCCGATACGACGCTACACCTGGCCGACCTGCGTGCGGGGGAGCGAACCTTCCAGATGCTCGAACAGGTCGCCGGGCGCGCCGGGCGCGGTGAGCGCCCGGGCCGCGTGATCGTCCAGACCTACTGGCCGGAGCATCCCGCCGTGGTCGCGGTCGCGCGTCACGATCCTACGGCCTTCTACGACGCCGCGCGTGCTGAGAGGGCGGACCTCGGCTTTCCGCCGTACGGCCGGATGGCCAACCTGATCGTCACCTCGACGTCCCGACAGGAGGTCAAGGACCGGACCGCAGAGCTTGCGGCCGCCCTCACCGGCAGCGCACCGGCGTCATGGGAAGTCCTCGGCCCGGTTCCGGCGCCACTCTCGCGCATCAAGGACCGCTACCGCTGGCATGTGCTCGTCAAAGCGCCCGAGGGTGCGGACGTCCCCTCCGTGGTCCGCGACGCCCTCGCCGCGACTCATCGCTCCTCCTCCTCCTCCTCGACATTGGCCATCGATATCGACCCCGTCGACCTCATGTGATAGCCCTGCGCACCTGCCGGGCTCGGGTACAATGACGGCAGGGAAGTTGCTCGACTGTCTCCATGAGTACTGCATCTTGATGAAGGGCTCCGTTTTCGGTCATGGACATCCTCACTCACCCCAACCCTGCGCTGAAACAACACGCGGCCGACGTGGAACGCTTCGGTGACCGCGATCTCAAGGACCTCGTTAGGGCGATGGCCCGGGCGATGTATGACGCCCCCGGCGTTGGCCTTGCCGCGACCCAGGTGGGCGTGATGAGCCGTGTCCTCGTGTACGACGTGGATGAAGGGCTCGTCGCCCTGTGCAATCCCCGCATTGTCGAGACATCCGGGGAGCCCGAGATCGTCGAGGAGGGATGCCTCTCACTGCCCGGCATCGAAGTGCCCATCGAGCGCCCGTCATCTCTGACCTGTGAGGCGTTCGACCTCGCCGGGAATCCCGTTCGCATCGAGGCCGCCGGCCTTCTTGCCCGAGTCCTCCAGCACGAGATCGACCATCTCGACGGTGTCCTCATCATCGACCGTGCCACTCCCGAAGAGCGCAAGGCGGCGATCCAACGCTACAACGAGGTGACACGGAGCGCCGGCTAGATCACGGGAGGGGGTTACATGAGAGTCGTGTTCATGGGCACGCCGTCGTTTGCGGTGCCTGCGCTGCACGCACTGGCGGACGCGCATCACGTGGCGTGCGTCTACACCCAGCCCGATCGTCCCTCGGGTCGCGGCCGGACTCCTCGCCCCTCACCGGTCAAGGAAGCGGCGCTCGAGCGCGGGCTTGAGGTCCGGCAGCCCGTGACATTGCGGGACGCGGCCGAACACGCGCATCTCCGCTCACTGGAGTCCGATGTCGTCTGCGTCGCGGCGTACGGGTTGATCCTTCCGCCCGAAGTGCTCGAGGTGCCGCCATACGGCTGCCTGAACATCCACGCGTCACTGCTCCCGCGCTACCGTGGCGCGGCGCCGGTCCACCGCGCGATCCTCGACGGAGAGAAGGTCAGCGGCGTATCGATCATGCGTATGGAGGAAGGGCTCGACACCGGGCCGTACGCACTGCAGGTCCCGGTTGCGTTGGACGACCTCGGTGTCGAAAAGGCAACGGCACTCCTTGCCGAGCAGGGCGCGACGGCACTCCTCCACGTCCTCGACGGCCTGCTGACTTCGACGGTCGAATGGACGGACCAGGATGACTCCCGGGCCACGTATGCGGCCAAGATCACGCGTTGCGACGTCGCGCTCCACCCCGGGCTCACCGTCGAGGAGGCACTTCGCAGGCTCCGGGCGTCCTCGAGAAGCGCGCCGAGTCGCGCATGCGTGGACGGGACGAGCATGACGATCGTGAGCGCGCGGCGTGCGACCAGGAATCCCGGCCCCGGACAGGTCGGGGTCGACAAGGACGCTCTCGTGCTCGGATTCGCCGACGGAGGCATTGTGCTCGACGAAGTCCGCCCCGAGGGCCGTTCCTGCATGGACGGGTCATGTTTCGCGCGGGGGGCACGGCTGGGTTCCGGGGCGTCGTGGGAGCCCGCCCCGTGACGTTGTCGGCTTCGCGCGCCGCCGCGCTTCGCATCCTCACGGAGATTCGCAGGCGCGACGCCTGGAGCCACGACGCGATCGCGCGCATGCTCCCGGGACTCGGTCTGGAGGAGCGGGACTCCGCCCACGCCACGCGTCTCGTCTACGGCGTCCTTTCGTGCGAAGGTACCCTTGACGACGCTCTGGACCGCTACATCGACCGTCCGGGCCGCACCCACCCCAAGGTGCGGGATGCCTTGCGCGTTGCAGCCTACGAGCTGCTCTTCGGCGGGAGCGTTCACGCGGTCGCGGTCGACCAGGGGGTGGAGGCGGTTCGAGCCGTCCACTCGAGGGCGGCATCGCTGGCAAACGCGGTCCTGAGGCGTCTCGCCTCAGACGCGCCCTCGTTCCCATGGGGTGATCCGGACACTGATCTCGATGCGCTCTCACGCCTCACCGCACACCCCTCATGGCTTGCGCGACTGCTCGTCAACGAGCTCGGGAGGCCCGTCGCCCGATCGATGATGGAGGCGAACAACGAGCCGGCTCCCTTATTCCTCGCACACAACCCGTTCCGTGGTTCGATGGAGGATCTCGTCGATGAGCTCGATCGGGAGAGGGTCGAGGCGCGACCCTTCGGGCCCGCGGGTTGCCTGCATGCCGGCCGATCCGCGGCCGCGGTGCGCAGTCGTGCTCTGCGCGAAGGTAGGTGCATCGTCACCGATGCGGCCGCTCAGTTCGTCGCCACGCTTGCCGCACCTGGACCCCGCGGCCGAGCCGTCGAGCTCGCCGCCGGTCGGGGAACCAAGACCCTCGTAATGCAGGCTGCGTCCCTGCTGACTGGCGGCGTCGGCGAGATACTGAGCGCAGACCTCCACGAGTTCAAGACCGCGCTCCTTGCACGCCGCATGAGCGATCTGGGTGTCCCGGGGGTCACCGTCCGCACCACCGACACCACCGATCCAGCGGTCGTAGACACGCTCGGAGGTCCGGGGTCTGCGGATGTCGTGCTCGTGGACGCACCCTGTTCCGGGCTCGGAACCCTTCGAAGACACCCCGAGAAGCGCTGGCGTCTGAACCCCGCGAGCATCGAACAGACCGCGGTCATCGGTGAAGCGATGCTCCTCAACGCCGCACGCCTTGTCCGACGGGGAGGTTTCGTGGTGTACTCGACGTGCACCGTGACCAAGCGTGAGAACCAGCAGGTCGTGGAGGAATTCCTGGCTGGTGAGGGCGGGCGGGGGTTCGCTACCGCGTCTGTCGCGAACGCCCTTCCGGAGGGCTGGGAGCCATCCGTCACCGAGCAGGGCTGGTTCCGTTCGCTGCCCGCCCCCGGCGGGCCCGACGGCCACTTCGCGGCGGTGCTCAAGACCGGCTGAGCAGGGATCGACATCGTCTCGATCGAGGAGGATTCAGATGCGCACGACGAGAATCGTCGAGATGCTAGAAGTCACCGAGGCCGCGGCACTCGCTGCCGGCAGGTGGATGGGGAAGGGCGACAAGCACGCTGCCGACAATGCCGCGGTCGAGGCGATGCGCGCGGCATTCAATCACCTCGAGATATCAGGAGAGATCGTCATCGGAGAAGGTGAGCGCGACGAGGCGCCCATGCTCTTCATCGGCGAGAAGGTGGGTGCGGGCGGGGAGGAGATAGACATCGCGGTCGATCCCCTCGAGGGGACCAACCTCACCGCGTACGGCCAGTCGAACTCCCTCGCCGTCCTCGCCTTCGGGCCCAAAGGGACGCTGCTCAACGCCCCTGACACCTACATGATGAAGGTTGCGACCGGTCCGGTAGCGGCCGGTGCCATCCACGTCGACGCTGCACCCGCTGAGAATGTCCGCGGTGTCGCACGGGCGCTCGGACGTCCGGTCGAGGACATCGTCGTGTGCATTCTCGACCGCGACCGCCACGACGACCTGATCGCCGAGGTGCGCCAGGCGGGAGCGAGGATCCGGCTGATCTCGGACGGTGACGTGTTCGGCGCTGTTGCCACCGCCATCGAAGGCACCGGCATCCACCTCTATATGGGGATCGGTGCCGCGCCGGAGGGCGTGCTGGCCGCGGCGGCCATGCGCTGCATCGGCGGGCAGTTCATGGGGCGCTTCAGGTTCCGCAACGAAGAAGAACGCGCGCGTGCCGAGCGCATGTCGAAATGCGATGTCGACGGCGTGCTCGACATGGACTGCCTCGTCGCCACGGATGAGGCGGCATTCATCGCGACCGGGGTGACTGACGGTGAGATGCTGCGCGGTGTGAAGTACTTTGGGAAAGGGTCACGCACCCATTCGGTGGCCATGGACGCGTCCACAGGTACGGTCCGGTTCATCGAGACTGTGTACAAGACCGGTGAAGAGCCCTTCTGGGTCAGGCGTGACTAACAGGCGGCCGTACTCAGGCGTCAGCGGCGGGACACGACGAGCAGTTCGAGCCGCATGCGGGCGAAGCAGCGGGCGCATCAGAGGACGGAGTGTCTGCGGCGGACGTGGACCGCGTGCGGTAGTCCGTGTTATGAAAGCCCGACCCCTTGAACACGACTCCGACCGGGCTGAAGATGCGTTTCGCTGGCGAATCGCACCGCGGGCAGGACTCGTCACCGGACTCTCCGATAGAGCGAGTGACTTCGTAGTCGTGGTCACAGCTGGTGCAGCGGTAGTCGTACCTCGGCATGCCGCCTGCTCCTCTCGGGTGGAACGTCAGAACAGGCTTGCACGATAGCGAGTGCCGTGCCTGCCCGCAAGCGACCGGGCCGTACTACACTGGTGGTCATGGAACACACCGCAGACAACGAACACGACAGCGCCGCTGCGTCGCCTCCGGTGATGGGTGAGACCCAACCCGCTGCGGAACCCGAGCGCGCGCAGGCTCAGGACGCACCTGTGCAGCGTCCCGATGACCACGGCAGAGTCCGGCCGCCGGAGGTGCCTGATGGCGCGTCCACGCATGCTGCCACCCAGCCCTTGTTCGTCGAGCGCGAGCGGCCGTCGCGCCGGCCGCTCGTCTCGCGGACACTCATCGCCGTTGTCCTAGGGGCGGCTGCGATCATCGCTCTAGCCCTGGCGCTCGCGACCTGGTACCTCTCAGGCATCGGGATGCTCGTTCCCAACGTCATCGGCATCCAGGAAGGTGTTGCACGGGCGCGGCTCGCACAGGCGGGGCTCGAGGTTTCCAGTGTCGAACGCCGGTTCGACGTCCAGCCCGAGGGCACCGTCCTCGCACAGAGCCCCGGGGAGGGCGCGCGCCTCCCGCGCGGCGGCGGTGTCGCACTCGTCGTGTCTGCCGGCACCGAGGAGTTCATCATGCCGGACGTGACTGGCACGGGTATCAACGTGGCCCGCGCCCAATTGGAGCAACGCGGGCTCGTGGTGAGGATCGAGGCCGTTGAATCGGACCAACCGAGTGACACCGTGCTCGAAACGATACCCTCACCCGGCTCCCTCGTGCGCACCTCCGACATCGTGCGCGTGCGCATCGCTTCTGAGGGGACCGCGTCCGAGGCACTGCTGCCATTCCCGTTGCAGGGGACCTCGTTCGTCATCGATCCTTCGCCCATCATCGGTGCCGATGTGGACCCGCCCCTTGAGGTCGCTCGCCGTCTCAGGTCCCTGCTTGAGGCCTCGGGTGCGCAGGTGATCATCACCCGGTCGATCACCGAGACCGATGCCCCCGCAGCCGCGCGCGCCCAGCGCGCGAGTGAGGCGCCCGTCACGCTCACGGCGCTAGTCGGACTCGACATCGTGGCTGATGCCCCTGTCGGGCTCGGGGTGCTGGTTCCCGGCGCGGACACCGTGCCCGAGCAACAAGCTCAGGCCTCCAGCCAACTCGCCGATGTCCTCGGCAGGCTCCTGACCGAGCAGCAGTCGGGTGTCACGAGATCCGTCCTCGGGTCGGACCCCGTGGTCGCTGCGACATCCGCACCGTCCCTGCGCATCAGACTGGGCGCCCTCGCGTCGCGCGAGGACGTTGCCGCCTTCCGTGATCCCACGTGGAGCGACACGGTGGCAAGAGCGATCTACCGGGCTCTCGGAGAGCAGTACGCGAAGTAGTCCGGCACGATTGCGCGCGGCCCTGTTCGTGTGGCATAGTCGACACAGCCAAACCGTATCGGGAGCTGCCTGCAGCGGCTGAGAGGCGGTCACCAGACCGCGACCGAGAGGACGGCCCCGGTAATGCGGGGCCTGCATCACGGGCCATGACGGATGTCGTTCCTGTCGCGGCGTCGATCCCACTACGGTGAACGTCCCTGCCGAACGGAGGCCGTCATGAGGCAACGACGCACCAGGATACTGCTCGAGATCGCGCTTACCATCGCGCTCGCCACCGTGCTCGGGATGTTCACGCTCTGGCGCATGCCGCAGGGGGGGAGTGTCTCCCTGGAGATGCTTCCCATCTTCGTGCTCGCGTTCAGGCGAGGAGTCGGGCCGGGCCTCGTGGCCGGAGCGCTCTACGGACTGGTGGATCTCATGGTGAACCCGTTCATTGTGCACTGGGCGCAGCTGCTTCTCGACTACCCCGTTGCATACCTGCTGGTAGGTCTTGCGGGGTTCGGTGCTGCTGGGCTCACACGAGAGCTCACCCATGGTCGGGGTCCGCGCGTAGCGGGCGTGCTCGCCGCCGGTATCGCGGTGGGCTCCGCGGGTCGCTACCTCGCCCACGTGATCTCCGGCGTCATCTTCTTCTCTGAGTTCGCGCCTGCGGGTCAGCCTGTCTGGGCGTACTCGGCCGTCTACAACCTCTACGTGCCGCTGTCCGCTGCCGGCTGCTTCGTTGCCGCCCTGCTGATTGTTCCCGCGCTCGGTCGCGTGCTTCCGCCGACGGAAAGCGGTGGTGCGTCATGAGCACGGCGCTGCTCGTCTGTGCTGCACCGTTGCCCGGTGCTCTCGACTACTACCGCGCGCTGATCACGGGCCATCCCGGTCGCGTCGTCGCCGTAGACGGCGGCGCCGATCTCTGCCGGCACGTCGGGCGCACGCCCGACGTGCTGATCGGGGACCTCGACTCGATCGGTCATGAGGCTCGGGCAGCCGCGGAGTCGGCGGGTGTGCGCGTCGTCGGCGTTCCAGTGGAAAAGGACGTGACCGACCTCGATCTCGCGCTGGAACACGCGTACGCCTCAGGGGAGAGCGGGGTGATCGTGACAGCGGCCTGGTCGGGACGGGTCGATCACACGCTGGCCGCGGTCGGAAGCGTGCTCGGCGCGTCTCGGGTCGTCATCGACGTACTCGATCCGCAGACAACCGGGTGCGTGCTCGACTCGGCGGGCCGGAGCACGGTCGCGCTCGATTGCCCGGGTTCCACGTTCTCCCTCTTCACCATCGACCCGACCGTTCGCGTCACCTGTGAAGGCGTTCGCTATCCATTGCGGTCCGCTTCACTCGAGCCCTTGTCGAGCCGGGGACTCAGCAACATCGTGCTCGGCACGCACGCGCACGTCACCGCCGAGAACGGTAGGGTACTGCTGCTCTCTCATGCGGTGGGAGCAGTGGGACCGGCCCGCATCCGCGAACATTCATAAGATCCGGGGTCGCACGGTATAATCGCAGGACGACGTCCCCAGACGACGGGAGTACCCGTGCTCGTGATCATCGCGATCCTTCTCGGCGTCATCGCGTTCGCAGCGGCGTACGCTGCATTCCTCTACGCATCACTCGCGCTCGCCTTCGCATCCCTCGCGTGTCTGCTCGCCGCCACTGCCGTCGTCCTGCTCGACCGGTCGCGTCGTGCCCCGGTCCGTTCGTCGTCTGCGCCGGAACAGGTCCGGTCACCGCTGTCCGCGAAGTCGCTCGAACCCTCCCCCGGTGATCGGGGACCCGTTCCGTCACCTTCCCGCTCAGCGGCACCGGTCGCCACAGAACCCCTCATCGTGATGCCGCAGGACATCGACGCCACCAGTGTGGCGCAGGCGTTCCTGACCGCCGCCGGAGCCACCGGGCACGCCGTCCGCGTGACAGTGTGGCGCGGTGACGGCGCGGGCGATTCGGCCGCCGTGCCCGTCGCAGTGGCGGGCGTCCACGACGATGCTCTCGTCCAGGCCCGCGACTCCGTCTGCGACTGCATTGAGAAGGGAACGGCGGTGCTCGAATCGCTGACCGTCAGCGATGGCGAGCAGACCGGCGCGACCGCATGGCGCTACATCGTCCCCTTCTCACTCGGCGAGATCGCGGGAGCGGCGGGCGTGGACTTCATCGGTGAGCGTCCCGCGCTCGAACTCATGAACCGTAGCGCAGCGGCGTACCGGCTCCCGCTTGCGGCGGCCCTCGCACTCGAGATCGCCCGCGACGAGTCGGATGCCGCGAAAACCCTCATCGACACCGCACGCGAACTGGCGCGGCTTCTCGATCCCGATGCGATCGTGCGAACCGCCCTGTCCAAGGCCATCAAACTGACCGAGGCCCGGACCGGCAGCATCATGCTCTACGACAGAGACGGCGTCGATCTTGTGATCGCTGCCGCCAAGGGGCTCCCCGACGAGGTGGTCGATTCCACCTCGGTCCGCCCGGGAAACGGCATTGCGGGCTGGGTCGCGCTCTCCGGTCAACCACTGGTCGTCGAGGACCTCCCAGGGCGGGAGTCCCCCACGCGCGTTCGTGGAACGAGGTCGGCGGTCTCCGTACCGATCGCCGATCCGGAAGGGGTACTCGGCGTGCTGAACGTCGGTAGCCCAGAACATCCGTCGCGTTTCACCGCGACCGAACTTGCGACCCTCGAAGCCCTTGCACACCAGACAGCGGTGGCACTACGCAACGCGCGTGACATCGCGACCGCCGGCGACCTGTACTTCGACACGCTGAGAGCGCTCGCACTCGCCATCGAGAGTCGCGATCCGTATGCGCACGGCGGCACCGAGCGCGTCATGGAGTACACCGCGCTCATCGCCGCGGAGATGGGGCTTGAACCGGCTGAGTCGCGCCCCCTCGAGGTGGCGGCCATGCTGCATGACATCGGTATGCCGTCCGGGTGCGAGGAGGCGCTCTCGGCACCTCGTCCGCTCACGACCGTCGAGCGGGGCCTGATCGCGATGCACCCGGTCATCGCAGCCGAGATCCTCCGCCAGGCTCCCGCTTTGCATGATGTCGCGCCGATCGTCTACCACCACCACGAACGTTACGACGGCACGGGATACATCGACGGCCTGGCGGGGGAGGGCATACCTCTCGGCGCACGCATCCTCTGCGTGGCCGACGCCTACGTCGCCATGACCTCGGACAGGCCGTATCGCCCCTCGTTGAGCGCGGACGAGGCCGTGAGGGAGCTCCTGAAAGGCTCGGGGACCCAGTTCGATCCCGACGTCGTCGATGCCATGTTGGCGATCAGGACGTCGCGCTCGAGCCGGGTCCCCGGTACTGCGACCTGAAGGCCCGGATTCGACCGGGCCACACAGGCTACGCGCGGGTGACCTTGCCTGCCTTCATGCACTTCGTACAGACGTTGATGCGCTTGACGCTCCCGTCGACGACAGCGTTCACCTTCTGGATGTTCGGTCGGAACACGCGGTTGGTCACGCGGTGCGAGTGGCTGACGTTGCGTCCGGCGGCGGGATGCTTCCCGCAGATGGTGCAGACCTTGGACATCTCGGTTCTCCGTTCCGGCGGCATGTGTCGCACCGAGATGAACCGGTGCGTAAGCGGTCAAAAAGCGCAGTGATACTACCACACGCCAGGGTAGGTCACAAGCGCTTCCAAGCCGGTGCGCGAACCGACCGGGCCGCCGACGCAATCGGCTATACTTGCGATACCTCAGCCCTACCGACGACGGGTGTCCGATGCCGAACTACCGCGCCGACATGTGTATACAGGATGTGCTGACGAGTCACCCCGGCGCCGCCGCGGTGTTCCAGCGGCACGGCCTGGCGTGCGGAGCGTGTTTTGCGGCCGACATGGAGACGCTGGACGCGGTCGCACACATGCACGGCGTCTCGGTACACCTGCTCATCGCGGAGCTCGAGGAGTTGCCGGACCTGCACGAGAGGGAGGAACAGTAGATGCCCGATGAGGTCCGTGGGAACGTCGAGATCCACGACGACGTACTCGCCGAGATGGCCGGGTTCGCCGCGCTGGAGTGTTACGGCGTGGTAGGGATGGCCAGTCCCTCGCTGCGCGACGGGGTCGCCCAGCTCCTGTCCCGGGAGAAGCTGCGCAAGGGCGTCGCGGTCCGCAGCCAGGGAGAGAGCGTGCGGATCGACCTGTACGTCATCATCGAGCACGGCGCCAACCTCGCCCAGGTCTCACACAATCTTGCCGAGCGCGTCCGTTACGACCTCGAGACCATGGCTGGCGTCGCCGTTGATGACGTGGACGTCCACGTCCAGGGTGTCAAGGTGAGGAAGTGAACGGGCTGGGGGAGCTTCGATGACGCCTGCGCACCCCTTCATCCGGCTCGTTGCCTCATCCGCTCATGCCCTCCGCGAGCGGGTGGAGGAGGTCAACCGCCTGAACGTGTTCCCGGTGCCTGACGGCGACACGGGGACCAACATGGCACTCACGATGGACGCAATCGTGAGCGAACTTAGCCAACTCCCCGACGAAGCTGATGTCGCCACCTTCTGCGCCGCGGCCACGCATGCCTCGCTCATGGGAGCCCGAGGGAATTCGGGAGTGATCTTGAGCCAGATCGTCCGGGGCCTGTGCGAGGTGATCGGCGCCGAGCAGAACCAGGGTCCCGACCTGGTCGCTGCCGCTCTCGAGCGCGCCAAGACAGTTGCCTTCCAGGCGGTTCGCAAACCCGTCGAAGGCACCATGTTGACGGTTCTCGCCGACGCCGCGCTGGCGGCACGTGCATCAGTCGACGAGGACCTCGAGCTGGATGCTGCGCTCGATCGTACGATGGACGAGATCGTCGCCTCGGTCCGACGCACCCCCGAGCTCCTGCCTGTGCTCAGGGAGAACGGTGTCGTAGACGCGGGGGGCTTCGGACTCGCTATCCTGGCCGAAGGGCTCCTCGCGGCCTCGCGGGGTACCGAATTCGACCTCGGCATCGTCGAATCGGCGACCGCGCCGGTCGCATCCATCCAGCCCGTTGATGACTGGGACGACGACGAGTACCTCTACTGTACTGAGTTCCTCCTTCACGGCGAGTCTCTCGACCGCGAGGCGGTACAGGCGTTCGTCTCGGCACAGGGGGGCTCCGAACTGGTCGTGGGCGATGACGACCTGCTCAAGATCCACGTGCACACCAACGACCCGGCAGCGGTTATCGCTCACGCCACAGCGCTCGGCGAGGTCGCCGAGGTCCATATCAACAACATGCGCCGCCAGACCGCGACGAGGACCGAGGCCCTGCGCGCCGAGGCGACAGCGTCGGGACCGCCGGAACCTCTGGGGTTCGTCGCGGTTGCGGCTGGTGACGGCATCGGCGAGATACTCAAGAGCCTCGGTGTGGACCTTATCGTCAGCGGCGGTCAGACGATGAATCCCTCCACGGCGGAGCTCCTCGAGGCCGCTGAGCAGGTCAACGCCGATGCGGTGATCATCCTTCCCAACAACAAAAACATCCAGATGGCCGCTCAGCAGGTCGTTCCGCTTGCGGGCAAACCCGTCGCCGTCGTCCCGACGACGTCGGTCCCGCAGGGTTTCGCCGCGATGCTTGCGGCAGATGCCTCCGGTGGACTTGACGAAGTCGCGGAGGCGATGACGTCGGCGGCGGCCGACGTGCGCACCGGCGAGGTCACGACGGCGGTGAAGGACTCGACAGGCAAGGTCGGGCCCATCCGACAAGGCCAGGTCATCGGTATCAACGAACACGAGATCGAGGTGGTCGGCGAGGACGTGGAGGATGTTTCGTTCCGCCTCGCCTCGATTCTCGCCGAAGATGGCGAGACTCTGACACTACTCGGCGGGGAGGAGATCACCGATGAGGAGCTCGACCGGCTCGTCGCGCGCATCGCCACCGCTCATCCCCATCTCGAGGTCGAGGCCCATCGGGGAGGACAGCCGCTCTACCCCGTGATCATGTCCGTCGAGTGACGACCAGAAGGAGTGCCGCCATGAGTCGCGTCGGCCTTGTAGGGGACAGCACGTGCGATCTCGGGCCTGATTGGTTCAGGCAACACAACGTAAGATTGGTGCCGCTTAAGGTCCTTTTCGGTGAGGAGACGTACCTTGACTGGGTAGAACTCACTCCGGAAGGCTTCTACGAGAAGCTCGCCTCGGCGGCCGCGCTACCGAAGACTTCACAGCCTTCCCCTGCTGACTTCGCCGCCGCCTACGAAGAGCTTGCGCAGGCCGGATGCGAGGAGATCGTCTCTATCCATCTGACCTCGGCTCTGTCGGGGACGTACGAGTCCGCCACGATGGCCGCCGCAAACTCGCCCGTGCCCGTCCGCATCATCGATACGCGCACCGTCTCCCAGGCGACAGGCCTGGTGATCAAGATCGCTGCAGAAGCGCGTGATGCGGGCAAGAGTGCAGAGGAGATTGAAGCCGCCGCTCGCCACGCGGCTGAGAACGTGCGTCTGTTCTTCGTGCTCGACACCCTCGAGTACCTCGTCAAGGGCGGGCGCGCAGGCAAGGCCGCCGGCCTTGCCGCCTCCGTGCTGAACATCAAGCCCATCCTCACCTTCAACTCAGAGGGCACCATCGAGCCGTTCAAGAAGGTCAAGGGGTTGAAGAAGGCCCTCGCTGAGCTTGCCGACCACGTGGCGAAGGACGCTGACGGGCGCACCCTGAGACTCTCGATGCTTCACGGTGCCGCCCCTCACATCGCCGATCAGATGCGTGCCGCCCTCGATCAGACCGGCGTGAGTTACCAACTGGACACCGTCGAGTCCGTCGGTGCGGTCATCGGAACGTATGCTGGTCCCGGTGCCGTAGGGGTCGCGTATCTGCCTCAGCCCTGACGCTGAGGAGGCGTGAGGCATATGTCTTCACCGTCGAGGGTCGAGCGCCTCGGGCGGTGGGCGCGCCCGGCAGGGGAGGCCCGCTTCGTCGACCGCACACGCGACGAGGCGCTGGGCCGTATTGGCATCACATCAGTCGGCGATCTGGTCAGGCACGTGCCCTTCCGCTACCTCG
This sequence comes from Actinomycetota bacterium, assembly GCA_037446725.1. Lineage (GTDB taxonomy): Bacteria > Actinomycetota > Coriobacteriia > Anaerosomatales > SLCP01 > JBBIIC01. The sequence goes on from JBBIIC010000004.1 coordinate 67,284, forward strand.
ATCTGAGTGAGACGCGCCCGCTCGTCGGAGTACGTCCCGGACACGAGCTTACTGTCACCGGCCGCGTCCATCGGGTCGCCGTCAAACGGCCGCGACCTCGCCTGACCATCGTCGAGGTCGCAATCACCGACTCCACAGGGGTCCTCCTCGGGGTGTGGTTCAACCAGCCCTACATGGCAGAGCGCTTCCATGAGGGCGAGCACGTCGCATTCGCCGGTCGCGTCGAACAGGAGTATGGCTTCCTCCAGATGAAGAATCCGTTCGTCGAGCGCCTCGGCAGTGCTGACGCCCCCTCGTACCTCGGCAAGGTCTTGCCGGTACACCGCGCTACGGAGGGGTTGAGCACGAACTGGTTGCGGCGTCTGGTCGCCGCTGCCGTCGACGACGTGGCCGACGTCCCGGACTTCCTGCCGGCCGATGTCCGTGTTCGTCACGGGCTCCTCTCCCGGCGTGCCTCCCTACACCTCGTGCACTTCCCGAGAACTCCTGCCGAGGCCCTTGAAGCGCGACGCAGGCTTGCCTACGAGGAGCTTCTCTGTCTCCAACTCGGTCTGGCCGTACGTCGCCACCTGCTCACGATGGAGCGCCCGGGTGTCGCCCACGTCACCAACGGCCCTTCTCTCGAGCGACTGCGCAGTGTGATGCCCTTCGAGATGACCGGAGACCAGTCCCGGGCTACCGAGGAGATCCTGGCAGACATGGCCTCATCACATCCCATGAATCGGATGCTACTCGGTGACGTCGGCACGGGTAAGACCGCCGTGGCCGCACACGCGCTCGCGGCGGTCGCCGACACCGGAGCACAGGCGGCGATGATGGCCCCGACCGAGGTGCTCGCGGTCCAGTACGCAGACCGGCTCGGCCCGCTCCTGGACGACGTCGGCATCTCCTGGGCGCTGCTCACGGGGTCGGTGGGTGCCGCACGGCGCAAGGAGCTGCTCGCCCGCGTCGCGGCGGGTCAGGTCACGGTGTTGTTCGGAACCCACGCCCTGGTCGAACGCACCGTCGTGTTCGAGCGCCTCAGCCTGGCCATCGTCGACGAACAGCACCGCTTCGGCGTGGCGCAGCGTCTCGCACTGCGCCGCAAGGGGACGGCGGCCGACATGCTCGTCATGACCGCCACGCCTATCCCTCGCAGTCTGGCGTTGACCCGCTTCGGTGACCTCGAGACATCCTACCTGCGGGAGCGTCCGCACGGTGGCGGCGAGCCGCGTGTCACCACCAGCCTCGTCTTACGCGGGGACAGGCAGCGCGCGTACGAGAAGGTCCGGTCTGCCGTCAGGCAGGGCAGGCAGGCCTACGTCGTGTGCGCGCTCGTAGACGAGTCCGACGCGATTGAGGTCCGGTCGGCCAACGCCGAGGCACTGCGGCTTCAGAGGGAGGTCTTCAGCGATCTTCGCGTGGGATTGCTCACCGGCAAGATGAGCGCTCCCGAGCGCCTCGACGTGATGCGCCGCTTCCGGGAGGGCGCGCTCGACGTTCTGGTCGCCACGACCGTCATCGAAGTGGGAGTCGACGTGCCCAACGCGACAGTGATGCTCATCGAGGACGCCGAGCGCTTCGGACTCGCCCAGCTCCACCAGCTCCGGGGACGCGTGGGCAGAGGGGAGCACCCGGGTTCCGTCCTCCTGTTCGCCGATCCGAAGACGCCCGAGAGCCGTGCACGCATGAAGGCGGTCGTGGGGACCACCGACGGGTTTGTGCTCGCGGAAGAGGATCTGCGCCTGCGCGGCGCGGGCCAGCTGTTTGGCGAGGCGCAGCACGGACTCCCCGAACTCCACGTCGCTTCGCTCGTCGACGACGCGGACCTCCTCGACACCGCACGCCTCGATGCCCGGGAGATCGTCGGACGCGACCCTCACCTCACAGCACCCGAACACCAGCCGCTCGGAGTAGAGGCCCGTTCGCGCTTCTCCGACGCGTGGACGTGGGTGAGCGCCGGATGAGGGTCATCGGCGGGACCCACCGTGGCAGACGCCTCGCCGCGCCCCGGGGCGACGCGACACGGCCCACATCCGACCGGGTCCGTGAGGCCGTGTTTTCGCGCATCGAGTCTACGGCGAGCTATGCGCTGTCCGGGCCGGCCCTCGACCTGTTCGCCGGAAGCGGAGCGCTCGGCATCGAAGCCCTCTCGCGGGGCGCGCCGCATGCGACGTTCATCGAACGCGACCGCACCGCGCTTTCCTGTCTGCGATCGAACCTCGAGTCGCTGGGCCTTGTCGCGTCAGCTACCGTACTAGCCGGAGATGCGCGTTCCTTTATGCGGCGTGCCGCACCGCCCGGCGGGCCGTTCTCGTTGCTCTTTCTCGACCCTCCCTATAGAATCGACAAGTCCGAGGTCAGGAGTGCAGTAGTCACTCTTGCCCGAACCGGCGCGGTGACCGCGGGGACTCTCGTGGTCTGGGAGCACGCTACGACTGAAGTCCCGGAGTGGCCTGAGGGGTTCGGGGACCTCGGTGCACGGCGATACGGCGATACGACCGTGAGCATGGCACGTCTGGAAGGGGGAGACGGATGAAGCGAGGCATGTGCCCGGGCACGTTCGATCCCGTCACCTCCGGGCACCTCGACATCATCGAACGAGCCGCCTCCCTGTTCGACGAACTAGTTGTCGCCGTGGCGCTGAGCCCCGACAAGGGCGGGGGGCCGCTCTTCACCATCGAGGAACGCTGCGCCTTCATCGAACAAGCGGCCGCGCATCTCCCTAACGTTTCGGTCCGCCCTTTTGATACTCTCTTGGTTGAGTTCGCGTCCGAGGTCGGTGCTTCGGTCATCATCAAGGGGCTGAGAGCAGTCACCGACTTCGAGCGCGAGTTCCAGATGGCGCAGTTGAACTACCGGCTCTCGACAGACATCGAGACGATGTTCATCATGGCCATTCCCGAGTTCATGTACCTAAGTTCGTCGGCAGTCAAAGAGATAGCCCGACACGGTGGTTCGACGAAGGGTCTCGTGCCCGCACACGTGCACGATGCGTTGGTCGAACGCCTGGACGGGTCCCGTTAGGGAGGACGTTCATGGATATCATGGCCCTGATCGACCGGATCGAGGAGCTCGTCGACAACGGACGCGCCGTGCCGTTGACGGGTTCGAAGATGGTCGATCCGGAGAAGGTCTACGAGATCATCGATGAGATCCGGGCACAGTTCCCTGACGAGCTCAAGCAGGCCCGGTGGATCGTCAAGGAGCGCCAGGAGATGCTCGAGGAGGCCGAGAAGGAGGCCAACCGCATTCTCGAGGAAGCGCGAGACCGCGCTCAGGCCATCGCGAGCGAGCAGGAGATCGTCAAGCTCGCCGAACAGCAGGCGGCCGCGATCATGGACGACGCCCGGACGAAGGAGCGCGAGATCCGACTCGGCGCTGAGGACTACGCCGACGAGATGCTCGCGAACCTTGAGGTGAATCTCGGCAAGCTGCTCACAGCGGTGCAGAGGGGACGGGACCGCCTGCAGGGCAAGGTCGGCGGACCCGGTGGTCCGCGCCAGTAGCCATGAGCCTATCGTTCCCGGTAGACATCTCGGCGGTACTCGGTGAAAGCGGCTCGATACTTGAACTCGAGGACGATGTCCCGCTCGAATCCCTCGTGGTTTCGGACTCGCGCATCATCTTCCCGCGGGCACCGCACGTTCGGGCGACGGTAGTCAACCTCGGGGACGTCCTTCTGCTCTCGGGAGCCGTTGAGACGGTTGCACGGCTCGAGTGCTCCCGATGCCTCGAGCCCTTCGACCTCACGCTCGAAGGAACGCTCGACGCCGTCATCTCCATCACGGACGATCCCGAAGCGCGCAACGAGGACCAGGAGTGGTACCCGCTGCAAGGGGAGCGATTCGACCTGCTTCCGGCCGTGGAGAGCGCGCTCCGCGTGGAGATACCGTTCGCGCCGGTGCATGACGAGTCGTGCCGGGGGATTTGCCCGACGTGCGGGTGCGATCTCAACCGCGACTCGTGCGAATGCGAGCAGCCGGCAGAGCACCATCGGGAGGGACCGTTCGCTTCGTTGAAGGAGCTGCTGCCGCCGGAGGGGGAGTAGGCCCGCCAGGGCTCGTGCGCACCTCTTGGACCGTGTGTTATAGTGAACGGCCGTGCGGCCGCAACCCCACGCAGACACGATCGTTCCGCGCCCTCGCGCGCGACCGGACAAGGAGAGACCGATGCCAGTTCCTAAGAGGAAGACCTCCCGCGCCGTGCGCGACGCCCGGAGGGCCACCCACGCCATCGACACGCCCCCCAGCTCGGTGTGCCCGCAGTGCCACTCGCCGAAGCTTCCGCATCGCGTATGCCCCGAGTGTGGGTACTACAAGGGTAAGGAAGTCATCGACACCGAGTAGGCGAGCGCGCGGTCCTGCCCGATTCGGTCCTCGGCGCGGTCGACTGCCTCGGTGACCGTCTGGCCGGCGTCCTCTTCAACGACGTCGTGCCGCCGGTGGCCGATTTCGTCAAACGCGACGCCATGCCCTTCCTGGAACGGCGCGGCATCAAGGTGTTCGGCTGCGTGCCGCACGACACCATGCTCTCGTCGGTCACCATCGCAGAGATCGTCGAGGGACTCTCGGGCACGGTGCTGTGCGCCGAGGACGGCGTAGAGGAGCGGGCCGAGTCCTTCATGGTCGGTGCGATGGGTCAGGACAAGGCGATGCGCTTCTTCCGTCGTCGTCCGCGCAAGGTGGTTGTGACCGGTGGCGACCGGTCCGACGTCCAGCTCGCCACGCTCGAGACGGACACCAGGGCACTCGTGCTGACGGGGGACCTGCCGCCGTCACCACACGTACTCTCGCGTGCCGAGGAGCTCAACGTCCCCATGATTCTCGTCGGATTCGACACGCTCTCGACGGTTGAGCGGCTCGAGCGGCTCTTCGGGCGGGTCCGCCTCCACGAACCGGCGAAGGCTGCTAGAATACGCGAGATGCTCACCGCCTCGGTCGACGTCGATCACGTGCTGCGGACCCTTCTCGGCACCGGCGACCAGGGCTGACGATCTCGCGAGGAGGATGCGTGAACCAGGCAGGACGTATTCGCGTGTGCGTGGATGCGGCCGGGGGAGACTACGCGCCCTCGGTGGTCCTCGAGGGCGTGACGCGTGCGCTCGGCGACGACCCGCTGCTCGAAGTCCTTCTCGTAGGATCTGACGACGTCGTCTCGCCGTTCGCCGCCTGCCGGGAGCGCGTCACCGCGCATCCCGCCGCGCAGGTGATCGGAATGGAGGAGCATCCGGCAGCCGCGGTCAGGACGAAGAAGGACTCCTCGATCGTCGTCGGCTGCCGGCTCGTTCGCGAGGGCGCTGCGGAAGCCTTTTTCTCGGCTGGCTCGACGGGTGCGTGCATGGCCGCAGCCACCCTGGTCATGGGCAGGATCAAAGGGGTCGCCCGTCCCGCGATCGCCGCGGTGATCCCGACCGCGACAACCCCCACGATCCTCCTTGACGTCGGCGCCAACGCAGACTGCAAACCCGAGCACCTCACAGCGTTCGCACACATGGGTCGCGCGTACGCGCAGGTCGTCGTCGGCGTCGCGGAACCGGTCGTGGGCCTTCTGAACATAGGGGAGGAGCCCACCAAGGGCTCGCTGCTCGCCATCGAGGCGTACGCGCTCATGGCTGATGAGGTCCCCGGGTTCGCAGGCAACGTCGAGGGTCGCGACGTGATGACCGGCGTAGTCGACGTCGTGGTAACCGACGGTTTCACCGGCAACGTATCGCTCAAGCTGCTCGAAGGGACGTCGCGCGTCCTCCTCGCCCAGGTCAAGGAGGCGCTGACCTCTACCCTCAGCGCGCGCATCGCCGCCGTTGCGGTTCTCCGGCCCCTGCGGCGACTGAAGGCCCGTCTCGACCCGGACACGTACGGCGGAGCTCCGCTACTCGGTGTTCAGGGAGTGTGTATCATCGGCCACGGGAGCTCGGGAAGCGAGGCGGTGGCCGCGGGCATCAGGGTGGCCGCGCAGGCAGTCAGAGGCCGCCTGACCGAGCGGATCGCCGAGGCGGTGTCTCAGCACCCCGCGTAAGGACGCGTCCTTTGCGACCTGCTTCCTGATGTGTACACTACTCGGACACTCCGCGCGGAGTGCCCCCCTGTGCAAGGAGCAGTCATCACTCCATGAGCATGAGTGCAAGCATAGTCGGCATCGGTTCCTACCTGCCCGAACGCGTCCTGACCAACGCCGATCTCGAGCAACTCGTCGACACCTCCGACGAGTGGATCGTCACGCGAACGGGCATACGGGAGCGTCGGCTCGTCGCAGAGGGAGAGGCGACGTCCGACCTTGCCGCCCAAGCTCTCTCGCGGGCGCTCGAGAGTGCCGGCCTCCGGCCGTCCGACATCGACCTGCTCATCGTGGGCACCGCAAGTCCGGACATGATCTTCCCGGCGACCGCGTGCATCGTTCAGCATCGGCTGGGAATGACGTGTCCTGCGTACGACGTCAACGCCGCCTGTTCGGGATTCATCTACGCGTTGCACGCGGGCACGGCCGCAATCGAGTCGGGCCGCGCACGACGTGTGGCCGTCGTCGGTTCCGATGCGCTCTCGCGGCACATCGATTTCGCCGACCGGGGCACCTGCGTCCTGTTCGGCGACGGCGCCGGAGCCGTGATCCTCGAGGGGTCCGACGCCCCCGGCGTGTGCGCGGTATCACTTGGAGCCGACGGATCGGGAGCGGACCTCCTCCAGATCGCTGCGGGAGGGTCGCGAGAGCCGGCGACCACCGAAGCGCTGGAAGCGCGCCGCACCTTCCTCACGATGAACGGCAGCGAGGTCTTCCGGTTCGCCGTCAACGCGATACCTCGAGCCGCCCTCGAGGCCCTGGAAGCGAGCGGGCTCGCCGTTTCCGATCTCGACTGGCTTGTCCCGCATCAGGCAAACCAGCGCATCATCCAGACCGTCGAACGGCGCCTCGGCATTGCACACGATCGCGTGTTCAGCCACGTCGAACGGGTGGGCAACACGTCTGCCGGCTCGATACCGCTGGCTCTGGACGACCTGTATACTAGCGAACGGCTCTCACCCGGTGACCTCGTTGCTCTCGTCGGGTTCGGCGCAGGCCTCACCTGGGGCGCGGCGATCGTCCGGTGGACCATGGCTCGACCCGTCAAGGAGGCATGAGATGGCCCTTCGGACCAGGCTCACCGACCTGCTCGGTATCGAACACCCCGTCATCCAGGGCGGAATGGCGTGGACCGCGACCGCCGAGCTCTCCGCCGCGGTCAGCAATGCGGGCGGGCTCGGCGTCATCGGCGCCGGTCATATGCCCACTGAGCTTCTGCGTGACCAGATTCGTCTGGCCAAGGAGCTCACCGACCGGCCCTTCGGGGTCAACCTGATGCTCCTCACGCCCCATATCGACGAACTCGTCGCTATGGTGCTCGAAGAAGGCGTCCACGCGGTCACGACCGGAGCCGGCAACCCCGGCAAGTACATGGCGGCGTTCAAGGAACGCGATATCAAGGTCCTTCCCATCGCTCCCAGCGTCGCGCTGGCGAAGCGACTCGAGTCCATCGGCGCCGATGCCATCATCGGGGAGGGCATGGAGGCCGGCGGGCACATCGGCGAGCTCACGACGATGGTGCTTACACCCCAGCTCGTCGAAGCGGTCTCCGTCCCGGTCGTTGCCGCCGGCGGTATCGCCGACGGTCGCGGGATCGCCGCCGCGTTCGCACTCGGGGCGGAAGGCGTCCAGGTGGGTACGCGGTTCATGTGCGCGACAGAGTGCACCATCCATCCCGACGTCAAGCAACGCATCGTGAAGGCGCGCGACCGCGACACCGTGGTCACGGGCTACTCCACCGGCCATCCGGTGCGCGTGATCAAGAACAAGCTCGCCAAGACCATCGTCGAACTCGACCGTGAGAACCGCCCCGAGGACATCGAGGTGCTCGGAAGCGGGAAGCTTGCGCTGTGCATGCGCGAGGGCGATCTCGAGATGGGCTCGATCATGGCCGGCCAGGCGGCCGCGATGGTCGAGTGCGTACAGCCTGCCGCCGAGATCGTAGAAGAGATGATCGCCGAGGCGTGCGAGGTCATGTCGAGGCTCGCAGCGCGCTGCGTGAATGACGCCGGGTGACGAGCGTGAACGCAGTGTTCGCGTTCCCGGGCCAGGGATCGCAGCGTGCAGGGATGCTCGATGCGATTCCCGAGGTCGACGAGCTCGACCGGCTTCTCGACGCCGCGGAGGCACTCGTCGGTGCCGACCTCCGACGCATTGCGCGCGAGGGAGCGCCCGCCGAACTCGCAGACACCCGGGTTGCCCAGCCGCTCCTGTACCTGGCCGACTGGGCGTGGGGCAGCGTCCTGCTCGACGTCGGCATACGCCCGGTCGCCGTCGCCGGACACAGCCTCGGAGAACTGGCGGCTCTCGCGATCGCGAATGTCTTCTCGGTCGAAGCCGGACTCGAGCTCGTCTGCACCCGCGCTGGCCTTATGGCCGCTACCGCCCAGGCGAGTCCGGGCACCATGGCCGCGGTCCTCGGCTTGGACGGCCCTGCCGTCGCCGAGGTAATCGGCCCCCTTGCGGGAGTCTGGGTCGCCAACGACAATGCACCGGGCCAGGTCGTCATCTCAGGGCTCACCGAGTCGGTCGCGTCCGCGAGCAACCTCTTGCGTGCTGTAGGGGCGCGGCGCGTCGTACCGCTCGACGTGTCAGGTGCGTTCCACTCCCCGTTGATGAGTGATGCGGCCATCGCGTTCGCAGACGTCCTCAGGGAGGCGGAGTTCCATGACGCGGCCGTACCGATCCTCCAGAACACGAGACCAGAACCCGCCGCCGCCGCAGAATCGATACGCACAGCGCTCATCAACCAGATCGCCTCACCTGTCCGCTGGACCGAGACCATGCACGCGCTCGCAGCCTTCGCACCGGTAACCCTGATCGAGGCGGGCCCCGGTTCGGTCCTCAAGGGTCTTGCGCGCCGCATGCCCGACGTGCCGGCAGTCAGCATAGAGGAGACCGGCGTTGAGACCCTCGTCGAGGAGGTGCTCGGATGAAGTCGCTCGAAGGCAAGTCCGCGCTCGTGACCGGCGGCTCCCGTGGCATCGGCGCGGCCATAGCCACGGAGCTGGCGGCGCGGGGTGCCACCGTTGCGGTCAACTACTCCGGCAGCGCGCAGGCGGCTGCCGACGTCGTTTCCGCCATCGAAGCAGCCGGCGGAACGGCCGTCACGCTCCAGGCCGACGTGTGCGACCGCGGTGCATGCGGGGCGCTCGTCGAGTCGGTTGTCGGGCGGTTCGGGACGCTCGACATCCTCGTCAACAACGCTGGCATCACGCGGGACGGCCTGCTCGTCCGCATGTCAGACGAGGACTGGGACGCCGTCATAGCGACGAATCTCACCGGTGCCTTCACGATGACCCGTGCGGCTGCCAGGGTGATGATGAAGGCCCGGAGCGGCTCCATCGTCAACGTCTCCTCGGTCGTCGGCCTCGTGGGCAACGCGGGCCAGGCCAACTACGCCTCGGCCAAGGCGGGACTCATCGGCCTGACGAAGTCGGTGGCGCGCGAGCTCGCCCCGCGTTCGGTCAGGGTCAACGCCGTGGCCCCCGGCTTCATCGAGACCGACATGACCGCGTCACTCGGCGACACGGTCCGTGAAGCCGCACTCGCACAAATCGCCATGCGAACGTTCGGCCAGCCGTCTGACGTGGCGGCTGCAGTGGCGTTCCTCGCGTCGGAGGACGCCGCCTACATCACCGGTCAGGTCCTCGCTGTCGACGGAGGCATGACGTTCGTTTAGAGTGTCCGCGGGTGGAACCAGTGGTCCCCCGGAAGGGAGGTGTTCACGTACCTATGGAGCGTGAAGAGATCTTCGAGAAGGTCGCAGAGGTCATCGTCGATCAGCTGAACGTCGAGCGCGATGACATCACCGACGAGTCTGCCTTCATCGACGACCTCGGTGCCGACTCGCTCGACCTCGTCGAGCTCGTCATGGCACTCGAGGCCGAGTTCAACGTCTCGATCCCCGACGAGGACGTCGAGTCGATCAAGACCGTGGCCGACGCCGTCGTCTACATCGAGGCGAACGCCTGATCGCTGCTTGCGGCGAGCCCCGGCCCCGGCCCCGCACGGGTCGGGCCGGGGGTGATCGCCTGTGTTCCGTCTGCCGTACCGGGAGCCCGCTTGTGCACCGTATGCCCCCGCTCACGATAGGGACGAAGACTGCACGCCTCCCCATCATCCAGGGCGGTATGGCGGTCCGGATTTCCATGGCCCCGCTCGCGACCGCCGTCGCAGAGGCGGGCGGGATCGGGCTGATCGCCGGATCGGGCTTGAGTCCTGCAGAGATGCTCGAGGAGATGCGCCGGGCGCGTGCGGCCACCCAGGGCGTCGTCGGCGTCAACATAATGGTAGCGGTGCGCAAGTTCAGAGAGCTCGTCCACGCGGCACTCGAGGGTGGTGCTGACCTCATCGTCGCGGGAGCTGGCTTCTCGCGAGACGTCTTTGGATGGGCACGAGAGGCGGGTGTCCCGGTCGTTCCGATCGTCGGGTCCGCTCGTGTTGCGGCCCTCTCCGAACGGTTCGGGGCCACGGCCGTCGTCGTGGAGGGTGTGGAGGCCGGAGGTCATCTCGGTACCGACCGACCCATGCTCGACCTGCTGCCCGAGATCATCGAGGCGGTGAGCATCCCTGTTATCGGGGCGGGGGGAGTGGTCACCGGGTCCGACATCAAGCGGACACTCGACGCCGGTGCGGCCGGTGTGCAGATGGGGTCACGCTTCGCCGCGACAGCCGAGTCGTCTGCTCCGGAGGCCTTCAAGCAGATGTACGTCGACGCGCGCGAGGAAGACATCGTCCTCGTGAAGAGCCCGGTCGGACTGCCCGGACGCGCGCTGCGCAACCCGTTCTCGCGCAAGATGGCCGAGGGGAAGTTCCCGCCCATCGAGCGTTGCATCTCGTGCCTCAAGAAGTGTGGGAAGGACTACTGCATCGTCGAGCGTCTCGAGCGCGCCCAGGGCGGCGACGTCACCGACGGTCTCGTGTTCGCGGGCTCGTCGGCGGCGCGCATCCATGACGTGCCCACCGTGGCCGAGCTCATGCGGCGTCTCGAGACCGAGTACGACGAGTGCGTGGAGGGGGAGTGACCGTGAGAAGCGTAGTCGTCACCGGCATCGGCGTCGTCTCACCCGTCGGCATCGGCAAGGAGGCCTTCGCGGCGTCCCTCGCCGAGGGCCGTTCTGGGGTACGTCCGATCTCGCACTTCGATGCCACCGAGTTCACGACGCGTTTCTCCGCGTATATCGACGAGTTCGATCCGACGCCGGCCCTCAACCCTAAGGAAGCCCGCCGCATGGCCCGCTTTCAGCAGTTCGCGGTCATCGCAGCCGACGAGGCGATCGCCGACGCCGGGCTCGACTTCGGCGAGGGCGAAGCCGACCGGATAGGGGTCATCGTCGGTTCGGGGATCGGCGGCCTCTACACGATGGAGGAGCAGCACGACAAGCTAGTCGAGGGCGGTATGCGCAAGGTGAGCCCCTTCCTCGTCCCGATGATGATCGTCGATCTCGCGGCCGGGCTCATTTCCATCCGCCACGGCGCGAAGGGCATCAACTACTCGCCCGTGTCCGCCTGCGCCACCGGCTCGCACGCCATCGGTGAAGCGGCCGAAGCGATCCGTCGCAGACAGGCTGACGTCATCATCGCCGGGGGTGTCGACGCCGCCATCACGCCGCTCGGGCTTGCCGGCTTCGCCGCCGCCCGCGCACTCTCCACCCGCAACGAGGAGCCCGAGCGCGCGTCGCGTCCGTTCGACGTGAACCGGGACGGCTTCGTGATGGGAGAGGGCTGTGGCATCCTCGTGCTCGAGGACCGCGAGCGGGCGCTGGCGCGCAACGCTCGCATCTACGGAGAGGTCTCGGGCTACGGGGCCACCGCCGACGCCTACCACATCACGGCTCCGGAACCATCGGGTGACGGCGCTGTGCGCGCCATGCGGCACGCTCTCGAACAGTCAGGGTTGAGTCCTCGCGACATCGGCTACATCAACGCGCACGGCACTTCGACGCCTCAGGGCGACGTGATCGAGACGCGAGCGGTCAAGGAGGTCTTCGGCACCGATGCCCCACCCGTTTCGTCGACCAAGTCCATGACCGGACATCTTCTAGGCGGAGCCGGAGCCGTCGAAGCTGTCGTCTGCGCGCTCGTCCTCGAGCGCGAGTTGCTGCCTCCCACGATCAACCTGGAAGACCCCGACCCGGAGTGCGACCTGGACTACGTGCCGCACGCTTCGCGTGCGCTCAGGGTGAACGCCGTGATGAGCAACTCCTTCGGCTTCGGCGGACACAACGCGACCCTCATCTTCAGCAGGGGCTGACCCACCAGTGGGCCACGACGACCTGCACGACAGCACGAAACTCGACCGCGCCGAGGAGGTGGTCGGACACCGTTTCGAGCAGCGGGCGCTCCTCGCCAGTGCGCTCACCCACCCCAGCGCTCCGGCCGAGGGGACGCAGGCCCTCGACTACGAGAGGCTCGAGTTCCTCGGCGACGCGGTCCTCGGCCTTCTGGTAGTTGAGGAGATATACCGGCGCTTCCCGGAGCTCCCCGAAGGAGAGATGACGAAGCTCAAGATCCACCTCGTCTCCGGAGGCTCGCTCGTTGAGGCTGCCGAGGACCTGGGGCTTGGCGAGTTCATCGCACTCGGTGAGTCGGAACGAGGCACCGGGACCCGGGGGTTGCGCTCGGCGCTGGAGAACGCATTCGAAGCGGTCGCCGGAGCCATCTACCTCGACGGAGGCCTTGAGGCTGCGCGCCGCTTCGTCGGCGCGACGCTCGGCGGGCGCATCTCGGCGGAGGGGATCGACGTCGCAGACCTCGAGCACCCCAAGTCACGCCTCCAAGAAGTCGTCCAGGCCGACGGGCGAAGCGTGGAGTACCGCATAGTGAGTGAGGAAGGCCCGCCGCATGCCCGCCGTTTCTGCGCTGAAGCACTGGTCGACGGCCGCGTCCTCGGCACCGGTGAAGGCGGCACGAAGAAGGAGGCCGAGATGCGCGCCGCGCGGGAGGCGCTTATCAAGGTTTCCGCTGGCTGAAAGGGCGCCTGACCGCGCTTGCGCTGCGGTGTCCTGTGATAGAATCACGGTCGTTCCGCAGCCGGGGGCCCACCCCCTCCACCACCCGCATTCCGCACCGAGAGGCTCTGCGTGCACCTGAAGTCCCTCATACTCAAAGGCTTCAAGTCCTTCGCGGACCGCACCGTCCTGTCGCTCGAGCCCGGCGTTACCGTCGTCGTCGGCCCGAACGGATCGGGCAAGTCCAACATCTCCGACGCCGTGCTCTGGGTCCTCGGCGAGCAGTCCGCCAGGAGCCTGCGCGGTCAGGCGATGGAGGACGTCATCTTCGCCGGTTCGTCAGCGCGCCAGCCCGTCGGCGTCGCCGAGGTCGACCTCGTACTCGACAACTCAGATGGCACGCTCCCCATCGAGTTCAACGAGGTCACGATCACCCGGCGCATGTTCAGGAGTGGCGAGAGCGAGTACCTCATCAACCAGTCGCCCTCGCGTCTCATGGACGTCCAGGAGCTCCTTCACGACACCGGTTTGGGAAGGGACACGCACTCGATCATCAGCCAGGGCCGTCTCGACGAGATCCTCAACTCACGGCCCGAGGACCGGCGCGCACTGATCGAAGAGGCCGCAGGCGTCCTCAAGCACAAGAAGCGGCGCGAGCGTGCGCTGCGCAAGCTTTCGGGGCTGGACGCGCACCTCGAGCGCGCGCGCGATATCTCCGGGGAGATCGACCGCCAGCTCAGGCCGCTGCAGCGACAGGCGTCGCGCGCCGCCCAGCACGCCGAACTGAAGACCGAACTCGTGTCGGTCCAGACCTCGCTTGCCGTCGACGACCTGCGTACACTCCAGCGCTCCTGGGATGAGCTCGAGAAGCGTGAGAAGGAGCAGGACGCCGAGATCGAGCTCACCCGTTATCGCCTGGCCGAGAAGGAACGTGAACTCGCGACCTTCCAGGCTCTGCTCGAGGAGAAGGGACTGTTCGTCGGCGACCTCTCCGAGCAGCGCCGCCGCCTGCAGTCGGTACTCGAGCGCATCAACTCGGGACTGCTGCTGCTCGAGGAAAAGGGCAAGAACCTCATCGAGCGCCTGAGCGAGCTGCGCGGGAAGCTCTACCAGGCCGAAACCCGTACCGAGGCGCGCACCGGCGAACTCGAACGCCTGTCGGCTGACCGGGTCGAGACAGACACGCGGCTCAAGGCCCTCTACGGTCAGCTCGGCGAGCTGCGCAAGGAGGCCGAGTCCTCCAAGAAGGAGCGTATCGCGGCGGACGAGGCGCTCGCCCGGATCACTGGTGAGATCCGCCGGGGACGCAAGGGCGCGGATGACCTGAGGATGGAGCTGGCGGTACTCGAGCAGTCGGTCGCTGCACACCGTCTCGAGACCGAGATGCTCGGCGAGCGGCTCAACGCCTTGAAGGACCAGCGCACGACGCTGTCAGCTACGCTGTCGAGCCGTCGCGCCCGCATGGAACAGCTCGACAATGACCTCAGCCGCTCCCGGATGGCGCGATCGCTTGCCGACAGTGACGTCGACAAGCGAGTGAGAGTCCTCGATTCGCGACGCAAGGAACTGGCCGAGGTTCGCGAGCGTCTCACCGCTGCCCGCGCGGAGGTGCGCGCGCTCGAGGAGGTGGACCGCGCGTTCGAGTCCGCCTCACCAGCACTGGCGTGGGCCCTCTCTCGTCAGCGCGATCTGCCGGGCCTGGTCGGCCCACTCGCCGAGCGGATCCGGGTCCCCGGGGGCTACGAGCAGCTGCTCGAGCACCTGCTCGGGACCGACCTGTTCGCGCTACTCGTCGACGATCTCGACGCTGCATCGCGTATCGCCGGCGCCGCTGCCGAACAGAACGAAGGCGAGCTTGCGCTCCTGCCGATATCAGCTACAGCGGTGCCGGCTCGCACCGCGGCCGGCGTCGGCACACCCCTCATGGATCTTCTTGAATGCGATGCGGAACTGCGTCCAGCACTCAACGGCCTCCTCGGAGACGTGTACGTCGTCGAGTCCCTCCCTGAAGCGGTCGAGGCGGTCCGAACTGACCCTACCGGTGCGCGCTTCGCCACTCCCGCCGGTGCGATTGCTTGGCCCGGCGGTAAGGTCACCGTCGGCCGCGTCGTCGCGACCGACGGTGCCGGGGTGCTGACTCGCAAGCGGCGCATCACCGAGCTCGAAGACGAGGTCAACGCGCTCGACATCGCGGTGGGCGAGGCGGAAGCGGACACGTCGACCGCAGAAGAGGCCGTCGCGGCGGCACAGCAGGACGCGCTCGAGCTCGGACAGAAGATCGCCCAGCTTGCGGGGGAGCACGACTCGCTGCGCGAGGAGATCGGCCGCCTGGAGCAGGCGTTGACGATGCTGGACGCCGAGCTCGTCACCATCAACGCGAGATCCCGGGAAGTCGAAACCCGCGTGGAGAAGGAGGCGCCGGGCATCGAACCTCTCAAGCGTCGGATCGTGGAGGCTGAGGCCGCGGTCGACGAGCTCGAAGAGCAGGCCACGGCCGCTCGCGAACGGCGGGACTCCCGATTCCGTGACGAGGCCGCGATCAATGAGCGTCTCTCCGCATGCCAGGTAGACATCGCCACCGTCTCCGAGCGGGAGGTCCACCTCAAGCGACAGGTCGCCTCGATCAGGGCGGAGCTCTCCGAGCTGGAGGCGACGGTCATTCAGAGCCGGAACACCGAGGCCGCGCTCGAGCTGCTGCGCGAACGTATCGAGCCCGTGCACGACCTGTACGCAGCCCTTCTCGAGCGCGCCGAGCACTGGGCCGTGCGACTCAAGGACCGCGCGCACTTCGAGCAGGCGGACTCCGAGTCGCTGCGTACGACGATCCACGCGGCGCAGGATGGCGTGCGCGCGCTCCAGTCACAGATCGACGAGCAGTCGGCCCTGATGAGCGACATCCGAGTCGAGAAGGGTCAGCTCGAGGTCCAGGTCGGCGCCGCGGTCGCACGGATCGTGGAGGAGTATGGCGTTCCCCTAGAGCGCGCGCTCGAGCACGAGCCGCTCGAGGATCGCCGGACCGCCGAGGACCGCGCACACGCGCTGCAGAAGCGTCTCGAGAACATCGGCCCCGTCAATCCCGTCGCAATGCAGGAGTACGAGGCGCTCAGGGAACGCCGTGACTTTATGAACGACCAGATCGACGACCTTGTCGGGAGTCGCCAGGCGCTCGGCAAGGTCATCGCGGCCATCGACCGCAAGATCCGCGATCGCTTCCACGAAACCTTCGAGCAGGTGAACAACCACTTCCAGGAGGTCTTTGCCGTCCTGTTCCCTGGCGGACACTGTGCCCTCGAGCTCACCGAACCCGACGACCCCGAGGCCACCGGTGTCGAGGTCATCGCCCAACCACGCGGCAAGAAGCTCTCGAAGATGTCGCTCATGTCCGGCGGTGAGAAGGCGCTGACCGCGCTCGCACTCCTATTCGCCGTCTACCGTACGCGTCCATGCCCCTTCTACATCCTTGACGAGGTCGAAGCCGCACTTGATGACACGAACCTGCGTCGTTTCATCTCCTTCACCGACACCATGCGTGCGCACACGCAGTTCATCATCGTCACGCATCAGCGACGGACGATGGAGATGGCGGACGTCCTCTACGGGGTCTCGATGCAGGCCGACGGTATGAGCAAGGTCGTCAGCCAGAAGCTCGAGCGCGCCCTTCATGAGGAAGCCGCCGATGGCCACGCCCTGGTATAGGCGGGTTTCCGAGGGCCTCACCCGAAGCCGTGAGCGCCTCGAGGGTCAGCTCAACGTCCTCCTCAGGAAGGGCCCTGATCTCGACGAGGAGTTCTGGGAGGATCTCGAGGACACACTCGTCGGTGCCGATGTGGGCGCTGTCGCGGTCGGCGAGATAGTCGACCGGTTGCGCGACAATGCGGCGCGCCAGGCACTGCCCGACGCAGGGGCGGTCCTCGATCACCTTGCGGAGGAACTAGCACGTGAGTTCCCCGAAGGGGGGACCGACCCGCTCGGGGAGAGTCCGGTTGTCTTGCTCGTCGTAGGCGTCAATGGCACCGGGAAGACGACGACGGTCGGCAAGCTAGCGACCGAGGCCGCGCGCGCGGGCCGCTCTGTTCTGCTCGGTTCCGGCGACACCTACCGCGCCGCCGCCGTCGAGCAACTCGACATTTGGGCGCAGCGCGCCGGCGTCCCGGTCGTCCGGCGTGACCGCGGGGCGGATCCCGCCGCGGTCGCCTTCGACACGGTGGCGCGCGCCAACGAGACGAACCCCGATCTCACCCTCATCGACACCGCCGGACGCCTCCACACGTCGCCGGACCTCATGCGCGAACTCGAGAAGGTACAGCGGATTGCGAGCCGGGAGAGCGTGGCCCCAGTGCGCAGTCTCCTGGTGATGGACGCGACCACCGGCCAGAACGGACTCGCTCAGGCCCGCGAGTTCCACGCCGCTCTCGAGCTGGATGCGATCGTGCTCACGAAGCTCGACGGTACGGCCAAGGGAGGTATCGCCGTGGCGGTCGTCCGGGAGCTCGGCATCCCTATCGTGCGCATCGGCGTGGGGGAGGGCGCGGACGACCTCAAACCCTTCGTGCCATCCGAGTTCGCCCGCGCCCTCGTGGGGCGTGGCGGAGAATGACGGCGTTCGGCCCACCCGGCCGCGGAGATCGCGTCGCTCGACGCCTCCTGCTGCCGCTTACGCTCGTTCTCATACTGCTCGTACTCATCTTCTGGGTGCTCTTCACGTCGCTCCAGGTGTCGGGGGACTCCATGTATCCGACCCTGGGCCACGGTGACCGTGTCCTCGTTAGCCGGGGGTACGGCACGCCGGAGCGCGGTGATATCGTGCATGTCGATGCGCGAGAACTCGAAGGCGCCCGGGGAGACCAGGTCATCAAGCGCGTCGTCGCCTTGGCAGGTGATACGATCAGCATCGAGAACGGACGTGCGCTGGTGAACGGGGTGCCGGAAGACCCCGTGAACGATCTCATCCTCGACGACAACGATGTCTCGATCCCCTCGCTTACCATCCCCGAAGGGTATGTCTACGTGCTCGGTGACAATCGGCCCGTCTCGCTGGACAGCCGCTTCTACGGTCCGGTACCGGTCGGCGCGATCGAGGGCCGGATCATCTTCTGCTACACGCCGGTCACCCGGTTCGGCCCGATAGACCGAGGCCGGGGGCCACTCTAGCCTGTACGGACCCGAGGAAGGGCATCCCGGATGTTCGAAAGCCTCTCACAACGACTTCAGTCGGTCTTCGCTGGCCTGACAGGCAAGGGACGTCTGTCCGAGGCGGACGTGGACGCCGCCATGCGCGAGATTCGTCTCGCGCTGCTCGAGGCCGACGTGAACTTCAAGGTGGTCAAGGAGTTCGTTGGCCGCGTGCGTGCGCGCGCCGTCGGCACCGACGTGGCCAAGAGCCTCACCCCCGGGCAGATGGTCGTGCGAATCGTCCTCGATGAGCTGACGACGCTGCTTGGCGGAACCGATGCGAAGCTTACGTTCACCGGACGCGTACCCGGCTCGGTTATGCTCGTCGGTCTGCAGGGCTCGGGCAAGACGACCGCGAGTGCCAAGCTCGCGAACCTGCTCCGTAAGCAGGGTAAGCGCCCGCTGCTGGTTGCGTGCGACGTCTACAGGCCCGCGGCGATCGACCAGCTCGTCGCCCTCGGCCGGGAGCTCGACATCCCCGTCTACAGCGGAGACGGCACCGACCCTGTCCGGATCGCGCAGCAGGGCATCAAAGACGCGGTCGCCCAGATGCGTGACGTGGTGATCATCGACACAGCCGGACGCCTGCATGTCGACGACGAGATGATGACCGAGGCGGCTCGCATCAAGGAGGCTGTCCGCCCCGACCAGGTCCTGATGGTCGTAGACGCGATGACGGGTCAGGATGCCGTGACGGCGGCCCAGGCCTTCGCAGACAGGGTGGACTTCGACGCAGTCCTCATCACCAAGCTCGACGGTGACGCGCGCGGCGGCGCCGCGCTCTCCGTGAAACAGGTGACAGGCAAGCCGATCATGTTCGCCGGAGTGGGGGAGAAGCTCGACGCGCTCGAGCAGTTCCACCCCGACCGAATGGCCAAGCGCATACTCGGCATGGGCGACGTCGTTTCCCTCATCGAGAAGGCCGCTGAGACGGCAGACCTCGAAGCAGCGGAGGAAATGGAGGAGCGGCTGCGCAGGGCCGAGTTCACCTTCGACGACTTCCTCACCCAACTCAGACAGGTCAAGAAGATGGGCGGCCTCGGAAGCATGCTCAAGATGTTGCCTGGCGCAGGGCAGTTCAAAGGGCTTGCCGACGCCGACATCGACGAGCGCCAGCTTGACCGTGTCGCCGCCATCATCCAGTCGATGACTGCCGCCGAACGAGCCAATCCGAAGCTCCTGAATGGATCGCGACGCGAACGCATCGCGCGCGGCGCAGGGGTGACGGTCTACGACGTCAATCAGCTGGTCAAGCAGTTCCAGGCCGCACGCAAGATGATGAAGCAGTTCCAGGCCGGCGGACCGGGCAGGGGCAGGCGAGGCCGCTACAAACTCCCTGGGGGTCTCCAACCGCCTCTGTGATCCGCGAAGTTGCTCTCACAGTCGGCGTTCACCGTCGCCGTTTTGACCCGCCCTGGGGTATGTCGTATCATGGGCAATCGTTTTGCGTGCGTGTGGCCGCAGTCGGCCACCCTACCCGGAGGTGAACTCTTGGCAGTCAAGATCCGTCTGGCTCGCGCCGGCGCGAAGAAGGCCCCCTTCTACCGCATCGTCGCAGCAGATTCGCGCTCGCCGCGCGACGGCCGTTTTATCGAGATCCTCGGCCGATACAACCCCCGCACCGAACCGAGCTTCATCGAACTCGATGTCGAACGCACCGAGGAGTGGCTCGGCAAGGGCGCACAGATGACTGAGACCGTCGCCAAGCTCTACGAGGCGGCGAAGAACCCCGACGCCGCAGCTCCCGTCAAGGAGGCCAGACTCTCCAAGAAGGCCCAGGCGAAGGCCGCCGCGGAAGCGGAGGCACCCGCCGCGCCCCCGGCCGAGGCGGCTACTGACGCTGCCGAACCCGAGGCTGAGTCCGTGGACGCTCCCGGGGACGCTGAGCCTGAAGCTCAGGCTGAGGAGCCCTCCGAGGCTGCGGAGTAGCGGCCGGCATGGCAACTCCCACCGACACGGAGAGCCTCGTCCGCTACCTCGTGACTTCCCTCGTAGACGAGCCTGACTCAGTGAGCATCGCCAAGCGGGTGGCGGGGGACTCAGTGACCTACGAGATCTCACTGCATCCCGACGACGTCGGCAAGGTCATCGGACGCCAGGGTCGTATCATCAAGGCCATCCGCACTCTCGCGCGAGCCTCGGCCGGCACGACCGGCGAGCACGTCGACGTGGAGGTCTTGGGGTAGCAGCCATGAGTGATGCCCCCTTCGTCCCGGTGGGGCGGATCGTCAAGGTCCATGGACTGAACGGGGAGGTATCGGTGGCTCCGGCCGCCGGTCCTCCTTTCGTTTTTCCCGAGGGACTAGCGGTCTGGATCGTGCCCCCGACATCCGTTCCCGCCGAACTAGTGATCGAGTCGGTCCGCCAGGGACCGAAAGGCCCGCTCGTGAAGCTCTCCGGGGTCGACACCCGCGCCGATGCGGAGCCTCTGCGCGGACGTACCCTGCTGGCACGCGACTCCGACCTCCCCGACGGGTGGACGGAAGTGGACGTGACCGACGTGGGGCTGAAGGTCGTCGACGTGAAACGGGGAGCGATCGGAACCGTGGCCGATGTGATCATCACGGGTGCCAATGACGTCTGGGTCGTCCACGACGGGCCCTTCGGAGAGGTGCTCGTGCCCGTGATCGACGATGTCGTCGTCGAGATCGATGAAGATGCGGGCATCGCAACCGTCCGGCTGCTTCCCGGCCTTCTGGATGAAGGGGATCTCGGGTCATGATCGTCGATGTCATCACGATCTTCCCCCAGATGTTCGAGGGGCCCATGTCGACGTCGATGGTGGGCCTCGCCCGTGAACGCGGACTCCTCGAGCTGCGAGTCCACGACCTCAGGGAGTACGCAACCGACCGCCACCGGACGACCGATGACTACCCGTACGGGGGAGGTCCGGGCATGGTCATGAGGCCTGAACCCCTCTTCAGCGCGGTGCGGGCGGTTCGCGCGATGGGGCCGGACTCCGCGACCGTCGTCTTCTTGACCCCGGGCGGTGAGCGCTTCACGCAGCGTACGGCGGTGACGTTTTCCGAGCTGGAACGTCTCATACTCGTGTGCGGCCGATACGAGGGTTTCGACGAGCGCACTTTCGGCCTCGCCGACGTTCGGCTGTCCATAGGGGACTATGTGCTCACCGGGGGGGAACTGCCGGCGATGGTCGTCATCGATGCCGTAGTCCGGCTGGTGCCCGGCGTGCTCGGACACGAGGAATCGTCTGCGGATGAGTCGTTCACTGAAGGCCTCCTGGAGTATCCTCAGTACACACGCCCGGCGGACTTCGAGGGGCTGTCTGTGCCCGAGGTCCTCCTGAGCGGCGACCACGCCAGGATAGCGGCCTACCGTCGCCGGGAGGCCGTCGTACGCACTGCCCGCATGAGACCCGACCTTCTTGACGAGGCCTGTCTCTCAGGTGAGGAGCAGGCGCTCGTTGATGAACTGCTCGAAAGGAGCCCCGAACGTGACTGACCCGAATCAGACTGCGCCGGTCGCCGAGACCGAGAAGTCAGGAGGCAACTTGGGCCGCTGGCTGCTGGAGACCGCGGTCATGATCGCGCTGGCGTTCCTTCTTGCCCAGGGTATCAAGACCTTCGTCATGCAGCCCTTCGTGATCCCAACCGGCTCGATGGAGCCGACGATCATGACCGGTGATCGTGTCCTTGCCGAAAAGATCTCGACCCGCTTCCGCGAGCCGCGCCAGGGCGAGATCGTCGTCTTCGACGACCCGACCGGCCGCCACCCGCAGCTCATCAAGCGCATCATCGCTGTCGGTGGCCAGACCGTCGACATCGACGACGGCACTGTCGTCGTCGATGGCACGCCCCTCTCAGAACCCTACGTCCACGGCAAGGTGAGCGATCCGGGTACGGTACCGCTCCCCATCACGCTCGCCGACGACGAGGTCTGGCTCATGGGCGACAACCGTCCGAACTCCGGCGACAGCCGCTTCATGGGGCCGATTCCCGAGTCGATGGTGCAGGGGCGAGCGTTCGCCATCTACTGGCCGCTCAGCCGGATGGGTACCCTCGCCCTGCCCTGAGGCTGGCCTGAGAGGGGTTTGCATCACGCCCGACGTGGTCTATACTTTCGCCTTGCGCCTGAACAGCGCCTGACCGTTGAAGGACGACTGAGGACACCAATGGACACTATTCGCCTGATCGAACAGCAGCAGATCCGTGACGATCATCCCGCCTTTCAGGTGGGCGACAACGTCAAGGTCCACTACCGCGTCATGGAGGGCGCCCGGGAGCGAGTGCAGGTCTTCGAAGGCCGCGTCATCCGCCGACACGGCTCGAGCAACCGCGAGACCTTCACGGTCCGCAAGATCTCGTTCGCGGTCGGTGTCGAGCGTACCTTCCCAGTGCACTCGCCCAAGATCGTCAAGGTCGAGATCGTGGGCCGCGGCAAGGTCCGCCGCTCCAAGCTTTACTACTTGCGCGACAAGGTCGGCAAGGCCGCCCGCCTCAAGGAGAAGTCCTACTAGTCTGCGCATCTCGTGCACGCCCGAACGACCCCGGTACCCGCTCCGGGGTCGTTCTGTTTCCGCGCTATACTCGGCGTGAGCCTGAGGAGGGCCCGTGCGCACATACACCGTTGCCGAAGTGAGGGCCGACCTCGCGGGAGCAGGCGGAGAGCAGCTCCGTTCGCTCATCGAGACCCATTCGCGAGACACCCGCGCTGGCATCCAGGCGGTCGTGGCCTCGGCAGCGCTTCGCCTGCGAAGGGAGACCGCCGAGGCGGAACGCCTCACGCACCTGAGCTCCCTCGAAGACGACCTTCGGAGTGCGGGATTCAACCATGTTGCCGGGCTCGATGAGGTGGGGAGGGGAGCCCTCGCCGGTCCCCTGACCGCTGCGGCAGTCGTGCTGCCGCCCGGAGCACGCATCGAGGGCCTCGATGACTCCAAACGCCTCTCACCTGAGCGCCGAGTCCAGGTGGCCGAGCGGGTGCATGCAACCGCACTGTGCGTCGGCGTCGCACACGTGCCCGCTCATGTCGTAGATGGGCTCGGCATGACCGCAGCACTTCGATGGGCTATGGAGCGTGCGCTCGCGCTTCTCGAACCCGCCGCCGACCACGCGGTCACGGATGGCCTGCGCATCGGCCTGAGCGTGCCTGAGACCCCGGTTGTCAAGGGAGACTCTTCGGTGGCCGCGGTCGCCGCCGCATCGGTCGTCGCGAAAGTCGCACGGGACGCCCTCATGACCTCGCTCGCGCATCGCTACCCTGAGTGGGGGTTCGATGTGAACAAGGGGTACGGCACCGCCGAGCATCTCAGCTCGATCGGCCATTACGGGCTGTGTCCACTGCATCGCCGCTCGTTCGGCCCGTGTAAAGATGCGCCCACGCTGTTCTGAACGCTGACACCTCCCTGAGCAGACAACAGTAAGAGACTGTTTCGTGTGCCGTGGCATGCTCCGCCCGAAAGGGGGAGTCATGACGCGATCAGAACTGGCACGACGCGGCGAAGATGCGGCGGCCGCATACCTGGAGCGAATCGGCCTGACCATCGTGGAGCGCAACTGGCGTTGTACCTCCGGAGAGGCGGACATCATCGCGCTCGATGGAAGCGCGCTGGTCATCGCGGAGGTCAAGACGCGCAGGAGCGTGTCGGCGGGCACGCCGGAGGAGGCCGTGTCACCGACGAAGCAACGCACTCTCGTCCGTGTCGCACGACACTACCTCGCCTACGCGGGCCTGGACGAGGCAGCGGTGCGCTTCGATGTCATCGCCATCAGGCCGCTCGGGGAGGACCGGGCACTCCTCCGGCACCACAGGGACGCTTTCACGGCATGAGTGAACGCTACGGACAGGCCGTCATCGCCACCGCAACTATCGTCGGGACCGAACCGATTCCCGTCGAGGTCCAGGCGGACGTGGCGCGCGGGCTGCCCGCGTTCTCGATCGTCGGGCTCGGAGACACGGCAGTACTGGAGGCCCGCGAGCGCGTCCGTTCGGCAATCCGTGCTGCGGGATACCGGTTCCCCAACGCACGAATCGTGGTGAACCTCGCGCCGGGCCCGGTACGCAAGCACGGCTCGGGTTTCGATCTTCCGATAGCACTCGGGATCCTCTCGGCCACGGGTCAGATCCCCCGCTCGCTTACCGTGCGAAGCCGCGCGGTCGGGGAACTCGCCCTCGACGGCACGGTCCGCCCCGTTCCGGGCATGCTCGCCCACGCCCTGGGAGCCCGGCGTGACAATTGCGCCCTCTTCGGGCCTGCCGAGTCGGCACACCTGGCGCTCGACCTGTCCGGGTTGGAGTACCGCAGCGTACGCACGCTCACCCGGCTCTCGCCCGCCGAGGTGTCATCGACATCGGTCACCGGCCGACAGGCTGCCGAACCAGAGCCCGACCTTGCCGACGTGATCGGACTGGATGCCGCGAAACGAGCACTCGAGGTCGCCGCGGCCGGCGGCCTCAACCTGCTCCTCATCGGCCCCCCGGGCGCGGGCAAGACGATGCTTGCCCGCAGACTGGGGCCGGTGCTGCCCGCCCTGGACGCGGAGGAGCGCATTGATACCGCCCTGGTGCACTCCGTCGCTGGTCTGAGCGAGGCGTTGGCCCTGGCAGGGCACCGTCCGTTCAGGGCGCCCCATCACAGTGCGTCACTGGCCGGGCTCGTCGGAGGAGGGACTCCGCCACGACCGGGGGAGGTGAGTCTGGCGCACAACGGGGTTCTGTTTCTTGACGAGTTCCCGGAGTTCGCACCGTCGGTGCTTCAGGCGCTTCGCCAACCTATGGAGGACGGGCGCGTCGTGCTCGTGAGAGCAGAGGGCCGGGTCACCTTCCCGGCTAGGTTCTCCCTCATAGCGGCGGCGAACCCCTGCCCGTGCGGCTATCTCGGTGATCCGGTGAAGCCCTGCGCGTGCACCGACGCGGCCGTCGCCCGATACCAGGGTCGCATCGGCGGCCCGATCCTCGACCGTATCGACATGGCCGTTACCGTCGAGCGGACCGACCCCGCACTCATCGTCGGCAGCACGCGCAGTGAGTCGTCCGCCATCGTCCGGGAGCGTGTGAGAGCTGCCCGTGAGCGCGCGACGCATGCGGGCCGGCCGGTTGCGTCGACGCTTAGCGGGTCTCAGTTGCTGGCGGCGTGCGGGATGGACCTCGCGACACGTCAGATGCTCACCGACTTCGCCCGGCACGCCCACCTGTCCGGCCGTTCCGTCACCCGGCTGATGCGCGTCGCGCGCACCGTAGCGGACCTCGACGGTGTCGAACACGTCCGGCCCTCCCATATCTCAGAGGCGCTCGCGTTTCGCAGGGAGGACCTGCGGTGAGCCCGGAGCGCGGGTGCTGGCGGATCATGCGCGGTGAAGACGGTTACCCGGCGGAGCTCGAGGACCTGACTGATCCGCCCCACGCCTTGTTCGGCTGCGGAGACCCCGGGCTGCTCGGAGGCGGGCTTGCCGTGATCGGATCACGTCGCGCCACTCCGTATGGCCTCGCCAGCGCACGCATGTTCGCGGGCTGGGCGGCGGGCCACGGCGTGCCGGTCGTCTCCGGAGCTGCGGTCGGCTGCGACCTGGAGTCCCACCGGGCAGCACTCGACGCAGGCGGCCCCACGGTTGCGGTCCTGCCCTGTGGCGCGGACGTCGACTACCCCCGGCGTGCATCGGAGACACTTGCCCGCATCCGGTCAGAGGGTGTGGTCATCTCCGAGGCGCCCTGGGGTTCCGAGCCGCAGCGATGGTCCTTCGTGCGCCGTAACCGCCTGATCGCGGCGTTGTCGGTGGCCGTTCTTGTCGTCGAGGCGGGTCTCCCAAGCGGGACCTTCAGCACCGCCGACCAGGCACTCGACATCAATCGCGACGTGTACGCCGTACCCGGATCCATCTTCGCGCCGGAGTGTAGGGGATCGAACCGTCTCATACGTCAGGGCGCGCTGCCGATGACCGACATCGCCGAACTCGCGCAGGCACTCGGTCGCGAGACCACAGCGTGCGTGCCTCCCAGAGAAGCCGATGCCGTCGTGGCGGCGCTCATCGCATCCCCTATGCGACCAGACGACGTCGCACGGGCGTTCGGTCTCGACATCGTCCAGACCGTCCGCACGCTGGGATTGCTGGAGACCTCCGGGCGCATCTGTCGCTACACCGACGGCAGGTACGGCGCGCTTCGGAGCTGAGGCGAGGTACAATGCCGACGTCAAGGTCCCCGCCGAGAGAGGTCCCCCGCACGTGTCTGCCCGCGAACGTATCCTCGTCATCGGCGCCGGGCTCGCCGGCACCGAGGCTGCCTGGCAGCTGGCCGAGCGCGGCGTTCCCGTGACGCTGCACGAGATGCGTCCCACTACGATGGGGCCTGCTCATGCCACGGGGAACGCAGCGGAGCTCGTGTGCTCCAACTCGTTCAAGGGCACGGACCCTTCGTCTGCCACCGGCACGCTCAAGCTCGAACTCGAAGCGCTCGGCTCGCTGGTCATGAAACTCACCCGTGAGACCTCCGTGCCTGCAGGCGCCGCGCTCGCGGTCGATCGTGACCGCTTCTCACAGGCCGCCACGCAGCGCCTGGCGGCCCATCCACTCATCGAGCTCGTTCGAGGCGAGGTCACCGCAGTTCCCGAAGGACGCGTCATCGTAGCGACGGGCCCGCTCACCAGCCCCGCGATGGAGGAGTCCCTCTCGGCACTCATCGGCCCCGACCGGCTCGCCTTCTTCGACGCTGCCGCTCCGATCATCGACGCGGCCACGATCGACCGCGACGTCGCCTTCGCGGCAAGCCGCTATGGGAAGGGCGGGGGAGCGGACTACCTGAACTGCCCGTTGGACGAGCCGGAGTACCTCACCTTCAGGGCGGCCCTTGTCGGGGCCGACAGAGTCGCAGCTCACGAGTTCGAACGTGGCGACCTGTTCCAGGCCTGTCAGCCCATCGAGGAGGTAGCCCGCACCGGCGTCGACGCGCTGCGCTACGGTGCGCTCAAGCCCGTCGGTCTCACCGACCCGCGCACCGGCGGACGCCCGTGGGCGGTCGTGCAGCTTCGCCCGGAGAACTCAGCATGCACCGCCTACAACCTTGTCGGCTTCCAGACCAATCTGACCTTCCCGGAGCAGCGGCGCGTGTTCCGGATGATTCCGGCGCTGCGGGATGCCGAGTTCCTCAGGTACGGCGTCATGCACCGCAACACGTTCGTCAACGCCCCGGAAACGCTCGACTCCACACTCGCGCTCCGCGCGGCCCGGCGGATACGTCTCGCCGGCCAGCTGACCGGAACCGAGGGCTACCTTGAGGCAGCCGCGTCGGGACTGCTTGCCGCTCTCAACACGTTCGCCGACCTGAGCGGGGCACCCACCGTCGTGCTCCCCGAAACGACCGCGCTCGGCTCGCTCGTCGCGTACGCGACCGATTCCGATACCACCGACTACCAGCCGATGCACGTCAACTGGGGTCTCGTCCCGCCACTCGACCCGCCCATACGCGGCAAACGGAACCGGTATGCCGCGTACGCGGCGCGAGCTGCGGCGGACCTCACGGACCTGCTCCGTTCCCATCCGCTCTTCACCGAGCGGCGCGTCGACCGGGTGACCTGACATGAGCGAACAGCAGACAGTGCTCGACGCGTTCCTCGTCAACATCTCGGCCGAGCGCGCGCTGTCCCCGCATACCGTTCGTGCGTATGCGTCCGACCTCGCGCGGTACTTCGAGTGGGCCGAGCGCTCCCATGTCGATCCGCTGCGGCCAAGCCATCGCGATCTCCGTCGCTACCTGGCATACCTCGATCGTTCGGGCTACGCGCGGCGCACCGTGGCACGGCGACTGGCAGCGGTGCGTACCTTCATGACCTATCTCGCCGAGCGCGGAACAGTCACGTCGGACCCCTCACGTGTCGTCTCCGCGCCCAAGGTTCCTCGCCGACTGCCCGCTGTCGTATCCCAGGACGTGCTCCGCACCCTGCTCGACGCTCCCGACGCCAGCACTCCCGTAGGGATCCGCGACCGGGCCGTTCTTGAGACGCTGTATGCGACCGGCATGCGCGTCTCGGAGCTAGCCGGAATGAGACTCGAGCGCCTGGACCTGCACTCGGGGGGGGTGACGGTGATGGGCAAGGGGTCCCGGGAGCGCACCCTGCCGCTTCACCCCTACGCGGTGTCGCGAGTGCGCGACTACCTCGAGCGTGGACGACCACATCTGGTCAAGGGAACTGACCCGGGTACCGTCTTCCTGTCGACGCGCGGCAACGCGCTGTCGCCGGACGCGATCCGCAGACTGCTGAAACGACACCTCACCGCAACGGGGGCGGCACTCTCGCTCTCGCCGCACGCGCTGAGGCACACCTTCGCCACGCATCTCCTAGAGGGGGGCGCCGACCTGCGTACGGTGCAGGAACTCCTCGGTCACGTTGCGCTGTCCACTACCCAGATTTATACTCACGTGAGCATGAGGCGGCTGCAAGACGTACACCGTCAGGCACATCCACGGGCGTGACTCGCCCGGAGCGAGAGCCGCGGGCGAGGGGCGCAAACCTATGAGAAGCGACGCACGGACCGACCTTTCCGGTCTGTGGGCGATATTCAAGGAGACGGGCGATGCTGATGCTCGTGAGCGCCTCATTCTCAACTACTCTCCGCTGGTCAAGTACGTTGCCGGCCGCGTGTCGGCGACGCTCCCGCAGACCGTCGAAACAGCCGACCTCATCAGCTACGGCCTGTTCGGCCTGATTGACGCCATCGAGAAGTACGATCCCGAGCGCGGAATCAAGTTCGAGACGTACGCCATCGCCCGGATCAAGGGCGCGATCATCGACGAGCTCCGCTCCATGGACTGGGTCCCGCGCTCGGTACGTTCGCGCGCCCGCCAGCTCGAGGCCGCCTACGTCGCGCTCGAGATGCGCCTGCGCCGCGCGCCGACCGATGCCGAGGTTGCCGAGGAGATGGGCGTCACCGTCGATGAGCTGCGCGACATCCTCTCCAAGCTCTCGTACGCCTCGGTTGTCTCCTTCGAGGAGCTGTGGTCGGGCGGGGAGCGCGAGGAGCGCTCCGACGGCGCCGCGGCCATCCCGGACCACGATGCCGAAGACCCCGTAGCGATGTTCGAGACCGAGGAGGTCAAGCACATCCTCGCCGATGCCATCGAGAAGCTGCCGGAGCGCGAGCGGGTCGTTATCACGCTCTACTACTACGAGGGTCTTACGCTGAAGGAGATCGGCAAGGTGCTCGGTGTCACCGAGTCCCGTGTGAGCCAACTTCACACGAAAGCCGTGCTCAGAATGCGTGCGAAGCTGCACACCTCGTAGCGGCGCCACCACTGCTTCCACCCTCGCATCCCGCCTCGCATCCCGCTGTTCTCGCCCGCGATGCCCTGTGCTATGATACGCGGGTTCTCATCACACACGCTCGCCGACCCGCCTGCGGGTGCCCGTGCCGACACGATGCGGCCTGGAGCGCAGGAGAGGGGATGACAGCGGGCGGAGGTACAACCGATCAAGGAGGTAGCACTATGTCCGTTGTCTCGATGAAGAGCCTTCTCGAGGCCGGTGTCCACTTCGGACACCAGACCCGTCGCTGGAACCCGAAGATGAAGCCCTACATCTTCACCGAGCGTAACGGGATCTACATCCTCGACTTGCAGCGCACGCTGCGCGAACTCGACACCGCGTATCACTTCGTGCGCGATCTTGCCGCCCGCGGCGAGCACGTCCTGTTCGTCGGCACCAAGAAGCAGGCCCAGGAGCCCATCGCGTCCGAGGCTGAGCGTTCCGGCAGCCCGTACGTCAACCAGCGTTGGCTTGGCGGCATGCTCACGAACTTCGTCACCATGCGCACCCGCGTCGACCGCCTCGTCGAACTCGAGACGATGGAAGAGAACGGGACGATGGCGTCGCTCCCCAAGAAGGAGCAGCTTCTACTCGGCAAGGAGCGCGAGAAGCTCGAGCGCAACCTCTCGGGAGTTCGGGACATGAAGAGCCTTCCCGGCGCTGTCTTCGTCATCGACACCAAGCGTGAGGCCATCGCGGTCGCCGAAGCCCGACGCCTGAGGATCCCGATTATCGGGCTTGCCGACACCAACGCCGATCCCGATGAGATCGACTACATCATCCCCGGCAACGATGACGCCATCCGTTCCGTGACGCTCATGTCCCGCGTCATCGCCGATGCCGTCATCGAGGGCCGTGCGGCGCTCGAGGGCCCGCGCGTGACGGAGACCGCCGAGCGCCCGGCGCCTGCGGTTGTCGAGGCCGTCGTCGAGCCGGCACCCGAGGCGCCCGTTGCTGAAGCGGCTGCCGAGCCCGTCGCAGAGGCTTCCGCCGAGGCCGGAGAGACAACCCCCGCCGCCGAGTAGCATCGGCGCACCACATCCCGTCGTACCAAGACTTCGATCACTGGAGGTAGCCGCACATGGCTGACATCACCGCCACAATGGTCAAGGACCTGCGCGAGTGCACCGGCGCGGGCATGATGGACTGCAAGAAGGCGCTCACCGAGGCCGAGGGCGACATGGACGCCGCGGTCGATATCCTGCGCACCAAGGGTCTCGCCGCCCTTGCCAAGAAGGCCGGCCGCGCCACGAACGAAGGTGTCGTCGGCGGCTTGGTCGCGAATGACGGGCGTACCGGCGTGCTCGTGGAGGTGAACTGCGAGACCGATTTCGTCGCGCGCAACTCCGACTTCAAGGCGTTCGTGAGTGACATCGCCGCCCACATCGCTGCCACCGCGCCTGCAGACGTCCCGGCGCTGCTCGCGCAGGACTACGTCGCCCGGCCCGAGGTGACCGTCGAGCAGTTCCTCGGCGAAACCGTCGGCAAGCTCGGCGAGAACATGGGCATCAGCCGGTTCGCCCGCTACGAGCTCGGCTCCCAAGCGGGTGCGATCACCGTCTACATCCACGGTGTGGGCAACATCGGTGTCATGGTCGAGATCGCCGCCGGGGATGCCGCGGCTGTCGCCTCGGACGTGTTCGCGGCGGTTGCGAAGGACATCGCGATGCAGATCGCTGCCGCTGCTCCCATCTCGGTGACCCGCAACGAGGTCCCTGCCGGCGTCGTGGCCCACGAGATGGAGATCTACAAGGCGCAGGCCGCTGAGTCGGGCAAGCCCGAGCAGATCCGGGAGAAGATCGCCACCGGCCGGCTCGAGAAGTACTACAAGGAAGTCTGCTTGCTCGAGCAGGACTTCGTGAAGAACCCCGACGTCACGGTGAAGGCTCACCTGGACGCCACAGCCAAGAACCTCGGCACCACGCTCGAGGTCGTGCGATTCGAGCGGTTCGTGCTCGGTGAGACTGCTTCAGCCGAGTAATCGATGTACCCGCTCACGGTGGTCAGTAACCGCCGTGTGACAACGCGGGCCGGCGCCCCGGGCGCCGGCCCGCGTGCTGTATGCTATTGAGGATGTGCGGACGTCGGGCCGTGCTTTGAGAGGGGAGAGGCGTGAGCGAGTACCGGTTCAAGCGCGTCCTGCTCAAACTTTCGGGCGAGGCCCTCATGGGCGAAGCCGGCTACGGGATAGACCCGGCTGTCCTCGAGTCGCTGTCGCGACAGATACGCACCGTCAACGCCGCCGGCGTCGAGGTCGCGATCGTCGTTGGCGGCGGCAACATCTTCCGTGGTCTCGCAGCGGCATCTTCGGGCATGGACCGGGCACAGGCTGACTTCATGGGCATGCTCGCCACTGTGATGAACTCCCTCGCCCTGCAGGACGCGCTTGAGCGTCACTCGGTCTTCACCCGTGTAATGTCTGCCATCGAGATGCAGGCTGTCGCAGAGCCGTACATCCGGCGCCGCGCCATCAGGCACATCGAGAAGGGTCGAGTGGTCATCTTCGCGGCAGGCACGGGCAACCCGTACTTCACGACCGACACGACCGCGGCGCTGCGTGCGCTCGAGATCGGTGCGGAGTGCATCATGAAGGCGACGAAGGTGGATGGCGTCTTCGACGACGACCCGGTCACGAATCCCGATGCCGTGAAGTTCGACGAACTGCCCTACATCGAGGTCCTCAATCGCGGGCTCAAGGTCATGGACAACACCGCCATCTCACTGTGCATGGACAACAACCTGCCGATACTCGTGTTCAACATGGAGACCGAAGGCAACATCGAACGAGCGCTCATGGGCGAGGCCGTGGGCACGATCGTGAGGGGAGACCAGGCATGATCAAGGAGATCGTCAAGGACACGGCGGACCACATGGACAAGTCGGTCGCCGCGCTCGCCCATGAGTTCTCCACGGTGCGGACGGGCCGTGCGTCCGGCGCCATCCTTGAGAAGATCCTCGTCGACTACTACGGTGTGGCGACGCCGCTCATGCAGATAGCGACCGTGACCGTACCCGAACCCCAGCTGCTCGTCATACAGCCCTACGACAAGACCGCCATCAAGGGTATCGAGAAGGCGATCCTCGGCTCCGACCTCGGGCTCAACCCGGCCAACGATGGTCAGGTCATACGGGTCCCGTTCCCGCCGCTCACCGAGGAACGGCGCCGCGAGCTGGTCAAGCTCTGCAAGAACTACGCAGAGGAGGCACGCGTTGCGGTACGCAACATCCGCCGCGACTCCAACGAGAAGCTCAAGCGTGCCGAGCGCGACGGCGACATCAGCCAGGACGACCTGCACCGCGCCGAGGCAGAGATCCAGAAGACCACCGACGCACACGTGGCCCAGATCGACGAGGCCCTCAAGCGCAAAGAAGCAGAGATCATGGAGGTCTGAGCATCTTGGCCCCCTCAACGGAGTCCCGCGCCCGGTTCTTCGCGGACGCCTCCGGGCCCGGACTGCTCGAGCGCCTCGACCCGGATCTCGTGCCGCGCCACGTCGCGGTCATCATGGACGGCAACGGCCGGTGGGCCGCGGCCCGCAACCTGCCCCGCGTGGCCGGCCATCGCGCCGGCGCCAAGGCAGTGCGCGAGCTGATCGCGGGCTCGATCGAACTCGGAATCGAGTACCTCACCGTCTACTCCTTCAGTTCGGAGAACTGGTCGCGTCCAGCCGACGAGGTCTCCGGACTGATGCGCCTGTTCGTGGAGGTCCTCGAACGAGAGCTCGCGAATCTCGAGAAGATGCGGGTCCGCGTGCTCGTGATAGGTGATCTCGAAGCACTCCCGGCTGAGACCGCGCAGGCGTTCCGCAACACCGTCGAACGAACGGCCGACAACCGGGCGCTCACGCTGGTGGTCGCACTCAACTACGGTGGCCGTGCCGAGATCGTGGGGGCAGCGCGCGCCATCGCTCGGGAAGCGGTTGCCAGCGAGCTCGACCCGGAAGCGATCGACGATACCGTCTTCGCGGCGCACCTCCATCAACCGGCGGTGCCTGACCCCGATCTGCTCGTGCGCACCAGTGGTGAGATGAGGGTCTCGAACTTCCTGCTGTGGCAGATCGCCTACAGCGAGATCTGGGTGACGGACACGCTCTGGCCGGACTTCGACCGGTACGAGCTGCTGCGCGCGGTCACCGAGTTCCAGTCCCGAGAGCGCCGCTTCGGGGGGAGGTAGTCGATGGGCGCCGCATCCCGAAGCCCGTTCTCCACCCTCGGCCTGCGGATACTGACGGGGGTGGTCTACGGTGTCGTGCTGCTCTCCACGATTGT
Source organism: Actinomycetota bacterium (assembly GCA_037446725.1). Taxonomy (GTDB): domain Bacteria; phylum Actinomycetota; class Coriobacteriia; order Anaerosomatales; family SLCP01; genus JBBIIC01. The sequence goes on from JBBIIC010000004.1 coordinate 100,968, forward strand.
CTGGGGCGGCGTCCTCGGCCTCGCACTACTCCTCTCGCTGCTCGGGGGGCTCGCCGTATCCGAGTTCTTCCGCATCACCCGCAGGGAACGCCGGCACGTCGCCGAGTTCTGCGGCGTCTCTGCTGTCGTCGCCATGCCGCTTGCGACCGTAGCCCTGGGCATCTCGGCGCTGCTCGCGGTGACGACCGTGCTCGTCGTCGCTGCGATACTGTGGCATGTGGCCTACCTCAACCTGCGGATAGGCGACACCGCGGTCGCGGTCACCGGAACGCTCTACGTCGGCTTCACGCTTGCCCATCTCATCCTCATCCGCTCGCTCGAAGACGGCATCATCCTCCTTCTCGCGGTGCTCGTGAGCGTATGGGCGAGTGACGTGCTCGCGTACTTCGTGGGGTCCCTGATCGGGTCTCACAAGCTCGCTCCGCGCATCTCGCCCAACAAGTCCTGGGAGGGGTTCGCCGCCGGTGCAGCAGGTACGGTCGCAGTCTGGCTCCTCCTGCCGCTCGTCACCGACATTTGGATGCCGATCGAGTTCCTGGTCCTGATCGGCCTGCTCATCGCCGTAGCGGCGCTTGCCGGGGACCTGTTCGAGTCGCGCATCAAGCGTGAGGTCGGCGTCAAGGACTCCGGCGAGCTACTCCCGGGCCACGGCGGCATGCTCGATCGCATAGACAGCCTCCTGCTCGTCAGCCTAGTCGCTTACTACGGGCTGCTGGCGGGGGGCGCGCGATGAGCGGTCCTCTGCGGGTCGCCATTCTCGGCTCGACCGGTTCGATCGGTCGTCAAGCGCTTGAGGTGGCGGAGCGGATGCCCGAGCGCGTGCGGGTCGTCGCGCTTGCGGCCAACACCGACCACGAGACACTCGTCTCTCAGGCGAGACGGTTCCGCCCCGTCGCCGTGGCATTGGCCGACGAAACTGCCGCTCGGGCCACCGCCGGCATGCTCCCGGGCGTGGATGTCGCGACGGGCGCTGAGGGAGTGACCGCCCTCGCATCTCAACCCGAAGTCGATCTCGTGCTCAACGCCCTCGTCGGTGCCGCCGGTCTGCGCACCACCATCGCCACCCTGTCATCGGGCAAACGTCTGGCACTCGCCAACAAGGAGTCACTCGTCGTCGGAGGCGATCTCGTCACGTCGTTGGCGGGTCCGGGCACCATCCTTCCGGTGGACTCCGAGCACTCCGCGATCTACCAGTGTCTTCTCGGCGAGGACCCCCGTGACGTCGTGCGGATCTGGCTCACCGCCTCGGGCGGGCCGTTCAGAGGACGTGACCGGACGTACCTTCAACACGTCACCGCAGAGCAAGCGCTCTCGCACCCGACGTGGGCGATGGGTCCCAAGATCACCATCGACTCGGCAACTCTCATGAACAAGGGTCTGGAGGCCATAGAGGCGCACCACCTCTTTGGCGTCGGCTACGACACAATCTCGATCGTGGTTCACCCGCAGTCGTGCATCCACTCGATGGTCGAGTACGCGGACGGTTCGGTGAAGGCCCACCTCGGCGCGACCGACATGCGCATCCCCATCCAGTACGCATTCAGCCACCCGCGACGGTGGGAGACCCCCACAGCGCCGGTCGACTTCACGACTCTCGGCTCGCTCGACTTCGAGCCGCCGGACCTTGAGACCTTCCGCTGTCTCACGCTTGCGCTTGAGGCCGGCCGCGAAGGAGGGACGCTGCCCGCGGCGATGAACGCCGCCAACGAGGTCGCGGTCGACGCCTTCCTCAAGGGGCGGTGTGCGCTCACCGATATCGACCGTGTGGTCGATTCGGTGATGTCGGTGCATGCGACCGAGCCACTCCGCTCAGTCGAGCAGGTCGAGACGGTAGACGTGTGGGCGCGCGGAGCCGCACTGGAGGCGCTCGGCCGACGGTAGCCGCCCCTGGCGCGGTGTTTGCACCTCACGGCTGCACGCAGCAGACGATGACGATTCGAAAGGGCCTCGATGACTGACGCCGGCTCGACCATTCTCTGGGGCATCCTGACCTTCTCCATCCTCGTGGTCATCCACGAGGGAGGGCACTTCCTCGCCGCGCGGGCGTTCGGGGTCAAGGTCCACGAGTTCATGATCGGGCTCCCGGGTCCGGCGCTCAGGGTCCGCAGCAAGAAGACTGGGACGGCATTCGGCATCACGGCCGTTCCCCTCGGCGGCTACGTCCGGATCGCCGGGATGGAGCCCGGGCCTGAGGACGAGCTGCTCGGCGCGGCGCTCAAGGCAGCGACCATCGCCCGCAGAACCGATGCGAATCGGCTTGCCGCTGACATCGGCATCGACGTCGAGCGCGCCGCGCGGCTCCTGGCCACGCTCGCCGACTGGGGAGCACTCGAGCCCGCGACAGACGACGAGGTCTCCTACCTTGCAGTCCTCGAGGCCGACGATGCCACCGACGCGGTTACCCTGCTCGATTCCGCACGCTCGGTGACCTACCGTGCACTCTCCAAGCCCAAGCGCATCACCGTGCTCTCGATGGGCGTGCTGGCCAACCTGTTGACCGCACTGCTCGTCTTCACGACGGTGTTGAGCGTCTGGGGTTACTACACTCAGTCGCTCACTCTCTACGACGTGGCGGCGGATTCAGGCGCCGAGGAGGCAGGTCTGCTTCCCGGCGACCGCATCGTCGCCATCGACGGTGAGGATCTCGCTGACTGGACGGCGCTCACCACTGTGGTCGCCGCAACGCAGCCCGGCGACTTGGTCGAGGTCGTCTATGTCCGGGACGGCGTCACAGCCAGCACCATCGCGGTTATCACCGAGTCCGAGCAGGGCGCCCCGGTGCTCGGAGTCGTCTCCGACGTCGAACAGATCAACCCGACAGTCGGCGAGGCGGCCCTGGAGAGCGTGAGGCTCACCGGGATGGTCTTCGCCGCGATCGGCCGGTTCTTCTCGCCCGAAACATTTGAGGAGTCTGTCGAAGGCGCCCGCAGCATCGTCGGCATCTCCGTCGAGGTCGCCGAGGCCGCCCGCAGCGGTCCGCTCAGTTATGCCTGGATCGTCGCGCTGCTCTCGCTCTCGCTCGGTGTCATGAACATCCTGCCCATACCGCCGCTCGACGGCGGCAAAGTCGCCATCGAGATCGTCGAGGCGGTTGCGCGACGGCCGCTGGGCAGGCGGTTCTCGCTCGGCCTGAGCCTGTCCGGAGCGGTGCTGCTCTTCTCGCTCATCGGCTATCTCATGTACGCTGACGTCGTCAGATACTTCATCGAAGGCTGAGGGAGGTCGTCGGATGACCGAAAGGCGCGAGACGCGGCCGGTGATGGTCGGCGGCGTCGCGATCGGAGGACGCGCCCCGGTGACGGTGCAGTCCATGACCACCACCGACACGCGGGACCCGGACGCCACCCTCACCCAGATCGGTGCTCTGGCCGAGGTCGGGTGCGAGGTAGTCCGTGTAGCAATCCCGCGAATCGACGCGCTCGAAGGCTTCGAGGCGGTTTGCGAGTCCTCGCCGCTCCCGGTCGTGGCCGACGTGCACTTCGACCACACGATCGCTATCGAAGCAGCACGCCGCGGCGCCGCGAAGCTCCGGATCAATCCGGGCAACATCGGCGATATGGCACGCGTCGACGCCGTCATCGACGCCGCCGGTGAGGCCGGCATCCCCATCCGCATCGGGGTCAATGCCGGCTCTCTCGCCGACGAGTACCGGGACCGGGACTGGCCGCTCGCCGACAAGCTCGTCGCCAGTGCCGTCGCCTTCTGCGAGCACTTCGAGAGTCGCGGCTTCTCCGACATCGTGGTCTCGGCTAAGGCATCGAGCGTCGTCTCGACGGTCGATGCCTATCGTACCCTCGCGGACAGACTCCCGTACCCGCTGCACATCGGCGTCACTGAGGCCGGGACGTCGCTCGCCGGCACAGTGAAGTCGAGCGTGGGGCTCGGGATCCTCCTCGCAGAAGGGATCGGCGACACCTTGAGGGTCTCGCTCACCGCTGACCCCGTCGACGAAGTCCTCGTCGGCTGGGAGATCCTCGCTGCCCTCGACCTGCGCCGCCGCTCTCCGGAGCTCGTGAGCTGCCCGACCTGCGGGCGGTGCGAGGTCGACCTCATCCCGATCGCGTGCGAGGTCGAGAGGCGCCTGCGCGGACGCCGCGCCGGCCTGAAGGTCGCCGTCATGGGGTGCGTGGTCAACGGGCCCGGAGAGGCACGCGAGGCAGACATCGGTGTAGCCGCCGGCAGGGGAGTGGGCGTGCTCTTCGCGAAGGGTAAGCCCCTGCGCAAGGTACCCGAAGCCGAGATAGTCGATGCGCTGATGGAGGAGTTCGACGCCCTCGAACGGCAGTAGGCACCCCGCTCCCCTCGCAGCGCGCATGCGGTATCCTGTCACGCGACACATCGCGTCGCCCGCCACCCATCACACAGGAAGCGAGCGCCCCATGACCGTCGCACTACGCATGAGCAACCTGCACGTCCCGACGCTCAAAGAGGATCCTGCCGAGGCCGAGATCGCCTCGCACCGGTTGCTACTGCGCGCGGGCATGATCCGCAAGGCCGCCTCAGGCATCTACACGTTCCTTCCCCTCGGCTGGCGCAGCGTGCGCAAGATCGAGCAGATCGTTCGCGAGGAAATGGACGCCATCGGCTCCCAGGAGCTCCTCCTGCCGTTCGTCCAGCCTGCCGAGCTCTGGCTCGACTCCGGCCGCTGGGACGCATACGGCCCAGAGCTCGCTCGCCTCACCGACCGGCAGGGCCGGGAGTTCTGCCTCGGCCCGACCCACGAAGAGATCATCACCGCGCTTGTTAGAGGCGAGGTGCGGTCCTATCGCGACCTGCCGCTGTCTCTCTACCAGATCAACCTCAAGTTCCGCGACGAGATGCGCCCGCGTTTCGGCCTGCTGCGTGGCCGGGAGTTCATCATGAAGGATGCCTACTCGTTCCACGACTCCCAGGAGTCCCTGCAGGAACACTACGACGACCAGGCGCGCGCGTATGGGCGCATCTGCGAGCGCCTCGGACTGGTGTACCGACCGGTCGAGGCCGACTCCGGACAGATCGGGGGATCGGTGACCACCGAGTTCATGGCGCTTGCCGAAACCGGAGAGGCCTCCCTCGTGTTCTGTGGATGCGGATGGGCCGCCAACGTCGAGGCCGCGGCCACCATCGTCCCGCGCTCACCCGGAGTCACCGAGCCGCGCCCTATGGAACGCGTGCACACTCCCGACATCCGAACGATCGCCGAGCTCGCCGAGTTCCTCGGTATGCCCGGGCACGACACGGTGAAGACCATGGCCGGGAAGACTCCCGAGGGCCGGCTGGTCTACTTCTGCGTTCCGGGCGACCGCGAGCTCAATCCGGTCAAGGCCGGTCGCGCGGTTCCTGGAGTCGAACTGCTCGACGAGGCCGATTTCGCTGCCTTCGCCATCCCCAAGGGCTCACTCGGCCCGGTCGATCCTCCTGCAGACACGCTCGTGGTGGCCGACAGCTCGCTGCGTGGCGAGGTCTCGTGGGGAGTGGGAGCGAACGCCGGGGACTACCACTTCATCGGAGCCATGCCCGGACGCGATTTCGACGTCGAGCTCTGGGCCGACCTCGTCGTGGCCGAACCGGGTGACGGCTGCCCCGTGTGCGGACGAGCGCTCGAGAGCGGGCGCGGCATCGAGGTGAGCCAGGTCTTCCAGCTCGGCACGAAGTACTCAGCGGCGCTCGGGGCGACCTTCATGGCCGAGGACGGGACCGAGAACCCCTTCGTGATGGGCTGCTACGGCGTGGGTATCACGCGCTCGCTCGCCGCCGTCATCGAGCAGCACCACGACGAGGGAGGCATCGTCTGGCCAATGTCGGTGGCCCCGCTGGAAGCGGTCGTCGTACCGCTCTCTGTAGGGGATGAAGAGGTATGGCCGGTCGCCGAGCGGCTCTGGCGAGAACTTGCCGAGGCAGGCGTGGAGACCCTCATCGACGACCGCGACGAGCGTGCCGGTGTCAAGTTCGCCGATGCCGATCTCGTGGGATACCCGTTTCAGGTGGTTGTTGGCAAGCGGGGAGTCTCCGGCGGCGTCGTCGAGCTGAAGGACCGCGCGACCGGCGAGCGCACGGAGGTCCCGATCGGCGATCTTGTCACCTCCCTTGCCATGCGCATCGCGGACGAGCGCACGAGGTTCATCTGATGCTCCCTGCTCCTTTCGTCCGGCCCTTCCGGTGACATCCGGGAGGGGCTCCGGTGATTCTTTGCCCCCACCCTGCACTATGATAGAATTGTCGGGGTCTACAGCGTGTCCTGCGAGAAGTGGGTAACCCCCGCTTCTTTTCGTCTGGAAGGAGGTCGGCACGTGACACGGGAACTCGAAGACAGCCTGGCTTCGTCGCTCGCGTCCGCGGCTGAGTGCCACGGGTACGAACTCGTCGCCGTCGAGCTTGCCGGTGCCCACGCACAGCCGACCTTGCGCATCTTCCTGGACAAGGAAGGCGGCATCACGCTCGACGCGATCTGCGAGGCGAACGCGTGGATATCCGCGCTCCTCGACGAGCTCGAGCCGTTCGAGGGCGCATACACGCTCGAGGTGTCCTCGCCGGGAATCGATCGCCCGCTGCGCACGATGGCGGACTTCGAGCGTTTCGCGGGATCGACGGCGAACGTTCGCACGCGCCCGATCGACGGGCGCACGAGATTCACCGGGGTCATCACCGGTGTACGGGACGACGGATTCGTCCTCCAGGTTGACGGAAAACCCGTCCACATCCCCCTCGATGAGGTGCGCACCGCGCGCCTCAAGGGCGACGTGGACTTCGGCCAGGGAAAGGGCGGTTGTGAGCAATGAGCTCTGAAATGATGGACGCGCTGCGCGCGCTCGCACGCGAGAAGAACATCGACGAATACGAGATGCTGGACCGCCTTGAGCACCAGCTCGCCATGACATACCGCCGTATCCTCGACCTTGAGAACGATACCCGCGTATCGATCGACCGTGAGAGCGGCCGCATCTACGTCTACGAGCTCGTTCCCGTCGGTGGGACCGAAGAGGAACCCGAGCTCGAAGAGCGCGACATCACACCCGCTGACGTCTCGCGTATCGCCGCTCAGGCGGCCAAGAACGTCATCATGTCCTCGATCCGCGAGGCCGAGCGCGAGAAGATCTTCGAGGAGTACTCCGATCGTGTCGGGGAGAGCGTCACCGGGACCGTACAGCAGTCGGACAGCCGTTACACGCTCATCAAGCTGCGTGAGGGCGTCGAGGCACTCCTGCCGCCCGCCGAGCAGCCTCCTAACGAGCGCTACGACCATAACCAGCGACTCAAGGCCTACATCATCGAGGTGCGCAAGACGTCGACCGAGCCGTCGATCGTCGTCTCCCGCACCCACCCCGGTCTCATCCGCCGCCTGTTCGAACTCGAGGTGCCCGAGATTTACGACGGCATCGTAGAGATCAAGAGCGTGGCGCGCGAGCCCGGCATGCGCTCCAAGGTCGCCGTCGCAAGCCGCGAGTCCGGACTCGACCCTGTCGGCGCGTGCGTCGGTCCCAAAGGCAGCCGTGTGCGCATGATCGTGAGCGAGCTCCGTGGCGAGCGCATCGACGTCATCCCGTGGGCCGAGGAGCCCGCGGCCTACGTCGCCAACGCGATCTCGCCCGCCAAGGTCACTAACGTGCTTATCGACGAGAACAACCACATCGCCACGGTCATCGTGCCCGAAGACCAGCTCTCGCTCGCCATCGGCAAGGAGGGCCAGAACGCCCGCCTAGCCGCCAAGCTCACCGGCTGGCGCATCGACATCAAGAGCCAGGCCCAGGCCGCCGAGGCAGGCATCACCAGCCACGTCGCCGGCGGCGAGAGCGGTGGTCCGGACGAGGAGTCCGACGGCCGGTGCGTCGCGGTCACCAGCTCGGGCCTGCGCTGCCGCAACAAGGCGCGGCCGGGCAGTGTCTACTGCGGGATCCACGAGAAGGAGGGCGCCGACACGTGACACGCGCGCGCAAGACACCGACGCGCACCTGCGTCGGCTGCGGTCACGCAGACGACAAGCGCGCCCTCGTGCGGATTGTGCGCACGAACGGCGGCCACACCGACCTCGATCCCTCGGGGAAGGCCAACGGCCGCGGGGCGTACGTCTGTGCCCGCGTCGAGTGTTTCGACGCGGCCATCGCCCGCAAGCGGTTCGATGCCGCCCTGCGCGTACACCTGCACGATGACGACCTCGACCGACTAAGACGAGACCTCGAGGCCTACCTGGTTAGCACGGCCTCGCAGCAAGGACGGTGACCGTATGCCCAGCATGAGAGTCCACGAACTCGCCAAGGAGTTCGGTATGACCTCCAAGGAGTTGCTCGAGCATCTCCAGGCGATGAAGATACCCGCGAAGAACCATGCCTCCACCCTCGTCGAGGCCTATGTGGACAAGATCCGCAAGGACCTCGGCCCGCTAATCGCCGAGCGGCAGGCGGCACTCGAAGCAGAGCGCCTGAAGGCGGAAGCCGAAGAGGCCGCCAAGCGTGCCGCCGAGGAAGCGGCCGAGAAGGCCGCCGAGGAGGAGCGCCGCCGGATCGAGGCCGAGGAGCGCGCCCGCCGTGAGGAGGAGACCCGCGTCGCCGAGGAGGAGCGCCGCCGGATCGAGGCCGCGGAGGCCGCGCAGCGTGCCGCCGAGGAGGAGCGCCATCGGGCCGAGACCGAAGAGGCCGCGCGCCACGCCGCCGAGGCGACCGAGCGCGCGAAGCGCGAGGCCGAAGAGGCAGCCGGTGCCCTCGAGAAGAGCGAAGAGGACCGGTACCGCCAGATGGCCCGCCAGGCGGAGGAGGTCTCCCGTTCCAAGATCATCGAGGAGGCCAAGCAGGCCGTCGCCGCAGCGCAGACCGAGTCGGGCAAGCGCAAAAAGCGCAAGGAGAAGCGTCACCGACAAGCCGAAGAAGTCGCTGCTGCTGCGCCCGCCCCCGGAACCGCGGCTGCGCCCGCAGGGGAGGGTGAGCTCATCACCGTCACTGAGGGCGTGACCGTCGGCGAGTTCGCCGAAGCACTCGGCGTGCCCTCGACCGAGATCATCAAGAGCCTCATGCTCCTCGGGACACCGCTCACGGTGAACCAACCTATGATGAGTGACATCGTCGAGCTGATCGCCGATGACATGGGCCGTCAGGTCGTCGTCGTGAGTCCCGAGGAGGAGACCGGTTTCGTCTTCGAGGACGCGCCGGAGGACCTCATGCCGCGCCCACCGGTCGTCACCGTCATGGGCCATGTCGACCACGGCAAGACCTCACTGCTCGACGCCATCCGCGAGACGGGCGTCGCAGAGACCGAGGCCGGCGGCATCACCCAGCACATCGGTGCGAGCGTGGTCTTCCACGGCGGCAAGCAGGTCACCTTCATCGATACGCCCGGCCACGAGGCGTTCACCGCGATGCGCGCCCGCGGGGCCAAGGTCACCGACGTGGCGGTTCTCGTCGTCGCCGCCGACGATGGTGTCATGCCGCAGACGGTCGAGGCTATCCACCACGCGAAAGCGGCCGGCGTTCCAATCATCGTCGCGGTCAACAAGATCGACAAGGACGGGGCGAATCCGGACCGTGTCAGGCAGGAACTCACCGAGCATGAGATCGTCCCCGAGGCGTGGGGTGGCACCGACATCTTCGTCGACGTCTCGGCCAAGAAGCGTCTCAATATCGAGGAACTGCTCGAGATGATCCTGCTCCAGGCAGACGTCCTGGAACTCAAGGCGAACCCGGCCGCAGCGGCGTCGGGCATCGTCATCGAGGCCAAGCTCGACAAGGGACGCGGCCCGGTCGCCACCGTGCTCGTCCAGCGCGGCACGCTGCGCATCGGTGACGCCATCATGGCCGGCACGACCCACGGCCGCGTCCGCGCGCTCGTCAGCCCCCTCGGCGAACCGGTCGAATCGGCGTCGCCTGCAGACCCTGTCGAGATCCTCGGTCTGGGAAGCGTGCCGTCCGCAGGTGACGAGTTCCGCGTCTTCGCCGACGAGCGCGACGCGCGTCACCTCGCCGAGGAACGTGCGCTTAAGCAGCGCCTGCTCGCACAGGAGCGGAAAATACACGTCTCCCTCGAGGACCTGTTCGCCCGCATCCAGGAGGGCGAGCTCAAGGACCTCAACCTCGTGGTCAAGGCGGACGTGCAGGGTTCGATCGAGGCACTTAAGGACGCGCTCGACAAGATGGACCAGACCGAGGTGCGCGTCAACGTCATCCACTCGGCGGTCGGCGCGATCACCGAGACCGATGTCATGCTTTCCGACGCGTCGGACGCCATCATCATCGGCTTCAACGTGCGCCCCGAGCCCAAGGCGAAGTCGCTCGCTGAGAAGGAGAGCGTCGATATCCGCCTGTACCGCGTCATCTACCAGGCCATCGAAGACATCAACGCCGCGCGCGTCGGTATGCTGGCACCGGAGTTCCACGAGGAGGACACCGCGCGGGTCGAGATCCGCGAGCTGTTCCGCGCGCCGAAGGTCGGCGTCATCGCCGGCTGCTACGTGCAAGAAGGCGAGATCACCCGCGACGACCAGGTGCGTATCGTGCGCGACGGGACGGTCGTCTACGAGGGCAGACTCGGCTCGCTCCGCCGCTTCAAGGAGGACGTCAAGTCGGTTCGCTCGGGGTACGAATGCGGCTTGAGCGTCGACGGCTTCCAGGACATCAAGGAGGGTGACATCGTCGAGGCGTTCAAGGTCGTCGAGGTTGCCCGGGAAGCATAGGGGGAGTCGTGAAGCAGACGCCTCGCACCCGCAAGATCAACGAGACCGTGCGCGAAGCGATCGCGATCATCCTCGCAGAGGAGATCGCCGATCCCCGTGTCGACCTTGCCACCGTCACGTCTGTCGAGGTGAGTTCCGACCTCATGGTCGCAAACGTCTACGTCATTACCCACGGCGGCGCCGAGCGCTACGCCGAACTGCTTGACGGCCTCGAGTCGGCGAAAGGGCGCATGCGCTCACTCCTCGGACAACGCATCACCCTGCGCTTCACGCCCGAGCTGCGGTTCTTCATAGACCGTTCGGTCGATGAGGGGATGCGCATCGCCGAGGCCCTCAAGGACATGCCGCCCTCCCTGCGCGAGGAGCGCGACGGAGAGGCGGACGACGAGACGCAGGAGTGAGCCGGTGATGGCGGGGTACCACCGGGCTGCCGTCGAGCTGCGCAAGGCGGCCTCGGTGGCCATCTGCAGCCACGTGAAGCCCGACGGCGACGCAGTGGGTTCGACGCTTGCCCTCACCCTTGCACTCAAGGAGGCCGGTATCCCAGCGGTGCCGACCCTGGCCGACAATGCAGAGCCCCCCGGCTCATACGAGTTCCTGCCCGGGTTCGGTCTCTACGTGCGAGCGGCGGAACTCGAGCCGCCTGACGTGTTCGTCGCGCTCGACACGCCCAACCTCGAGCGGCTCGGCGCCGCCGCCGACCTTGCGCGCTCCGCACGGGTTCTTGTCGTCATGGACCACCACCCGGACAACGCCCAGTTCGGTTCGGTCAACCTCGCGGACCCGCAGGCAGCGGCGACCGGTCTGATGGTGTGGCGCCTGTTGAGAGCGCTCGAGATCGCCCCTTCGCCCGAGGTCGCGTTGTGCTGCTGGGTCTCGCTCGTGACCGATACCGGGCGTTTCGCCTACTCGAACACCACGCCGGACGCGCTGCGCGACGCGGCGGACATGCTCGAGGCGGGAGCCGACGCCGCCGAGGCCCACCGGATGCTCTACGAAAGCCGAACGGCTGCGGCCCTCACGTTGGAGACCCGGGTGCTCGGCCGCCTGACCATGGTAAACGGCGGTCGCGTCGCGTACGCCTGGATCGAGGATGCCGACTACGCGGACACAGGTGCGCGCCCCTGGGAGACCGAGCACCTCATCGACGCGGCGCGCGCGATACAAGGAATCGACGTTGCGCTCCTGCTGCGTGTCCATGCCGACGATGTACGCGTGAATCTGCGAGCCAAGACCGGTTTCGACGTGAGTGCGGTGGCCCGCCGATGGGGTGGGGGAGGTCACACCGCCGCCGCCGGGTTCACACTCGCAGGCGACCTGACGAGCGTCCTCGCTCAGGTCCTGCCGCAGTTGCCCGGAGGTGAAGGCGCGTGAGTCGGTCGCGGCGCGGGACGAGCGGGCTGTCCGGAGTGCTTGTCGTGGACAAGCCCGCCGGGATGACCAGTCACGACGTCGTCGCGACCGTGCGCCACTCGACCGGCGAAGGCCGTGTGGGCCATGCGGGCACGCTCGATCCCGCAGCGACTGGCGTGCTTGTCGTCCTTGTCGGCCCGGCCACCCGGCTTGCGCCGTATCTCACCGGGGCAGACAAGCGCTATGAGGCCCGCATCGTCTTCGGGACGCAGACAGACACCGACGACGCCGAAGGGACTCCGGTCCGCACCGCCCCGATACCAGCACCCCTCACCGACCCGACCTTCGCCGCCGACACTCTCTCCGGGCTGGTTGGGGTCCACGAACAGCGACCGCCCTCATACTCCGCGCTCAAGCGCGGTGGCGTCACCGCCCACCGCGCCGCGCGTGCGGGCAAGCCGCTTCACCTCGAAACGCGCTCTGTCGAGATCCTCCAGGCCCGGCTCATCGGACACGATGCTGGCGAAGCCGTCGCGTGGGAGGCGGAGTTCACCGTGTCTAAGGGCACGTATGTGCGTGCCATCGCGCGTGACCTCGGGAACGCACTCGGCACCGCTGCACACCTCGGCGCGCTCCGGCGGACCGCGAGCGGAGCCCTGGGGCTCTCCTCCGCGCGCACCCTCGAAGAGGTGGTCGCTGCCGGCCCGCACGTGGCACCTCTGTTTGCGGACCCCGTGCCCGCGCTCGGGCTGCCGGTGCATCGCGTCGGCGCCGCTGACGTCGCACGCGTCGGGATCGGCGCGTCCCTGCCATCGACCCCGGATCGCACGGTCACTTCCGCCGGCGAGATCGCGCTCGCCGACGACGAGCGGCTCTGGGCCGTCTACCGTCTGACGACCGACGGCACCCTGCGCCCTGTCGTGGTCCTCGCGGGAGGTGTGCCTCGATGACCGGCGTCGTCACCTGGGAGCGCGGCACCAGACCGCTCGGCGACGCGGTCGCAGCGATCGGGGTATTCGACGGCGTGCACATCGGTCACCAGTCCCTCGTCCGACACGCCGCTGTCGACGCCGCTTCACGTGGACTGCAGTGTGTCGTGGTCACCTTCGACCGCGATCCCGACCAGGTCGTCACGCCCGACAGTGCGGCCCCCCAGCTCCTGACGCTTGCGGACAAGTGCCGATTCATCGCCGAGGCTGGCGCGGACCGGGTCCTCGTGGTTCCGTTCGACGCAGATCTTGCGACACTCTCTCCCCGAGCATTCCTCGAGCATGTTCTACTCCGGGCCCTGACGCCGCATGCCGTTCATGTCGGAATCGACTTCCGCTTCGGCCGCGCCGCCGAGGGTACGGTCGAGACCTTGCACACGGCGGGCACCGACGCCGCCTTCCACGTGACCGCGCACGAGCTGGTCGCGGTGGACGGAACTCCGGTCACCTCCACACGCATCCGCGGGCTTGTTGCCGCAGGAGCGATCGAGGGCGCGGCCGCGCTTCTCGGCAGGGATCACCGGGCCACCGGCCTCGTTGTGCGGGGCAGGGGAGCGGGCTTGCGCGACCTCGGAGTGCCCACCGCGAACCTGCTCCCGGTCGAACACGCCGCGCTACCGGCCGACGGCGTCTATGCGGGATGGGCCGAGTTTGACGGGCGGCAGGTGCCCGCGGCGATCTCTGTCGGCGTCCCGCCGAGCTTCCCCTCGGCACACGACCGCCTCGAGGCGCACCTGATCGGTGTCGACGAGGACCTTTACGGCCGGACCCTGACCGTCGGGTTCACGCGCCGCCTTCGCGCCCTGATGGCGTTCGGCTCGGCCGCGGAGCTCGCGGCGGCCATGAAGCGCGACATCGGGCAGGTAGGCCGTACAGGCTAAGCTAAGCGCGCTTACATTCGAAGCCGAGCCGTGCTATAGTACGCAGGTTGTATCGACTACCCTCGCCTGAGACCCGCGACTCACCGACGCGGGCCCCGGACGAGGGCGGACCCGAACGGAAGGTGAACCACATGCCCTTGTCCAAGGACACCAAGGCCGAGATCGTCGCCCAGCACGCGCGGGGCGAGGCCGACACCGGCTCCCCGGAGGTTCAGATCGCGCTGCTCACCCAGCGCATCCGCGACCTCACCGAGCACCTCAAGACTCACAAGAAGGACCACCACACACGCCGCGGCCTGCTTAAGCTCGTCGGACAGCGTCGCCGGCTCCTCGGGTACCTGAAGAAGACCGACATCGAGCGGTATCGCGCGATCGTCGCGGAACTCGGGATCCGCGGGTAAGAACCCACAAGGCACTCCGAAGGCGGGAGAGAGCTCCCGCCTTCTTACTACCGGTCGCCCGATGCGTCGGTAGCCGAGAGGACTCCGCGCGCGGGGCGCGGGGTGATGAGGTAGAGGAAGTAGGATCAGATGTCTAAGATCGTCGAACGTTTCGAACTGTACGGCAAGGAGTACGTCCTCGAGACCGGGGAGCTGGCCAAACAGGCCGGCGGTGCGGTCGTCGTCCGCCAGGGAGACACGATGGTGCTCGTCACCGCAACCGCGTCGCGGCAGCCCAAGGACCTCGACTTCTTCCCGCTCACCGTCGACTTCGAAGAGAGGATGTACGCCGCGGGCAAGCTACCCGGCGGTTTCATCAAGCGTGAGGCCCGGCCGAGCGAGAAGGCCATCCTGACCGCCCGCATGATCGACCGCCCGCTGCGCTCGGCGTTCGCCGACGGCTTCCGCAACGAGGTCCAGGTCATCGCCACCGTGCTCTCGGCCGACCAGGTCAACCAGCCCGACATCATCAGCATCATGGGTGCCTCGTCAGCCCTGATGGCAGCCGGTATCCCGTTCGAGGGACCGCTCGCCGGTGTGCGTATCGCCCGCATCGACGGTGAGTTCTGCGTGAACCCGACCTTCGACGAGCTCGAGGACTCCGACCTCGACCTCGTGGTCGCAGGCTCGCCGGACGCCGTCTACATGATCGAGGCAGGCGCGTACGAGGTCTCCGACGACGACATGCTCGCCGCGCTCACATTCGCCCAAGAGGCGATCACCGAATTCTGCCGCGTGCAGGAGACGTTCGTCGCGAAGGCCGACGTCACGCCCATGGAGGTTCCCCTCTACAGCATCGATGAGTCGCTGCGTGAGCGCGTCTTCGCGGCCGGCTCCGACAAGATGCGCGCCGCGCTGCGCAACCCCGACAAGCACTCGCGCATGGACAACGTGGCAGCTGTTAAGGACGAGGTACTCGCCACGTTCACCGAGGACGAGCTCGCCGCCGACGGCAAGGACATCAAGGCCCTGCTCAAGCAGCTCGAGAAGAAGGCCATGCGCACCATGGTTCTCGAGGAGGGCGAGCGTGCCGACGGCCGCCGGGTCGACGAGGTCCGCCCGATCAGCTCGGTCGCCGGCTATCTGCCCCGGGCCCACGGCTCGGGCCTGTTCACCCGTGGCCAGACGCAGGTGCTCTCCGTGCTCACGCTCGGCATGCTCTCCGAGTGGCAGCGCATCGACACGATCGACGTCTCCGAGGGCAAGCGCTACCTGCACCACTACAACTTCCCGCCCTTCTGCACGGGCGAGACCGGGTTCATGCGCGGGCCGAAGCGCCGTGAGATCGGTCACGGCGCGCTCGCCGAGCGCGCGCTTGTCCCGGTCATCCCGGCCGAGGACGAGTTCCCGTACACGATTCGCGTCGTCTCCGAGGTACTCGAGTCCAACGGCTCGAGCTCAATGGGGTCGGTCTGTGGCTCGACGCTCGCGCTCATGGACGCAGGCGTCCCGATCAAGGCGCCGGTATCCGGCATCGCCATGGGCCTGATCAAGGAGGGTGACGACGTCGCCGTCCTCTCCGACATCCAGGGCCTCGAGGACTTCCTCGGCGACATGGACTTCAAGGTCGCCGGGACCGAGAAGGGCATCACGGCGCTGCAGATGGACAACAAGGCGAAGGGCTTGTCCTACGAAATCCTCGAGCGGGCGCTGCGCCAGGCCAACGACGGTCGTGCGCACATCCTCGAGAAGATGCTCGAGGCCATTGACGTGCCGCGCGGTGAGCTCTCGCAGTACGCTCCGCGCATCCTCACCGTCAAGATCCCTGTCGACAAGATCCGCGACGTCATCGGGTCGGGCGGCAAGGTCATCCGCGGTATCCAGGAGGAGACCGGCGCGCAGATCGACATCCAGGAAGACGGCACGATCTTCGTCGCCTCGCGCGACCAGGGCGGGGAGGAAGCGGTCCGTCGCATCCAACTCATCGTCAAGGTCCCCGAGATTGGCGAGCGCTACAAGGGCCGGGTCGTCTCGATCCAGGCGTTTGGCGCGTTCATCGAGCTCACTCCGGGCAAGGACGGCCTCCTGCACATCTCGCGCGTGGCCAAGGGCCGTGTTGAGAAGGTTGAAGATGTCCTGAACGTCGGTGACGAGGTCGAGGTCGAGGTTCTCGACATCGACGAGCGCGGCAAGATCAGTCTCGACCGCATCGACAAGCCGGAGGCTCCGCCTTCGTCAGGCGGCGGTGGTGGGGGCGGCGACCGTAAGCCACACGGCGACCGTGGTGGGGACCGGGGCGGCGACCGCGGAGGCGACCGCAGGCCCCGCCGTCGCCACTAGGCACCGGGACGTGACGATGTTCTATCGGAAAACCGTACTCAAGAACGGCATCACGGTCCTCACCGAGTCCCTCGACTCGGTGAGGACCGTTGCGCTCGGCGTCTGGTTCTCCGTGGGAAGCCGCGATGAGAGCCCCGAAGAGGGCGGCATGTCCCACTTCATGGAGCACATGATGTTCAAGGGCACGCCGACCCGCACCGCGGCAGATATCTCGGAGACGTTCGACAGCCTCGGCGCAGAGCTCAACGCGTTCACGAGCAAGGAGTACACGTGCTACTACTCGCGCGTGATCGACGAGCACGTGCCGACCGCTATCGAGCTTCTCGCCGACATGGTCTGCAACGCCGAGCTCACCGACCGCTCCTGCTGGAGGGAGCGCCAGGTCGTGCTCGAGGAGATCGCCCGTGCCGAGGACACGCCTGACGACAACATCCACGAGCTGTTCGCGCGCACGCTGTGGCCCGCACACCCGATCGGGCTGCCCATCCTCGGGAAGAAGACGACGGTGGGCCGGTTCAACCACAAGGCTGCGGTCGACTTCCGCACGCGGCACTACCTGACCGGCAACTGCGTTGTGGCCGCCGCGGGCAACATCGATCACGACGCGCTCGTGCGGCTGGTCCGCAGACACCTGACGTTGCCGCCGGGCCCGCGCAGCGCGCGCCCGGGTGCCGAGTCGCTCTCGTCCGGCCGCATCAAGACCATGACCAAGGACACCGAGCAGGCCCACATCTGCTACGGCGTCTCGTGTCTGAACGCCCGGCATCCCGACCGTTTCGCGCTCGCGGTCGTCGACACGGTGCTCGGCGGCGGGATGTCCTCGCGCCTATTCCAGGAGATTCGTGAGAAGCAGGGGCTCGCTTACTCGGTATACAGCTTCCACGCGCTGTACCAGGACACCGGGCAGTGGACCGTCTACGCGGGCACGCGTCCGGACAACGCTGGACAGGTCCTCACGCTCATCCGCTCCGAGATCGACCGGTTGCTGGAGTCCGGGTTGACCGAGGAGGAGCTCTTGCGCGCCAAGGAGTCGATCAAGGGCCACCTCGTGCTCGGCCTGGAGAACACCCGCAACCGCATGACCCGTCTCGGCAAGAACGCGGTGACCGGAGGAGAGCTCCTGTCCGTCGACGAGGTCGTGGAGCGCATCGACGCTGTCGACCTCGAGGCGACTCGCCGCGTGACCGAGAACGTTCTGTCGGGCGAGCGCGTGCTCGCCATGATCGGTCCGTACTCCAAGTCGGACGTCGCCCGTCTCGCCAGGTAGGCGCGGGGAGGGGAGTGACCGGATGATCGACGTACTGGTAAGCGGCGCAGCCGGCCGCATGGGCCGTGAAGTGGTGTGTGCGCTTGGTGCCGCCGACGGTATCAGGGTCGTAGCGGCGGTCGACCCCAGTCACGCCGGCGGTCGGGTCGATGACGGCGCCGTAGGCGAGATACGCTGTACCGGCGACCTGGCCGGCGCGATCGCAACCACCGCACCGCACGTGATGGTCGACTTCACACATCCCGACGCGGTCGAAGGCAATCTGCGAACCGCGCTCGCCGCAGGCGTGCACTGCGTCGTCGGTACGACGGGTCTCTCGGAGAGCGCACTTGCCGAACTTGCCGCGAGCGCCCCGGACGAAGTCTGCCTCTTCGTCGCGCCGAACTTCGCGATCGGCGCCGTGCTCATGATGCGATTTGCCGCCGAGGCAGCACGCTACCTGCCGCACGTCGAGATCATCGAGCTGCACCACGACCGCAAGGCCGACGCGCCGTCCGGCACCGCCCTGCGCACCGCGTCGCTGATCGCAGCGACGCGTGCCGAGGTGCCGCCGTCGCCCGGGCGCGAGACCGAACTCGAGCAGGGGGCCCGCGGCGCGATCATCGAGCACGTGAGCGTTCACTGCGTGCGCCTGCCCGGCCTCGTCGCCCACCAGGAGATCATCTTCGGCGGCCAGGGCCAGACGCTCACGATCAGGCACGACTCCATCGACCGGACCTCGTTCATGCCCGGCGTCGTGCTCGCCGTGCGCGAGGTCGTCCACCGCTCGGGCCTGATTGTCGGCCTCGAGAACCTGCTGGAGGCGTAGCGTGGCCGCGTCAGACCCGCGCGTCGTCGTCATGAAGTTCGGCGGCACCTCGGTCTTGACGGCCGAGTCGCGCGCAGCCGTGGCCAGAACGGTTCAGGCCGGCATCGAATCCGGCGTCGCGCCGGTGGTCGTCGTCTCGGCGATGGGCCGCGCGGGTGACCCCTATGCGACCGACACGCTGCTCTCACTCGTCAACTCAGCCGTGATCGAACCACGGGAACGTGACCTTCTCATGTCGACCGGTGAGGTCATCTCGGCCGTGGTGGTTGCCAGCGAGCTCAGAGCTGCCGGCATCGCTGCACGCGCGTACACAGGCGCCGAGGCGGGTATCGGGACCGACGGCGTCTTCGGGTCTGCGACGGTCACCGACGTCCATCCGGGCCCATTGCGCGCGGCGGTCGCCGCCGGCATCGTACCGGTCGTCACTGGATTCCAGGGCGTAGGGGCGGACGGCTCACTCACCACGCTCGGCCGGGGCGGCTCCGACACCACCGCCTGTGCTCTCGGGGTCGCACTCGGGGCCGAGGCCGTCGAGATCTACACCGACGTCGTCGGCGTGATGAGCGCCGACCCGCGCGCCTGCGAGGGGCCCGCCGTGCTCGAAGTCGTCCGTGCTGACGAACTGCACCAGATGGCGCGGCACGGTGCCCGGGTCGTCCACACACCGGCAGCGGAGCTCGCCCTGACGAGCGGGCTTGCCGTCCGCGTTCGAAACACCTACACGACCCACCCCGGCACACTCGTCGCCGATATCTCCTCATACCGTCCCGATCGCGTGGCCACCGCCGTCACTCACGCCGACGACGTCGCACGTATATGCGTGTCCCTTCCGGCCCCGGAAGGCACCCGTGCGCATACGGCCGATCAGGCCCGCGTCTACCGTGCCATGGCAGACGCCTGCGTCTCACTCGACATGTTCACACCCGTCGGCGAGACCCTGGCCTTCTCGGTCGCGACGGACGCTCTCACGCGCGCCACTGAGGTGCTGTCGTCTCTCGGCCTGACCTACCGTGTGCAGCCGTCGCTCTCGAAGGTCACGCTCGTCGGCGCGGGCATGCACGGCGTGCCCGGTGTCATGGCGCGCATGTCCGAGTACCTCGACCGTGCCGGCATCACCGTGCTGCAAACCGCGGACAGCCACACCACGATCTCGGTCCTCGTCCCTGCGAAGGAGTGCAGTCATGCGGTGCAGGCACTTCACGACGGCTTCGAGCTCGGTGACCCTCCGTCCTGATCTGCGCACCAGCATGCGCTCGCAGCACCCGCAACGGCACGGGAACGGATCGCCACGGAACACCGCGACGGTCGCGGGTGTGGCAGAATGAAACACGTGTCCGGCCCCATGCGGGTCGGCCGGCTCACGATGCGACACAAGGGGAGCACCATGGCTGATCCGCGCTTCGGACGCATGCTGACCGCGATGGTCACGCCGTTCACGCCCGAACTCGAACTCGACCTGCCGCGGGCCGAGGCGCTCGCCGACCGTCTGCTGGCATCCGGCTCCGACGGGCTGATCGTCTGTGGCACGACGGGCGAATCACCGACCGTTTTCTACCCGCAGAAGATGGATCTGTTCCGCACCGTGATAGGCGCCGTGGCCGGGAGGGTGCCTGTCATCGCGAACGCGGGCGACAACTGCACCGCGGACAGCGTCGAATTCGCGCGAAAGGTCGCGGCGCTCGGCGTCGACGGCATCATGGCCGTCGTGCCGTACTACAACAAGCCGCCCCAAGACGGCCTCTACCGGCACTTCCGCTCGATCGCGGAGGCGGTCGACGTTCCGGTCGTCCTCTACAACATCCCCGGACGGTGCGTCATCAACATGGCCACCGAGACCACGCTCAGACTGGCCAACGACTGCGAGAACATCGTCGCGGTCAAGGAAGCGAGCGGAGATCTCACCCAGATCGCGCAGATCATCGACGGAGC
Source organism: Actinomycetota bacterium (assembly GCA_037446725.1). Classification (GTDB taxonomy): domain Bacteria; phylum Actinomycetota; class Coriobacteriia; order Anaerosomatales; family SLCP01; genus JBBIIC01. The sequence goes on from JBBIIC010000004.1 coordinate 121,551, forward strand.
TCCCGACGGCTTCGAGGTGTTGTCGGGAGATGACGAGATGACGCTACCCATGATGGGACTGGGCGGGACCGGCGTCATAAGCGTGGTGTCTCACGTCACGGGTCACCGGTTCAAGGAGATGATCGCAGCACAGGTCGCAGGAGATCACACGCGTGCCCTGCGAATCCACCTCGAACTGCTGCCGCTGATGAAGGCGCTGTTCATGACCGCGAATCCCATCATGGTCAAGGAAGCGCTCCGCCTGCAGGGTTTCCCGGTCGGCACCGTGCGTCTCCCACTCGTTCCGCCCACGCCCGAGCAGACCGCCGAGCTCGAGCGCGTGATGCGACACGTCGGCGCGCTGCCGGTCTGAGCCGACTGAGACGCGGAAGCTCCGCTCCCGCGGATGTACCGAACGACGCCGCCGTACGGCGGCACGGCCGAAGGAGTGCAACCGCACCCGAATGACACAGAAGAAGAACCGCCTTCGCGTCATCCCTCTCGGAGGGCTCGACGAGATAGGCAAGAACATGACCGTGATCGAGTACGGCAACGACATGGTCCTGATCGATGCGGGGATCATGTTCCCTGACGACGATCACCCCGGAGTCGACCTCATCCTCCCGGACTACAGCTACGTCCTGCACCGCAAGGACAAGCTGCGCGGCATCATCATCACGCACGGGCACGAGGACCACACCGGTGCACTGCCGTACCTGCTCAAGGAGCTTGGTCCCACGGTGCCGGTGCTCGGCACGAAGCTTACGCTCGGACTGGTCGCGGGCAAGCTCGAGGAGCACCGCATCAAGAAGCAGAAGCTACGTGAGGTCCGGGCGGGCGGTCACGTCAATCTTGGCGTATTCGGTTTCGACTTCATCCCGGTGAACCACTCCATCCCCGACGGTGTCGCGCTGTACATACGCACCCCGGTCGGCAACATCCTGCACACCGGTGACTTCAAGTTCGATCAGACACCGATCGACGGCCGTCTCACGGATTACGGCGCACTCGCTGCGGCGGGCAAGAAGGGCGTCACGCTCCTCATGAGTGACTCGACGAACGCCGAGAGCGCCGGCATCACCCACTCCGAGGCCACCGTCGGCGCCGCGCTCAGGGACATCTTCGCCGATGCCGACCAGCGCATCATCGTCGCCTCGTTCGCCAGTCACATCCACCGCATCCAGCAGGTCTGCGACGCGGCTGCGGCCTCCGGCCGTAAGGTCGTCGTCACGGGCAGGTCGATGATCAACAACACGCGCATCGCGCGCCAGCTTGGCTACCTCAGCATTTCCGAGAACGACCTCGTCGACGCTTACGATATGGGGAACCTGCCCGCTGAGAGAGTTGTCGTTCTGTCGACCGGTAGCCAGGGCGAGCCGCTCTCCGCACTCGCGCGGATGGCCAACCACGATCACCGCACGGTCACCGTCGAGAGCGGTGACACGGTCGTGATCTCGGCCACCCCGATCCCCGGCAACGAGAAGGCGGTCAGCCGGGTGATCAACCGGCTCGCGAAGGCCGGTGCGACGATCGAGCACAAGGGAACCGCGCCGGTGCACGTCTCGGGCCATGCGGCCGCCGAAGAGCTGAAGCTGATGCTCAACCTCGTGAAGCCCACCTACTTTGTGCCCATCCACGGCGAGAGCCGCCATCTGAAGGCGCATGCCGATCTCGCGATGCTGACAGGCGTGGCCGAGCAGAACGTCTTCATCATGGACAACGGCGACTGCCTCGAGCTGACCGAGAACTCCTGCAAGTTGGCCGAGCGCGTCGAGTCGGGCGTCGTCTACGTAGACGGGCTGTCGGTTGGGGACATAGGGCAGGTCGTCATACGCGACCGCCAGCTGCTCGCCCGGGACGGCGTTGCGACCATCATCATCGCGATCGACCGCGTCGACGGCAGGCCCGTCGGCGAGCCCGAGCTCGTGACCCGCGGGATCGTTCTCGGCGGCGATGACTCGGTCTTCCTCGAGGAGGCACGAGCACGCGTCGCCAAGACGCTCGCCAAGACCGCCCGCGAGGGCGCGACGGACCATGCTGTCATCAAGAACGCGGTGCGCGAGTCCCTCTCCCAGTTCATGTGGGAACGCACGCGGAGCAGGCCGATGATCGTGCCCGTCGTGATGGAGGTCTGACGCATGGAGCTGCTTCAGGCCATCGCACTCGGCGTCGTGCAGGGGGCCGCCGAGTTCCTCCCCATCTCGTCCTCGGGTCACCTTCACCTGGTCCAAGAGGTCTTCGACATGCCAGCCCAGTTCGGCCTGGCATTCGACACGCTCCTCCATCTGGCGACGCTGCTCGCTGTGATCGTGTACTTCCGAGACGACCTGCGCCATATGCTGCGGGCGTTCCTCACGCGCGATCCGGAACTCGCCCGTGACCGGCGCCTCGCATGGCTCGTCATAGCAGCCACGGTACCGACCGGGATCATCGGCATCGCGGGAGGGGACTTCTTCGAAGAGGCCTCCACCCTCCATGTCGGCATGGCCTTACTGCTGACGTCGGCCATCCTCACCGCGGCCGACTTACTCTCCCGCAAGTCGCTGCATGCCGCCGAGGCCCTCGGGTGGGGCAAGGCCTTGCTCGTCGGCGTCGCGCAGGGAGTGGCGATCATGCCCGGCATCTCCCGCTCGGGGGCCACGATGTCGATGGGGCTGGGCGTGGGTCTCGACCGCGCACAGGCCGCCCGGTTCTCCTTCCTGCTCTCGGGGCCCACCATCCTGCTCGCGGGCCTCAAGCAAGGGCTAGACGTCATCCAGGGGGACGCCGTGCTCCCCGGGCTGTTGGCGACACTTGGGGGATTCGCCGCCGCGGCTGTCACCGGCTATCTCGCCATCGCGTTCATCATGGAATACCTGCGGCGCCACTCGTTCGCCGTCTTCGCCGCGTACACGGCCGTCCTGGGCGTTTCCGTGATAGCCTGGCAGTTGACGGGCTGACGGAGAGGGAGCCCCGTTCATGGCAGCCACCAAGAAGACCGCGCGGACGACCACCACGAGATCCTCCTCCCGGAGTGGCCCCAGCGCATCCAGCTCCGGGCCCCGCGCCAGGCGTGAGGTGCTTGACGCGCAGTCCCGCAACGACATCTACGGCATCCTGCTCGTTGCCGGCGCGGTCGCACTGAGCATCGCTCTGCTCTCCGCCCGCACCGGGATGCTCGGCGGGGCGCTGGCGACGGTGTTCCGCCTGCTCTTCGGACTGGGCGCCTTCGCCGTACCCCTACTCCTCCTACTGTGGGGCGTCACCTTCTTCGTACGCGCGTTCGACATCAGCGAGGCACGGATGGGCCTCGGACTCGGCGCGATGTTGCTCGCCCTCATCGGTATGCTCGCGCTCTACGCGCCCGAGGCAACTCAGTGGCAAGCCGAGGTCCTGCAGACACGCGGCGGCTACATCGGTGCCGCCCTGGCATGGCTGTTCCGCTCGCTGTTCGGCGTCACGATCGGCTACGTGCTGCTCGCCGCGCTCATGCTAGTCGGGCTTGTTTTTGCCGGCCTGTCGATATCGGGCATCGTCGCGTGGGCTGGCGAGCGATTCGGCAGCGGGCCGAGAACGGATGCAGAGACCCTGCCGCGCGCACGCGAGCGCACACCACGAACCGTACCGCTGGCCGACCTCGAAGAGCCTGCCCCCAGGCCGGCGCGCCGCGACCAACGCGAGGCTCGCGCCGCAGACGAGGACCTCGAGATGCGCAAGAAGACCGAGCCGGCGCCCCGCGCCACGGCCCCCAAGGCGATGGAGGGCTTCGAGCTCCCGAAGCCGACGCTGCTCATCCGCAGCTCCGAGTCCGAGTCGAAGCACCGGGCGAGCGAACGTGAACTGACGTCGACCGCGCGCGTGATCGAGGAGACGCTGGCAACGTTCGACGTTCCGGCGACCGTCGTCGGCTGGATCCCCGGCCCGACCGTCACCATGTACGAGATCGAGCTCCCGAAGGGCATCAAGGTGAGCAGCATCACCCGGCTTGCCGACGACCTCGCGCTTGCGCTCGCTGCCGCAACGGTGCGCATCCTCGCTCCGATCCCCGGCAAGTCCCTCGTCGGCATCGAGGTGCCCAACGAGCGGCGTACCACCGTCACGCTCGGCGACGTGCTGGCCACGCCGGTGGTCGCCACCGGCGGGCCGCTCCTCCTCGGCATCGGCAAGGACGTCGCCGGCGACAGTATAGTGGCCGACCTCGCCGCGATGCCGCACCTGCTCATCGCCGGGTCGACCGGCACCGGCAAGTCGGTGTGCATCAATGCGCTGCTCACGACGATACTCATGCGGGCCACACCGGCAGAGGTGCGCCTCATCCTCATCGATCCGAAGCGTATCGAGCTGTCGCTCTACAACGGGGTGCCGCACCTGTACGTACCGGTCGTCACCGAACCGAAAGAGGCGGCGAGCGCGCTCGCGTGGGCGGTCTCCGAGATGGAGGCCCGGCTCAAGCGCCTGCAGAAGGCCGGCGCGCGCAACATCGGCACGTACAACGCGCTCGTCCAGGACGGCAAGGCCCCCGAGGGCGCCGAGGAGATGCCATACCTCATGATCGTCATCGACGAGCTTGCCGACCTCATGATGGTCGCCGCTAAAGAGGTCGAGGACTCGATCTGCCGCATCGCGCAGCTGGCACGAGCCGCCGGCATCCACCTCGTGGTTGCCACCCAGCGCCCGTCGACCGACATCATCACCGGTCTGATCAAGACGAACATCACCAACCGGATCGCGTTCGCGGTGGGATCGAGCATCGACTCCCGGGTCATCCTCGACCAGCCCGGCGCCGAGAAGCTCATCGGCGAGGGCGACATGCTGTTCTCCACGCCGCAGCTCCACAAGCCCAAGCGTATCCAGGGCGCCTACGTGACCGAGGCAGAGATCGGACTCGTGGTCGAGCACCTGAAGGCACAGGCCGAGCCCGACTACCACGAGGAGATCCTGCATCTGAAGGTCGCCGCCGTCGGCGGGGGGGTGGACAGCGGCGAGGAGGACGACCCGCTGCTGTGGGAGGCCGCGGACATCGTCGTGACCTCGGGGCTCGGATCGACCTCCATGCTTCAGCGACGCCTCAAGGTCGGCTACGCCCGCGCCGGACGCATCATGGACATGCTCGAGTCGAAGGGGATCGTCGGCCCGCCTGACGGCTCGAAACCGAGAGACGTCGTCGTCGACGTGGAGGAGCTCGAGGCGCTCAAGGCATTCGAACGGGCGGACGACGCGACGGCGGAGGGGTAGGACCGTGAGCGAGAAGCTCGGACACATCCTGGAGAGCCGGCGTCGAACGCTCGGCCGGACGCTCGCTGAGGCGGAGGCGGACACCAAGATACGCGCGAGACTGCTCGCCGCGCTCGAGAAGGGTGAGTACGAGTCGCTTCCGAGCCCGGCCTACGTGCGCGGCTACATCATCTCTTACGCGAAGTTCCTCGGACTGGATTCCGCACCGCTCGTCGAACTCTACGAGAAGGAGACCGGGCACCTGCGTGCCGCCGAGCCCGTTCGCCTGCCCGAGCAGGTCGTTGCGTCCCGCGGGCACGGCCAGCACCTCCCTCTTCGTACGGCACTCATCGTGCTCGCACTCCTCATCACCCTCGGCGGCGTCATCTGGGCCGTTTCTGCGGTGCTGAGCGGCCCGGAGGACCCGCCCCCCATCCCCACAGTGCCCGAAGCCACGTCCACGCCCGAGCCGGGCGAAGAGACGTCCGTACCCGGGGAGACCGAGGAGCCGGGTGCGGCGGAAGAGGAGCCCGCCACCGCGAAGCCCTTCACCCTCAGGGTCAGCATCGCCCGCGACAGCGCCTCGTGGCTCCGCGTGACAGTTGACGGGCTGGTCGCCTACGAAGGCACCATGGCCGGCGGTCAGACAGACGAATGGGAGGTGACCGAGGAGGCATCCGTAAGAATCGGCAGGCCCACGGCGGTCACCGTGTATCGTGACGACGTAGAGCAAGACATCCCGGAGGGCGACCCGCCCACTCTGGTTCTGTCCGCAACTCAGTAGCACCCGCTCGAGCGACCTTCGGAGGAGTGAACGGCAGATGGCCAAGGAACAAAGCTTCGACGTAGTCTCGCAGGTGGACATGCAGGAGGTCGACAACGCGGTCCAGCAGGCCTCCAAGGAGCTCAAACAACGCTACGACCTCAAGGACAGCGGCGCCACGCTCGCACTCGACAAGTCGGCGGCGACCGTGACGGTTGCCGCACCGACCGACTTCGTCGGCCGCCAGGTCATCGACGTGCTCGGCAGCAAACTCGTGCGCCGCGGGGTCGACCTCAAGGCGCTGGCCTGGGGGGTGCCGGAGTCGGCATCGGGCGGCAGCGTCCGGATCACCGCGAAGATCGTCAACGGTATCGAAGCCGATCTGGCGCGACGCATCAACAAGGACATTCGCGACAGGAAACTCAAGGTCAAGGTGCAGATCGAAGGCGACAAACTGCGCGTGTTCAGTCCGAAGCGCGACGAGCTTCAGGACGTGATCACCTTCCTCAAGGAGCAGGATTACGGGATCCCGCTGCAGTACACGAACTACCGGTGACGCATGGCCCCTCTTCCCGCTGTCGCCTTCCTGACGCTCGGATGCCCGAAGAACGAGGTCGACTCGGACAAGATGCGCGCGTCCGTGGTCGGGTCTGATTACCGGATTACCGACGACCTCGAGAACGCCAACGTCATCGTGCTGAACACCTGCGGGTTCATCACCGATGCGGTCGAGGAATCGGTGTCGACCGCGCTCGATCTTGCCGACTGGCGCGACGCGAAGCCCGGGCGGTTCCTCGTCGTGGCCGGCTGCATGGTGTCGCGCTACGGGGATGCGCTCGCCGAGGCGATGCCCGAAGCCGACGCGTTCCTGCTCGTCGCCGACGAGGCCGCACTGCTCTCTGTCGTCGAGCGTCTCACTGGTGCCGCTCCTGGAGCTTCACGCGGACCGTCGCGGACGGGAGGAGCCGTTACCGAGTACCTGCAGATCGCGGACGGTTGCTTCCGGACGTGCGCCTACTGCACCATCCCGGCGATCCGGGGGCCGTATCGCAGCCGCCCGCTCGAGGAACTGACCGCCGAGGCGTCGTTTCTGGTGAGCCGGGGTGCGAGGGAACTCGTGCTCATCGGGCAGGACACCTCCTCGTGGGGCCGCGACCTTCCCGGCACAGCCGACATTGCCGACGTGATCAGCGCGGTGTCCGCGACTCCCGGGCTCGACTGGCTGCGGCTCATGTACGTCCAACCCGACACCGTGACGCCCCGGCTGGTCGAGACCATGGCATCCACCGGTACCGTCCGCCACTACCTCGACATGCCGCTCCAACACACCTCGCCGAAGGTACTGAGGGCGATGCACAGAAGCGGCTCGGGCGGCTCCTTCCTCGAGCTCATCGGACAGCTGCGCGACGCCATGCCCGACATCGTGCTTCGCTCCACATTCATAGCCGGATTCCCGGGTGAGACCGAGGGCGAACTCGACGAGCTTCTGGGATTCATCGAAGTGGCGAGCCTCGACTACGCCGGAGTGTTCCCGTTCTCGCCCGAAGAGGGGACGCCCGCGGCCGGGCTTCCCGGCCAGCTCCCGGACGAGGAGCGTCTCGAGCGGGCCAACAGGGTGCGCGAAGCCGCGGATGAGATCAGCACCGCACGCGCCGCGCGCCGGGTGGGTTCGGTCCTCGAGGTGCTGTCCGAGGGGCCCGATGTCGAGGGGTTCCCGATCGGCAGGTGGAGCGGTCAGGCGCCCGAGGTCGACGGGTATGTCATTCTCGACCGCGAGATCGAGGCCGGACGACTCGTGAGGGTGCGCATCGATGCCTCCTACGGATACGACCTCGAAGGTGAGGTGCTTGAGTGAAGCTCCGGATGAACTGGGCGAACCGCGTGACCGTCTTGCGCATGGTCTTCATACCGGTCTTCGTGGTCACATTGCTCGCGAATATGCCCGACTGGGGACCCGTCTGGGCGGCCGGCCTGTTCACCCTGCTCGCCGTGACCGACGGGGTGGACGGCTACCTCGCACGGTCGCGCAACGAGGTGACCACCTTCGGCAAGTTCCTCGACCCGCTTGCCGACAAGCTGCTCGTGACCGCCGCGCTGGTCGCACTGGTCGACCTGGGGTCACTGGCGGCATGGATCGCGCTCGTGATCATCAGCCGTGAGTTCATCGTTTCGGGTCTGAGGATGGTCGCCGTGGCGGAGGGCAAGGTCATCGCAGCGTCGAACTACGGCAAGGTCAAGACGGTCTTTCAGATCCTCGCGATCATCGGGTTCATCATCAAGGACTCGGAACCGCTCGTTCGCATCCTGGGCGCGCAGGGTGCCGAGCTCTTCGCATCGACCGCGTGGCTGCTCATGGGAATCGCCATCGCGCTCACCATCGTCTCGATGATCGACTACTTCTACCACGCGCGTGACGTGATCAGCGGCCCGTGGGAGACCGCGGGGGGGACTGACCCGTGAGACGCCGTGAGCAGCACACGCGTCAGCCGGCAGCGATTGTCGCGGTCGGGACCGAACTGGTCGCCGGGCTGCGCGCCGACACCAACGGCGAGGAGATCGCGCGCGCGCTCGTCACCTGCGGCTACGAGGTCGTAATGCGTGAGGTGCTGCCCGACCACCTCGAGCGGCTCTCTGGGCGACTCGCCGCTATCGCGAGCTCCGTCGAGCTCCTGGTCGTCACCGGCGGCCTCGGGCCCACCCACGACGACCTCACGCGAGAAGCGACCGCCCGCGCTCTCGGGATCGGGATCCGCCGCGACGAGACCATCGCCGCCCGGCTGCGACCGGTCGTCGAGCGGCACCGGGAGCCGGGCGCTGGGAGCCAGGTACTCCGCCAGGCCGACGTGTTGGAAGGGGCGCACGTCCTGCAACCCCGGACGGGGACGGCCCCCGGGCAGCTGATACCGACCGAGTGCGGACACCTCCTGCTGCTGCCAGGACCACCCCACGAGCTCAGGCCGATGCTCTCAGAAGCACTCTCCCTCCTGCCCACGGTGCCGGTCGCGGCGCCACGCATCCTGGGATGCGTGGACGTACCGGAATCCGACGTTCAAATCGCCGCGCAGCGGGTGCTGGCCTCGCACCCCGGCATCGGGCTCGCGGTCCTCGCGCGTCCCTCGGTGATCGAGGTCGTCCTCTTCGACGAGGGAGGCGGCGCTGAGGCGCTCGACGAGGCGGCATCGCAGGTCGGAGAGGCTCTCGGCGAAGGATGCTTCGCCGATGACGGCGCGACGCTGGCACAAACAGTCGTACGCTCCGCAACCGAACGCGAGCTCAGCCTCGCACTGGCTGAGTCGTGCACCGGCGGCATGATCGCCGCCGAACTCACCGGTGTCCCCGGTGCCTCGGCCGTGTTCCGCGGTTCGGCCGTGACCTACGCCGACAACGCGAAGACGGACATGCTCGGCGTCGATCCACAGACCATAGAGACCCATGGAGCTGTGAGCGCCGAGACCGCGGCGGACATGGCCGCCGGCGTCCGTCGCCTGCTCGATGCCGACCTCGCGCTCGCGGTGACGGGTATCGCAGGACCCGGCGGGGGAGACGCACGCAAGCCGGTGGGCACCGTCTGGTTCGCTGTGGATACCCGCGAACGGACGTCGGTGACTCATCGCGCCTTCGCGGGCGACCGAGCGGTCGTCCGGGCGAGAGCCACCGCGATCGGGCTGAATCTGCTGCGGCGGGAGATCGCGTCGCACGCAGGCAATGAGTGAGATGCGTGCCTTCCTCGGGATCGACCTGGATGACGACGCGCGCGCCGTGGTCGCCGACTTCGCACAGGCCGCTCGCAGTGCCGTACCCGGCTGGATGGGCGAGAAGTGGGTCCCCCAGGAGAGCCTTCACCTGACCTTACGGTTCCTTGCGGACGTGGAGCGAGCGTTCATAGAAGAACTGCTCGGGGCACTCGCGCCGGCGCTCGAACGGCATGACCCCTTCGCGATCGCGCCACTCGTCCCGGTCGAGCCGGTTCCGGGCCCCCGTCGCGCCCGCATGCTCTGGACCCGCTACGACGACCCTGAAGGCCGCTGCGGCGCTCTGGCGGCCACGATCGACGATGTCCTTGCACCGCTCGGCGTGCCGCCCGAGACCCGCCCGTTCGTCCCTCACGTCACGCTCGCCCGGGCGCGCAGGCCACGCGTGTTCGCGCCACTCCCAGACCTTGCAGCGGGACCGGCCGCGTCGTTGTCAGTGCGCGAGGTTACCCTCTTCTCGAGCGTGTTGAACCGGTCAGGCCCTCGCTACGAGCGTCTCGACCGCATCCCGCTCGGAGTGCGTTGACATCGAACACGTGTTCGTGTACGTTCGTGGCGGCCCCGAGGGAGTCGCCGCTGAGAAGAAGGGGAGCGACCCGATGGATTCCGAGAAGAACAAGGTCCTGGACGTCACCAAGGAGCAGATCGAGCGCAAGTTCGGCAAGGGCTCCCTGATGAAGCTCGGGGAACACGCTGCGATAACGCAGGTCGCCGCCATACCCACCGGCTCGCTCGCGCTCGACGCGGCACTCGGGATAGGCGGGGTTCCGCGCGGCAGGATCGTGGAGATCTTCGGACCAGAGTCGAGCGGCAAGACCACACTTGCGCTCCAGATCGTCGCCGAAGCGCAGGCCGCAGGCGGCATCGCCGCGTTCATCGATGCGGAGCACGCTCTGGACCCGAGCTATGCCGCCCGGCTCGGCGTGGACATCGACGAGATCCTCATCTCGCAGCCCGACACCGGCGAGCAGGCACTCGAGATCGCGGACATGCTGGTACGCAGCGGCGCCATCGACGTCATCGTCATCGACTCGGTCGCTGCCCTCGTCCCGCGGGCCGAGATCGAAGGCGAGATGGGCGACGCGTCGGTCGGCTTGCAGGCGCGCCTCATGAGCCAGGCGTTGCGCAAGCTCGCCGGCTCACTGAACCGCTCGAACACAACATGCATCTTCATCAACCAGCTGCGTGAGAAGATCGGCGTCATGTTCGGCAGTCCGGAAACCACCACCGGCGGACGTGCGCTGAAGTTCTTCTCGACCGTCCGTATCGACGTGCGCAGGATCGACTCGATCAAGCAGGGCACCGAGATCGTCGGTAACCGCGTGCGCGCGAAGGTCGTCAAGAACAAGGTCGCCGCACCCTTCCGCCTCGCGGAGTTCGACATAATGTACGGCACCGGGATCTCCAAGGAGGGCAACCTCATCGACCTCGGCGTCGAAGAAGCCGTCGTGTCGAAGTCCGGTGCCTGGTACACGTACGGCGACGAGCGTCTCGGGCAGGGACGGGAGGCCGCCAAGGACTATCTGCGCGAGCACACCGCGCTTCGCAACGAAATCGAGCACAAGATCCGCGAGAACATCGGCCTGCCGGTCAACGGCTCCACCCCCGTGGCCGAACTCGTCTCCGAGGTAAGCGAGGAGAGCTAGCACCCCGTGGACGGCGACGCGCCGGGCATCGTCGAGCTCTCGAGCCCCCGCGGGCGAAGCCGCGTCCGTTCCGTCGCGCTCGACGGCATCGAGGTCCGCAGGACCAGCGTCGACGCCCTCAGGCTCGCCGGAGTGAGCGACGGGGACTCCATGTCCCGCGACGAACTCGGACGCCATCTCGACGAGTCGGAGTCGCGAGCGGCGATGAACCGCGCGCTGAGACTGCTCGGCCACCGGGAGCGGTCAGACGCCGAGCTTGGTGCCCGTCTGAGTGAGGACGGCTATCCGGTCCGCGTGATCGCCCAGGTGCTGTCCCGCCTGTCCGACTACGGCTACCTCGACGACGCGCGTTTCGCCGACGACTACGTCCGCTCGAAGAGGTCCGCGGGCTGGGGGAGGCGTCGGATCTCGAGAGGTCTCGCAGAAAAGGGGGTGGCCGAGGAAGTCGCCGCGGCCGCCCTCGAAACCTCTCTGCCGGAGTCCGACGAGTTCGAGCGAGCATGCGCCGTCGTCTCCGGAGTGGACGTCTCGACCCCCGCAGGCGCCGCCAGAGCGCTCAGGAGGCTCGTGGGCCGCGGTTTTGACTACGATGTCGCCCGCCGGGTCATCGACCGGCAGAGGAGCTGTGGCGACGGGTGCGCCGACGACCTGTGAATCTTGACACTTTCCGCTGCTGAACCGTACTATGAGCCAGGCATATGTGATTCTCCGCCGCACAACGCGACAAGCTATGCCGGCGGTTTCGCACGAGCGACTCTAGACAGGCGACATCGCCCGGACCCTGAGGTCCGGCTTTGCGCATACCTGGCATATCGCATCGCGAGCAGCGTGATATCACATCTGCCGGACGCCGTGGCGTCCGGTTTTCTTGTTCGCATCGCGTCCTGCCACTGACCGACACTCACGAGGCCAGAGGACCTGCCGGAACCGGCCTGCCACGCTAACGCACACGATAGAACCGGTCACGGGAAGGGAGGGTACACGGTGGAGTACATCTACGTAGTAGTTGCGGTCTTCGTCGGCGTCGCCCTCGGCTTCGCTTTCAACAGGTTCTTCGTCCAGGGCAAGTCGGCCCGCTCGCGGGAAGACGCCGAACGCATCGTCCGGGACGCCGAGAAGCAGGCCGAGACACTCAGAAAAGAAGCGGTCATCGAGGCCAAGGACCAGGTCTTCCGCATGAAGCAGGAGGCCGAGGTCGAGATCAAGGAGCGCCGCAAGGAACTCGGCGCGCTCGAGAACCGCATGGTGCAGCGCGAGGAGTCGATCGACCGGCGCGCGGAGTCACTCGACAAGCGTGAGCACCAGCTGTCGAGCCTGCAGGGCCAGATCACCAAGCGCGAGCAGGACCTCGAAGAGCTCGTCGCCGAGGAGAACGCGCGCCTGGAGCGGCTCGCGGGCATGAGCGCCGATGAGGCGCGCGACCTGCTGCTCGACCGCGTCAAGGAGGACGTGACCCGCGACGCGGCCGCCTACATCCGCGAGGCGGAGGCCCGCGCTCGCGAGGAGGCGGACAAGAAGGCCCGCAACATCGTCGGCATCGCGATCCAGCGTGTCGCCGCGGACCATACCGCCGAATCCACCGTGTCGGTGGTGCATATCCCATCGGACGACATGAAGGGCCGCATCATCGGGCGTGAAGGCCGCAACATCCGCGCCTTCGAGCAGCTCACCGGAATCAACCTCATCATCGACGACACCCCCGAGGCGGTCATCCTCTCCAGCTTCGACCCTGTGCGCAGGGAGGTCGGCCGCATCACGCTCGAGTCGCTCATTCAGGACGGCCGCATCCATCCCGCACGCATCGAGGAGATGTTCAACAAGGCCGAGTCACTCGTCGCGCAGCAGATCCACGAAGCGGGGGAGCAGGCGGCCTTCGAGGCGGAGGTCCACGGTCTGCACGCCGAGCTCGTCCGCACGCTCGGGCGGCTGCGCTACCGCACCTCCTACGGCCAGAACGTCCTCAAGCACTCCCTGGAGGTCTCCCATCTCGCGGGTGTGATGGCCGCCGAGCTCGGTGTCGACGTCAAGCTCGCCAAGCGCGCCGGACTCCTGCATGACATCGGCAAGGCGATCGACCACGAGATCGAAGGTCCCCACGCCGTCATCGGCGCGGATCTGGCGCGGCGCATGAACGAGCCCAAGACCGTGCTTCACTGCATCGAGGCGCACCACGGCGACGTGGAACCCGCGACCGTCGAGGCGGTTCTCGTGCAGGCGGCCGACGCGATCTCCGCGGGCCGTCCGGGCGCACGCCGCGAGACGCTCGAGAGCTACATCAAGCGTCTCGAGAAGCTGGAGGCCGTCGCGCAGTCCCATTCGGGGGTCGAGAAGTGCTACGCGATGCAGGCGGGGCGTGAGATCCGCGTGATGGTGCAGCCCGACCGCATCAGCGATGCCGACTCGGTCGTGCTCGCGCGCGACATCGCGAAGCAGATCGAGGAGGAACTTGAGTATCCCGGCCAGATCAAGGTCATGGTCATCAGGGAGAGCCGGGCGGTCGACTACGCCAAGTAGCCCCGGGCGTCTGATACGATACTGATGGCTACCAGCCATGTGGAAGAAGGCCGCGCGAAGCGGCCTTCTTCGCGTACCGAAGCGACAGACCGGCGGTATAGACTGTGGGTATGAGCGACAACGACAACCTTCTCGAGTTCGTCGGAGCGGTCTCGGGCGAGGCCTACCTCAAGGTCGAGGAGAACCTGGGCGAAGGTTTCGTAAGGCTGCGCACCTCCGAGGCCGAACGACGTCAGGCCAAACACGATATCCGCTCGGTCGAGGACATCGTGGTCGAGCTGCTGCGCAACGCGCGTGACGCCCACGCCCAGCACATCTTCATCGCCACCTCGCGCGACGGCGAGCGTCGCCTGCTGACCATGATCGACGATGGAGTAGGGATCCCGTCCACCCACCAGGAGGCCGTGTTCGAGCCGCGTGTGACCTCGAAACTCGACACCATGGTCATGGACAGGTGGGGCGTGCACGGGCGGGGAATGGCACTCTTCTCAATCCGTGCGAACACCGCTTCATGCCGCATCGCGGCGTCCGACCTGCACCGCGGGACCTCGGTCTCGTTTACCGTCGATACCTCTGAGCTGCCTGAACGAGGTGATCAGTCCACCTGGCCCACCGTCGAGCGGGACGAGGCGGGCACGCTGCATGTCGCCCGTGGCCCTCATAACATCGTCCGCCGGGTGCTTGAGTTCGCCTGTGAGCACCCCGAGCTCGACGTCTACCTCGGGTCGCCCGCTGAGATCGCGGCGACTCTGTACGCGATCGCGCGTGCGCGCCTGGACACAGCTGAGCTGCTCTTCTGCGAGTCGCCCGGCCGGCTCGCGGTGTGGCAGCGCCCCGCAGCGGCATGCGATGCGTCGGACCTCGTCGATATCACCGCTACAATCGGCCTGCCGCTGTCCGAGCGCACGGCGCACCGCATTCTCGCCGACGAGCTGACAACCGTCGAGACGGTGATAGCCCAGGCGCAGGTGGACGAGGAGCCCCCGGCCCCGACCACGCCGGACATCTATCGCGACCGAAGGGGCTTGAAGATCCACCACACCGACATCGCGCGCTTCAAGCAGGACCTCGCACGCGCATTCGACGACCTCGCCGAGCGGTATTACCTTCACCTGAAGGGTGAACCGAAGGTTAATGTCACCCGCGACGGTATAAGGGTCAAGTTCGAGGTCGACAAGGAGGAGTAGCGCGGATCGGGTTCGGTCTTCGCTATAATGCAAACCCCCTACTCTGCCGAATACAGGGGTGCAGCAACGATTTCAGTGATGACAGTCACACGTACGACAACTGTACCCGCAGCACACATCGCAGCATCTGTCCCAGCAGAGGAGTACCAGTGGAAGTCCTCAAGGTCTCCAGTAGGTCGAACCCTAACTCGGTTGCAGGCGCCCTGGCAGGCATCATCCGCGAGCAGGGTCCGGTCGAGGTCCAGACGGTCGGCGCCGGTGCGCTGAACCAGGCAATCAAGGCCATCGCAATCGCGCGCGGCTTCATCGCACCCTCCGGCATGGAACTGACGTGTGTGCCCGCGTTCGCCGACATCACGATCGACGGCGAGGAGCGGACCGCCATCCGGCTGCTCGTTGAGCCGAGGGACATGCGCCGCTAGAGACCGGGGGTGCACGTGCGCTTCGACCTGCACGTACATACCACCGCATCGGACGGCACGCTGACCCCCGGCGACCTCGTCCGCATGGCGGTCGCCAAGCAGCTGGCCGCGATCGCCATAACCGACCATGACTCGGTCGAGGGGATCGCCGACGCCCTCTCTGTGGCCCGGCAGGCGAGACCGTCGACCACCGTCATCCCCGGAGTCGAGCTCTCCGCCGTTCACGACGGCCGGGACGTCCACCTCCTCGGTTACTTCGTCGACCATACCGACGAGGAACTGGTCCGGCACCTGTCCGACTTGCGCGGCGCGCGCCTGGCGCGTGCGCGGGCGATCGTCGAGGCCCTCAGTGATGCGGGGTACGCCATCTCGCTCGATGACGTGCTCACGCTGTCCGACGGCGGGGCTGTGGGCCGATCGCATGTCGCACGCGCCCTCGTCCTCCACGGCCACGCGGACGATGTCGCCGACGCCTTTCGCCGGCTCCTGGGGCGCGGAAGGCCGTTCTACGTCCCCAAGGACGTCAGAACGCCTTCAGAGGTACTCGCCGTCATCCTCGAGGCCGGGGGTGTGGCCGTGCTCGCCCATCCGGGAGTCACCGCTGTCGACGACCTCATTCCCGGTCTCGTTCGCGAAGGCCTCGCAGGCCTGGAGGCGTACCACCCCGAACACGATGACACCCAGCGCGATCGCTATCTCGAGCTCGCAGCCTCGCTCGGCCTCATCGTCACCGGTGGCACGGACTACCACGGCGCATCGGCGCCCAATCCGGATCTCGGCACGCTCGAGATCCCCGCGACTGTCCTTCACGAGCTGTACGCCGTGGCCGGCCGCTCAATGCCGCCACTCTCGGGCACTGATATCGGCCCCGTCTGAGCCGCGTTTCGGCGCATGCTACACTCGTCCGGCTATGGCAGACACCTACCTCGTGCGCACCTTCGGGTGCCAGATGAACAAGCACGACTCGGAGCGCGTCGCAGGACTGCTCGGAGCTGCCGGGATGAGCCCGGTGACCGAGGTCGAAGAGGCTGACGTCGTCGTCTTCATGACGTGCTGTGTGCGTGAGAACGCCGACGAGCGGCTCCGTGGCCAGGTCGCCTCCCTCAAGAGCGTCAAGAACGTGCGTCAAGGCGCGCAGATCATTGCCGTGGGCGGATGTATCGGCCAGCGGGACGGCGCGCTTCTGCTCAACCAGCTGCCGCACGTCGACGTCGTGTTCGGTACGCACAACGTGTCGCACCTTCCCTCGCTCATCGACACCGCCCGTCAGGCGCGCGGGCCGGTGGTCGAGATCCTGGAGTCGTCCACCGAGTTCGCGAGCGACCTGCCCTCCGAGCGTGAGCATCCGTGGCATGCCTGGGTCCCGATCACGGTAGGCTGTGACAACTTCTGCAGCTACTGCATCGTGCCGTACGTCCGCGGCAGAGAGCGTTCGCGGCCCCTTGAGGACATCGTGCAGGAATGCGAGCACCTTCAAACGCAAGGGGTGGCCGAGATCACGCTGCTCGGCCAGAACGTCAACTCCTACGGTCGCGATCTGTACGGCTCACCGCGCTTCGCGCAGGTGTTGCGCTCCGTCGCCGCAACCGGCGTACCGCGCATCCGGTTCGCGACCAGCCATCCGAAGGATCTCTCCACGGATACCATCGCTGCGATAGCCGAAATCCCCGCGGTGGCGCGCTCGCTCCACCTGCCGGTGCAGTCCGGATCGGACCGCATACTGGCGGCGATGAACCGCCACTACACGAAGCGCTCCTATCTCGACCTCGTCGAGCGTCTTCACGAGGCGATGCCCGACCTCGCACTGTCCACCGACATCATCGTAGGTTTCCCGGGCGAATCGGAAGACGATTTCGCCGACACGCTCGACGTGGTGGAAGCGGCACGCTTCGACCAGGCGTTCACGTTCATCTACTCGCCGAGGCAAGGCACTCCGGCTGTCTCTCTGCCGGGCTCCGTGGCCCGTGACGTGGCCCAGGAGCGGTTCGACCGCCTTGTCGAGCAAGTGCAGCGCTCCGCGTTGGCGAAGAACCGCGCACTGGTGGGCAGCGTCCAGCAGGTGCTGTTCACCGGCGTCTCCAAGCGCGATCCCGCGGTTCTCGCAGGACGAAGCGAGGGCAACAAGGTCGTCCACGTGCCGCTGCAGACAGGCGTCGGGGCCGAGCAGGTGGCGGGACGTTTCGCGCGTGTGCGGATCGAAGAGGCCCAGACCTGGTTCCTCTCCGGGTACATTATCGATGAGCCGGTACTGCAGGGCCGGTGAGTCGTCGAACGCCCCGAGGAGGCTATCCGTGACCACACCGATGCTCGGCATCGTGGCGCCTCATCCCCCGATCATGGTCCGCGACGTCGGAGGGCGGGAAGCCGAAGTCACCGCGGCTTCCATCGCTGCATTGACCGCCGCGGCAGCCGTGCTGAGACGCTTCGCGCCCGACACACTGGTCGTGATGTCGCCCCACAGCCCCGCGGTCGCCGACGCGTTCGTGGTGGACACGGCCGAGCGAACGTCGGGTACCCTCGCCCGGTTCGGCGCCCCTCGCGCCGAAGTGTCTGCGCGCACCGACACGCAGTTCGCACAGGTGCTCGTGGAACGCCTTGCCGATGCCGGCATCCCCGCGCTCTCACGCGAGCAGCATCCGGGGCTCGAGGCGGGCGTCCTCGACCACGGCGTCCTCGTGCCGTTGAGCTTCCTCGATCCGGGAGGGGCGTACCCGCTCGTGAATCTCTCGCCTTCCGGGCTCTCGTTCGAGATGCACCACAGGCTCGGCAGGACCGTAGCCGAGGTCGGTGAGGAGCTCGGCAGGCGCGTCGCCTTTCTCGCCAGCGGCGATATGAGCCACCGGCTCACCGCCGATGCGCCCGCGGGGTTCTCGCCGCGCGGCCGGGAGTTCGACACGTTCGTCGTCGAACACCTCGCGGCCAACGACCTCGACGGCGTCATCACCGTCGACCGACACCTCGCCGATGAGGCGGGGGAGTGCGGCCTTCGTTCGCTCATCACGCTCTCGGGTGTCCTCCCCGGCGCCCCCTCGCGCGTTCTCGCGTACGAGGGCCCGTGGGGCGTGGGCTACCTCACAGCGCTCGTCGGGCGCCCGGAGGACATCGAGCCTGCCGGCGACACCCCCGATGCCGGACGCAAGGGGGGTACGGCGGGCGACGACGAACACGAGATCGTGCGGCTGGCCCGCCATGCAATCGCGGAGTACGTCGTGCACGGAACCGAGCCTGATCCCTTCGTGCTCGAAGACCCGGCCCTGCCGGACCGCGCGGGCGTCTTCGTGAGCCTGCACCTCGGCGGACGCCTGCGGGGCTGCATCGGTACGATCGCGCCGACACAGCCAACGCTCGCGCAGGAGGTCGTCCACAACGCCGTGCAGGCGGCGAGCGCCGACCCGCGCTTCGGCCCGGTGGCCGCGGACGAAGCTGCGCAACTCGACATCAAGGTCGACGTCCTGCACGCACCGGAAGGCTGCGGGTTCGACGAGCTCGACCCGGAGCGGTTCGGCGTCATCGTCTCGTGCGGCTGGCGCCGCGGGCTCCTGCTGCCCGATCTGGAGGGAGTCGATACGGCCGCAGAGCAGCTCGACATCGCGCGCCAGAAGGCGGGCATCGGACCCGCAGAGCCCTGCGAACTGGAACGATTCCGTGTCGACCGCTACACCTGACGCGAACGCCGGCACGCGCGTCATCACCGTCGTCGGTCCGACGGCCGTCGGCAAGTCCGATCTCGCCGAGCAGCTGGCGCAGATCCTCGGTGGCGAGATCGTCTCGGCCGACTCGATGCAGGTCTACCGCGGCATGGACGTCGGCACTGCCAAGCCGCCCGCCGAGGCCCATGCAGTCCCGTACCACTGTCTCGACCTCGTCGACCCGGGCGCGCCTTTCAGCGCCGCGATCTATCAGGATGCGGCTCGCGCGGCCATCGCAGACATCGCCCGGCGCGGCCGTGTGCCGATAGTGTGCGGTGGCACGGGGCTTTACATCCGAGCCGCGCTGGACGACTGGGAGTTTCCCGGTGGCGAGATCTCCGACCCGCGGCGCGCCGAGCTGGAGGCCGAGGCGGCGACGCTCGGCCCTGAAGCGATGCACGCGAAGCTCGCCGCGATCGATCCGCCGTCCGCCGAGGTCATCCACCCGTCCAACGTGCGACGGACCGTCCGGGCGCTCGAGATGGCCGAACAGGGGTGCTCCTATGCCGAGCAGGCAGGACGTTTCTCACAGAGGCGTTCTGTGTACGACGCAACGTATCTCGGCCTGACGATGGAGCGCGAAGCCCTGTATGCGCGGATCGATGCCCGTGTCGACCGGATGCTCGCGCACGGGCTGCGGGCGGAGGTCGAACGCCTGCTGGCAGCCGGCTTCCGTGACACGCTCACCGCAGCGCAAGCGATCGGCTACAAGGAGCTCGTTCGCGTCATCGAAGACGACACGCTGCTTGAGACGGCGGTCGAGGACATCAAGCGGACCACGCGGCGCTATGCCAAACGCCAGCTCACGTGGTTCCGCGGAGACACGCGCATCCGCTGGATCGATGCGACCGGAGCCACCGTCTCCGATATCACCCGCGCGGCGCTCCACCTGCTAGAATCCGATGAACCCCGGACGGAGCGACCCGCACCGGGGTCCTGGCGACTGACCACAGAGTAGAGCGGAAGGGCCGCGGATGCTTCTCGAGTTCACCAAGATGCACGGGCTCGGCAACGACTTCGTGATGATCGAGGACCTCGACGAATCACTCGACCTCGCGCCAGAGGCCGTCACGTGGTTCTGCGACCGCAACTTCGGCATCGGCGCCGACGGGCTCATCCTCGTACGCCCCGCGAGCGTGCCCGATGCGGACTTCTTCATGCTGTACCACAACGCCGACGGCACCACGGCCGAGATGTGCGGCAACGGCGTGCGATGCTTCGCCAAGTACCTCGTCGACCGGCAACTTGTCGACCCTGATGCCGACAGCGTCCGCGTCCAGACACTCGGGGGCATCAAGCCCATCACGTTCGCTCGAGACCCATACGGGCTCATGTCGGAGGCCAGCGTCGACATGGGCGAGCCCGTGCTCGATCCCATCGGCATCCCCGTCGATCTGCCCGGCGAGCGTGCGATCGGCAGTGAGGTGGCGACGGCGGCCGGCACCTTCACCTTAACGGCCGTCTCCATGGGCAACCCGCACGCGATCATCTGGGTCGACGATGTCGACGAGGCGCCCGTGCGCACCGTAGGTCCGCTCGTTGAGACGCACGCCATCTTCCCGGCCAAGACCAACGTCGAGTTCGCCGAGGCGGTCGACGACAAGCGCATCCGGCTCCGGGTCTGGGAGCGCGGGGTGGGGGAGACCCTTGCGTGCGGCACGGGCGCGTGCGCGACCGCGGTGGCTGGCGTGCTCGACGGGCGCACGGACCGCTCGGTGACGATCGAACTGCCGGGTGGCGAGCTCTCGATCACGTGGGCGAATGACGGACACGTCTACATGACCGGCCCCGCGACCGAGGTGTTCCAGGGGAGCCTCCGCATACCCGAGGAAGACGCCGGAGCGTTCTGACCCTACGCGCGTCCGTGACGACCCGGAAACACGGTGACGCTATCGTTGCGAACGACGAGCGTCGCGCGTGAGTTTGCTACCATGTGCCGAGCGGACCGACCAGCGACACTCGCACGGACCGCGAGTGCCGAATCGTGACAGAAGGGGATGGACCCGCCGTGAGGACTGCCCATCGTATCGCCGAGCTTCCGCCGTACCTGTTCGCCGAGATCGACAGGAAGAAGGAGGCGAAGCAGGCGCAGGGCATCGACGTCATCTCGCTCGGCATCGGTGATCCAGATATGCCCACGCCGGACCGTATCGTCGACGCGATGGGCAAGGCGATCCGCAACCCCGCCAATCACCAGTACCCGAGCTACTACGGCGCGAAGCGCTACCGCGAGGCCTGTGCCGAATGGATGTCGCGCCGCTTCGGCGTCTCGGTGGACCCAGACGACGAGACGCTGGCACTCATCGGCTCGAAAGAGGGTATCGCCCACGTCTTCTTCGCCTTCGTGGACCCGGGTGACTACACCCTCGTCCCGGGCTGCGGCTACCCGGTCTACCACACCGGCGGCATCCTCGCGGGAGGGCAGACGCACTGGATGCCGATGACCGAGGAGAACGGCTTCCTCGCCGACTTCGAGTCCACCCCCGCCGAGGTGCTCGCGAAGGCGAAGATGATGTTCCTGTCGTATCCGAACAACCCGACCTCGGCAATCGCGACGCCCGAGTACTTCGACCGGGCCATCGCGTTCGCCCGGGAGCACGACCTGCTCATCATCCACGACAACGCGTATTCCGAGATCGGCTTCGACGGCTACAAACCGCCGAGCTTCCTCGAGCGCCCGGGTGCCAAGGATGTCGCCATCGAGCTGTTCAGCTGCTCGAAGTCGTACAACATGACCGGATGGCGCGTGGCGTTCGCCGCCGGCAACAGTGCGGCGATCAAGGCGCTCGGCACTGTGAAGTCCAACATCGACTCCGGCGTGTTCACCGCGGTGCAGGACGCCGCCATCGAAGCGATGCTCGGTCTCCAGGAGGTCGACGACCTCTCCGCCGTCTACCAGCGCCGCCGAGACATGGTTATGCCGGCGCTCGACAAGATCGGCCTGCGCGCGCACCCATGCAAGGGCACCATCTACGTGTGGGCGCGCGTGCCCGAGGGCCATACCTCTGCAGGATTCGCCGAGAAGGTGCTCGAGGAGGCGAACGTCATCGTCGCCCCCGGCAACGCATACGGGCCGAGCGGGGAGGGCTACATCCGCATCAGCCTCGCCACTCCCGACGACCGTCTCGAGGAGGCCATCGCCAGAATCGAGGCCACGCTCTGAGGATGGTGCACCGATGAGCGGGCGCACGCGCCCACCCGAGTGGGAGCGCGACGACACCAGGCCGCGCGCGGTCCTGGTCGGCGTCGACCGCGGCGCGGGCGAATGGCCGATCGAGGAGTCCCTGGCCGAGCTCGAGCGCCTCGCGCACACCGCGGGGATCGACGTCGCTGCCACGGCCACCCAGCGCCTTGACAAGGCCAATCCGCGCACCTTCATCGGGGCCGGCAAGGCTGAGGAGGTCGCCGACCTCGCACGTACGGGCCAGGCCGAGATCGTCATCTTCGACGATGATCTCACGCCCCGTCAGCAGGCCAACATCGAGTCGCTGGTCCCCGGCATCCGCATCCTCGACCGCACGGCGCTCATCCTCGAGATCTTCGCGATGCACGCCGTCAGCCGTGAAGGTAAACTTCAGGTTGAGCTTGCACAACTCGAGTACCTGCTCCCGCGGCTGCGCGGCATGTGGGGCCACCTCGAACGCGAGCGCCTGGGCGGCGGTCGAGGTGCGCGCTTCGGCGCCGGTGAGTCACAGCTCGAGACCGACCGGCGCCTCGCCCGCAAGCGCATAGCCGACCTCAAGCGCGAGCTGAAGCATGTCGCATCAGCGCGAGAGACCCAGCGCAAGGCCCGCGCCACCAGCGGGGTGTTCCGGGTAGCACTTGTCGGCTACACGAACGCCGGCAAGTCGAGCCTCCTCAACGCCCTGACCGGCGCAGACGCGCTAAGCTACGACATGTTGTTCGCCACCCTCGACTCGACGACCCGTCGCCTCACGATCGTCGACGGCCGGGAGATCACGCTCACCGACACCGTCGGCTTCATCAACAAGCTGCCCCATGGACTCGTCGAAGCGTTCAAGTCCACGCTAGACGAGGTAACCGAGGCTGACCTGCTCCTGCACGTGGTCGACGCCTCCCACCCCCAGCATCAGGCGCAGATGTCCGCGGTGGACGTGGTTCTCAAGGAGATTGGAGCGAGTGCGGTGCCCCGCGCCCTCGTGCTCAACAAGATCGATCGCATCGGCACGGACGACCGGAAGCGACTCGTCGGGCGCCACCCCGATGCGGTCCTCGTCTCGGCCGCCAGCGGAGAGGGCACCGACCGGCTGCTCGAGCGCCTCTCCTCCGAGGCCGCGCGCGGCAGTGTCACGATGACAGTGCTCGTGCCCTACACCCGCGGGGAGCTCGTCAAGCTCGCGCACGAACGAACGCATCTCGTCAGCGAACGTCACACTCCCGACGGGACGCAGCTCGTCATGAGCGTGCCCTCGGCAGTTGTCCCCCAGTTCGCTGAGTACCAGACCGACGCCGACGGCACAGGGCCAATAGAGGCCGATGGCGCCGACTCGCAGGGCACGTAGCGACGAGAGGAGAGCGGCGGCCCTGCGTCAGATGCGCCGGAAGAGCGCTACGGCCTTGCCGAGCACCGTGACGTCGCGCGCGTAGATCGGCTCCATCGTCGCGTTCTCGGGCTGCAGTCGGATCCGGTCGGCCTCCTTGAAGAACCGCTTGACCGTCGCGTCGTCCTCGATAAGGGCGACGACGATGTCGCCGTTGGTCGCGGTGCTCTGCTGCCTGACGACAACGTAGTCGCCGTCAAGAATGCCCGCCTCGATCATCGAGTCTCCGCGGACCTTCAGGATGAAGGTCGATTCGTCGGCCATCTCACTCGGGAGCGACATCGTGGTCTCGATGTTCTCCGACGCGAGCAGAGGAGCGCCTGCAGCCACCTGCCCGACGACCGGGACGGCACGGACCGAGTCGTAGTCGATCGCCCGGTCGGTGTCGCGGTAGTCGAACACCTCGAGTGCCCGGGGCTTGGACGGGTCACGCCTCAGGAAGCCCTTGCTCTCGAGCGCGGCAAGATGCGAGTGCACCGTCGATGAAGATGAGAGTCCGACCGCTTCGCCGATCTCACGGACGGACGGCGGGAAGCCGCGCCTGTGGATCTCCGCACGGATGAAGTCGAGTATCTGCTGCTGGCGACCGGTGAGCTCGGGCTTGTAGGACATGACGTCCTCCTCGGTACCGAATGCATGTTCGCCTGCAGTGTAGTACACCCGCCGCCCACGGCGCAAACACGCGTTCGACCGGTAGGGGGTTGCAATCGAACATATGTTCGTCTACGCTCAATACGAACACACGTTCGCATGTGATGTCAGACCCGGGTCGTATCGTCCCGGTAGGGTCGGACCGGATGCGGGAGGTTTGCACATGAGCGCGTACACGACGACTCATCACATCGCCGGGGGCAAGACCACCGGTGTACACAGGAGCACACGCCGCTGCCGGCGTTCGCCCGGCCAGCGCGCGATCTCGACGTTGATCACATGCGAGTGGGGCGCCGTCCTTGTTGTGGCAGCGGCACTCGTGGCGACCCTCCTCTGGCTCGCAGCCGGCGCGTCTCCTGGATCCGTGCCGACGCACCCCGTTCGCGTCGAGGCGGGAGACTCTCTGTGGCGCATCGCAACCGCCCACCCGGTTGCGGGCCTCACCACCGAGCAGACAGTGGAACTGATCCGGCAGGCCAACGGGATCGACGGGTCGACGCTGCACGCAGGACAGCTTCTGCACGTGCCCGATGCTGCTCCTGGAACCCCCGCGGTCGCACAACGCTGAGTCGGCCAGCCGCCTGACTCCCAGTTTCCAGAATTCGCCGAATTTGGGCGTTGTAGACCCCATATCTTGTGTGCTAGGCTCCCGAATAGCCAAGATATAGGGGTGAGGCGATGCGGTGTCCGTTCTGCGGTCACGATGAGACGAAGGTCGTTGACTCCCGGGTGTCCGAGTCACAGGACGCCATCAGGCGTCGGCGCGAGTGCCTCTCGTGCCAGAAGCGGTTCACCACGTACGAGCGCCGCGAGGAGATGCCGCTCATGGTCGCCAAGCGCGACGGCTCTACCGAGCCGTTCGACCGCGGGAAGCTCCTGCGGGGGCTCATCGTTGCAACGGCCAAGCGCGACGTTTCCACAGAGCAGCTCGAGGGACTCATCGACGATATCGAATCCGAGCTGCACAACGAGTTTCGCTACGAGATCGACTCCACGGTCCTCGGCGACATGGTGCTTGACCGCCTGAGGGAGCTCGACAAGGTCGCCTACGTACGCTTCGCGTCGGTCTACAAGTCCTTCGAAGACGTGGATGAGTTCACGTCTGAACTGCGCGGGTTGAAGAAACGCTAGGGAGCGCCCGCGGTCGAGGGGTGCGGAGGGGGAGAGCGCCGTGGTCATGGAACGCGTCGTGAACGTCATACGGCCGGCCGCGCCGGGCACCGGAGCGGATGCGACTGATATCGCGCTTCTCGTCTCGACGAACTCCCGGCAGGAGATAGACTCCTGGGACCGCACCAAGATCTCGGACTCTCTGGTCAAGGAAGCCGGTATTTCGCCGCACGTGGCGGCCGAGATCGCGCTGGCCGTCGAAGACCGGATCGATCGAACGAACCTCATGACGGTGACGACGGCAATCATCCGCGAGATGGTCGACCTCGAGTTCCTCGAGCGCGGGATGACGCTCGCTCACAAGCGCCACAGTCACCTGGGCCTGCCGATGTGGGACGTCGAGCAGATCATCAGCAACGCGAACAGGGAGAACTCCAACACCACTCACAACCCAGAGTCGGTGAACCTCACCATAGCCGAGACGATCCTCAAGGAGTTCGCTCTGAGGCGCGTATTCAGCGAGGACGTGGCCGAAGCCCACTACGTTGGCGACATCCACCTCCATGATCTCGGGTTCATCATACGGCCATACTGCGGCGGCCACAGCCTGGAGTACATCAAGAAGTTCGGCCTGAATCTGCCGAACATCACGAGTGTGTCCAAGCCGGCCAAGCACGCCGAGGTACTCGTCGGGCACATGGTCAAGATGGCAAGCGCGCTGCAGGCGCACTACGCGGGCGCGGTCGGCTGGGAGGCGGTCAACATCTTCTTCGCACCCTACCTCGAGGGGAAGACCGACGACGAGATCGACCAGCTCGCCCAGATGCTGATCTTCGAGTTCAACCAGCTCGCCGGTGCCCGGGGCAGCCAGGTCGTCTTCACCGACTTCAACCTCTACTTCAACGTTCCGCGGCACTTTGCCGATACTCCGGCGATCGGCCCGGGTGGCAGGTACACCGGCAAGACATACAAGGACTACGAGAGCGAGGCCCAACGCTTCCTCACCGCGATGATGCGCGTCTACCTGCGCGGCGACGCTACCGGAAAGACCTTCGTCTTCCCGAAACCGCTCCTGCACATCAGCGAGGATTTCTTCTCGACCCCAGGCCACGAGGACTTCTTCAATCTCGCCTGCACGGTTGCGAGCCGACAGGGCATCACCTACTTCGTGTTCGACCGCGGCGACGAGGTCACGGTCTCTCAGTGCTGCAGGCTCAAGCTCAAGTTGAGCCAGGAGCAGATCGGCGAGACTTCCACGCCGGAAGTCATGCGCTTCTCCGCTCTACAGAACGTGACCATCAACCTGCCGCGCATAGCCTACAAAGCGAGCGGCAACGACCAGGTCCTGTTCATGGAGCTCAACCGGGCGCTCGATCTCGTGGCCAAGGCCCATCTTCAGAAGCTCGAGTTCATCCAGGGGCTCGTCGACCTCGGCGACGGAGGACCGCTCGGCCTGCTCACGCAGGACATCGACGGGCAACCCTACCTCAAGATGGACCGCCTCACCTACCTGGCGGGCCTCATCGGGCTCAACGAGCTCGTGCAGTTCCACACCGGTGAGCAGCTGCACGAATCCGACGATGCGCTTCGGTTCGGACTCAGGGTGATCTCGGCGATGAGCCTCAAGTGCCGGGAACTGTCCGAGCGCTACGGGATGAACATGGTCCTCGAGGAGAGCCCTGCGGAGTCCGCGGGTTACCGGCTTGCGAAACTCGACATGAAGTACTGGCCGACACAGACGGCCTCTGTCGTCAAGGGAGACCCGACCGGGGACACGTACTACTACACCAACTCGGTCCACCTGTCGGTCGAAGCGGACGTGGACTACGTGGAGCGAGTCGAGAAGCAGTCACGCTTCCACCCGCTCATCGAGGCCGGGGCGATAGTCCATGTCTGGCTTGGCGAGCACGAACCGGACCCTGCGGCGCTCAAGGCCTTCGTCGAGCGCACGTTCCGCAACACCCAGTGCTCGCAGATCGCTTTCAGTCCCGAATTTACGGTCTGCGAATCGTGCCATCGCACGACCCGGGGCCTGCGCACGCAGTGCTCGCTCTGCGGCTCTCTGGACGTCTACGGCGTCACGCGCATCGTCGGGTACTTCAGCAAGGTCCAGACATGGAACCAAAGCAAGATCGGCGAGCTGTACGACCGGGTGAGGACGGGGCTCTAGCGCGCCTCTTGGGCGCCCGTTGGCACGGATGGCACCGGAGTAAGGGAGAATCGTTGAACGTCAAGCTGTTCGTCAAGGACCAGTGTCCGCGATGCCCTGCCGCCAAGCACGCGTGCGAGGGTCTCGACACTGTCGAGGTCTACGACGTGGCCAGCGTGGACGGTCTGGCTGAGGCTTCCTTCTACAGCGTGCTCGCGACACCGACCGTCCTGGTAATCGATACGAACGGCCGTGAAGTGGCCGGATGGCGAGGGGAGTCT
The DNA here is from genome assembly GCA_037446725.1 of Actinomycetota bacterium. Classification (GTDB taxonomy): domain Bacteria; phylum Actinomycetota; class Coriobacteriia; order Anaerosomatales; family SLCP01; genus JBBIIC01. The sequence continues at coordinate 149,449 of JBBIIC010000004.1, forward strand.
CCCGACCGCTCGGCCCTGATGGCGGTGCTGGCACAGTGACACGCGGCCTCGCGGCTGAAGTGACCGTAGGGCAGCGGGAGCGTTGTCCCTCCTCCCGCGTCGTCGCGTTCATGCCGACGGGCATGGTCGACTGGCCCGGCAAGATCGCGTCGACGCTCTTTCTCTCCGGGTGCCCGCTGCGCTGCCCCTACTGCCACAACCCAGAACTCATCGGGGCCCGTCACGACCGTTCCTGCTGGGGCGCATTGCTCGGTCACCTGTCCGTACGCAGAGGCTGGATAGACGGCGTCGTGGTCACGGGCGGGGAGCCCACCGCGGCACCCGACCTCATCGACCTGCTCGAAACCCTCGCAGTCAAGGGTATCCCGGTGAAGCTGGATACCAACGGTACCTCCCCGGGGCTACTCAATCGCGTGCTGGAAGACGGGCTCGTACAGTTCGTCGCACTCGACCTCAAGACCGTTCCGGAGCGCTACGGGGAGATCGGACCGAGCGGCGCAGGCGATGCAGTCCTCGCGAGCATCGGGGTGATCCGCCGCAGCGGCGTCGCGCACGAGTTCAGAACCACCGTGTACCCGCCGCTCGTGCAACTCGATTATCTGCCCCGACTTGCCCGACTCGTCCGTGGTGGCGACCGGTTCGTGCTGCAGCAGTTCAGACCGGGCCACACGCTAGATCCGGCTGCAAATGAGGTTCGCCCGTACGATCCGGACCAGCTCGCGGCCAGTGCGGCAGTGTGCTCGTCGTACCTTCCGACGATCACGAGAGGAGCGTGACCGTCTCCGTGCGCCTCGAGATACTGCAAGTCGACCCCGAGCTGCCGTTGCCAGCGTACGCACACGATGGAGATGCCGGTCTCGACCTGTTCGCGGCAGAGTCTGTCACCCTTTGCCCCTTCGAGCGGGCGCTCGTACCTACCGGGATAGCGGTTGCCATCCCCGACGGGTATGCAGGGTTCGTGCAACCGCGCAGCGGTCTGGCCATCCGCAACGGGCTGAGTCTCGTCAACACTCCGGGCCTTATCGACAGCCACTATCGGGGAGAGATCAAGGTCATCGCGATCAACCTCGATCCTGACACCCCGATCGAGATTCGCCGCGGTGACAAGCTGGCTCAGCTCGTGATACAGCCCGTCGCCCGTGTGGAGCTCGCCAAGGTAGAAGTGCTCGACGCGACGGTGAGGGGGGAGGGGGGCTTTGGAAGCACCGGCGTGTGAGCACCCCCGCGTGCGCGTGGCCGCGCTGATTGTCATAGACGGCCGGGTGCTGCTGGCCCGACACCGCAAACAGGACCGCACCTACCACTTGCTGCCAGGCGGGGGAGTCGAGTTCGGGGAGGCGCTGTCAGCCGCACTCGAGCGGGAGGTGCGCGAAGAGACCGGTCTTACCGTCGTCGTCGGGCGTCCGCTGATTCTCAACGACACCATCGATCCTTCCGGCGAACGTCACCTCGTCCACATCACCTTCGCGGCTGAGGTCAGCAGCGGTGCGCTCGCGACTCCAGCGGACGACGAGCGCATCGTGGCGGTCGATCTCGCCGATCCTGCCGCCCTTGCGGACCTCGATCTGCGACCTCCCATCACCAGCGAGCTGGTTGAGGCCCTTGCACGGGGAAATGCGTTCCAGACCGTCTACCTCGGGCCGAGATTCGCCGAGGGTTAGCGGTTTGACATAAGTAGTGTCGGATGACCTTGTGGCGCGCCGAAAGGGGGAGTCCAGGCACGGGCAACGTGCACCCCCCGACCGTATCGAGTGAAGCAGAGGAGTGAGATGGAGACTTTCTTCAAGTTCAAGGAGCGCGGTACCGACTTCAAGACCGAACTGATCGCCGGTATCGCCACATTCATGACGATGGCGTACATCATCTTCGTGAACCCGGGGATCCTGTCGGCGGCAGGGGTGCCGTTTGCCGGCGCCGCAACCGCCACCGCGCTCGGCGCCGCGCTCATGTGCCTGTGCATGGGCCTCATCACCAACCGCCCGTTCGCGCTGGCGTCAGGCATGGGCCTAAACGCGGTCGTCACCTTCTCGGTCATCGGTTTTCAGCAGGCCAACGTGCCCTGGCAGGTCGGCATGTCGGTGATCTTCGTCGAGGGTCTCATCATCCTCGTCCTTGTCCTCACCGGCCTGCGCGAGGCGGTCATGAACGCCATTCCCCTCGATCTCAAGCGCGCCATCGGTGTGGGCATCGGCCTGTTCATCACCACCATCGGCCTGAACCAGGGCGGTGTCATCCGACCGGCGCCGATCACGCTCGTGTCGCTCGGCGACTTCACCCAGCCCTACGTCTGGGTCACCGTGATCGGGCTTGCGGCGATCCTCATATTCATGGCGCTCAAGGTGAAGGGTGACATCCTGTGGGGCATTCTCGTCGCCACAGCGGCCGCGCTCGCGTTCGGCGTCACCTCGCTGCCCAACGCGGTCGTCGCCCCGCTCGACTTCACCACCTTCTTCGCACCGTTCCAGCAGGTGGAGGGGGGCATGGCTATCACGCAGATATTCACGCCCGTGCTGCTCGTAGCCATCTTCGCAATCATGCTGACTGACTTCTTCGACACCATGGGTACGGTTGTCGCGGTCGGCGAGCAGGCAGGCTTCATCAACCCTGACGGCAGCGTCCCCGGCATCCGCGACATCCTCGTCGTGGACTCGGCGGCTGCAAGCGTCGGGGGCCTGTTCGGAGCAAGCTCCATCACAACCTACATCGAGTCGGCCGCCGGCGTTGCCGAGGGCGGACGCACCGGTCTGACCCCGGTCGTCACCGGCGTCTTGTTCGCGGCGGCTGCGTTCTTCGCGCCGGTCGTCGCCATGATCGGCGGGGGAGCCATTATCCCCAACGCACAGCAGTATGCCCTCTACGGCGGTTCGGGTTTCCAGGCGCCTGAGGGCGACTTCTTCGTGTATCCCATCACCGCGGGCGCTCTCATCATCGTCGGCTTCCTCATGATGCAGACGGTACGCGAGATCCCGTGGACCGACCTGGAAGAGGCATTCCCGGCGTTCCTGACGATCGTCGGCATCCCGCTCACCTACAACATCAGCTACGGCATCGGCTTCGGCTTCATCAGCTGGGTCCTCATCAAGATCTTCCACGGCAAGGCCCGCGAAGTGCACTGGCTCATGTGGGGTGTGAGTGCGGCGTTCGTCATCGCGTTCCTCGAGCCTGCCCTGATGGCGCTTCTCGGTTAGGGGGCTGATGCGAACAGTGGCAACCACACGGCTCGTACAAACCGACGAGAAGCTGCCCCTCGTCCAGGTGATCCCCCTCGCGTTCCAGCACCTCATGGCGATGTTCGGGGCAACCGTCCTCGTCCCGATACTCACCGGCCTGAACCCGTCCGTGGCGATCATGACTTCGGGAGCGGGCACAATCCTCTACCTGATTCTCACGAAGGGCAAGATCCCGAGCTTCCTGGGGTCGTCGTTCGCCTTCATCGCCCCGATCGCAGCAGTGGCGGGTGTCACGGCCGGGGTGGCCGATCCCGCCAAGGTCCCGTACGCGCTGGGCGGCCTGGTCGTCGCAGGCCTCGTGTACGTGGTGGTGGCGGCTGTCATCAAGGCGTTCGGAACGAAGTGGCTCTACCGACTGTTGCCTCCGGCGCTCGTCGGGGCCGTCGTCATCATCATCGGTCTCGGCCTCGCGGGGATCGCGATCAAGATGTCGCTGTTCCCGTTCGCCGACCCGAGTCTCGGACTCGACTGGAACCTCGTCGCTGTCGCAGCGATCACGCTCGCTGCGTCAATCGCGTTCTCGAGCTACTTCAAGGGTTTCATAGCCACGATACCGATCCTGCTCGGCATCATCGTTGGCTACATCGCCGCGATACCCTTAGGACTCGTTGACTTCCAGCCGGTCCTCGACGCGGCCTGGGTCGGCCTGCCGACTCTCACCATCGCCAAGTTCGAGTTCTCGGCGATCATGCTGATCGCGCCGGTCGCGCTGGTGGTCATCATCGAGCACATCGGACACCTTCTCGTCATCAACGAGATCACGGGCAAGGACTTCAACCCGCTGCTGCCCCAGTCACTAGTCGGCGATGGACTCGCAACGTCGCTTTCGGGACTCGTCGGGGGCACTCCGTCCACTACCTACGCCGAGAACATCGGGGTCATGGCGGTGACGCGGATCTACGCCGTCCAGCTCTTCTGGTACGCCGGCGCCTTCGCATTCGTGATCGGCGGCTTCGTGCCGAAGCTCGGAGCGCTCATCGGCAGCATTCCGACCCCCGTGATGGGGGGAGTCTCAATTCTCCTGTTCGGCCTGATCGCCGCCTCGGGGCTCAGAATGCTCGTGGACAGCGGCATCGACTACAGCCACAGCAGGAACCTGATCCTCTCCAGCATCGTGCTGGTGCTCGGCATCGGCATGGAGGTCGGCGAGATCAAGATACCGGTGGGCGAGTACACGGTCCCGGGCATGGCGCTCGCGACGGTCGTCGGCGTGATTCTCAACCTGATCCTGCCGGCTGAAAGCAAGGGCCTGGCGGTCGACTCACCCGACTTCACCGGCGATCTCCAGGAGGAAGCCGCACACAACGGCACACCCGGCTGACGACGATACCCATCCGGACGCAGACACCGCTCGCGGCGGACGGTGTCTCGCACAGACAGGCCCCGGGCTGCGACGGCTGCGCGACCCGGGGCCTGTCATATTCTGCTGCATCTTATGTCTGATAATGTATCTTATGGTAAATCGCGTTCTGGCGCATAGGAGCAGCCTCGAGCGGCTCCTTCCCCGGGTCTCATGGGATTCTCACTCCACCCCGAGATGGCGCGCTTCGAACTGCGACTTGGTGAGTTCTCTGAGGTCCTCCTCGACGGAGTCGAGGAACGCGCGCGCTGCCTCGTGGTCGTTGAAGCGGGAGACGCGCGTGACTTCTTCCGCCTCATCGAGGGTCACGACCTCGACTACCCACTCGGTCCGCTCCTCCGGCATTTCGGTCGGCGGCGTGCGGTACAGGATGTCTTCCCGCCACTCGAAGTCAGGCTCGGCGGTGGCGTCCACACTCGTGAGCCTCACGCGATAGAATTCGCATGCCGGGCCGATGATCTTCATGGTGCTTCGCCTACCCGAACCTTCGCATGCGCGTCACTGGCGGACCTCGGTGTACTGTGGGCTTGCCGAGACGAACCCCTCCGTGCCGTCTTCGGTCCTCACGCGGTACCAGCCGTCCACCGTTTCGAGGTAGACGAGTTCTGTGCCCCGGTTCAGGCCGCGTATCAGCTCGCCCTCCCGTGAAGGTTCCTTGCGGAAGTTGAGGCCTTCGATCAGGACGACCACGGTCGCGCCGGAGGGCTCCGCGCCCTCGTCCGCCGGCTCCCCACCACCCTCTCCGGCAGGCTCCTCGGACTCAGGAGCCGGCTCGGGCGTCGACGTGGCTTCGGGCTGAGGCGCGACAGGCGCGTCGCCTCTGCGGTATTCCCTCCACCACCCGTTCACGAGCACGACGAGGAGGATCAGTACGACGACGCCCGCGGCGCCGCGCGCGACCCGGCCCACATCACTCATATGTACAACCCCCCACCGTAGACAGCAGCCTCGTCGAGCTCGAAACGCTCGGCGGCCTCCTGGACCCTGGCCTGCGCCGCATCGTACGCACTCGAGGCACGCGAGATGTCGATAACGGCCAGCGCCGTGAGGACTTCTTCGGGATCATCAGACTCCCCTACCCTGCCCGCCTCCTCAGCCATGACGTACGCTGCGTCGGCCAGCGCGGACGCAGCCGGCCAGAGCGAACGCGGGAGCGGCATCGTGTCCAGCTCCTCGGTGGCGATCTCCATGCGACGCGCGATCTCCAGAAGCGCCTTACGATCGACATCCTCAGGATGAGCAGCGAAGTACGCGAGTTTCCGTTCGTCTTCGTCCGCAAGATGACGTATGACAGCCTCGAGTGTTCTGCGAGACGCGAGCACGCCCTCGCGGCGCCCGATCACCTGCACGAGATACCGGCGCGAGATCCGCCGGTATGCAGCACGGGCCCCGCAATACCCGGCGACGCCGAGAAGCAGCACCGCGACAACGACGACCGCGATCCAGGCCCACTGGGGGACGGAAGCGACGTCCATACTGCTCCACCTCCTCGACTCCGGGTGACGGGACCGGTCTAGTCGCCGTCCTCACGCAGGTCAAGCACGCGCTGCGCCTTTCCGGCAGTCCGTTCGATACTGCCCGGTTCGACCAGGGTGACCTTCACATTCAGCCCGATCACGGCGTGCAGGCGCTCTGACACGTGACGGGTGAACGCAACCATATGAGCCATGATATCCGAAAAGACCTCTTCAGCGACCTCGAGCCGGACCTCCATGTCATCGAGGCCGTGTTTGCGGTCGACCACGATCAGGTAGTGGGAACGTACGTTCTCGATCTTGAAGAGCACGTCTTCGGTCTGGCTCGGGAACACGTTGACGCCACGGATAATCAGCATGTCGTCGGTGCGCTGGCGCACCTTGCTCATGCGCGCCAGCGTCCGCCCACACTCGCAGGGTGAGCGGTCGATGGTCGTGAGGTCGTGAGTGCGATAGCGCAGCACGGGGAAGGCTTCCTTCGTGAGTGGCATGATGACGAGCTCGCCCTCATGCCCACGCTCGCGCCCATGCACACGCACGAGTCCATCGAGGAAAACGGCGCAAGAGCCGCGAGAGTGTAGCACCCGATGTCGCCGGTGACCACAGCCTTCACCTTCCGGAGTGCGTTGTAGGCACCGCGGTGGGGGCACCCGGGACACATGAGTGGCGGACGCGGCGGAAGTCCCTCGACACGATCTCTCGTAGCCGGCGGCTGCGCTCCGAGAGCCCGTGCGACGAGTCCGGGAGACAGCTCACCGGCGGGAGGGAGATCGACTGGCTCGGGATGCAGGCCGAGCGCGCGCAGCCGGGTCGCGAGGTAGTCATCGGCCTCTTCGACCACGACGAGCCGCTCGACCGAATCAGCGAATCGCCTGAGGGCCGACGCAGGCAGCGGGAAGGGGGTCCCCAGCTTGAAGACGGATACGTCCGGCATAGCCTCCCGCACGTACTGGTAGCACACGCCCGAGGTCACGATCCCCACCGACGTGTCACGGAGCTCGAGTCTGTTGAGCTCGCTGTTCTCGGCAAACGCCGCCAGTCTGCCCATCCGTTCGTCGAGTGCGACGCGACGGCCGCGTGCCATGGCTGGCATCATCACCCACTTGCCGAGGTCCTTCGCGTAGGAACCGCGCTCACGCACCATCCGGTGACCACTGACCTCGACGACGCCCTTGGAGTGCGAGATGCGGGTCGTGGAGCGCACGATCACAGGGACGTCGAACTCCTCCGAGATATCGAATGCGGCCCGGGTGAACTCGAGGGCCTCGGCGCTGTCCGAGGGCTCGAGGACGGGAACTCGCGCGAAAGGACCCCAGTTGCGTGAGTCCTGTTCGTTCTGCGACGAGTGCATCCCGGGGTCATCGGCCACGAAGATGACAAGTCCCCCTCCCACGCCCGTGTAGGCGAGCGTGAACAGCGGGTCAGCAGCCACATTCACCCCCACGTGCTTCATCGTCACGAACGAGCGTGCGCCACCCATCGAGACCCCTGTCGCCACCTCGAGCGCGACCTTCTCGTTGGGCGCCCACTCGGCGTAGACCCCGTCCATCCGGGCGAAGACCTCCAGAGCCTGCGTGGACGGTGTGCCCGGATATCCGACACCGACTGATGCACCGGCCTCCCACGCGCCACGTGCGGCGGCCTCGTTGCCCGAGAGAAGCATAGTTTGCACGGGTCTCCTTCCCAGAAGATGCGGGTCTTGGGGCGGTTCACAGATTGGCCGGATAGTACCACAGAACCCGCGGCTCAGAGCGGCCATTCAGGGCGATCGTGCCGCGACGCTAGGGGCGTGTGGCACCCACGTAGTCAGCGCGACGCTCGATGCGCGACGTCAGCGACTCGACCTGAACGGGACGGCCGGTGCTCGGCGCGTGAAGATAATCCCCGTTGCCGATGTATATTCCGACATGATGGATGCGTTCCGGGCTCCCCTCGTACCCGAAGAACACCAGGTCGCCAGGGAGCAGCAGATCGGTCCGGTCCGGCGGGATGTACCCGCCCACCCCGAACTGCGAGCGACTGTTGCGCGGCAGGGAGATGCCGAGACGCCGGTATACGTACCACGTGAGCCCCGAGCAGTCGAAGCCCTCGGGTGTCGATCCTCCCCACACGTAGGGCACACCGAGGTACTCCATGCCGACGACAACGGCGTCCGGATGACCGGGCCCGAGCGCCGCAGGGTCGAAGGTGCGCCCGTTGGGTTGGGCCGAGCGTGTCGGCGCCGGCAACGCCCCCGACGAAGGGCGCGCCGCCGCTGCACGGCGTGCAGCCTCCTCTGCGGCCTTCCGTGCGCGCTCCTCGGCCTCGCGGCGCAGTCGCTCTTCCTCCGCAGCGACCAGTGTCGCGATCTCACGGTCGAGGGCGAACACGTAGGCCTGCTGCTGTGTGAGCGCCCCCTCCACTTCCCGTGCCTTGAGCTCCGCCTGTCGCTTCAGCGCAACCTGCTCGCCCTCCCGCCGCTCGAGCGCCCGCTCGCTGGCCTCGACCGCGGCAACGGCGCTCTTGACGCTGCTCACAAGGGCCGCGTCGCTGCGGTTGACGCGCCTAAACCACTCGACCCGGGTGAGGAAGTCTTCGAACGACGACGTGCCGAGCAGCACCTCGAGCACGTGCACGCCTCCGGAGCGGTAGATCCCCGCGGCGCGCTCGGCAAGCGCGTCCTCGGCGGCCGCCTGATCGCGCCTGCGTCGCTCGAGGTCCGCGCGGGTGTCGGCGATCCTCTCGCGGGTAAGGGTGAGCGCGTCCGTGAGCTGCAGAAGTTCCTCGCGTCGCAGTTCGGCGCGGTCCGCGAGCTCCTCCATCCGGGCGCGTGCCGAGTCGACCTCCGCGCGCCTGGCCTCGATCTCGGGCGTGGAAGGGCTGGCGATCGCAGGGATCATGGCGCCGCTGAACAGGGACAACGCGATGGTGGCTGCGATGCCGGTTCTGACGGCCCTCCTGGCGGCTGCGCTCCGCACGGGACCTCCTGCTGCGTCGTGTCTTCGATCGAGGGTCCACCGGGACTACAGAATGTATCGGCACTGGCCGACACCTCCTACATGGTATCATGTTTTGCCTGCGTAACGGCGTATCGAGGCGTCGTCGCCCGGAAGGCAGCACCATGAAACGGAGCCGACTCATCGCAGCAGCGCTCGCGGTACACCTCCTCGGGGTATCGCTTGTGCCGGCGCTTGCCGGTGCAACTCCTTCGACGGGAACGACCGCCCCCCCGACTCCCGAACTCCAGCAGGCAACCGAACGCGCCCTCGAACTCGAGCTCGCGATCGAAGAGCGCCGAGCGGAGCGCATAGCTCTCGAAGAGCGCATTGCGGTGACCAACCTGCGCATCATCGCCCAGCAGGAAGTGCTCGCAGGGGCGCGACGTACCCTTCTGACGGCCCAGGAGGCGTATCGGGAGCGCATGGTCGGCATGTACAAGTCCCGCATCGCAAGCCCGCTCAGCGTGCTCCTGACCGCGCAGACCATGTCCGACTTCTATTCGCGCATCTTCATGCTCACCCGCATCGCTCAACGCGACAAGCGAGCGTATGCGGACGCCGCCGTCGCCGCAGCCGAGGCGGAGTTCCAGGCGGCGTACCTCGACGACCTCAAGGCCCAGGACGTGGCGTTGCGCCAACTCGAGCGCACCTCGCTCGAGGAGCTCGATGCCGCTCTCGCCGAGCAGCGTACGCTGGTGGACCGGCTCACCGCGGAGGCGCTCCGTCAGCTCGAGGCCAGACGCACGGTTATCTCGCGCACGCGGAAGGAGTGGCTCAGGAGCTCCGTCCCGCTCGATGCCGAGATACGACAGGTCCCGGTCGTAGTGGAGCCCTACGTCGGGCGCGCCTACCTCGGCACGGAACACCAGCCAAGCCGCTACCGTAGTCTCGGCCGCACGCAGAGCGCGGTGTGCTCGTGGTACGGCAACGAGTTCCACGGGCGCCTGACAGCCTGCGGTCAGATCTACAATCAGAACGACTTCACGTGCGCGTCGAGAACCCTGCCGTTCGGCACGCGTCTGGCGCTCACCCGCGGTGAGCGGCGGATCGTCGTCGTCGTGACGGACCGGGGGCCGTTCATCGCCGGACGCGACCTCGACCTGTCGCGCGCAGCCGCACGCGCGCTCGGCTTCTCGGGCGTTGCGACCGTGGATGTCGAGTTCGTCGAGGTCGTGAAGGAGTAGGCCGGCGCTTGGCAGGCCGTGCGGCTACGCCACGTGGATCAGCGAGACGATCTTGGCGTCGCCGAGCTTCTGCCGTCCGTTGAGGAAGTCCAGCTCGATGAGGAAGGCCAGTCCAGCGACCCGCGCGCCGGTGCTCTCGGCGAGTTGGGCCTTCGCTGCGGCGGTGCCGCCGGTCGCCAGCACGTCGTCGACGATCAGCACGACGTCGCCCGCGCCGATCGCGTCGAGGTGCATCTCGAGCGAGTCCGTGCCGTACTCGAGCGCGTACTCGGCCTGTGTGGTCTCCCAGGGCAGCTTGCCCGGCTTGCGGGCAGGCACGAAGCCGGCGCCGAGCCTGTAGGCTAGTGCGCCACCGAAGATGAAGCCCCGCGCCTCGGCGCCCAGCACCTTCGTGATCCCGTCTCCGGCGAACTCATCGGCAATCGTGTCGATGGCCTCGCGGAACCCGTCCGGACTCGCAAGCAACGGCGTGATGTCCTTGAAAACGATCCCCTCTTTGGGGAAGTCGGGGATGTCGCGGATGTAGCTCTCCAGGTTCATCGTACCTCCAGGCTGCAGGGGATGCCGTGCACAGGATACGACGAAGCCGGTCACCCGACCAGAGAGACCCCCGGTGCCGTCGCATCGTCGCGAACGGTGGCGACGTAGGGCAGATTGCGCAGGCGGGCGTCCAGGTCCAGGCCATAGCCGACGAGGAACCTGTCGGGCACCTCGAAGCCCCGGTAGGCGATCGGGAGGCTGACGATACGCCGGGCGTCCTTGTCAAGCAGCGTGCACACCTCGAGAGAAGCGGGGTTGCGCTGTCGCAGCACCGACAGGATGTAGTTGAGCGTGAGGCCCGTGTCGATGATGTCCTCGACGACGACGACCCGGGCTCCCTCGATCGGGTCGTCGAGATCCTTGGTTATCCTGACCGAGCCGCCCGTGCCCCCCGCGTAGGAGGTGATCGCCATGAAGTCGATGGTGAGGGGAAGGTCGATGTGGCGGCACAGGTCGCAAAGGAAGAACAGGCCGCCGCGCAGCACGGTCACGAGTCGCAACCGATGACCCGCATGGTCCTCGGTGATCGACCGTCCGATCTCGGCGACCCGCTCGGCGATCTCCGCCTCGCTTAAGAGGACGCGTTCGACTACGTCCTCGCCGGCGAACGCCTTCGTCACGTCATGTCCCTGTCCACGCCACCGGCTCCGAGCCCACCGCCCTCGGACAGCGGGCGCTCTGCGACACCGATGCCGAACCGCGCGAGCAGCAGGCGGAAGTCCTTCTGGTAGAAGATCTTCACGTTCACGTCCGGGTAGAGCTCCTTCAACCTTCTCACCTTGCGATTCTTCTTCGTGACCAGCTTCTGACTCATCGTCGTCAGCTCGATGTAGAGATCGAGGTCGGGCAGGTAGAAGTCCGGGGTGAACGAAGCGACCGCTCTCCCCTCTCCATCCCACTCGATGGGGAACGTGGTCGGCTCGTACTCCCAGCGGATGTGGTAGAAGTCCAGGATCTCCGCGGCGACCCGCTCACTGGGGTGCGCGAACTCGATCGACGTCCGTTCCGGAGCGTGGTCTGCGGGTGCCGGCGTGTGTGCGTTGTCCTCGGTCATACTCCCTACACGACGTCCTCGAACACCCGTCCGAGTGCCCGTCTGAGAAGATGGCTCTTCAGGTCGCCGGTGACCCCGGTGAGCTCGCCGAGCGTCTCGACCAGTTTCTGTCGCGTCTCCGGCGTGCGATGACGAAACGCGGGCATGAGGGCCTGCCCGAAGAAGGCGGCCTCGCGCTCCGCGAACGTCTCGTACATGCGCAGATGACGCGGCTCGATGCCGAAGCGTCGCAGGTCCCAGGCCGCATGCGCGATTCGGACATCGGCGGGACCGATCTCCGGACCGCGCTCCCCATCGGCTATCTCGACGAGATTGTAGTCGGCGAGTTCGCGAACGAACGAGACCGGCAGGCCGAGTACCGACGGCACGTCGTCGAGCGCGACCGCCTCGGCCTCCTCGAACGGCAAGGCGACCGGTTCCGCCCCGACCGGTCCGGTGCCCCTGAGCTCCGGGGGCACCTTGCCCTTGTCGAAATCAGCCAGCTTCTCACGGATGACCGCGAGCGGGAGGAAGTGCTCCTTCTGCAGGCGCAGGATCATGTCGACCCGGGCGAGGTCGTGCTGCGAGAACTTGCGATACCCCCCCGGTGTTCGCTCGGGCGCTATGAGCCCCTCCTCCTCCAGGAAGCGCACCTTGGAGATGGAGAGGTCCGGATACGCTGGCTGCAGGGTCTCGACGACCTCTCCGATCGTCATGTAGTCACGAGCGGCCATCAGCCTCACGACCCTCCGCGGTCCATGAACACCATCTGGAACCTGCCGACCTGAACGACGTCGCCGTCGTGGAGCGTCGCCCTGTCGACACGCACGCCGTTGACGTAGGTGCCGTTCAACGAACCGACGTCCGACACGCTGACCTCTCCGGCCTTGAACTCGAGCACCGAGTGGCCGCGCGATACCGTGATGTCGTTGAGGAAGATGTCGCACTCCGGGTCCCTGCCGACGGTGAGCCTCGACCGGTCGACGAAGAATCGCTCGCCGACGTCCGGACCTTTGCGGACAACGAGGACAGGTCCGGAAACGGCCCATTCCCGGGCGGCGCCCCCGGTCTCCTCCGAGCCTTCGGGGACCGGAGCGAAGGACTCCGTCGCGCCCTCTAGCCGGACACCGCACGCCGGGCACGCTGAGACGTTCGAATCTTCCAGACTCGTACCACAGGCCGGACAAGATGTCATGGCGTGCTTCCTCTCACGGCGACGGTGCCGCCACGGATCAGTCTGCGAAACCGATCTCGCGCTTCTGGAACGACTCAGCGATCTGCGCCTCGAGAGCCGCCACGACCTCGGGGGTCTCGAGCACCTTGGAGAGCTTCTCTTCGCTCAGCCGGTTCTTGACGTAAGGATCCTTGAGGGCGTCGGAGAGCTTGCGGCCGTTCTGCACCTCGCGGATGACGTACTCGACGACGCGCTCCTCGACGGCGTCGGTCGCGAGATCGTCCATGAAGCGCTGCAGTTTCTCGGAGAGTGTGGGCACCCGTCCTCCTCATCACGACCGCCGGGCGGCCGCTACTCGTCGTCGTCTTCGTCCAGGGTCTCCGCCACGTCGACGTTCGATACACCGCGCAAGTCGCTGGCGAGTATCTCGATCAGCCGCTCGACGTCGCCTCCGGAGATGACGTCCTCGCCGGCCTCGCGCTGACCCGTCAGCCTGCGCACGAGTTCCGCCCTCAGGATGTCGATCTTGCCGTGGAGGACCCGGCGCCGGTACGAGATCCTCTGCTCTTCCTCGTACAGCTCGTCCAGTACCGACCGAAGCTCTTCGTTGCTCTTGTTCTCGAGGTCGATCAGCACGTCATCGTACCTGCTGTCGCTCACCTCTCGGGCCCCCTTCGAATCGGAACCTCACCGGTCGTGTGCCGGCGTTTCGATTGTAGCAGACGCGAATGCGGGTCGCCGGGCACAACCGACACCTCAACCTTCACTCTAACCCGAGGTCGCCGCCGTTCGCAGGCTTGCGCCCGAGGTCCTCGCGGACCGCCTGCTCTTGCAGTCGGCGCGCCTCGGCCTCCTCAGCCTCGGTCAATCGTCCTTCCTGCAGTGTGATACCCAGAGCGACCTCGAATCCACGACGTATCGCCAAACCAATCTCGAGTCGTGAGGGCGGGCCTGCCGGCCGATCTGCGAGTGTCGAGGTCGTTGCGTCCAACGCGCGGCGTGCCTCGTCGCCCAACCGGAACACCTCCGCCTCGCGCCGCACGTCCCGGCTGATGGTGAACGAGCCGTGCTGCAGGACGGTCGATCCGAGCCACACCTGGGCGCTGCCGGAGAGCTTGCGGGCGCCGAGCGAAAGGTCAGCGGGAGTGGCGTGCAGGTAACACGCGGCAGACCCGCCATCCCCCCGCGGTCGTGCGGTGAGGCGGGCCTCCACGCCCAGCGACCGGTATGCGTGCTCGAGGCCGACGCACAGGTACCGGTATGACGCCGCAACTCCGCGAGGGACGCCGTCTTCCGACGAGGCCGCCACCGAGTAGGTGACTTCATCGTCGTGCAACACTCCCCTGCCACCCGTGGCGCGGCGCACGACATCGATGCCCCAGTCGCGACACACGTCGAAATCGATGCCGTCCGGGGCCTGGAATCGGCCGAGCGAGACCGTGGGTCGTGCCCACTCATACAGCCGAACGGTCGGCGGAACCGATCCTGCTTCGCGTGCCTGCTGGATGGCGCGGTCGACGGCCATGTTCCATGCGCCGTCCGCGGGCGCGGGATCGACCAGCAGGCGCCAGGCGAGCGCCACAGGGCTCACTCCTCCCGGCGATACCGGAGGTCCGGATTGCGGGCGGCTCCCGCCTCGTCAAGCCTGCGGACCGGCGTTGTGTACGGCGCGCTCTTCACGAGGTCGGGGTCGGTCGCGGCCTCCTCGGCGATGGCGAGCATGGCGTCGGCGAACCGGTCGAGTTCCTCGAGCGACTCGGTCTCGGTGGGCTCGATCATGAGCGCCTCATCGACGATGAGCGGGAAGTACACCGTCGGCGGATGGAAGCCGTGGTCCAGCAGGCGCTTGGCGATGTCGAGCGAACGAACACCGTGCTCGCGCTTCTGGCGCGACCCGGACAGCACGAACTCGTGCATACACGTGCGGTCGTAGGGAAGATCGTAGGCCTGGCGCAACCGCTCCTTGAGGTAGTTGGCGGAGAGCACCGCCTGCTCGCTCACCTCACGCAGGCCCTCCCCGCCGAGTGCGCGAACGTACGCGTATGCCCTCACGAGAATGCCGAAGTTGCCGTAGAACGAGCGTACACGGCCTA
This sequence comes from Actinomycetota bacterium, assembly GCA_037446725.1. Classification (GTDB taxonomy): domain Bacteria; phylum Actinomycetota; class Coriobacteriia; order Anaerosomatales; family SLCP01; genus JBBIIC01. The sequence goes on from JBBIIC010000004.1 coordinate 164,516, forward strand.
TCGAGCGTTCCGGCCAGGCGAACTCGAACGAGCCGTCGACGGCCCGCACGGGTACGGGACCGGGCAGATAGGGCGACAGGCGCTCGGTCACGCAGACCGGGCCGGCGCCCGGGCCTCCCCCGCCGTGCGGCGTCGAGAACGTCTTGTGCAGGTTGGTGTGAAACGCGTCGAATCCCATGTCCCCGGGGCGAGAGATACCCATGATGGCGTTGAGATTCGCTCCATCGCAGTACGCGAACGCGCCGACCTCGTGGGCCAGCCGCGTGATCTCGAGGATGTTCTCGTCGAAAAGGCCGAGCGTGTTCGGATTGGTGAGCATCAGCGCGGCGACGTCGGTGTCGAGCACCGAGCGCAGCACCTCGAGGTCGACCCCGCCACGCTCGTCACTCGGGACCGTCGTGACTTCATATCCGCACATCGCAACGGTCGCAGGGTTCGTGCCGTGGGCCGAGTCCGGGATGACGACACGCGCACGGGCGTCACCCTGGTCGACGTGGCAGGCGCGGAAACACATGAGCGCCGTCAGCTCGCCGTGAGCACCCGCCGCCGGCTGAAGAGTGACCCCCGGAAGACCCGAGACCTCCGCGAGAGCCTCGGCGAGCCCAACCATCAGCTCGAGTGCGCCCTGCACCGTCGCGGCGGGCTGGTACGGGTGCAGACCGGCGAATCCCTCAAGCCGCGCGGCGTCCTCATTCACTCGGGGGTTGTACTTCATGGTGCAGCTGCCGAGCGGATAGCTGCCCGAGTCGACCCCGAAGTTCATTGAAGCGAGGTGTGCGTAGTGGCGAGCGATCTCGACCTCCGTGACGTGCGGCACCACCGGTGGCTCGGTCCGGACCGCTCCGCCGAGCGCTACATCGAGGTCGATCGCGGGGACGTCGAGTTCGGGCGGCATGACGCAACGGGACTCGGCGGCGCCGGTCTCGAAGATGAGCCGCCGGGGACCGCGTGCGGGGGCGGTCGCCGGCGTGTGAGCAAGACGCTCGGTCACAGGGAGGCCACCTCCTCCGCGAACGCATCCATCTCCACGCGCGTGCGCTTCTCAGTCACAGCGAACAGGACGAGCGTTTCGGCGAGAGCCCGGTCGATACCCGTGTGGTCGAGCGGCCCGGTGTGCGCGAGCGGGACCCCCGCAAGGAAGCCTCGCTCGAGCATCGCTTCGCGCATCGCTGTGACGTCGCCGTCGAATGCGAGTGCAAACTCGTGCGCGAACGGCGCGCCCCAGGGAGCCCGGAACCTGCCGGTCTCGAGCAGGCGATCTCGCAGATAGTGGGCTTTCGTGATACACGCACGCGCCGTGGAGGCGAGACCCTCGCGGCCCACGGCGCACAGGTAGACGGCAGCGCCTAACGCACAGAGCGCCTGATTGCTGCATATGTTGCTCGTGGCCTTCTCGCGGCGTATGTGCTGCTCCCGCGTCGAGAGCGTCAGCACGAACGCCGCGTTACCGTCGACATCGACGGTTCGGCCGACGAGCCGGCCGGGGACGTGGCGAACGTGCTCGTCGCGGCAGGCAAAGAAGCCGAACGCGGGACCTCCGAGACTCATTGGGCTGCCGAGGGGCTGGCCCTCGCCCACCACGATGTCGGCGCCCTGTGCACCGGGTGGCTCGACCACACCGAGCAGCAGGGGGTTGGCCCCGACGACCAGCAACGCACCGGCCTCGTGGGCCAGATCGGCAGCACCGGCGACGTCTTCCAGGTTCCCGAGCACGTTCGGGCTGCTCAGGAGGACCGCGGCAACATCGCCGGTCTGAAGCACCGAGGCGAGCGCTCCATCGGCGCCGGTAGTGACAACGCCGTCTGCCTCTGCGCCCACGAAGGTCACCTCGAGGGTACCCGCCTCCGCATACGTGAGCAGGGTCTGTTGCCACTCGGGATGGACGGTGCCCGCACAGATGACGCGGTGGCGCCTGGTCACGCGACTCGCCATCATCGCCGCTTCCGTGAACGCCGTCGCGCCGTCGTACATCGACGCGTTGGCGACGTCCATGGCGGTCAGCGCGCAGATCATCGACTGGTACTCGTAGATGGCCTGCAGCGTCCCCTGACTGACCTCGGGCTGGTACGGGGTGTACGCAGTGAAGAACTCGGGTCTTCGCAGCACGTGATCGACTATCGACGGCACGTAATGGTCGTAGCTGCCGGCACCGGCGAAGCTCACCATCCCCCCCGCGGGTTCGTTCGAATCGGCAAGGCCTCGCAGGTGAGCGACGAGCTCCATCTCTCCGAGTCCCCCGGGCACGTCCAGTGCGCGATCGAGGCGGACCTCGGCTGGTATGTCGCCGAACAGATCGTCGAGCGCCTCGCAGCCGACAGCGCGAAGCATCGCCTCGCGCTGCTCGCACGTCACAGGGATGTGTGGCATCGGATTCTTACACTTCCTTGGAGACGAACGCCTCGTACTCCTCGGCGGAGAGCAGCCCGTCGAGCTGGGACGGGTCGGCGAGCTTGACCTGGATCATCCAGCCCTCTCCGTACGGGTCCTCGTTGACGGTCTCGGGCGTGTCCGCAAGGCCGGAGTTCACCTTCACGATCTCACCGTCGGCCGGCGAGTACACTTCGGAGACGGACTTGACCGACTCGATCTCGCCGAACGGCTCGCCGACGGTCACGGCGTCGCCTTCCGAGGGCAGGTCCACGTAGACGACCTCACCGAGCTGGTTCTGTGCGAAATGCGAGATACCGATGATGGCGACGTCGCCCTCGAGGCGTACCCACTCGTGCTCCTTGTCGTACTTCAGGTCGCTCGGATACATCTCTTGTGCGCTCCTTTCGGGCCTGCTCACGATAGAGAGGTGCTCTTCACGAACGGTGGACGCTCGACCCGTGCCGGTGCCGTCTTGTTCCGAATCGCCACGGTCAGTTGCGTACCCGGTTCGGTGAGCGAGACGGGCAGATATGCGGTCGCGATGCCGGTGCGCAACGTGGGAGAGAACGTGCCGCTTGCCACCTTACCGACCTGCTCGCCGTCGCGCAACACGGCGCAGCCGGCCCGCGGAATGCCTCCCTCGACTCGCAGGCCGACCAGCCTGACCGCAGGCCCCGCCGTGCGGATCCCGGCGATCGCGCCGGCGCCGACGAACTCGGCACTCTTCTGCGGCACGACCCAGCCGAGTCCCGCGGAGATGGGGTCGACACCCCGGTCCATGTCTCTGCCGTACAGGTGGTAGCCCATCTCGAGGCGCAGCGTGTCCCGGGCCCCCAATCCACACGGCGTGACCTCCGGGAAGCTGAGCAGCGCGCGCCAGATACCGGGGGCGTGCGAGGCGTGACAGACGATCTCCACACCGTCCTCCCCGGTGTAGCCGGTGCGCGCGACGAGCACGGGCGTCCCGTCGAGCCGCGCTTCGACGATATGGAATCGCTCGGGCGGCTCGAAACCGGGGCCTGCGAGCTCGCCGAGCACCGCGATCGCCTTCGGCCCTTGCAGGGCGATCAGTCCGGTACGGTCCGATTCGTCGACGAGCTCGACGATGCCGCTCTCCTCACGATGCTCGGACTCCACGCCCTCGTGCAGCGTAGCCCCTTCCGGGCAGTGAGACCGGAGCCAGTCCAGGTCGGTGGTGCGGTTGGCGGCGTTCGCGATCATGAGGTACTCGAGCTCGCCCGTGTGATAGACGATCACATCGTCGATGATACCGCCGTCCTCGTCGCACATGAGCGTGTACTGGGCGGCACCTACACCGGCGATGCGCGCGAGGTCGTTAGTGAGGATTCCCTGCAGGAAGTCGAAGGCGCCGAATCCGAACACTCTGAACTCGGTCATGTGACAGACGTCGAAGATGCCAGCCGACGTGCGGACCGCCTCGTGCTCGTGGGTGATGCCCGAGTACTGCAGCGGCATCTCGTATCCCGCGAAGGGCACCAACCGTGCCCCGAGGGCGAGATGCTCGTCGTACAAGGGAGTCTTCGCCAGCATGCCGCTCATCATCGGCTCCTCTCGTCCTTCCTGCCGTGTGTGATCCCGCCCTGCGGACGACTACCCCGCGGGTGTCGGCTCGGCCCGTGCGTCGCCGGCGAAGACCGACCTCCACGCCCTCACGATCGCGATCCAGACGCGCTCGGGCAGCGTCGGGCGGCGGACGTCCTCGACGGCGATCAGAGGGACCTGCTCGATGAGGCGCCCGCCTTGCACAAGCGAGAGTGTGCCGACGCGGTCGCCGCGTGCGACCGGTGCATCGACGCTCTCCCTGATGCTTACGGTTCGCGTGACCTCACCGGAGAGGTCGAAGACCGGGAGGCTCGCCGGGACCCCCACGACCGCGTCGATCTCCCTGTCGAGGTAGTCGGCGACCCGCACCGTACCGAGCACCTCGCCGGTCTCCGCCAGCCGCTGCTCGGTATAGTGGACGAATCCCCACTCGAGTAGGAGGCCGGCTTGCTGGAAGCGGTCCATCTCGTCTGCAGCACCCAGCACAACGGCGTAGAGTTCGATGCCGCGTCGCTCGGCAGACGCCACGAGCGAGTACCCGGCCCGGCTCGTCCAGCCGGTCTTCACTCCGGTCGCACCCTCGAGGGTCCCGATCAGCAGGTTGCCGTTCTCGAGTTCCTGGGGCCCGTCGGCGCCGTCAATCACGATCTTCTCGAGCGCAGCCATGCGCCGGAACTCATCGTTGGCCATCGCATAGCGGGCCAGCGTGGCGAGATCGGTCGCGCTCGTGTGGTGCCCATCGGCGTCGAGCCCGTGCGGGTTGGCGAACGAGGTGTGCTCGAGGCCGAGCTGCTCGGCCTTCGCGTTCATCATCCCGACGAAACCCTCGACGCTCCCTCCGACATGCTCCGCGACCGCCACAGAAGCGTCGTTGCCCGACTTGACGAGCAGCGCCTCGAGGAGGGTCCCGAGCGGGTAGGTCCCCCCGGACTTGAGCCTGGCCGCGGCCTCACCAATCCTCGTGGCTCCCCGAGAGACCGTGACCTGCTCGTCGAGATCCGCGTTCTCGAGCGCCACGATCGCCGTCATGATCTTGGTCGTGCTCGCCATGGCGCGCTCCCGTTCGGCGTCGCGCGCCCACAAGATGCGTCCGTCCTCGGTCATGAGGACGCCAGCCGCGGCGCCAAGATCGGGAGCGAGCGCAGCTTGCTCGGCTCCCAGCTCGGAGACGGGAAGGTCCCCGACGCGGTCGTCCGGACGCACGACGGCGGCGGCGGACCCGACCGCGCCGGGAAGGAGCGCAAGCACGAGAAGTGCGCGCACCAGGCCACCCCGGGGATGCCGGGCATCCAGCCGTCTCATGATCGTGAGGCGCTTCAGCTCGACGTCACGCCCCGTCTGGTTCGTAGAGGTCGGTGGCGCGCAGCACGCGGTACCCGGCGGCCTCCAGGACGTCGAGCCCGCGCTCGCCGTCGACCTTGAGCACATCGACGGCTGCGCCGCCCACGCCTGGCTCGACGAAGCAATACGCGTACTCGACGTTGATGCCCTCGCTCCCGAGCGTCTCGAGCACGTCAGCCAGGCCGCCAGGCCTGTCGGGCACCTCGACCGCGATCACCCCGGTCACCGAGACGCCGAACCCCGCGCTCTCCAGAGTGCCCTTGGCCGTCCGAGGACGGTCGCAGATGATGCGCACTACCCCGAACTCCTGAGTGTCCGCCACCATTAGGGCCCTCATATTCACTCCCGTATCGCCCAGCACCCGGCACACATCGGCGAGCCTGCCCGGCTGGTTCTCGAGAAAGACCGAAAGCTGCTCGATCACGCGCTCACGCTCCTTCCAGTTCGCCGCGCAGGTCGACCACGCGACGGGCCTTGCCTTCGCTGCGCTCGATGGAGCGCGGCTCGACGAGCCTGACGTCGATCGAGACCGCGAGCGCCGAGGCTATCTCCGAGCGAACCGTACGCTGCAATTCCTCGAGCTCGCGCACCTCGTCGAAGGCCAGGTCGGGCGCGACCTCGACGTGTACCTCGACCGTGTCCATCGAGCCGCGCTTACCGAGCACTACCTGGTAGTGCGGCGCGACGCCGGGGATGCCGGCGAGCACCTGCTCGATCTGACTCGGGAAGACGTTCACGCCGCGCACGATGATCATGTCGTCCGTGCGCCCGGTGATACGCTCCATGCGGCGGAACGTGCGCCCGCACGCACACTCACCCGGGATGATCCGGGAGATGTCGCGGGTGCGGTAGCGGATGACCGGTATTCCCTCCTTGGTGAGCGTCGTGAAGACGACCTCTCCGCGCTCCCCGTCCGGCACCGGTCGCAGCGTCTCGGAATCGACGATCTCGACGAAGAAGTGGTCCTCGTTCACGTGCAGGCCGTGCTGCTCGGTGCACTCACTCGCGACACCGGGACCGAGCACCTCGGAGAGCCCGTAGATGTCGATCGCCCGGATGCCGAGTCGCTCCTCGATCTGCACGCGCATGTTCTCGCTCCACGGCTCGGCGCCGAACACACCGACGCGCAGCGGGAGGGAGCGCGGGTCGATGCCCATCTCCTCAGCGGTCTCGGCCACGAGCAGCGAGTAGGACGGCGTGCACGCCAGCACCGTCACTTCGAAGTCACCGAGCACCTGCACCTGGCGTCGGGTGTTGCCACCCGATATCGGGATGGTGAGGCAGCCGAGGCGCTCGGAGCCGTAGTGCACGCCGAGCCCTCCGGTGAACAGGCCGTAGCCGTAGGCTACCTGGACGACGTCGTCGGCGGTCGCGCCGGCGCACGCGAGCGTGCGCGCCATCATGTCGGCCCAGTTCGAGATGTCCTGCTGCGTGTAGCCCACGACGGTGATCTGCCCGGTGGTGCCGGAAGAGGCGTGGACGCGCACGATGTCGCGGCGATCGGCCGCAAACATCCCGTAGGGGTAGTTCGCGCGCATGTCATCTTTGACCGTGAACGGCACGCTCGCGAAGTCGGCCAAAGAGTCGACACGCGGCCTCACCCCGGCATCGTCGAACTTCGTGCGATAGAGCGAGACTCTGTCGTAGACGCGAGGGAGCAGCGCATTGAGGCGCTCGATCTGGAGATTCTCGAGACGCTCCCGAGACATCGCCTCAAACTCGGGCTGGAACATCCCCTCACCCCCGTCTGGGTCGCGGTGCGCGTGCGATGGTCTGCCGACTCAGCGAGCGGGAGCGGTCGCGGTCGGTTCGGTCGAGCCCACTGGTTTCGTGCCGACCCGCACGATCTGCTGCTTCGGGGAGTACGTTGACGTGAACGTGTCCTCGCGGACCACGGTACCACCCTTGAGCACGGTTCGCTTCACGACGACCTTGCGGCCGTCGACGCCTGAGTCCTCGACGACTCGTGTTCCTGCCGCGAGCGTGTCGTCGGGCTCCTCCTTGACTGAGAACGGCCTGATGTCGGTGAAATCGCCGGTCATGGAGGTCACGCTGTAGCCCGGGTCGGTGCCGTACAGGCTGATCGTCACCGAGCTGTTCGAGAACGCCGTCGCGATGTAGATCCAATGCTCCGTGTCATTCTTGAACTTGAAGTCCACGCCGCCCCACGCGACCGTTGCGTCACGTCCCTTTGGGTAGCTTGAGATGTAGAAGGAGTGGTTGCGGCGCTCGACGACGGGAAGACCCGACTCGAACACCGTATTGAACAGCGTTGTCGCCACCTGGCAGATACCGCCACCCAGCGAGGGAACGAGACGGCCTCCGACGATGGCGGGCGCCTCCTGGTAGCCCTTCGCCGCGGTCCGCGGGCCGATCGTGCCGTTGAACGAGAAGGTCTCGCCCGGACCCACGAGTGTGCCGTCGAGCGCCTTGGCGAGCGTGTGGATGTTGGAGACCCTCGGCTTGTTGGTGGACAGGAACGTCGTCGTGTACGTGGCGATACGCTCCTCGATGCCCATCTGCTCGGCGCGTTCGGTCGTGAGTTCGGGCTCCAGGCGTTGCGTCCTCAGCTGCACCGTGCGGCTTTCCTCGGTGGTGAGGACCCGCGTCATCTCGGTCGCGAGCGATTCCACATCGATGCCGACGCCATCACGCGAGGGGATGATGGTCACCGTGCCGCCGCCGACCTTGAACTGAGCGTCGACCGGGGGCGTTCCGGCCTCGCCGACGCGTGCGCGCACCGTGGCCGAGGCCTCGTCAGACGAGATATAGGCCTCGAGCACCCATCTGTCGGGCGTCGCGCTGGACGAAGCATGGGACGCTCCAGCGCTTCCGGACTCCTCGGCCGCAGGCGCCGCGGCTCCGGCGGGAGGCACCGGCTTGGTGCGGAAGGCGATCCACGGTGCGATCTCGCGGGCGGAGAACTCCCACGACCGCGTGTCGTCGGCAACGGTCACTGGTCCCGCGAGCATCGCGCGCGTGTCTGAGAGCGCTGGTTCGGCATCTGCATCGGTGATCTTGACCGGGGTGAAGTCGACGGCGACCTCGACCTCACGATCGGCGGACACGAATGCTCCGAGGACCTCGGCGCGCACTTCGGCCTCGCGCACGGCGATGCCGAGCACGGCGGACTCGAGAGAGACCTCGGTACCGTCGATGACGACCCGGGCGTCGCGCGGTTCGCGCTCGACCGCAGCGGCGATCTCGGCAAGGAAGCCATCGACCGCCGCCGGGTCCGCGTCGACCGTCACCGGCACGGTCACCGGCTCCAGCCAGAGGCGGAGACGCTCCGACACACGATCGCCGAGCGACCCGGTTCGCCCGTACTCCATCGCCTGGCCGACGAGTTCCTCGCTCTCGAGGGTGGCCGAAAGGTTCGCCGCATTCATCGGCCACGACTGGTCCTCGAAGGTCACCGTGATCGGATCGGCGAGCCGCGGACCGAACGTCTCGTCGAGGGCTGCCACCGCTCTCTCGCGGGTCATGGCGCCCACGCTGACCTCGCCGACGCGGACACCGGGGTGCACGCGGCCGAAGGAGACGGCGACGTCGATCGCGACCAACAGGACGAGCAGCGATAGCGTGACAGCGGTGCCGAGCGCGACGCCCTTGAGCCAGGCGGGGCGATCGGCGAACAGCCGCTCGACGCGTCCGCGCAGCGTGCGCTCGCGAGCACGGCGCTCCCGGGCACGGCGCCCTTCTTCAAGGAGCGTCTGGCCGTCCATGGCCAGCGTCCCTTCGTTGTCGACGTTCTCGGTCACTGTGTGTCCTCAGCAGGCGTGCCCACCACGAACTCCCGTGTCGTCGCGGCAGGCACGCTCAGCCCTTCCGATCTCGCCAGCGTGACGACCACACCGGGAAACGTCACGAGCGTCGACTTCAGTCCGCCGGGCAGTTCGAGCGATTGCGCAAGGCTCCCTGGCTCCCCGAGCGCGATCACTTCGTATCCGCGGGCAAGCGCCATGCCATCGAGTTCGATCTGGCCCCCCTGGCCGGAGAAGCCGCTCGTGGCACTCACCCGCACCCCGTTGATCGCGATCGCTTCCGCGCCACCCGCACGCAGCTCATGGATCATCCTCACGAAGTCCTGCGGCAGGAGCACCCGTTCCGGGTCGTCGATGGTGATCGTGATGCCGGGGCCGCTTGCCCCGGCGAGCCCGGCAACGACCCTCACGGCGTTCAGTTCCTTGGTCGCTTCGTTGAGGACGCGGGCGCGGTCCTCGGTCGCCTGACCCGCCTCGAGCAGACGCATCTGCACTCGCGCAACCTCGGTCCGCAGCACGGTGTTCTCCGCAGTGAGCTGCTCGATGATGATCGCGAGGTTCTGGTCTGACTGACGTTCGAGCGAGCCGGAGTAAGACGCCTGCCCGCGCATCTGGGCGACGAGCAGGAAACCGACCAGCATCAGACCCGCGGCCAGCGTCGCCACGAGCCGCGCCTGGTTGAACGAGCGCTCGACGAGCTTCTCCGAGGCCTGCAGCGCCTTGACCGACTCGTCACGCAGATAGACGAGCTTCTCGCGGGAGGGTACGCGGGCGTTCATGCCCATCACTCCCACCCCCATCGGCTGAACAGCAGCCGCCGGACCGTACCGAGGTTCTCGAAGACCCGCATGCCGAATGCGACCACCGCGGCGAGGTAAAGCTCGCGAACGCCGATCCGGTCACCGACGAAGACGATGAACGCCGCCATCAAGGTGTTCGTCAGAAAGCCCGACACGAACACTTTGTCGTCGAAGGTGCCCTCGAGGCTCGCCTTGACTCCGCCAAGGCACGCGTCGATCGCGGCGAGCACCGCAACGCCAAGATACGTGAGCCACGAAACCGGCACGCTCACATTCGTCAGCAGTCCGAGTGTCACGCCGAGGGCAAGTGCGAGAGCGAGCGCGAGCATCACGCACCCCCGTCCGGGGGCCCTACGTACTGCGGTCGCATCGAACCGCGGTAGGCGACAACGGTGAGTTCGGGCGAACGGGTCAGAGTGACCTGCAGGCCGTACTGGTTCTTGTAGGCGCCGAAGAGCAGGGCCGCCGACTCGTCGGCGAGCACGGATTCCTCGAGCGCGGCAGGATCGCCGACGGCCCGGATCACGTACGGGCTGCCGAGTCGCGCGGAGTTAACGAGCACGGTCGTGCCGGCGCAGCGGATAGGGGTGGTCGCCACCACGCGCTCCCCGTTCACTTCGACCGCCTCGGCGCCGCCCACGAAGAGCGCGTTGACCACCGCGGCGATGTCGGTGTCGTGGATGAGGTAGTCGTTCGGGTCCGCGCCCTGCGCAACCTCGCCACCGTCACCCAGGACGACCTCCACGCCCGGGCCCGAGACAGCCGAGAGTCCTGCGGCCTGGCGGACGCGGTCGAGCTCGTGAGAGAACGAGGCACTCAAACCCGAGTCCTCGGCGGCCTGCTTCTCGAGCTTGGCGAGATCGGCTCGCAACTCGGCCAGGCGGTCCTGGAGCTCGGTGCGTTGGGCTTCCATGGACTGGACGACATCGACGAGCTCACTCGACCTCCCGGGACGCGCGTCGGCGAGGCGGGTGGTCGTGTTGAAGGCGACCGCTATGAGCACCCCGAGCACCCCGAATACGAGGACGAGGGCAGGGCGATACGGATTCCGGTGCATACGGAAGCAAACACCACACGTAGGTCGGGGGCCGTCGAAGGCCGCATTATAGCAGGTAATCCACCAATTCGGAAGCCCTCTGGACGATGGTCACTCGGTACCGATCGCACCTTGCACGATCGCGACCCAGCGCTCCATGATGCGGGCGAGCGCGTCTTCGCTCGCTCCTTCCGTCCAGACCATCACCTCGGGCTCGCTGCCGTGCGGCAGTACGAGAGCCCATCCGTCGTCCTCAGCGATACGTACGCCCTCGGTGAGGTCGACTTCAGCGCCCGCCGAGGCTTCCGAGACCGCGCGCATGACGGCGCCCTTACGGTGAGCCGGACAGAAGACCGACGTCTCGCTCTTGTGAAACACCGGCAGCCCATCGACGACATCATCCAGTCTGGCTCCCGTGCGGCCGAGCATGCTCGCGACCATCGCCACCGCGAAAACGCCGTCGTAGGCGGCGAGGAACCGCGGGAAGATGTAGCCGCCACGCGTCGACCCAGCGAAGCCGACCAGACCCTCGTGTGCGACCACTGCGAGAGAACGACGGCTCCACCCGGGGCGAAGCACGGCGTGGCCCGTCCGGGCCGCCAGCTGTTCGACCACCTGTGACGCCGTAAGCGGGACGGCGATGGGTTTGCCCTCCGTGTCGGCACCACACCAGAGGTGCACGAGGGCGTGAAGTGCCGTGTCGCCGTCGAGGACCCTCCCCGACGGGGTCACGAACACCACTCGTTCGGCCGTCGCGTCGAATCTCACGCCGAGGTCGGCCCGGAAAAGGTCAAGTGCGCCCCGAATGTCCTCCCACCCGTCTTCAGGTCCGGCAACGGGAGCCATGCGCTCCGCGTCGATGAAAGGGTTGAGGGTCACCATGTTCACGCGCCACGAAGCAGCCACCCTCGGCAGGACGAGCGAGGCGGCACCGAACCCGAGATCCGCTACGACCTTCGGCCAGGCACCCTCGGTCGGCACGAAGTCCTTGAGGGCCTTGGACAGGCCCGTGGTGTAGTACTCGAGCGCGCGCGGCGGGTAGAGGATCTCGCCGAGGTCCGCGAGGAATGCCCGCCTGAACTCGCCCTTGAAGTAGAGCCGCTCGAGCTTCTTCTCTTCCCACGGCGCGATGAGAAGGCCGTCCTTGTCGTAGAAGGTCATCTTGAGGACCTGTGCGTCCTCGTCAGACGCTGCCACGTGTATGCCTCCGGCACACCTCGTGTCGCGCGTCGTGAACCGGGTGAGAGCTGGGGATGACACCCGCAGGTCGCGAACGTGGCAGCCCGCGGCGTTGAGACCCGCCACCATGGCGCGCTTAACCATGCGGGCCCCACGGCTCGCGTCACGGCTCACCACCACATGCGAGCCCTTGGGCAGCATGGTGCCGAAGGCCTGGGCTGCCCGCATCGCGCGCTCGGGGGTGATGTCGACTCCCACCAGACCCGAGATACCTTCGTCGCCGAAGAGGCTCTTCGAGCCGGTGGACTCCCAGATGATCGACGAGTTCACGACCGCCGCGGCGTCGATGCGTTTGTAAGGGAACACCTGGACGTTCGCCCCGACTCGCGCCCCGTGGCCCACCATGCTCTCGTCGCCGATGACCGAGTTCATGTCCACCGACGCGCCAGCACGGATGTCCACCCTGCGGCAGAGCACCGCGCCGCCCACGCTCGCGTGACGGCCCACGAAGGTGTCACTCCACAGCACCGAGTGGCTGATGCTGGCCTGAGTGCCGATGACGCAGTTGTCGCCCAGCACCGTGTAGTCACCGATCGTCGCGCCTTCGCGCAGGGTGACGTTCGGGCCGATGACCACTTTGTCGCCGATAGTGACGCCCTCCTCGATGCGCGCACCCTCATCGATCCACACCCGTGCCCGGGTCTCTACGCCCGGAACGTAGACGTTGGCCTTCCCGTCGAGGATGTCCCGGTGCACCTGCATGTAGGATTCGAACGAACCGACGTCGCACCAGTAGCCATCGACGACGCACCCGAACAGCGGGTAGCTTCTCTCCATCAGCAGCGGGAAGAGCTCCGAAGAGAAGTCGAACGGCGTCCCCTCGGGAACGTGCGACAGGACCTCGGGCTCAATCACGTAGATGCCGGTGTTGATCGTGTCGGAGAAGACCTGTCCCCACGAGGGCTTCTCCAGGAATCGTTCGATGCGACCGTCGGCGTCTGTGATGACCACGCCGAACTCCAGCGGGTCAGGCATCCTCTTGAGCGCGATGGTTAACGCCGCCCCTTTGCTGCGATGGAACTCGATCACCTTGGTGAGATCGATATCCGTGAGCGCATCGCCCGAGATCACGATGAAGGGGTCGCCTATGAGCAGGCGTTCGGCGTTCTTGACTGAACCGGCCGTCCCGAGCGGCGTCTCCTCGAGGGCATAGGACATCTTCGTGCCCCACTCGTCGCCATCCCCGAAGTAGTCCTGGATCACCTGCGGCATGAACGCGAGTGTCGCAACCACGTCGGTGATGCCGTGATGGCGCACGAGCCCGATGATGTGCTCCATGACCGGCTGGTTGACGATCGGAACCATCGGTTTTGGCTGCAGGCTCGTCAGGGGCCGCAACCGCGAGCCTTCTCCTCCTGCCATGATCACCGCGCGCATCGTGTACCCCCCTCGAGTCTCGGTCACTGAACCTGCGGGGCCTTCGCGTTCGCAACGAGCCGGCGCGCAAGCAGCGTGTAGTGGACGGCGCTTGCGAGCGAGAGCACGAGGCCCGCGAGCACGATCGGCATGCCCAGGTAGTACTCGCTTCCGCCGATCGCGATCCGCGGCCAGCCGAGGATAAGCAGCGAGAACCCGGTGAGCAGTACGGCCGTCGTGACCTTTCCGACGTAGGTGACCGGCAACCGCTCGCCGTGCTTCTCGAGCCGGTAGGCACCCCAGAGCAGGTAGGCATCGCGCGCGACGAGCACGGCGACGAGCCAGAGCGGAACGCGTTCGATGAGGTAGAGCCCGATGACCCCCGCCGCGAGCAGCAGCCGGTCGACGAGCGGGTCGATGACCTTGCCGATCGTGGTCACGGTCCCGGTGCGACGTGCGATCATCCCGTCGAGCCAGTCGGTCGCCGCCGCCGCCGCGAACAGCGCGAACGCCAGCGCGTCCGCGTGCTCACGGTCGGACAGTACGACTGAGAAGAAGAAGGGTATCAGCAGGAGCCTCAGCACCGTGATGACGTTGGCTACGGTCCACACGTCGTGCAGGTGGTCCTCCCGTCCGGCGTGGGCCCCGTCGCCCTGAGGTTCTACCACCAACCCCTCCTCCTGAAGTAGACGAGCATCGCGGCAGCGATCGCGGCCATCATCGCCACGACTCCCGGGTAGCCGAAGCGCCACGACAGCTCGGGGAGTACGCGGAAGTTCATGCCGTATATACCCGTGATGAGTGTCAGAGGCATGAAGATCGTGGCCACGACGGTCAGCCGCTTCATGATCTCGTTCGTGCGATTGCCCACCGCCGAGAGATGGATGTCGATAAGATCGGTCGCGACGTTGCGCAACACATCGAGCTCGTCCTCGACTCGCGCGAGGTGGTCCCCGACATCACTGTAGTAGCGATATGCATCGCTGCCAGCGAACTGGCGTTCGCGGACGAGCGACCGGATGATGTCTCGCTCGGGCGCCACAGTCCGGTGCAACTCGAGGAGGTCTCTTCGCAGACCGTGGATCTTCCTGAGGTACTCCGGAGAGGAGCCCTCCGGGCGCAGCACTTCGTCCTCGAGGGCGTCGAGCGAGTCTCCCACCTCATCGAGCGCGCCGAACACGCCGTCCACGAGTTGATCGAGGAGCGCGTGCAGCACCCGGTCCGGATTACTGCCGAGCAGTGCCTCTGCCTGGGCCGCTGCTTCGTCGACACCGGGTAGCGGTACGTTGTGTACCGTCACGATCCAGTCCTCACCGAGGAACGCGTCGAGTTCGACGTCGCCCCGGTGGTCGGCTCCGGACGGGACCGTCCAGATGACGAAGAGGTGGTCGTCGAAGATCTCGAGTTTGGGCCGCTGCGGCGCCTGCAGGCAGTCTTCGAGAGAGAGCGGGTGAAGGCCGAACCGACTGCCGACTCGTTCCAGTGTGTCGGCGTCCGGACTGCTCACATCGATCCAGACCGCCTTCGCGGGGAGCGAATCGAGCGCGTCGGCGCCGAGCACGCGCAGCGTGCCGGCATCGAGGAATCGAACGACCACTTCTGCGGTCACGGCGAACCCTCCGCATCTGACGGCTGACGGTGCCACGGACGCTCTGCCGCGGTTGATACCCCGGCGACGCGCCGCGCTCACTCGTCCGGCCGCAGAGCCCCCTCAGTCACGGGTCGCTGCCCCCGCGTCCGCGTCAGATGACGTCCGACGTCACGCTGAGCGTGCGCGCCTCGGCGAAGCCGTAAGCGGTAACCCCCAGGATGACGAAAGCCATGCCGAGTGCGCCGGTGCGCATGCCGGCGAGAAGGCGCTCTGTGGTCTCTCTGAAACCCATCGAGCCGTCGTAGTGCAAGTCGCCTGCCATCGCGGCGCGCGGCCGGGTCGGCCATCACCTCACACGGCGGCCGGACACTCGACCGGCTCAAGCCCTGGCTAAGGGTCTGATGGTGCGACATGCGCACCGGAAACGAAACAAGGCACCCGAAGGTGCCTTGTCGTGTGTTCTGGTCGGGCTGACAGGATTTGAACCTGCGACCCCTTGACCCCCAGTCAAGTGCGCTACCAAACTGCGCCACAGCCCGTGACCGCCTCCCGGCGGCAAAGCAGCATATTACGGCTCGGGCTGGCCAGGGGCAAGTGGCGCCGTGGCCACCAGAGCGGCGCTCCCCTACTCCGGTCCGCCGGTCACACCGCCCCGGTACAGGAGCACGGTGACGTCCTCGACGGTGATGAGCCCGTCGCCGATCATCGCCGAGTAGACCTCGGCGAGCGCCGTGATCCTGTCGGGCTCGTCGACGACCTCGACGACGACCGGAAGGTCGACCGACATCCTCACTCCGTGCTTGGCGTGCTCGCGGCTGGTCGCCCCGAACCCCGCCATGCCGCGAAGCACGGTGGCGCCGGCGCACCCGGCGATGCGTGCAGACTCCAGCAACGCGGTGTAGAGCGGCTTGTCCTCATAACGATCGGCCTCGCCGATGTACGCGGAGATCTTCTTCATTCTTCCAGATAGTGCCATGTCTTCCCTCTCATCCTTGCTCTGACACGCGCTTCAGCGCGCTCGTCAGGACGACAAGTTCGTCGCACAGACGACGAGCGAGCGCCCGCTTCGTCATGATTGGCAGGTCTTCGATACCGTCAGCTGTCACCAGCGAGACACGGTTGTGCGTCGAGGCAAAGCCAAGGTCTTCGACCGTGATGTCGTTGGCCACGACTAGGTCGAGGTTCTTGCGCCGGAGCTTGTCGCGCGCCGCCTCCACCACGGCCTCGGACTCGGCAGCGAAGCCGACGAGTACCCGGCCACCCTTGTCCTTCCCCATCTCGGCGAGGATGTCGCGCGTGCGCTCGAGCTCCAGCACGTCGGGCGCGTCGGCCTTCTTGATCTTCTGCACTTGCGTTGCGACAGGCCGCAAGTCGGAGACAGCCGCGCTCGCCACGACAGCGTCCGCGTGCTCGTAGGCGTCCATCGCCGCGACATGCATCTGGGCGGCCGTCTCGACGCGCACCATCGTGACCCCGAACGGATCCGGCAGCTGCGTCGGTCCCGAGACCAGCGTTACCTCCGCGCCCCGGCGGGCGGCTTCCTCGGCGATCGCGTAGCCAGTGAGTCCCGAGGAGCGGTTGCCGATGAAGCGCACCGGATCGATCGGCTCGTAAGTGGGACCAGCCGTCACGAGCAACCGGACGTCCGCAAGATCGTGCACGCGCACGAGTTCGGCGTGCACGGCCTCGAGGATAACCGCCACATCCGCGAGGCGGCCCTCTCCGATGTCGCCGCAGGCAAGCTCTCCGCTCCCCGGCTCGACGATCACCGCCCCGCGTGAGGCCAGAGTGGCCAGGTTGGCCCGGGTCGCCTCATCGCGCCACATGTGCGTGTTCATCGCCGGCGCCAGCACGAGCGGTGCTTCGGTCGCGAGCGCCACCGTCGTCAGCATGTCGTCGGCCCGGCCGTGCGCGAGCTTGGCGAGCACGTTCGCGGTACACGGAGCGATGAGGAAGACGTCGGCCTCCTCGGCAAGGGAGACGTGGAAGACGCCGGATGCGGTCGGGTCGTCCCAGAGTGAGGTGACCACCGGCTCTCCGGTGAGCGTGCGAAAGGTGAGCGGCCCGACGAAACGCGTGGCAGCCTCGGTCATGACGACCTTGACGCGTACGCCGTCGCGTACGAGGGCCCGGGCAATCTCGCACGCCTTGTATGCGGCGATGCACCCGCTCACGCCGAGCACCACGGTCTTGTCGCGCAGGTCCTCCATGCTCACCTCATCTCCGCATCGCGTACCGCCGATTATCGCACGCCTGGACCGAACCACCACCTGTCCGCGCCCGGGCCCGCCAAACGGGAATGAACCCTAACGAGTCCCCGGAGCCGCACTCCGGGACGACACCGAGGAGGACCCGTCTATGGCTCAGCACGGAACCGACGCGCTCGAGGTGCGCGTGAAGATCGGCGGCCCTGCAGGATTCGGCATCAAAGCTGCCGGCCAGACCCTCGCACGCCTGTTCACGCGTGCCGGGTACGAGACCTTCGACCTCACCGAGTACCCGTCCCTCATCAAGGGGGGGCACAACAACTACCATCTGCGGATATCCTCGGAGGAGATCTTCAGCCACGTGGAGCCGGTGGACATCCTCGTTGCACTTGACCGTGACACGGCCGAGCTACACCTCGACGAGCTCACCGAGGGGGCCGCCATCATCTACGACCCGGGTGACTTCGGCATCGCCGAGGTCGAGGGCGTTCCGGACCACGTCTGCGCGGTACCCGTCCCGCTCAAGGACATCGTGGACGAGGTAGGCGGCATCCCGATCATGCGCAACGTAGCCGCACTCGGCGCCGTCCTCGGACACATGCGCTTCCCGCTTGACTACCTCACCGGCTCAATCGAGCAGCAGTTCGCGCACAAGAAGCCCGAGATCGCCGAGCAGAACATCGCATGCGCGACCGCGGGCTACGAGCACGCCCAGAACCACGAGTGCGCCTTCCCCTATGACATGAAGCCACTCGAACGAGATGGCGAGCGCATCCTGGTCGACGGCAACGAGGCCGTCGGGACCGCGTCGATCGCGGCAGGTATAGGCTTGTACTGCGCCTACCCGATGACGCCGGCCTCGAGCCTACTGCACTTCTTCGCCAAGCAGGCCGAGACCTACGAGTTCATGGTCAAGCACACCGAAGACGAGATTGCCGCGATGAACATGGTGGTAGGCGGAGCATTCGGAGGCACCCGCTCGATGTGTGCGACCTCCGGCGGCGGCTTCTCGCTCATGGTCGAGGCGTTCGGGCTCGCGGGCGTGAGCGAGTCGGCGGTCGTGGTCGGCCTGTTCACACGGCCCGGCCCGGCGACCGGCATGCCCACCTGGACCGAGCAGAGCGACCTGCGCTTCGCCATACACGCCTCGCAGGGCGAGTTCCCCCGCGTCGTCCTGGCGCCGGGGGACCGCGACGACGCGTTCCACCTGACGTGGCAGGCGTTCAATCTTGCCGACGTCTTGCAGACCCCGGTGATCATTCTGGGGGACACGTACCTCTCGGACAACCGCCAGTCGGTCCCACCGTTCGACCTCTCGCGTGTCGAAATCGACCGCGGAGAGCTCATCGCTGAGGGTCAGGTCGAACAGTACGCCCGGTACCGCGTCACCGACTCCGGCGTCTCGCCGCGCGCCCTGCCCGGCGTGCGCGGTGCGGAGCAGAT
This sequence comes from Actinomycetota bacterium, assembly GCA_037446725.1. Classification (GTDB taxonomy): domain Bacteria; phylum Actinomycetota; class Coriobacteriia; order Anaerosomatales; family SLCP01; genus JBBIIC01. The sequence continues at coordinate 183,226 of JBBIIC010000004.1, forward strand.
CGTCAACTCCTACGAGCACGACGAGCACGGCTACGGTGCGGCCGGCGAGATCGCAGAGGTACGCATCGCACAGAACGAGAAGCGCATGCGCAAGCTCGACCTGGCGCGGACGCTCGTGCCGCCGCCTCAGTACTACGGTCCCAACGAGGCCGAGCTATCGCTTCTCGTCTTCGGCTCGACCAAGATGCCGGTGCGCGAGGCGATGAAGTGGCTCGAGCGCGATGGGATATCGGTCAACCTCATGCAGGTCGTGACCGTCTGGCCCTTCCCTGCCGAGGCGGTCTGTCGGTTCCTCGGCTCCGCGAAGCGCACCGCGATCATCGAGGGCAACCACGATGGCCAGCTCCAGAGCCTCGTGCGCGAGCACTGCCTCGCCGACGTGGACCAAACGCTTCACCGCTACGACGGCCGTCCATTCTCACCCGAGCAGGTCTGCGGGTTCGTCAGGGAGGTGCTCGGCTGATGCCGGAGGTCAAGGAGTACACGACGCCAAACAAGCCGACCTGGTGCCCGGGGTGCGGCAACTACGGCATGTGGGAGGCGCTCAAACGCGCGCTCTCCCAGCTCGACATGGACTTCCACGAGTACTCGCTGGTCTGGGGCATCGGCTGTCACGGCAACGGCGCCGACTTCCTCAAGACGCAGGGATTCCACGCCCTTCACGGCCGTTCGCTCCCGGTCGCTACCGCACTCTCACTGACACGCCCGGACCTGAAGGTCATCGTTGAGATGGGTGACGGCGACGGGTACGGCCTCGGGATGGGTCACTTCGTACACACCGCGCGGCGCAACGTGAACCTCACGTGCATCGCCCACAACAACCAGATCTACGGGCTGACCACCGGACAGGCGTCACCGACCACCGAGCACCTCATGCGCACCGTCTCGACGCCGGGCGGCGTGCTCGAGGAGCCGGTCAACCCCATCGGCCTGGCGCTCGCCGAGGGCGCGAGCTTCGTCGCGCGCGGGTTCGCCGGCGACATCCCGCACCTCACCGAGCTCTACAAGGCGGCGCTGCAGCACGACGGCTTCGCGCTCGTCGACGTCTTCCAGCCGTGCGTTACCTGGAACAAGCTCAACACCTTCTCGTGGTTCCGCGAGCGCGTGTACAAGCTCGAGGACGAGGGCCACGACCCCTCGGACCGCATGGCGGCCTTCGAGCTCTCGATGACCACCTTCCACGAGATGACGTGCACCCCCGAGGAGTGCCGCGTGCCCATCGGCATCTACTACCGCGAAGATGGCAAGCCGAGCTACAACGCGGACGCGACCGGGGCGGGCAGGCCCGGGTGGGAAGCGGCGCGGGAGGTGCGCGACGTCTCCAGGCTCATGCGTTCGCTCGGCTAGGAACGTCCCCGGTGACGTGACACATCGCGGGGCTGCGTCGGCGTGGCGTGCCACATGAGCCGGACGAACGCCGATGCGATCGACGGGTCGAACTGTCCGCCCGCCTCGAGTTCGACGTGGCGGAGGGCCGCATGGTGGCCGAGGGCAGGCTGGTATGGTCTGCCCGTAATCATCACCTCGTACGCGTCGGCGATGGCGATGATCCGCGCCTCGATCGGTATCCCCTCTCCCGCCAGGCCGTCGGGGTAGCCCTCTCCGTCCCAGCGTTCGTGGTGATGACGAACCCACGGCAGCACCTCGTCGATGCTGGCAGACCGGAGGATCTGTTCGCCGAGCACAGGGTGCTCCTCGATGCGCTCTCGCTCTGACGGGGCGAGAGGGTACGGGTGCTTGAGGAGCCGATCGTCGACGGCAAGCTTGCCGACGTCGTGCAGGAGAGCCGCCGTTTCCACCAGTGCCGCCCGCTCCTCCGAGAACCCTATCTCGCGCGCGAGGTCTCTCGCAATCTGGGCAACGAGTCGGGAGTGGTCGGGTGCGTGAGGGTCGCGTGCGTCGACCGCCGCGGCGAGCGCTCGCACGGTCGCCAGGTGCTCGCCCTTCCGGATCCGCTCGAGGCGATCGACGGGGTCGAGCACGTGGGCTCCTTCCGCCTCGTCGTACACGCGCACGCGGGCGCCCCCGGCGGCGCGGGCCCATTCGCGCGCGCTGAGCGCTTTGCGCAACACCTCTTCGGCCTGGGTACCGTGCACCGGGGCACAGGCGACGCCCACTGAGACCGATACGGCCAAGGCGCCGAATCGCACGCTGCTCTCGACCTCGCTCAGCAGCCGGCCGGCGACCGCGGCCCCCTCTTCGGGCCCTATCCCCCCCATTACGATCACAAAGTCATCGTCGCCGAAGCGATAAGCCGTTCCTCTCCGGCGTACAACGGCGGTGATGGCCTCAGCCACGTGGCCGACCAGCCGGTCCGCCTCGTGCCGACCCCCGAGCTCGCTCATCCGCCTGAAACCGTCGATGTCGGCCGCGATCAAGCAGACACTGTCCTCCCGGCCAGCCACCAGACCCAGCGCCGCGGACTGGAACGCACGAAGATTCGCGAGCCCCGTAAGCCTGTCTGTCACCGACTGCCTGAACAGATACGAGCTCTCGAGCGTCCCGAGCCAGCTCCTGAGGGCAAGGAGCGCCACCAGCACCACGGCTGACGCGAGGTAGAAGCGCGTCTCCGCGGTCGACGGAGCCGTCGCCGCAAACCAGACGAGGTGGGGCGCCGCTATCGTGACGAGCGCGAGGTAGACCGGCGCCAACCAGCCCGGCCACCGGCCGATCGGCGCGGAGTACGTCCGTATCGGAGCGTGCGACTCATGCTCGGTAAGCCGATGGACCGCGGCCACGAACAGCAGATAGAAGCCGCTCATGAACAGGTAGTCCACGACCGAGTCGCTCGGCGCAAGCACCACGGTCTCCTGCCGGGCGACGAACCACCACGGCCAGAGGGCAAGCCCCACGCTGTAGATGGTCAGACTCGCGACGAACAGACGTTCCCACGGCTTCCACCTCCCGACCTTCCACCCCACCACCACGGCCAGGGCCCCATGACGAGCGTCACACTGACGACCGGATACGCAGCGGCGACCAGCATCATCCCGATCGACGCGTACGGGAGTTCGGCGAAGAGAGGACGGACCAACCACCGGTAGACGAAGACGTAGGGCAGAGCCATCGAGATGAGCACGTCGATGTAGAACCGCATGCGCACCGCGAACGGTTCCGAACCAAATCGCGTGAACGTCACGAGAATCCCGAAGAACGCGATGACTGCACCGGCGTACAACAGGAGAACCGGATGAGGAATGGGCGGGCCGAGCGGGCCGATCGCCAGGACCGTGTAGACGAAGTTGATCTCGCCGACGAGAATCAGGGCCACCGCGACGGCGAGCAAAGTCCTGAACCGACGTTCGTCCGCGCGGACTCGCAGCGCTGCGATGGTGCTGCCCGCAAGCGCAATCATGATGGGGACCAGTGACAGAACGAACGAGGCAACCACCTCACCGCGCGGGCTGAGCATGGTGAAGGACAGCCGGGCTACCCCCAGCGCCACCAGCCCGACCCATGCCGCCGGTCGGGCGATCCGCGGGCCGAAGGGCGCTCCGCTCACAGGGCGTCACCCCGGTAGGCCGACTCGTCGATCGGGGATTCCGCGCAGACCGCGAGCAGCGCCTCGACGACGTCCGGATCGTACGCGGCGCCGAGGTTCTGGTCGAGCTCCTGCAGTGCCGCGGCCATGGAGAGCGCCGGCCTGTCGGGACGTCCGGCCACCATACACTCGAAGGCGTCGCATGCCCCGAGGATCCTCGCAGCGAGCGGGATGCCGCTGCCGGCAAGGCCGTCGGGATACCCGCATCCGTCCCATCGCTCGTGGTGGGCGCGGATCGCCGGCGCGATGCGCCGCAGGGCGGAAGCCTCGACGATCCGCGCGCCGATGACAGGATGCTCGCGGTAGCGCGCCTCCTCTGCTCGAGAGCGAGGACCCCGCTTTGTCAGCACTTCGTCAGGAAGGCTTGTCTTGCCGATGTCGTGCAGCAACGCCGCGAACTCGACATCGCGTAGCGCCAGAAACGACATCCCGAGCCGCTCCGCGACCCGGGCCGCGAGCGCAGACACGTTGCGCGAGTGATAGCGGGTGGCCGGATGACGCTCCTCCAGAGCCATGGACACCGCAAGCAGGACCTCAAGTTCCATCCTCTCCCCCGCGCTCGTGGCGCGCGCGGAAGCATCGAAGACGTCGACCGTCTCGGCGGCGTAGGGCACGACGGAGCCCATGTCGTGCGCCTTGGCCCAGTTCTGCGCGGCATAAGCCTTCGTGATCAGGTCTCTCAACCGCGTCGAGTCCTGCGGACAGGTGGCCACCCCCCACGACGCGACGATCGGCAGTCCGGTACTCGTGACGACCCCCGCGACGGCCGTTCTCATCTGCTCGGCCCGGGACGGGGCCTGCTCGGGTCCCACGCCGTCAAGGATCACGGCGAACTCGTCACCGCCGAGCCTGCCCACCGTACAATCCTGCCCGGCGACCTCCCGCAGCGCGGCAGCGAACGCTTTCACGATCCGATCGCCCTCAGCACGACCGTAGAGCGTGTTGAGGCGACCGAGCCCGACCAGATCGATCACGATCACCGACACCGGTTGCCCGTATCGCTCCCAGAGGCGCACCGAGTCTCCCAACCGCGCGCTGAGTGTCGGCAGGTCGGGCAGTCCCGTCATCGGATCGGTTCCCGCTCTGTGCCTCAGCTGACCCGATTCGAGGGCGTCGATCAGGGTCCTCGCGGCGAGTGCGGTACCCGCGATCACCATCGTGACGAGGTTGACGGCGGCGGGCTCCGAAGCGAGTCGCCTGTGCGTATGGCCGACACACCGAGCAGCGGGATGGCGCCGAGAAGCACCGTCGGCGCGAGAGCGCTGTGCGGCATCCGTTCAGACAATCCGGGGGGCGCTCCCGTCCCGGCGACGGATCCGGTCACCGCAACAGTGTGAAGCTCATAGACGCCCGCCATGAAGATGAGATAGTAGCTCGCCAGGAAGATGATCACCGACGCGATCTCGGCGGACTGCGTTCCGGAGTCGGCACTGGGCGCACCATTTCGGCCACAGCATCACGGCCAGACCGTGAAGCGCCAGACCCGCCGCAAGGACACGGCTCGGCAGGCGATCGAGGGCGCCCGTTCGGCCGAACACGTTGAGGAGTGACACGCAGACGAGGACGAGGCCGACGTGTACGTACGCTGTCTCCAGGGCGGTGTTCACCGTCGCGCCCGAAGCGACGTCCCTGAACCGCCAGAGCACCGCATTGAGCGCAGCGTACGAGATCGCAAGCAGGCCGATGACGTCGAAGACGCTCCGTGCGCTCGCGAAGCGCGATGAACGCGAGGAGGCGTAGAGAATGACCGGAGCAAGGAGGAACGTGACGGCACCCATCGTCTTCAGCACGTCGGCGACCGTCAGCCCGGTCTGGCCACGGACGTCGACCACCACCTGATGCCAACTGAGGACGGTCTCGCCCACGGCGACGATGCAGCCGGCGATGGCAAGAAGTCCCCAGGTCCATCGCCCGATGCGATCGTCCTTGCTCCGCCAGACGGCCACCATCGTCGCAGCACTCAGCCAGGCGACCGTCAGAAACACGAGTTCGCTCGCAGTTAAGGCGATGCTCCGAATCGGGTCTGATCTGAGCAGCGCGAAGAGTGCCACCGAGACGGGCAGCCCCCACCACAGCAACGACAGCCGAAAGCGGCCAAAGACGGATGTCATCGGTCCATCGGGCCCCCCACCCGCGACTCGCCGCACGGAGCGCACCGCCGCCCCCCATGAGCGAATTCTAGCCGATGACACGCGCGGGGGTCGGCGAGGGCGGGCTCACTGCCGCCTGCGCGATGCGATTCGGCCCTCAGATCAGCCCGAGCTCGTCGCCTGCTTCGGCGAAAGCTGCGAGAGCGCGATCGATGTCCTCTTCGGTGTGCGTCGCCATGAGACAGGTTCGCAGCCGGTCCATACCCCGAGGCACGGCCGGGTGGACGATCGGACAGACGAAGATGCCGCGATCGAAGAGCACCCTCGTGAGGTCCATCGTGAGGGCCTCGTCTCCGACGAGCACGGGGACGACGCACGTCGTCGAGTCCATCGTGTCCCACCCCTGAGCCTTCAGGCCCTCGGCGTAGCGCCGGGTGACCTCATGGAGACGGGTGACGCGCTCCGGCTCGTCATCGATGACGTCGAACGCGGCGATCGCGGCCGCGCTCTGCGCAGGTGGCAGGGCAGCCGAGAAGATGAACGGGCGCGACATGTGGCGCTGGTAGTCCACGATCTCGCGGGAGGCCGCCAGGTAGCCGCCCACCGACGGGATGGACTTGGACAGTGTGCCCATCTTCAGATCGATCGAGCCGACCATGTCGAAGTGCTCCTCGACCCCGTGGCCGGTCGCGCCGAGTGAACCGATCGAGTGCGCTTCGTCGACCATGAGACGCGCGCCGTAGCGGTCGCACAGCGCGCGCGTAGTGGGCAGGTCCATGATGTCGCCGTCCATCGAGAAGACCGAGTCGGCCACCACGAGGACCGTGGCGTACTCGCCCGCCGCCTTCTCGAGGAGCTTCTCGAGGTGCTCCATGTCGTTGTGCCGGTAGGTGCGCCACTTGGCCCCCGAGAGGAGGCAGCCGTCGACGATCGAGGCGTGGTCGAGCTTGTCCATCAGGACGAGGTCGCCGGGGCCGACGAGGCCGGTGATTATCGCGACATTGGCCACGTACCCGCTCGAGTACACGCACGAGTCCTCACGTGAGGTGAACGCGGCGATCCTGGCCTCGAGGCGCTCGTGCAGGTCGGTGGTGCCGGTCAGTAGCCGCACACCACCCGCACCAGTGCCGTAGACATCGATGGCCTCCTTGGCTGCGGCCTCGATACGCGGGTGACCGATAAGACCCAGGTAGCTGTAGGACGCCAGCTGCACCATCTCCCGGCCGTCCGCCATCATGACGGTGTGATTCGTACGCCCGACGGTGGGCTGCAGGTAGAAGTAGCGGTCCGCCGCTTCGATCGCGGCACGGCGCGCGGCGAACTGGGTAACGCGCTCTGAGATGCCGTCATGCAGCAGGGTGGCGGAGTCCGTCATGGGGAGGTCCCCTCTCTCATGTGTGACCGCGGCAGGCACTCGCGGACGGTGTACACAAAGTTGTACACACTATACCCTACGCGGTCGCGCCGTGCGTGTGACAATCCGCCGGGAAGGCGCTCAGAAGAACCCGGGAGTCTGTTCTTCGAGCAAACCCGATCTGATGACCTGCACGAACGTGTCGACGGGAAGCGACGTATCCCAGTTCCCGGTAGCCTTGGCCACGCCGTAGATGCCGACCCACACGCCCACGACGAGCAGCGGCCACACCCAGGCGGGGATGACCACCCGACGAGCCACGCGAGCGGTCAGACACCCCTCGACCGGGCACTCCCGGACGCAATCCATGCAGCCGTCACACTCGACCGCCCGCACGTCGTTCACGCGCTCGACGCTGACGAACGCATGGCAGACCTCGGTGCACCGATGGCAATGGATGCAGGTGGACTCCTCTCGCACGACCGTGCACGGGGAGGCCATGCCGAAGAGGCTGTAGAGCGCGCCGAGCGGACAGAGCCAGCGGCACCAGATAGGACCGAGCAACATGGAGAGCACGAAGGCGAGCGCGATGACCGCCATGAACACCGGCGAGAAGAAACCCTCGAGGATCTTGATGTCGGCCACCCACATGTACGGGAGCTCACGGAACCACAGGGCCTCGTCCAGAGACACCCGCGCGACAAACGCGAACGCCGCGAAGGCCAGGACATAGCGCACCGCCCGGCCGGCGATGTCGAGATACCGCGGCAGTCTGAGGTTGCGGCCCCCCATGAGCCGCCTGCCGAGAGCCGCGGCCACCTCCCAGACGGTGCCCAGTGGACAAATCCATCCGCAGAAGCCGCGCTTGAACAGCAACGACGTGAAGATAGCAGCGATGATGATGACGAGCCCGGCGGGCAGGATCGTGTCCCAGCCGCCCCCCTTGAGCCAGGCGAAGAAGCTCGTGAAGTGACCGACCGGAAGAATCCCGGCGACCGACTCGGGACGGGGCACGTACGGGCCGTTCCCGCGAGCCCACTCGGCGAACCGCCAGAGACTGACGCACGACCACACGAAGAACGCGAGAAACGCACCCTTGACCACCCAACGGCCGCTCAGGACGCGCACCACTCGTTCGATCGGTTCCACAGGTATCCCCTTCGATCGCGACGATCATGCCGGCCCGCGCCGGTTTCCCATGCCCTCCCATTCCGATCGGCTGCCGGCCGCGTCGCGATGGGCTGCGGGTATATTCTCACACGACACCCGTCGGAAGATGAGGAGTTCGCATGAAGAACGTACTCATGGTGATAGCGCCCGAGACCTTCCGCGACGAAGAGTACTCGCACCCGAAAGAGGTGCTCGAGAACAGGGGTGCTCGCGTGGTGACGGCAAGCACACGACCGGGTCGGTGCATCGGCAAGCTTGGCACGGTCGCCGAGGCCACGCTCTCGGTCGCCGAGGCCGACGCGCTCGACTACCACGCTGTGGTGTTCGTCGGAGGCGCCGGATCGAAGGTGTTCTTCGATGACCCGTACGCGCAGGCGCTTGCCCGGGCAGCCCGTGTCAACAACCGCGTGCTGGCAGCCATCTGCGTCGCACCGTCGATCCTCGCGCGCGCCGGACTGCTGAGCGGCTGGCCGGCGACGGCGTTCGAGAGCCAGAGGGAAGACCTCGAGAAGCACGGCGCGATCTGGACAGGGGACCCGGTCACCGCCGAAGGACACGTGATCACTGCGAACGGGCCCGAAGCGGCACGGGACTTCGGTATCGCCATCGCCGAAGCGCTCGGCATCTGATGAAAGGGAGTGTCGCATGAAGATGATCCGCTGCCGCATCTGCGGCGAGGTCTACCTCGGCTCAGAGACACCGAGCCACTGTCCGTTCTGCGGAGCGCACCGGGAGTACCTGGTCGACGCTCCCGAGTATCCGGTCGACATCAATGACGTGCAGCTCACCGAGGTCGAGCGGGCCGATCTCGAATCAGCGATCGAGCTCGAACGCTCGAACGCTCGCTTCTACCTCGGTATGGCGCAGCACAAACAGGAGCACGTACTGTCCGCCGCCTACAAGCGGCTCGCCAAGATCGAGGCCGAGCACTGCGAACTGTTCTGCACGCTCGCCGATGTCGACGAACCCGATGACCTGGGCACTCCGATGCCGGTCTCCGCCGACTGGTGCGCCAACATCGCCGAGTCGCTCGAGCGCGAGAAGCGAGCTTCCGCACTCTACCGGACGTTCGCCGACCGGGCGACGAACGAGCGCATCCGCGAGGTCTTCGACGCGGTGAGCGCGGTTGAGGCCGACCACATCGCGTTCGACGGCGTCGCGTCGGACTACGCCGGCTGCAAGTAGCCCCGGGGCTCACATCCGCGGCCAGCACGAGAGCGAGAGCCCGGGCGCACGCTGCCCGCGCTCTGTGCGTCCAGTCGCGTGCGCGTCGCCCGTCAGAGCTCCTGGCGGTTGAAGGCCCAGCAAGCGAATGCCGCCAACACGACAATCCCGAGCAGAGTCGAGGCGACCGGCCAGAACACCGACAAACCCTCTCCGCCCGTCACGATGCGGTCGCCAAGACCCAACATGCCCGCCGGGGTGTGATCACGCGCAACGGTCCACAACGCCAGGATCGACATCACGAAGTAGACACCGAGCCCGGCCCCCGCCGCACCGGCCTGCGACTTCAGCAGCACGGAAAGCGTAACGGTGAGTGTCACCATGAAGCAGGCGAGCAGATACCACAGAGCGACCAATGCGACGAACTCCCGCACGAGCGTCGTGTCGAACATCAAAGCGGTGACACCGATGCAGAGCGCAGCGCTCACGACCGCGGTGACGAGCACGAGCAGCCAGTTTGAGACCATCTTAGCGACCACCATCGCCGGTCGGGAGACCGGCTTGGTCAGCACGAGCTGGGCGGTCCCGCTGCGTCGCTCGCCGGCGATCGCCCCGGCCACGGTGATGATGAGTGCGAAGAGTGCGATCTGCACCGCGTTGTTGCTCCACTGAAGATAGGCGTCGGCGGTAGTCGCCGGCGGGATCTCGATCACGATGTTCTGCACGTCCGAACTGGCCATACCGGAGAGCAGGCTCGGCGTGACCTCCGCGATGATCGGGCTCGTGATGCCGAAGAACACCATGATCCCGGGCACCACGTACAGCCGCCACGTTCGCACGATCTCGGAGATCTCTTTTCCGAGGAATACCGCGAATCCGTGCACGCCTACCTCCCCCCCACCATCTCGACGAACACGTCTTCGAGCGTCGGCTCCTCATCGACCATGCGGACGAGCGGCAGGTGCTCGCCGGCTACGAGCGCCGGAACCGAGCGGCGTGCGGCACCCATGTCCGAGACGATGCATCGGATCACCTGGCCCTCGCGTGTGCACTCCGTCGCCCAGGGCTCGGCCGCGAGCAGCGGTTGGAGCACCTCGGCACCGTGCTCCACTTCGACGAGGAGGCGCACGGCATGTCCCTCATGCTTGAGCTCGGCCATCGACGCCTGGCGCACCACGCGCCCGCAATCGAGGATCGCGACGGTGTCGCAGACCCGCTCGACGTCGGTGAGGATGTGCGTCGAGAAGAAGACCGTAGTCTTGCCTTTGAGCGCGGCGATCATGTCGAGGACGTCCTTGCGCCCCATCGGGTCGAGCGCGCTCGTCGGTTCATCGAGCATCAGTAGTCGTGGCGCGTTGATGAGCGCCTGGGCGACCCCGAGACGTTGCTTCATCCCGCGGGAAAAGCCGCTCAGCCGCTGCGTGACATCGGCGAGCCCGGCCATCTCGAGAAGGGAGTCGACCCGGTCTTCGAGCACCGGGCCCTTGAGCCCGAAGAGCCTCCCCGAGAACCGGAGGAACTCCCCGGCGGTCATCCAGGGGTAGTATCCGGGGATGTCGGGCAGGAAGCCGATGAGGGAGCGGACCTCATTGGTCGCCCTCACGACGTCGTGGCCGAACACCCTGGCACCACCCGAGGTCGGTCGCGCCATGCCGGTGAGGATGCGCAGCGCGGTCGTCTTCCCTGCGCCGTTCGGGCCGAGAAACCCGAAGACCGAGCCCTCGGGCACGGTGAGGTCGACCCCGTCGAGCGCGCGCGTGTCCCCGTAGACCTTTGTGAGACCGGCGATCTCGATCGCACCACTCATCGGCTCTCGTCCCCGCCGTAGAGCGTATCGACCGCCCGCCGGGTCCGATCACCGGTAGCCGTCGGAATGGAACCGGGCGCTGCGTCGGCCGGCTGTGGCACGGTTCGCCCGATGGCCGCGTAGAGGATCGGGCCGAGGAACGAACTCCCGAACACGATGATCAGCAGCGCCCACGCCCACTTCGCATCGAAGCGCACTGCCGGACGGCGGGCAAGGTCGACAAGCGCCCAGACCTGCACGGCCAGCTGCAGGGCCACCAGGGCCGCGAGCGCCCACACAACACTCGTCGAAACCTCGAGAAACTCGGCGATACGTTCGATCATGCGGTCCCTTCCTTTCGCTGCCGCTCATACCGCACACGATAAGGTAGATACCCCTCGCTGCCTCCCTGCAACGACAGGCGCCCACCCCCAGCCACGCGTCCGAACTCCGTCTCGTACGCGGACGCAAGGCGCGCGAACGTGAACGCTTCGGCCATCTCGCGTGCCGCCCCGGGCTCAGGCCGCTCGAGCACGAGCGAGCGCAGCCTGGCGACCAACCCCTCCTGGTCACGGTAGCGGAACTCGGCCGGGTAGAGGTCCGGGTAGGCAAGGCGGTCCGGCACGAGCGGGTAGCAGCCAGCGTAGGCGGCTTCGATCATCGCGAGCCCGAAGAACTCGTTGCGCGCGGTCGAGACCGCGATGTCGGACGAGGCCAGCAGCGCGGCGTACTCGGCCCTCGACGTCGGCTCACCGACGTGTACGAGCCGACCCCCAAGCTCGCCGGCCGCCGCCTGTATCGCGTCGGCGGTCTCACGGAACGCCTGGCCCGCGACGGCGACCTCGAAGTCGAGCCCTTCTCCTGCCAGGGCGCCGACCGCCGCGAAGAACGCCTCCGGGTCCTTGTCGTGCTCCCAGCGATGAGGCCAGACGATACGAGGCCGCGGACCGCGCACGGGGAACTGCCCATCGAACGCCGTGGGATCGAAGGGGGGCGCAAGCACCGCGGAGCGGGCCGCGATGCGCTCGGCCACGCCGGTGGGATGGTGGTCGGGGAAGCGCCTCAGAAAGAAGGGGACCTCTGCCAGGAACCGTTCAAGATTCCAGCGCGTGTTGAACAGGCAGCGCTCTGCAGACAGCGCGCTCGTGATGTTGGTCAGCGGAAACTGGTAGTCCCACTCCGCCTCGTGACGGTTCGGGTAGACGAGCTGGTTCTCGTGGAAGTACACGATCGCGGGCACCGCAGCGACCTCCGAGCCCACAAGCCCCCTGAACTCCGCGAGGTTCAGGAAGGTCGAGGCGAAGACGAGGTCCCAGGGTGGTCTGCGTTCGCCCGCGCCGGACTGCGCGGCCTCGGCGCGCTCACGCGCCTCGCCCGCCATCGTGACGGCCGCGCCCCGCATCCGCCACTTCCATTTGCGCGCAGGTAGTGTCAGCAGCGTCCACTCGGCCGGCACGTGTTCCACAAGGCCGTCGAGGACGGCGCGGTGAGAGCCGCCGTAGTACGGCTCGAGAGCAAGAATGCGCAGCGGGCGATCGGGTGCGGACGGGGCCATCACGACCGCCCTGCAGTAGCCACCCCGTCTGGCAGCGCCGCGGGGGGCCGGTAGGCGGGGCACGTGAAATCGCGGTAGCCCGCCGATGCGACCGCCACGGCCACCATCCGGTCGACTTCCAGGTCCGTTTCGGCCGCCCGCACCTCGGCGACGGTCGCATGTGTTGCCGGTCGGCGCGGCATGAAGAGCGTGCAGCAGTCGACGTGGTCCTGGGTCGAGAGCTCGTATGTCCCGATCGCGCGGGCCTCGGCGATTATCTCGAGCTTGTCGGTGCCGATCAGCGGGCGGAGCACGGGCAGCGACGCCGCCTCGTCGACTGCGGCGATGTTGTCGAGTGTCTGGGAGGCCACCTGACCGAGACTCTCGCCCGTGACAAGCGCCCGCGCGTCCTCGGCGGCCGCGATGCGCTCGGCGACCCGCACCATCAGCCGGCGGTAGAGCAGTACACGCAGGTCGGGAGGAGCGGCAAGAGATATCTCGCGCTGCAGGTCACCGAAGGGCACGACGTAGACGCGCCCGAGCCCGCCGTAGCGTGCAAGTGCGTTCCCGATCTCGAAGACGAGGCGCTCCGACGCATCCGTGGTCTGGGGCCTGCCCGAGAAATGGACGCCCACGGCCACCGCACCGCGCTTGATGAGCCGCCACGTCGCGACGGGCGAATCGATACCAGCGGAGAGCAACGACACCACAGTGCCCGCAGTGCCCACCGGGAGTCCGCCCACGCCCGGGAACTTGCGGCTGAAGATGTATGCCTCGCCCTGCACGACCTCGACGTGACACCTCACGTCCGGGTCCGAGAGGTCGACCGCAAGGCCGGTCTCATCCACGATGTGCTGGCCGATCAAGCGGTTCATATCGAGCGATGAGATCGGGTGATCGGTGTTCGAGCGCCGCGCCTCGACGGCGAAGGTCCGAGCGTCGGGCACCTCGCGGACCGCGAGGAGCGCGGCCGCGTTCATGTCGCGGGCCTCGCGCGACGTGACGTAGGCCGCGGCCGCGTACGACACGCCCGGCGTCGCCGCCGCGCAGGCGCACGCCTCGTCAAGGAGCGCATGTTCGGAGACGCGCACGAGCAGGCGGCTGGAGACGCGCTCGACGCGCTCGGACGTCAGTCCGCCGACCGCGTGCGCAAGGTTGTCCTGCAGACGGCGCTCGAAGACAGAGCGGTTGCGGCCTTTCAGGCCGATCTCGTGGTAGTGGATGAGTGCGGCGCGCTCGAACATGGCGCGCCGGCTACTTGTAGCTGTCCTGGACCCGCTCGTAGCTGACGTCGCCGACTGCGATCTCCTCGAGCGCCTTGGTCAGCGGCTTGGTCTTGGTGAGCTCCGAGATCATCTGCGAGGAGTGCAGGGCGAGCAGCGCCTGGTCGCGTACGCCGTGCAGCATGTCGTTTATCTGCCGCGCCCGGCGGGCGGAGACGATGCACAGCGTGTACTTGGAGTCGACCTTGTCGAGCAACAGATCAATCTCGGGCTTGATGACCATGGGGGCTTCAGTCCTTCACCTCAGGCACGCGCGGGTGCGTGTGGGATTCGACGATGCATGCGAGCTCGTCCGTGGCCCGCGCGACGTCGTCATTAATTACCACATAGTCGTAGGTGCCCGCAATCTCCAGCTCCGCGACAGCGCGATGCAGTCGCCGCTCGATCTGGTCCGGCGTCTCGCTGCCCCGACGCTCGAGACGACGTCGGAGCTCTGAGAAGGACGGGGGTGCGATGAACACGAGTACCGCCGAGGGCATGGCGCGTTTGACCTGCTCCGCCCCTTGCGGATCGATCTCGAGAATCACGGTCTGCCCGGCACGCGTCCGCTCCTCGATCGCCGCACGCAGCGTGCCGTAGCGGTTCCCGTGGACTTCAGCCCACTCGAGGAAGCCGCCTTCGGCCCTGACGCGCTCGAACTCCCCGGCCGAGAGGAAGACGTAGTGGACGCCTTCTGACTCCCCTGGCCGAGGAGTGCGAGTGGTAGCGGAGACAGACAGCCAAATCGCGGGGTCACGCTCGAGCAGCTTCCGGACGAGCGTGCCCTTGCCCGCGCCTGACGGCCCGGACACGATAAACACCTCTCCGGGCCGGCCGCTCGGACCTGCCCGCTCCACGGATGATCGTCCGTTCGGCAGAGCAGCGATCAGCCGAGCTTCTCCATGAGGGCCTCACGCTGGCGGGCGCCAAGGCCCTGGATGCGGCGGCTCTCAGAGATCTGCAGCTCGTCCATGATCTTGGCGGCCTTGGCCTTGCCGTAGCCCGGCAGGCTTTCGAGCAGGGTGGAGACCTTCATCCGGGCGACGATTGGATCGTCCGTCTTCGCCATCACCTGAGCGAAGGACATGTCGCCGCTCTTGATCTTCGCACGAAGCTCGGCGCGCTTCTGGCGGGCCTCTGCGGCCTTCTTGAGCGCAGCCTGCCGATCCGCGTCGGAAAGGTTCGGAAGTGCCATGGTTCCTCCTCGTCCTCAGTGACGGAGCTTGCTCGACGCCTCACGATTGTATGCACAAGCGTGAGTCCCTTACAACCGTCTTGCAGCAATAGATGTTACGCCTGACCTGCGAGGATGCCAAGCATTGCTTCAGAGCCGACGGCTCCCGGGTGAATCGAGTGGGACCGAAGACCTGCAATGGACACACTCAGATGGCTCCCACGACTCGACCTCGAGTCTCAAGAGAGGGAGGAGCTCGTCGGTGAATGCCTTGGGGCCGCCGCGATCGATGATAGACACGACCGCACCGACTTCAGCACCCGCCTCACGCACCAGTTCGGCCACTTCGGCCACGGATCCACCCGTTGTGACCACGTCTTCTACGATCAGCACCCTCGATCCGGGGGGTACCCGGAACGAGCGACGGAAGGCCATCCGTCCCTCCGCGCGTTCGCTGAATATGAACTTGAGGCCGAGGGCCTGTGCCACAGCGAATCCGATAATGATTCCACCAACGGCAGGTGAGGCCACCAGGTCGCATGTCCGCCCCTCAAGGCGTTCCGCAGCGGTGGCCGCGAGCCGCGTCGTCAGTTCGGTGTCCTCGAGGATTCGGGCACACTGGACGTAGGTACCCGAGTGCCGCCCGCTGGTCAGCTGGAAGTGGCCGTGCAGGATCGCACCCGCCTCCTCGAGGGCCGCGCGCACCTCGTCCTCGGTCATCGGCGTGATCTCGCTCATCTCGCTCACCCTTCCCTGACGATGCGTTCGAGGGCGGCGACCGGGTCGACCGCTTCAGTGATAGGCCGCCCGATGACGAGATGCGATGCGCCGGCGGCCAGCGCGCTCGAAGGGGTCGCGATCCGGGCCTGATCGTCCGCAGCCGACCAGGCGGGGCGAATACCCGGTGTAACGACGAGCGACTCCGGCCCGAGCGCCGTACGGGCTGCGGCAGCTTCGTGCGGTGAGCACACCACACCCTGCACTCCCGCTTCGCGCGCGAGCCGCGTGAGGGCGTCGACCTGTGCAGCAGGGCTGTGCGTGACGCCGACTTCAACGAGCGCGCTCTCATCCAGGCTCGTCAGCACGGTTACCGCAAGCACGTCCGGCGTATCCGCACCGCACTCGGCGCTGCCCTCGCAGGCACCCTGCACCGCTGCCTCCATCATGGCTCGCCCGCCCGAGGCGTGCACCGTGAACATGCTCGCACCCCCGCTGGCAAGCTGCCAGGCCGCGCCTTCGACCTGGTGTGGGATGTCGTGGAGCTTCAGGTCGACGAAGACCGAGAAGCCCATGTCGACCAGACGGGCAACGATACCGGCGCCCTCCGCGTAGTAGAGGGTCATGCCGACCTTGAGGTGATCGACACGCCCGCGCAACGTCCGCGCGAACGAGAGGGCGGTGTGGGCATCAGTGTCGAGCGCGACGATAATCGCGCGCCTGAGCCGGTCCTGGTCGATATGCGATGCGTCCGTCACGGCCTGATCACTTCTCCCCGTCTCTCCACGCGCCCGTCCATGCCGCCTCCCACTCCCCCATCTCACCGGCAAGGTGCAAGAGGAGGTCGCGCGAGCGCGCCCTGTCGGCCTCATACTCGGTCGCAAGCACGAGCCACCCGCCGTCCCGATGGTACACCGGCGCCGAGGTCGAATCCGGTGGAATACCCCACAGCTCGACGATTTCCTTCCCTGACGACCAGCGCACGAGCCTGCCGCCCGACTCGAGGAGCACGCCGTCGGATGCGCTTCGGTGGACTCCCGCCGCGCGTAGCCCGGCGCCTGGCCCCTCCTCCGCGCCGAGCAACTCCTGCGCGGGGCGGGCCGTGCCGCCAGGCACGAGCCCGAGCACGGCCGGTTCGAGCGAGGACGGCGACCCGGCGAGCGTGTCCTCACCGGGTTCGACCCACAGCAGCAGGTCGCGCCCCTCGTCCCACACCGGTGCCGGGCCGGATTCGGGGGTGACCTGCTGGGTCGCCGTCGTGACAACTCGTGCTTCTGACGCATCGACCACGAAGAGCCGGCGGGTGATCAGCCCATTCCCTTCCACGGGTTCGCTCGGAATCATCTCGGCGAGCGCGAAATAGCGCCCCGAGGCCGACCATCCGACCGGATCGAATGTCGAGACGTCCGCCGGCAACGCCACCGTGCTGTCCGCGGCCGGATCAGCCGTCGTCTCGATTACTAGAGTTGCCGGGTGCGCGCCACGCCTGGGGTCGACGATCGCCGTCGCCGACCATGCGTCGGGGCCCGGCCAGCGCGCCCACGCGGGTTCCGGGGGCAGGGCCTCCGAAGGTGCGTCGGTATCGAGCTGCCACGCCAACAGCGACTCGGGCACGCTGTCGAATGCGCCACCCGCCGACACGAGGACCGCTCCCCACTCGCCGTCGAGACGCTCGGTCAGCTCCTGCTGGGAGACGGGGACGAGCCACGCGACCGCGGCAAACCGTTCGACAGCGGCAAGCCGGTATCCGGACGCCGCACGTACCCGCCCGCTCTGCCGGTCCCACGCGAGGATCTCTGGCGTGCCATCCGCACCGATCACCTGTGCCACGCCGTAGCGGCCCTCCCCGCTCCATGCCACGCGATGCGACGACTCGACCCACCTGGAGTACTCGACGCGAGAGTCCGCGACGAACACCCGGCCCGCGATGAAGGCCGAGACGGCGCAGGGACATGCTATGAGGAATGCGATCACCACAGCTCCGGCAACCAGCGATGTGCTCACGCGACGCGTGCCACCGGCTTCCGGTTCAGCAGTCGTGTCCGGCTCGAACGCGGTCACGTGCGCAGGGCGCCGGTCAGCTCGGCGACGCGCGGGATGCTGCGGGCGCGGCAGAACTCGGCGAGACCGTCGGTTATCCGGATGGCCGATGTGGGATCGACGAAGTTGGCGGTTCCGACGGACACCGCAGTCGCCCCCGCGAGCATGAACTCGACAGCGTCTTCGGCGTCCGCGATACCCCCCATGCCGATGACGGGGACGTCGACCGCGTTCGCTACCTGCCAGACCATGCGCAGCGCGACCGGCTTGACGGCAGGGCCGGACAGGCCACCGACGATGCGTGCGAGCCGCGGACGGAACGTCCGGGCATCGATGGCCATCCCGAGCAGGGTGTTGATCAGCGAGACCGCGTCGGCGCCGGCCGACTCGACGGCACGCGCGATCTCGGTGATGTTGGTGACGTTGGGCGACAGCTTCACGATCAGGGGGCGTGAGGTCGCAGACCGGCACGCACGGGTCACCCGCTCGGCCGGTGCACAGGCAGTCCCGAACGCCATCCCCCCCGCATCCACGTTCGGGCACGAGATGTTGATTTCGTACGCCGAGATGCCCGGTTCGCGCTCGAGCCGCTCGATGACCGCCGCGTACTCATCGGCCGAGTGGCCGGAGACGTTGACGATGACGGGCACTTCAATCTCGGCGAGCCACACCAGGTCCGTGGCACAGAACGCCTCGACGCCGGGGTTCTGCAGGCCGATCGAGTTCAGCATCCCACTCGCCGTCTCGGCGATGCGGGGGCCCCGGTTTCCCTCCCAGGGCTCGAGGGAGACGCCCTTGGTGACCACGGCGCCGAGGCGCTCAAGGTCGATGAAGTCGGCGAACTCGCGGCCGCTCGCGAAGGTGCCCGACGCGGTGAGGACCGGCGAGCGGAGCCGCAGTCCGGCCAGTGTGACGCTCATGTCGACGCTCTGAGTCACGCGCTCACTCACTCTCTACTTCGACTCTAACTTGAGTGTTCTGGCACCCGTTCCGCCGACTCCCAGACAACCGAGGCTGCATCGAAAACCGGACCGTCTACACAGGCGCGCATGAGGCCGTCGGTCGTCGGTACGACGCACGAGAGGCACGCTCCGATCCCACAGGCCATGAGCCGCTCCAGCGACACCTGACACGATATCCCCGCCGCCGCTGCCTGAGCTGCGACGATACGCTGCATCGGCTCCGGGCCGCACGTGTAGACGACGTCGAGTGCCTCGTCATCGAGCAGGGACTCGCACACACCCGTGACAAGGCCGGTCGTACCGCATGACCCGTCGTCGGTGGCGAGCTCGACCCGGCGGGCAACCTCCTCGAACAGCTCCCGAGCGAGCAGCCGCTTCTCGCTCGGCGCGCCGGCGGCGACGGTAACCGCGACTCCGCGCCGCGCGAGCTCCTCCGCGAGCATGCCGAGCGGTGCTGCACCGAGTCCGCCCGCGACGAGCAGCGCGTGAGC
Source organism: Actinomycetota bacterium (assembly GCA_037446725.1). Classification (GTDB taxonomy): domain Bacteria; phylum Actinomycetota; class Coriobacteriia; order Anaerosomatales; family SLCP01; genus JBBIIC01. The sequence goes on from JBBIIC010000004.1 coordinate 202,511, forward strand.
AGCTCCCTCAGGGATCTCCCAGCCGTGGCCGAGCGGCCCCACGAGGTCCATCACCGTTCCCGGCCCGGCCTCTGCGAGAGCGCGCGTGCCCACACCGACGACCTGGTAGAGGATCTCGATGCGTCCTCCGCGCACGCGGTGCACCGAGAAGGGGCGTCGCAGGATGAACGAGGTGCCCTCGGCGATGCGTATGTGCACGAACTGACCGGGAAGCACCTCGGCTGCGGTCCGCGGAGCTTCGAAGACCACGAGCCCGACGCCGGTGGCGACCTGCTCGTTAGCGACGACGGTCACGCGTTCGAGCGCCGGCGACACCGCATGATGCGAGCAGGCACAGCCGCCCATCACGCATCTCCGTCCTTGAAGTCCTGCAACGCGATGACGTCGAGCCGCCCTTCGCCGCTGACCACCGCATCGATCGCGTCCACGACCGCGTTCGCGGCGGGCACCGTCGTGATGTTGGTGATGCCGTGCCGGATAGCCGCCGCGCGGATGTGGTATCCGTCCGAGCGCGTCTCCTGACCGAACGGCGTGTTGATCACGAGCTGGACATCGCCGTTCTTCATCGCGTCGACGATGTTGGGACGGCCTTCGTGCACCTTGAGCACCTCGGTCACCGGCAGGCCAGCGGCCTTGAAGCTGCGCGCAGTGCCGCGGGTCGACAGGATGCGGAAGCCGAGCGAGTGAAGGTGGCGCGCGACCGGCAGGATCGAACGCTTGTCGCGGTCGCTCACACTGATGAACGCGGCACCCTCGCGCGGCAGCGAGTAGTCGATCGCGAGCTGCGACTTCGCGTAGGCCGCCGGGAAGTCGGCCGCGACCCCCATGACCTCGCCGGTCGACTTCATCTCGGGGCCGAGCACCGAATCCGCTCCCGGGAAGCGGCCGAACGGCATGACCGCCTCCTTGACGCAGTACCTCCCGAGCTCGCGCAGCTCCGGCGGCAGGTCCATCGCAGCGAGCTTCTCCCCCGCCATTACGCGTGCGGCGACCTTGGCAAGCTGCACGCCGGTGGCCTTGCTCACGAACGGGACGGTGCGGCTCGCACGCGGGTTCACCTCGAGCACGTAGACCTTCTGGTCCTTCACCGCGAACTGGATGTTGATGAGCCCTCGCACGCCGAGTTCGAGCGCGAGCCTGCGCGCGTCTGCGACGATCGTGGCGACCGTCTCCTCGCCCAGCGAGAACGGCGGGATGCAGCAGGCCGAGTCGCCCGAGTGGATACCCGCCTCCTCGATGTGCTCCATCACGCCGGCGACATAGACGGTCTCGCCGTCGCACACCGCGTCGACGTCGACCTCGATCGCACCCTCGAGGAAGCGGTCGAGCAGCACTGGGTGCTCCGGCGAGACGCTTGCCGCCTCATCCATGTACCGGCCGAGGTACTCCTCGTTGTAGGCGATCACCATGCCGCGGCCGCCGAGCACGTAGCTCGGCCGAACGAGCAGCGGGAACCCGATGCGGCGCGCGACTTCGACCGCCTCCTCGTGCGTGTAGGCGGTGCCCGCTGCCGGGTATGCGATGCCGAGCCGGTCGAGCACCGCCGAGAAACGCTTGCGGTCCTCGGCGAGGTCGATCGCCTCGGGTGCGGTGCCCATGATCGGCACGCCCGCGTCCTCGAGCGCGTGCGCGAGCTTGAGCGGCGTCTGGCCGCCGAACGTCACGACCACGCCTGCCGGCTGCTCGGCCTCGACGACATCCATCACGTCCTCGAAAGTCAACGGCTCGAAGTACAGGCGATCGGAGGTGTCGTAGTCCGTCGAGACCGTCTCGGGGTTGCAGTTGACCATGACGGTCTCGAAGCCGAGGTCGGACAGCGCATAGGCCGCGTGCACACAGCAGTAGTCGAACTCGATACCCTGGCCGATGCGGTTGGGCCCGGCCCCGAGGATCATCGCCTTCGGGCGGTCGGACGGAGCGACCTCGTCCTCTTCCTCGTAGGTCTTGTAGTAGTACGGGGTGCCCGCCGCGAACTCGGCGGCGCAGGTGTCGACCGCCTTGAAGGTCGGCTTCACGCCGAGCTCGAGCCTTCGGGCGCGAACCTCTGCCTCAGCTGCACCGAGCGCGTGCGCGATCTGAGCATCGGCCAGGCCGTGCTGCTTGGCGCGGCGCAGCAGCACGGCGTCGATCGCGTCGAGCGAACCGGCCTGCGCGATCTCGGCCTCGATGCGGATGGCCCGCTCGATCTGTGCGAGGAACCAGGGGTCGACGTGCGTCAGGCCGTGAACATCCTCCACGGTGCGGCCCCGCCGGAACGCTTCGGCGATGTAGTAGGGCCGGCGCTCGGTCGGCGTGGCGAGCATCGCGTCGAACTTGTTTTCGTCGAACACGTCCTTGCCGTCGCAGCCGAGACCCGCGCGCCCGTTTTCGAGCGAGCGCATCGCCTTGCCGAACGCCTCGGCGAACGTGCGCCCGATGGCCATCGCCTCGCCCACCGACTTCATGCGGGTGGTGAGCGTGGTATCGGTGCCCCGGAACTTCTCGAATGCCCAGCGCGGGACCTTGACCACCGTGTAGTCGATGCTCGGCTCGAAGCACGCGGGCGTCTTCTTCGTGATGTCGTTGGGGATCTCGTCGAGCGTGTAGCCGACCGCAAGCTTCGCCGCGAACTTCGCAATTGGGAAGCCCGTCGCCTTCGAGGCGAGCGCTGAGGAGCGTGAGACGCGCGGGTTCATCTCGATCACGACGAGGCGGCCCGTGGCCGGGTCGACCGCGAACTGCACGTTGCTGCCGCCGGTCTCCACGCCGATCTCGCGCATGATCGCGAGGGACGCGTCGCGCATGACCTGATACTCGCGGTCCGTGAGCGTCTGTGCCGGAGCGACGGTGATCGAGTCGCCGGTGTGCACGCCCATCGCATCGAAGTTCTCGATCGAGCACACGATCACCGCGTTGTCGTTGCGGTCGCGCATGACCTCCATCTCGAACTCTTTCCAGCCGAGAACGCTCTCCTCGATGAGCACCTCGGCGACCGGCGAGAGCGCGATGCCGTGCGAGACGATGTCGCGCAGCTCCTCGATGTTGTAGGCGATGCCGCCGCCCGCTCCGCCGAGCGTGAAGCTCGGCCGGACGACCACCGGGAAACCCATCTCGCCCACATGCTCCTCGGCGTCGCGCACGGAGTACGCGTATCCGCTCCTCGGCACGTCGAGCCCGATCCGCTCCATGGCTTCGGCGAAGAGCTTGCGGTCCTCGCCCTTCCTGATGACATCGAGCTTCGCACCGATAAGCTCCACGCCGTACTCGTCCAGCACGCCGGACTCGGCGAGCGCGACCGCGCAGTTGAGCCCCGTCTGGCCACCGAGCGTGGGCAGCAGGGCGTCGGGGCGCTCCCGCTCGATCACCTTCTTCACGAACTCGGGTGTGACCGGCTCGACATACGTGCGATGTGCGAGCTCGGGGTCGGTCATGATCGTCGCCGGATTCGAGTTGACGAGCACTACCTCGAAACCATCGTCGCGCAGCACCTTGCACGCCTGGGCGCCGGAGTAGTCGAACTCGCAGGCCTGGCCGATGATGATCGGGCCGGAGCCGATCACGAGGATCTTGTGGATGTCGTCACGACGGGGCACGCGTGCTCCTTCTCGTTGGCTAGTGGACTATCAGCACCGGACACGACGCCTGGCGCACGAGCGTGAGCGAGACGCTGCCGAGCAGGGCATCGGTGAGCGGTCCGCGGCCACGCGTGCCCGCCACCACGCCCGTGGCACGGCGCTCGTCTATCTCGCGCAGAGCGACGCGGCTGGGTTCTCCCTGACGGATCACGGGTCGCGCCACGATACCCTTCTGCGCGGCCATGTCGGCCATGTTGCGCAGCTGGAACTCCGCGCCCGTCTCGGCCTTGCGCAGCTGCTCGCCGCCGAGCGAGGGATCGAGCGCGTGGACGATGAACAACGTGCCGACACCGCCCCGGGGCAGATCGAGGATGGTCATCAGCGCACGCGTCGAGGCTGCCGAGAAGTCCGTGGTCAGCACGAGGGTACGGCCGAAGGAGCGCAGAAGGTCGGCAGGTTCATCGACCGTCGCGAGCAGGCTGAACCGCACCATCATCGAGGGCACGTCCGCGTTGGCGATGACCTCCTCGGACACCGAGCCCGCAATGAGCCGCTCCACAGTCCCTTTGCCGTGCGAGCCGCAGACGATGGCGTCGACGTTTGCATCGGCTGCTAGCCCGAGGATACCCTCCGAAGGGTCTCCGCCGGCCGCGATCCGGACCTCGACGTCGAGTCCGGCGTCGATGAGAGGTCCCGCCGCGCCGCGTACCGCGTCGCGCGCCCGGTCCATCTCGGCAGCGATGACCGGGCCTTCCATGCCGGAGGCATCGACGACATTGCCGAGCACGACCCGCCTGACGCCTAGTGCGCCGAGCCCGGCCGCGAAGCGCAGGACGAGCCGGGACTCGTCAGTGAAGTCAGCCGGCAGGAGCACGCTTCGGATCACGGTAGTCCTTCCTACGTGCCGACCGACAGGTAGTCGGCTTGACCGTCCATCATCGCGGCAAATGCGCCGAACAGGTAGCGCGAGTCGTGCGGTCCGGGCGCCGCCTCGGGGTGGTACTGCACGCTGAAGGCGCTCGCGTCCAGCAGACGGATGCCCTCGGTGGTCATGTCGTTGAGATTGATGTGGGTCAGCTGCACGCGCCCGAAGCGCTCCGAGCGCACCACCGGTGCCACTCCTGCCGACGCCCATGCGGCGAGGTCGTTCGCGTCGTGCTCGAGCCCGGCCGAGTCCGCGGGCACGAGCGGCCCGATCGACCCGAAGTCCACGCAGAACCCGTGGTTCTGGCTCGTGATCTCAACCCTGCCGGTGAGCAGGTTCTTCACCGGCTGGTTGCCGCCCCGGTGTCCGTACTTGAGCTTGTACGTCGAACACCCCACCGCAAGGGAGAGCATCTGATGCCCGAGGCAGATGCCGAAGACCGGCACCTTGCCGATGAGCTCGGTGAGCGTCCGGTAGAGGTAGTCGACCGCCGCCGGATCACCCGGGCCGTTGGCGAGAAACACGCCGTCTGGCGCCTCGGCGAGGATGTCGGTGGCCGGGGTGGTCGGCGGGACGACCGTGACGTCACAGTCGGCCTCAGCGAGCCGCCTGAGGATGTTGTACTTAATGCCCGAGTCGAGTGCGACCACCCGGTAGCGCGGCTCCACCGGCAGTATGCCCGTGTCGACCGGCAGGCCGTCAGGGCCCTCGCTCCCCCACCGGTACGGTTCGGTCACGGCCACCTCGACGACGAGATCGCGCCCCACCAGACCGGGCGACGCGGCCGCCTTGGCAACGAGAGAGGCCGGGTCGAGGTCGGTCGTCGAGAGCACCGCGCGCATCGCACCCGCCTCACGGATGTGCCGCGTGAGGCGGCGGGTGTCGACGCCCTCGATCGCTACGACACCGTGACGCCTGAGGAAGGAGCCCATCGACTCCTCGGCACGCCAGTTCGAGGCAAGCTCGGAAAGCTCTCGCACCACGAACCCGGCGGCGAACACCCCGCGCGACTCCATGTCGGCCCCGTTAGCGCCGTAGTTGCCGATGTGCGGCATCGTCATCGTGACGATCTGGCCAGCGTAGGACGGGTCGGTGATAACCTCCTGGTAGCCGGAGAGCGAGGTGTTGAAGACGAGCTCTCCGGCGGTCTCACCCGAAGCGCCGCAGGAGCGCCCGACGAACACGGTGCCGTCTTCGAGCGCGAGTAGTGCGGGGGTGTCGCTCACTCAGTCGACCACCTTTCCGTTCTTCAGCGCGAAGCGGCCTTCGACGAGCACGTCGGTCGCTTTTCCGAGCAGTGTGGCCCCAAGGAACGCCGAGTTCGACGACTTCGACGCGAACCAGTCGGGTGTGACCTCGACCCGCGCTTCGGGGTCGATGACGGTGAGGTCAGCGACGGCCCCCGGCTCGAGGCGCACTTCAGGCAGTTTGAACGCGGTGCGCGGGGCGATCGCCATCACGCGCACGAGGTCCGCCCACTCCATGCGGCCCGGTTGCACGAGATGCGTGATGACGAGCGAAACTGCGGTCTCCAGCCCCGTCGTGCCGAAAGGCGCCAACTCGAACTCGAGCTCCTTCTCGTGGCGCGCGTGCGGGGCGTGGTCGGTGGCGATGCAGTCGACGGTCCCGTCGAGCAGCGCCTCGACGAGCGCCTCACGGTCCTCGGCGGTACGCAGCGGCGGGTTCATTTTGAGGTTCGTGTCGTAGGTGCGGTCGAGAGCTTCCTCGTCGAGGAACAGGTGGTGTGGCGTGACCTCGGCGGTGACCGCCAGACCTGCGGCCTTCGCCTCGCGCACGAGCGCCACCGAGCCCGCGGTCGAGAGGTGCGCAAGGTGCAGCCGGCACCCGGTGAGCTCAGCGATGCGTATGTCGCGGGCGACCGCGATCTCCTCGGCGGCGGCCGACCAGCCCGAAAGCCCGAGGCGCGTCGAGACGACGCCCTCGTTCACGACGCCGCCCGCAGCAAGCGACTCGTCCTCGCAGTGACTCACGATGACGGTGTCGAACGCTTTCGCATAGTCCATCACGCGGCGCATCATGCCGGAGTCCTGCACGCCGCGCCCGTCGTCGGAGAACGCCACCGCGCCCTCGGCCACCATGTCGCCGATCTCGGCGATCGCCTCGCCCTTCTGACCCGCGGTGAGCGCGCCTACGGGGTGCACGCGCACCACGCCGGTCTCCTCGGCGCGCTCCACGAGGAAGCGGACCTTCGAACCCGTGTCGCAGATGGGGTTGGTGTTGGGCATCGCGCAGACCGCTGTGAAGCCCCCGTGGGCAGCTGCCCGCGTGCCGCTGGCGACCGTCTCCTTGTCCTCGCGGCCCGGCTCGCGCAGGTGCGTGTGCAGGTCCACGAGCCCGGGCACGACGATCTTCTCGGCGCACTCGATGGTGGCGCCCTTCGGGATCGTGAGGTCCTCGCCGATCTCGACGATGCGGCCGTCACGGACGATCATGTCGGCGACCTCGTCGCGGCCCGTGGCGGGGTCGACCAGGCGGCCGTTCCTAAGCAGCAGCGCCACCGCTCTCACCTCCCAGGAGCAGGTACATCACGGCCATGCGCACGGCGACACCGGCATTGACCTGGTCGAGCACGATCGCGCGCGGCGAATCAGCCACCGCCGAGGTGACCTCCACGCCGCGGTTCATCGGCCCGGGGTGCATGACGAGCATCTCGGGCTTGGCCGCGGCAAGGCGCGTCTCGTTCATGCCGTAGAACCGCGCGTACTCGCGGATCGACGGGAACGGCATCCCTTCGGCACGCTCCATCTGAATGCGCAGCATGTAGGCGATGTCGAGTGAGGGCAGCACTTCGTCGAGCGACGTCGCGACCTCGGCGCCGAGCACGTCGGGCCGGGCAGGCAGGAGCGTGGGCGGCGCGATGATGACCGGCTTGGCGCCCACCTTGTTGAGCGCTGGTACGAGCGAGCCGGCGACACGGCTGTGGCAGATGTCGCCCACGATCCCCACGGTGAGGCCCTCGAGACGTCCCGCGTGCTGCCGGATCGTGAACAGGTCGAGCAGCGCCTGCGTGGGGTGCTGGTTCTTGCCGTCACCGCCGTTGACCACGTGCGCGTCCATGCACTCGGCGAGCACTTGGGGCGCACCCGCGTACTTGTGGCGCACGACGATCAGATCGCACGCCATCGCTGAGAGCGTCTTGGCGGTGTCGCGCAGGCTCTCGCCCTTCACCGTCGCCGAAGCCGATGCGGTCATGTTGACGCCATCGGCCGAGAGACGCTTGGCGGCGATCTCGAAGGACATCCGCGTGCGGGTGGAGGGTTCGAGGAAGAGGTTCACGATCGTGCGGCCGCGAAGCGTGGGGAGCTTCTTGATGCGGCGCTCGTTGACCTCCTTGAACGACTCGGCGGTGTCGAGGATCGTCGTGATGTCCTCGGGGCTCACGTCGTCCATCGTCATGATGTGCCGGCAGGAAAGCGAGCTCATCAGGCACCCGCCTCCTCGAGGATCTCGACGGAGTCGGCGCCGTCGACACCGGCGAACCGGGCCTTCACGCGCTCTTTGCGCGAGGTCGGGACGTTCTTGCCGACGTAGTCCGCGCGGATGGGCAGCTCGCGATGCCCGCGGTCCACGAGCACGGCCAGCTGGATCGAGTGCGGGCGGCCGTAGTCCATGATGGCGTCCATCGCGGCACGGATGGTGCGCCCGGTGTAGAGCACGTCGTCGGCGAGCACGATGTGCCTGCCCTCGACGTCGAACGGGATGTCGGTGCGGTGCACCTCGGGAGAGAGGCGGGTGGCCACGTCGTCACGGTAGAACGAGATGTCCACCTTGCCGACCGGAACCCGAACCCCCTCGATGCGCTCGATGCGCTCTGCGAGCCGCTCGGCGAGCTCGGCGCCGCGGGTCACGATTCCCACGAGCGCGATCTCCGAGCACCCCTTGTTCGCCTCGAGGATCTCGTGCGCGATGCGGGTGAGCGCTCGGTCGATGGCCTCCGCATCCATCACAACGGCCTTCATGCGGTACTCCACGGCTGCGTTGCGCCTCCTTCCGTTCGCGGGTCAAGCCCGCGTCCAGCCGATCCCGGAGACGAAAACGCCTCCTCGCCAGGCGGCAAGAAGGCACATGCAGCGTCGGCACCGCTTCTCGCGGACCGGACCGTCGCTGTGTTCCCTTGCCGGCCTCACGGGACCGGTCTTAAAGGTCGTCCTGAAGATAGCAGTACGGGGGAGCGATTCCAACCCTCAATCGCGCCGATCGCATGCTGATGCCTATCCCGCCCCCTCCAGCATCCCGAATACCTCGTCACCGGCCGCGCTCCGGCCCATCGAATCCGGCTCGATCTCTCGAAGCACCTTCGCGAGGTCGGCCGGCAGCGGGTCTGCGAACGCGAGGCGCTCTCCGCTTATCGGGTGGTCGAGTTCGAGCCGGTACGCGTGCAGGAACTGCCTTGTGAGCCCCCGATCGGCCCTGGGCTTGCGCTGCCCGTACGTCTGGTCGCCGACCACGGCGTGGTCGATGTAGGCCATGTGGACGCGGATCTGGTGGGTACGGCCCGTGTAGAGCTTGCACTCTGCGAGCGTGTAGCCGTCGTCGTGCGTGCCGGCCATGTAGCGCTCGAGCACGCGGAAGGTGGTGACCGACTGGCGTGCCGAGGTGGATTCGACGACCGCCATCCTCTTGCGGTCGCGGGGATCGCGGCCGAGCGGGGCGTCGATCAGCCCGCTGTCGGGTGCGATGTAGCCATGCACGAGCGCGAGGTAGCGACGGTCGATGGCGCGGATCTTGATCGCCTCGGAGAGCTCGGCCTGCGCACGGTCGTTCTTGGCGACCATCATGAGCCCGGTGGTGTCCTTGTCGAGCCGGTGGACGATGCCCGGGCGGTCCTCCCCCTGCAGCGAGCCGAGCTCGCGGGCGTGCGCAAGGAGCGCGTGCACGAGGGTGCCCGTCCAGTTGCCCTGCGCCGGATGGACGACGAGGTCGGCCTGCTTAGAGAGCACGATCATGTCGTCATCCTCGAAGCGGATGTCGAGCGGGATGTCCTCGGGCTCCAGGTCGTAGCCCTCAGGCGGCGGTATCTCGACCGAGACGAGCTCGCCGGCGCGCACGACGTGGCGCTTGGTGACGAGCTCTCCGTTCACGAGCACGAGGCCTGCATCGATGAGTCTCACCGCGGCGCTGCGTGATACGAGCTCTTCGGCATGACCCAGGAGCGTGTCGAGCCGTTGGCCCGCATCCTCACCACGCACGGTGAATTCGAAGTGCCGGGAGTCGCTCACCGTGCGCCGTCCGGCATCTCGCCAGGCGGGTCGAGTGGGCCGTCGCTCACCGCCAGCACATCCGAGAGCCCGGCTTCCACCTTGCCCAGGTCCACCGCATCATCCTCAACCAGCTCAACCTCGTCATGATGCTCGATCGGGGCGAACAACGCCCACACGAACAGTCCGATCGCCCCGCCGACTATGGCCATGTCCGCGATGTTGAAAATCGGGATGATCAGCGTGTCGAAGAAGTCGGTGACCCTGCCGGAAAGCGCGCGATCGATCAGGTTTCCGATCGCACCGCCGGAAACGAGCCCGAGAGAGAGAGCGAGCACGAGGCTGCGCGGCCGCGCGCGCCACCAGTACAGCCCGATGGCCACCAGGACGAGCAGCGATGTGAGGATGAACAGGCCTCGTTGGCCGGGCATCAGGCCGAACGCAGCGCCCGTGTTGCGCACGTGCGTCAGGTAGAACCAGCCCTCGACGACCGGCAGGGACTGGCCAGGCTCGAGCGCGGCGCGAACCACCGCCTTCGTGATCTGGTCGAAGGTGATTGCGACGGCCGCCGTCACCAGGAGCAGCGCGCCCGGACGGCGCGCCTCTATCGCGATTCCTCTGCGGCCTTGCACGTTATGCACATCGTCGCAGTGGGCATCGCCTTGAGACGCTCCTCACCGATGGGGCCGCCGCAACGCTCGCAGACGTCATAGGCCCCCTCATCGATGCGGACGAGCGCCTTGCGAACGGCAGCAAGTGCATCGCGCACGTTGTCCTCGAGGGTCATGTCGAGCTCCCGGCTGAACGTGGCGGTTCCCTGGTCTGCCATGTGGTCGCGGTAGTTGTTCTCACCGCTCGCCTCGGAGAGAGCCTCGTGGCCCTCGAGCTCGATCTCGGCGACCTCGGCCTCGAGGCGTGTCAACTCGGCCTCGAGGAAGGTGTGAAGCATCTGCTCGGTCGTGCGGTCCATTCCGGTCTCACCTCGCGCCAACGGGTATCGGAAAGCGCCCGGACAGCCGGACGCTCGTTCATCTACCTTTGAGTATACCACCGAGGGGTCCGCCCGCATCATGCAAGCAGACCCCTCGGGACGTGGATCCTGTGCCTCAGGTGCCGGCGATGACCGCGGCACAGCGGGAGCAGAGCTCCGGATGCCCGGCTTCGACGCCTACCTCACGGTAGTTCCAGCATCGGGGGCACTTGCCGCCGGAGGCCGGTTCGATCGCGACCGAAAGCCCCTCGCCCCCGGCAAGCACGACGGTCGAGACGATCAGCATCTCGGCCATCGCCTCCGCTCCGCGCTCCTCGAGCACGTCGAGTACGGCTGCCGGCGCGGTGATGGCGACCGACGCCTCCTGGCTCTTGTTCACCACCTTGGCGTTCCGTGCGTCCTCGAGCGCTTTGGTGACGGTATCGCGGACCTCCAGGACGACCTGGTAGGCGTCCCTAAGGCGCGCGCCTTCTTCGACCGGGTATTCGACCCTCGGCCACCCCGCAAGCTGCACGCTCTCGTGGCCATCGCGCAGTGCCTCGGGCATGAACTGCCAGACCTCTTCGGAGGTGAAGGTCAGGATGGGTGCGACGAGCCGCACGAGCGCCGTGAGCACCTCGGCGATGACCGTCTGCGCGCTGCGGCGCAAGAGCGAATCCGGCGCATCGGAGTAGAGGCGGTCCTTCAGCACTTCGAGATAGAACGAGGAGAGGTCGACGACACAGTAGTCGAACACGGCCCGGTAGACCTGGTGGAACTTCCAGTCGTCGTAGGCCCGCGTGACGCGGTCGACCAGATCGGCGAGCGTGACGAGCGCGTACCGGTCGATCTCGGGCATCTGCTCCCAGGAGACCGCCATCTGCGGCTCGTAGTCGTAGAGATTGGAGAGGAGGAAGCGGAAGGTGTTGCGCATCCGCCGGTACGCCTCGCTCGTCCGGTCGAGGATCTCGTCGGAGATCGAGATGTCCTGGCTGTAGTCGGCGGCCGCCGCCCAGAGGCGGATGATGTCGGCGCCGGACTTCTCGATGACGTCGAGCGGGCTGATGACGTTGCCGAGCGACTTGCTCATCTTGCGGCCCTCGCCGTCGACGATGAAGCCGTGGGTTAGCACGCGCTCGTACGGCGCCGCGTCATACGCTCCTACCGAGGTGAGCAGCGCCGACTGGAACCAGCCGCGGTGCTGGTCACTACCTTCAAGATAAAGTTCAGCTGGACGGTGCAGCTCATCGCGCGCGTCGAGCACGCTTGTGTGGCTGACGCCGCTCTCCCACCACACGTCAACGATGTCGTCTTCAGGTTTGAAGGTGCTGCCTCCGCACCGGTCGCACTCGAGATCATCGGGCAGGTACTCGGCCGGGTCCTTGGTGAACCACGCGTCGGCACCCTCGGTCTCGAAGAGCCGCACGACCGCGTCGAACGTCTCGGGCGTGGCCATGGTTTCGCCGCACGCCACGCAGGTGAAGACCGGAATCGGCACCCCCCACGCGCGCTGGCGTGAGATGCACCAGTCGGGGCGGTCGGCGACCATCGAACGGATGCGGTTGACCGACCAGCCCGGAATCCACTGAACGGTGTCGATTGCCGCGAGCGCACCCTCGCGAAGCGGCGTGCCCTGCGACACGGAGTCCATCGAGACGAACCACTGCTCGGTCGCGCGGAAGATGACCTTCTGCTTGCAGCGCCAGCAGTGCGGGTAAGAATGGCTCGTCTTTCCGGCGGAAAGCAGCGTGCCGGCCTCGGCGAGGAACTCGATGATCTTAGGGTTGGCTGCATCGACATGCAGGCCAGCGAACGGGCCGCCGCCCGCATCGAACACGCCGTAATCGTCCACGGGCATCGGAGAGGGCAGCCCGAACTTCCGGCCCACGAGCCAGTCCTCTTCACCATGGCCTGGGGCCGTGTGCACAGCACCGGTGCCGGTGGAAAGCTCGACATGCTCACCGGTGATGATGACGCCCTCGACGTCCGGGTGAATGGGCTGGCGGTAGCGCCGACCGGCAATCTCGCTGCCCTTCAGGCGTGCGGGCTGGCCGCTCTCGCCCATGACGTACTCGACGTTGTCCCAGCCGGCAACACCTGCGACGTGCTCGACGAGCTCCTCGGCGAAAACGAGCACGCGGCCGCCTGTGACCATACCCACGTAGGAGGCGTCCTCGGCGAGCGTGACCGCGACGTTCGCCGGAAGCGTCCAGGGGGTGGTCGTCCAGATGAGCACCGAGACCGGCAGGCCAGCGACCGCGAACTCCTCAGGCGGGTCGACGAAGTCGAAAGCGACGTAGATGGAGTTGGAGGTCTCGTCGCCGTACTCGATCTCGGCCTCGGCGAGTGCGGTCTTGCACCGCGTGCACCAGTGGATGGGCTTGGAGCCCTTGTAGATCATGCCGCGGCGGTAGAGCTCGGCGAAGATGCGGACGTTGCCGGCCTCGTACTCGGGACTGAGGGTGAGGTACGGGCGCTCGAAATCACCCCGCACGCCGAGGCGCTGGAACTCGGTGGTCTGCACGTCGACGAAACGAAGCGCGTACTCGCGGCACTTGGCGCGCAGCTCGGCCTGCGTGATCTCGGCCATGCGCTCAGGGCCGAGGTTCTTCTCAACCTGATGCTCGATCGGCTGCCCGTGGCAGTCCCAGCCCGGGACGTAGGGCGAGTAGAAGCCGCGCATCGTCTTGTACTTGACGATGAGGTCCTTGAAGACCTTGTTGAAGGCGGTGCCCATGTGGATGTGACCGTTGGCGTATGGAGGGCCGTCATGCAGGATGAACGGCGGCGCGTCCTTGGTGGCTTCGAGCGTCTTGCCGTAGACGTCGATCTTGTCCCAGAACTTCAGCCACTCGGGCTCGCGCGTCGCGAGGCTCGCGCGCATCGGGAACTCGGTCTGCGGCAGGTTCATGGTGCTCTTGTAGTCCACGTCCGGTCCTCTCGTCGTGTCGGGAGACACACGCCGCCGGGCACAAAAAAGCGCGCCCGTCCCTCGCCGGGACGAAGCGCGCGACGCCGCTCCGCGGTACCACCCAGCTTGCACCGGGCCTGACCGGCCCGAACGCCACTCGGTCACCCAGTAACGGGGGCCTCCGTCGGAGCCTACTAGCGCGGCGTCTTCGAGCCGCTGCGTTCGGTCCGAGGCTGATAGGGTGATCTTCGGCCGAGGTCGTGCCCGCGGGCTCTCACTGTCCCCGCTCGCTCGTGGGCAGATGCTCTCGCCTACTCGTCCCCGTCATCGCCGTTCGCCGTTGTTGCGCGGCATCACACCGCGTGCGTGCGATGGTAGCGCACGGCCTCGCGCAGGGTCAACGCGACGCAACCGGCAAAGTCTGCCGCAGATCGTCAGGACAGCAGCTCGTCGGGTGAGCCAGGCCGCTCGTGCACCTCGCGCTCCGAGATGCCCCTCACCTCGACCTGCTTGTGGCGCGACGCGTGGCCGCGCGCGACTGTCAGGGCCGACTTCGGCACGCCGAACGCCGATGTGAGCACGCGATACGCGGCCGCGTTCGCCTTCCCGCCCTCGGAAGGAGCGGTCACCCGTCCGGACACGTCACCCCCACGCCAGCCCAGTATCCCGTCGCGGGCCGACCTGGGGGTGACGTGTACCCCTATTCGCGCCGCGTCCATGAACGGACCTAATCGATCTCCTCGATGTCGATGTCGTCCTCACGCTCGCCGAGCGCGTCGAACGAGCCGACCTTGAACTCCTTCGGGGGCTCGATCTCGAGGTCGATCGGCAGTTCGGGCGACTCGGTCTCGCCGAGCTGGACGCCGGTGACAAACCCGGGAGCAGGAACCTCGTCAACCGTCGGCATGGCCTGGGTGGCCCAGGCGTCCGCCGCCGGCTCGGGCTCCGGCTCGGGCACGGCGACAACCGGCTCGACGACCGGCTTGAGCACGGACTCTGCGACCAGCTCGGGCTCGGGAGCAGGAGCGGGGGTCTCCGGCTCGGCGGGTGCGGGCTCGGGTTCGGCCGGCGCGAGCACGTCGACCGGGATGAGGAAGTCGGAGGGCGGCTCAACGGCGGCAGCGGTCTCGGCGGCCGCACCCGCCTGCTCGAGTGCAGCGAGCGCCGACTCGGTAGCAACCTCAACGTCGGCGACCATGCCCGCCTCGGTCTTGCCAACGAGCACATTCACGTCCTCGGGCAGGGGCACTTCGCGGATGGCGGCCTGATACTGCTCGAGGGTCTGGCGGAAATTCGTGCGGAACTCCTCTTCGGCCTGCTTGATGCGGACGAGCTCACCGGTCGTGCGCTGCTTCTGTGTGAGCGCATCGTGGATGACTTCCTTCGCCTTGACCTCCGCATCGCGCAGGATGGTTGCGGCCTCCTCGCGTGCGGTCGCCACGATCTCCTCAGCGGAGCGCTGCGCCGCAACGAGAGTGTTGTGCAGCGTCGTCTCCATCTGCTGGTACGTGCGCACCTTCTCGCTGGCGGCCTCCATGCGCTCGGAGAGATCGATGTTCTCCTTGAACAGCCGCTCGAACTCGTCTGCGACGGCGTCGAGGAAGTCGTCGACCTCCTTGTCGTCATATCCGCGAATCGAGCGGCGGAACTCCTTGTGATGGATGTCAAGCGGCGTCAACTTCATGGTGACGACCCCTCCCTAGAGACCCGTCATGCTTATCAGAGCGATGAGTGCCGGTTGAATCAAGTAGCGTAGCACGAGCAGCGCTATGAGCGGCGAGAAGTCCACCCCCGCCCCCCCCACGCCCGCGACCGGCACGATGCGCCGGAAGATGCCGATGTATGGCTCGCACACGCTGGCGAGCACGCTATAGATGTCGGTCAGGATCCCTCCCCGGCCGACGGGGAACCAGGAGAGGATGACATAGACGAGGATAAGCAGCGAGTAGAATCCGAGAATCCGCGAGACGATGTCTGCCAGCGTCACGTACCCAACTCCTTCGCGCGCGCGACCGCCGCGGACACGGCGGCGGCGAACGCCGCACGCAACCCGCCGGCCTCGAGCGCCTCGATTGCCGCGATCGTCGTGCCGCCCGGGCTGGCGACGGCGTCGATGACCTGTTCCGGATGTTGGCCTGTTCGATCGATGAGCGCAGCCGTGCCCGAAACCGTCTGCAGGGCGAGGTCTTCGGCCACCTGGCGGGGAAGACCGTGGCGAACGCCGGCGCTCGCAAGCGCGTCGACCACGAGTGCGACATAGGCCGGACCCGAGCCTGATATGGCGGTGGCGGCGTCCTGATAGCGCTCATCAAGCACGATCGCCTTCCCGAGCGAGGAGAACAGCTCGCGCACGAGGTCGACCTGCTCGTCGGTGGCTTCGCTTCCGCCGCTGATCACGCTCATGCCTTCGTGCACGAGCGCGGGGGTGTTCGGCATGACGCGAACGACCGCCGTACCCGACGGCAGGTGAGATTCCAGCCGCGCGCATGAGATGCCCGCGGCGATGGAAATCACGAGTGCATCACCGAGCTCGCCCGCGATCGAGGTCGCTACCTCGTCGATGACCTGGGGTTTGACCGCCAGCAGCACGATGTTCGCGCCGTAGGCCGCCCGTGCGGCGTCGTGAACGCATCGCACTCCGTGCGCGGCGGCGAGCTCCTCGCGGCGCGTCGCGTCCGGCTCGGCGATCAGAATCGAATCGGCGGCGAGGGTGCCCGACGAGATCAGGCCGCCCGCGATGGCCTCCCCCATGCGGCCGCCGCCGATTATCGCAAGTTCGCCTTCGATGCGCAGGTGTCCGAGGGTCAACGTCTACTCCAGGTTGAAAAGGCCCTTGTCACGCAGCCGGCGGCGGTCCTCGGCGGACACGTCGACGTTGGCCGGCGTGAGCATGAAGACCTTGTCGGAGACCTTCTGCATACCGCCGTCGAGCCCGTACGTGAGCCCGCTGGCGAAGTCGATGAGTCGCTTGGAGAGGTCGGGCTGCGTCATCGTCAGGTTCATGATGACCGGGATCCCCGACTTGAACCGGTCGGCGATCGACTGCGCCTCCGCGAAGGTCCTGGGCTCGCTGATGTGCACCTTGACCTGGGGCGTCATCGACGAGACGTTGCTGCCCGCCGGCACTGAACGGAGCGGCGCCGGGTGGCGGGGACGCTCGGCCCCCTCACGGTCGACGCGGCGCACATGCCTGGTGCTCTCGGTCGAGTACGGCGATTCGTACGACGCGACACTGCGTCCGAAGAAGCCGTCGGAGCTCCTCGGCTCCGGCGCGTCATCGTACTCGTCGTCGTCATCGTACTCGTCGTCGTAGTCCTCGTCCCAGTCGTCACCGAGACCGAGACGCGCCTTGATGTTCTGAAACAGGCCCACGCGAGCCTCCCTGCGAACGCGATCTACCCGCCGAAGAGAGCTCTCCCTATGCGGACGATCGTCGCGCCCTCTTCCACAGCCACGCGAAAATCACCCGACATGCCCATCGAGAGATGGTCTAACTCTACCCTATCCGGCAGCGTTGCGCGCAGGGAATCGCGCACCTCCCGAAGCTCCCGGAAGACCCACCGCACGTCTTCCGCACGCGCCAGAGGAGCCATCGTCATCAGGCCGCGAATCTCGACCGAGTCCATTCCCACGGCCTCGCGTATGAGGTCCGACAGATCGTCCGGCGCCAGACCGTGTTTGCTCCCCTCGCCCGAGATGTTGACCTGCAGCAACACCGGCTGGATGACACCCCGCTCCGCGGCGCGCTTCTCGATGCGAGAGAGCAGCTTGGAGGAGTTCACCGAGTGGATCAGGTGCGCCTTGCCGACGACGTCCTTGACCTTGTTGGTCTGAAGCGTGCCGATGAAGTGCCAGCGTGCCTCGGGGAACAGACCGTACTTGCCTTCAAACTCCTGAACGCGGTTCTCGCCGAAGTCGCGCATGCCGGCCGCGATCGCGGCCTTGACCTCCTCGACCCCGACCGTCTTCGTCACGCCGACGATGGTGATGTCGTCCGGGTTGCGTCCGCAGGCGTCCGCAGCATCCGCCACCTGCCGGCAGACCGCTTCGTATCGCACTGCGACCGACGACATCTGGGTGTCAGGACTCTTCAGTGTCGTGGAGCGCGTCGAACTCGCCCGTTACCAGATACGCGATGCGCTCCCCGATGTCCACGGCGTTGTCGGCGATGCGCTCGAGGTAGCGGCTCGCAAGTACCATCGACGACGCCCACTCGATGTCCTCCTCGTCCTGCAGCCGCGCCAACTCGCGGAAGAACTGCTTGTAGAGGTGGTCGATCGGCTCGTCGAGGTCCTGCAGCTTGCGCGCGAGGTCGAGATCGTTGCGCTCGAGCGCCTCACACGTGGCATCGAGCACACGATACACGAGGTTGCCCTGTGCCTGGATTAGGTCGTAGAGCGTCTGCGGTCCGCGACGGTCCGCGGTGCGCTTGGCGGCACGCGCGATATTCACGCCGAGGTCGGCCATGCGCTCGAGGTGCATAGCGATGTAGGTGAGCGAGTGGAGCAATCGCAGGTCACGGGCGACTGGAAACTGCGTCGCGGTGATCTCGAGCGCCCGCTCTTCGACTCCGAGCGTGCGGCGGTCGATCTCCGCGTCGCCGTCGACCACTTTCTGGGCGAGGTCGACGTCACCCTCGACGAGCGAGGTGACGGCGTCACGGGTCACGTCGGTGACGGCCCGGCCGATGGAGAGCACCTCGGCCTTGAGGTCCTTGAGTTCCTGCCTGAATCCTTCACGCATGGCTGCGGTCCATCCCCTTCATCGCAGTGCGGTGTTGTTGCCAGTATACCGCCGTAATCGGCAGAAACCCGCAGTTCACCGATGTTTAACCAAACCGTCCGGTAATGTAGTCCTCGGTCCGTCGGTCCTTCGGAGAGGTGAAGATGTTCCCGGTCCGGTCGTATTCGACGAGGACTGCCACGTGGTCGCGCCCATCGCGTAGCTCGCCTCACGGATCCCGGGCGGGATATAACGCAGGGCGTCCTCCGAGAGTGTGGCGATGGTGGGCACGATCATAATCGCGAGGATGAACCATGCGGTCACCGCACCGAAGCCCAGGCCATCGGTCACGTTGGCAACGATCGGCCGCAGGATGATCAGGCCGAAGAAGCCGTAGATCACCGACGGGATGCCGGCGAGCAGTTCGACGGCCGGGCGGACGATTGCCCGGACCCGCGGACTTGCGATCTCTGAGAGGAAGATGGCCGTCCCTACGGCGAGCGGCGTGCCGATGGCAAGCGCCCCGAGCATCACGAGCACCGTGCCCCAGATGAGCGGCAGGATGCCGAACTGACCGTCAGCGGAACTCCATTCGGTACCCGTGAGGAATGCCCACGGACCGACCACGCCGAACGCGGGCCACCCGCGCAGTCCCACGAACGCGAAGATGAGCAGCACGCCCGCCACCGCGACACACGCGCACACGAGGAACAGGTTCTTGAGCGCCATCTCCTTGAGGTACGTGGCGCGCGAGACGAGCTGCAGGTTGCTCTCGGTCTTTCCCAGGGTCGGCACCGGCATCTAATCGCCCTCCCCCGCGATGGGAGTGAAGTCGGCGTCGCGCACGATGGTCTGCTGGACCGCATCGGAGAGCACGAAGTCGATGTAGTCGCGCGCAAGTCCTTGCGACGGACCGACCGTGAAGAAGTGCAGGAGCCGCTGCAGCGGGTACTCGCCTGAGACAACCGTCTGGGCCGCCGGGACCACGCCGTCGATGGCCACCACCTTCACCTCATCGTTCACGAAGCCGAGCGAGATGTAGCCGACTGCGCCGCGGGCGTTCGACACCACCGAGCGGACCTGGCCCGTGCCCGGTAGTACCGCCGCCGTGCGATCGAAGGGAACGTCGCCCATCACGATCTTGTGGAACGCTTCTCGCGTTCCGGATGCCTCGTCACGGTTGACCAGCCCGATCGCCTGGTCCACCCCACCGATCTCCGACCAGTTCTGTATCTCGCCCGCGAAAATGACGCGGACCTGTTCGGTCGTGAGCTCGTCGATCGGGTTGGAGGGATTGACGATGACCGCGATGGCATCGTAGGCGATGGGCGTGTCATGCAGCCCGAGTGATTCCTCCTCGGGCTTGAGGTCGCGCGACGAGGTCCCGATGTCGGAGGTGCCGGCGGCCACGTTCTCGATACCTGCCGACGAACCGAGTCCGGACACGAGCACCTTCTCGTCGGGGTGCTCCTTATGGTGCATCTCGCCGGCGATCTCAGCGATCGGCAGGATCGTCGTCGAGCCGGTCACGACGAGTTCGGAGTCGGTGGCGCGTTCGCCGCCGCAGCCCACCGAGATAAACACGAGAAGGAACAACGAGAGAAGCGCCGTCGCGCGGGCGAGCGCGGACGTCCGGTCACGTAGGTTGGCGTTGTTCGGCTCGAGAAGCCGGTTCGTCATACTCGCCCTCTGCGATAACAGCGAGCGCACCATGTCTCCCGGTGACCGGAGCGGCGCGATACGAGAAGAACCTGTCAGTGTGGTCGCGGGTGCACGATCCCACCTCGGCGATCCGGGTCGAGCGCACTCCCTCGCGGGTAAGGCCCTCCCAAACCGCGGCCGCAAGATCCAGCCGCCCGTCGACCGCGCCGATGGTGTCAAAAGTGTTGCAGAATTGCGAAAGAATCTCGTCACCGACGTCGTAACAGCACGTGCCGATGTGTGGCCCGATGTAGGCGCGAAGCTCCGCGGTCTCGCAGCCGGCGAACGACGCGAGTTCAGCGGCCGCCCGGCCCGGCAGGTCCGCAAGCGCGCCCCGCCACCCCGCATGTACGATGCAGACGGCGGGGCGCGGAGTGACGGCCGCGAAAATGACCGGAACGCAGTCCGCGTAGAGCATGAGGAGCGGAAGCGCGGTCTCGGTCGTCATGAGCGCGTCCGTCGCGGCGATCGGCGACACGCCCTGCGTGAAAGCGCCCGCGCCCGCATCGATCTCGCCCACCAGAGCCACCCGCTCGCCGTGCACCTGCTCGGCCGTCACGAGGCGCGCGCGCAGGTGGCCGAGCGCCAGCGAGTCGAGGAGCAGCGTCCGGTTGGCGTCGACCGCGCGCGCATCGTCGCCGACGTGAGCCGCGAGATTGAGCGAGTCGTACGGCGGTTCGCTCGCTCCCGCGGTGCGTTCGGTGAAAGCGATCCGAATGCCCTCTCGCGCGAGCGAGTGGTCGGTCCAGACCACGACTCCGCCGGGCACCACCCAGCGTTCGAGGCGCGGCGATGCGGCGAGGATGTCATGTTCGGTCGCCATTGGGGGAATGATAGCGGAGTGACCGTGAGACGGCGGTCACGCATGCGCGTTCTGACACGGGAGGGGTGCAGATGGATACCGGCAGAGGCATCGGTGCGCCGTTCAAGGACCCGGCCTGGATCACCAAGTCGCTCCTCGGCGGCGTATGGGCGGTCGTACCGTTCACGGGCTTTGCACTGACCGGGTACTACCTCGACTACATCCGCAATACGGCTCACGGCCAAGAGACGCCGCTACCCGAGTGGAGCTTGTTCGGCCGCTACTGGGTCCGCGGACTGCTCGCCTCGATCGCGCTGTTCGTCTACATGCTCCCGGCGGTCGTCTTGATGTTCCTCGGCATCATCTCGCTCATCCCGGTCAGCATGTCGAGCTCGTACGGGTCGGACATGATGGACTTCTACACGGGCGCCGAATCCCTGATGGCCGGATGGTTCTGTCTGGCTCTCGTGCTGGCGGTCATCTACATGATCCTCGTGTGGATCTTCGTTGCCGCTGCGCTGACCCACTACGCGATGCACGAGGAGTTCGGCTCGGCCTTCGCCTTCGGTGAGATCAAGCGGCGCCTGTCGACGCCGGGTGCCTCGTACATGACGGCCCTGCTCATGAGCATCGTAATCAGCATCGTCGCATCGGCCGTCGCCAGCACGGTGACCGCGGTCCTGTTTGTGATCCCGGTGCTTGGCTGGATCGCGGGGTGGTTCGTGAGCGCTGCGATCGCATTCCTCGGTTCGCTCATGGCAGCGCATCTGTTCGGACAGTACGCCGCACGGGCGTACGGCCTGCCAGGACCCGCCGGCGCGCCCGCGAGCTTCGTGGCGCCGCCATCTGCCCCCGTACCGCCCCAGGTGCCCGCACCGCCGGCACCTGAACCACCTGCTCCTCCTGCCGCACCCGCGCCTATTGGGGCGCCCGATCCTATTGTGGCGCCCGAGCCTGCCGCTCCCGAACCCATGGCTCCTCCCGCAGCACCCGAGCCGCCTGCACCCGAGCCGCCTGAGGCAGAGGAGGGGGCCGCTCCTCCGGACGACGAGAACCGCACCGACTGAATCGGATCCCGAACCCGCAGGCCAGAAGGGCCCGCCGAAACCGGCGGGCCCTTCTCGTCGGAACATGAGCGGATCCCGGAACCACGGGGCCTCACCGCCGTGGCTCCGGGATCCAAGCTTCGCCTCTTAGAACGACCGCTTCTTCAGGAATGCGGGGATGTCGAGTTCCTCCTCGGCGAGCGGCTCGAAGGCGGGCATCTCCGGACCCTCGTCCTCGACGGCGGCGAACTCCATCGTCTCCTGCTTGCGCCGTCGACCTTCGAACCCGGTCGCGATGACGGTCACGCGGATCTGGTCCATGAGTGAATCATCGATGACCGCGCCGAAGATGATGTTCGCATCCGGGTGCGCGGCTGCCGCGACCACCTCCGCGGCTTCGTTGACCTCGAACAGACCCAGGTCGGACCCGCCCGATATCGAGAGCAGAACGCCCTGGGCGCCCTCGATGCTGGACTCGAGCAGCGGGCTCGAGATAGCGGCCTTCGCAGCGTCGTGAGCACGGTTGTCCCCAGCGGCAAGACCGATGCCCATCAGCGCCGAGCCGGCGTCCGCCATGATGGTCCGAACATCCGCAAAGTCCAGGTTGATCAGGCCGGGCACGGTGATGAGATCCGTGATTCCCTGGGTGCCCTGGCGAAGGATGTCGTCGGCGATGCGGAAGGCGTCGAGTATCGACGTCTTCTTCTCCGCCACCTGGAGCAGGCGGTCGTTGGGGATGATGATCAGGGTGTCGACCTTCTCCCGCAGCCGGTTGATGCCTTCCTCGGCCTGCAACGCGCGCTTGCGACCCTCGAACGCGAATGGACGCGTGACCACGCCGACGGTCAGCGCTCCAATCTCGTCCTTGGCTATCTCTGCGATGATCGGCGCAGCTCCTGTCCCCGTCCCGCCGCCCTCGCCCGCGGTGATGAAAACCATGTCCGCGCCCTGCAGCGCCTCCTTGATCTCCCCTCGGTTCTCCTCGGCCGCCTGAAGTCCCACATCGGGGTCCGCGCCCGCGCCGAGACCCTTGGTGAGGTTCACGCCGATGTGAACCTTGTAGTCCGAGTCCGACATGAGCAACGCCTGTGCGTCCGTGTTCACGGCGATGAACTCGACGCCCTTCACGCCGGCCTCGACCATACGATTGACAGCATTCGTGCCGCCACCACCGATACCCAGCACTTTGATTACAGCGAGGTAGTTCGCGCCCGTATCGAGCATGGTTTCCCTCCCGCTCCTGCACGTACCGGGGTTCTGGCCCGGCTTTCCTAAACCTCAGGTTTACACTTATTCTCAAGATGGAACAGTAAATCTTCGCATAAACCTTAGCCAGGACGCAACCCCCGTGGAGCAGATTATTTCGAAGGCGCTCCGCGGCGTGCCCACACGCGAGAGAGTGCTACAGGTCGTATGCGACACGGCCGATCGCTACTCGGCGGAGTCGAGTCCTCGCCATGTCGGCCTGTCTACCGTGCGCACGTTGATGTGGACGACGGAGTCCGCCTGCTCATCGAGGATCCTCAGGGCCACGGCACTCTTCTTACCGATGTCCTCCGCCGAACCGACGAGTATCTCGACGTCGCCAGAGGTGATGAGTGTCGTCAGGTCGACTGAGGGCGCCGACACCGCTCGAATCTGGGCACGCAACTGCTCGTCGAGGCCGGCGATCACTTCGAGCGCGTTCTTGAGCACTTCAGACTCCGACGCCTCACCGGGCACCGGCTCGAAGTCCGGCAGGTCGCGGATGACCGTCGCTGTCTCAGTAGCGTCGGGCGTGCGCTTACCGAGAACCGTTGCGCCCGCGTCCACGAGCCAGAAGACCGCCGCACCCGTATCGATCAGAGCGACCGGCTGGCGCTCTTCGAGGTGGATCACGAGCGCGTCCGGAAAGCGTCTCGCGACGTGCGCGGACGCAATCCACGGGTGAGCGGCGAGCCGGACTTCCATGTCGCCCCGCGGGAATCGAAGCAGAGTCGATCCGGGCGGGAGTGCGGCGGTCTCGATGACCTCCTCCGCGGGCAGTTCTGCGGCACCCTCTACGACGATCTGATCGATGGTGAACAGCGCGGAGTTGTAGAGCGCCACCAGCCCGGCGACGACCCCAGCCACCGCGAGCGCCACGAGCGCGATGCGAAACCGTCTGATTCGTCTCTGCGCGCGCAGGCGCTGTTCGCGGGCGAGTCGCTTCGCGTCCCGGGACTTCGGCTTCGCCTTCTTCGAACCGCCATGCCGCAGGTGTTTCATGCCGTCGGCTTCATGCCCCGAGTTCGCACGCTTGGCCTGCGGGCGGGCGTCACGTCCGTCGCGCGATCGCTCCGGAGTGATGACCACTCGCTTACGTTCAGGATTGCTGCCCGAGGAGCCTGATCTCCGTTTCGAGCCGGATGCCATGGCGCTCCATCACCGCCTCCCGCACCAACTCGACAAGACCGAGCACGTCACGAGCGCTCGCTCCGCCTGCGTTGACGATGAAGTTGGCGTGCACTTCGGAGACCTGCGCACCACCGACCCGTGCGCCCTTGAGACCGCACGCCTCGATGAGCCTTCCGGCAGAGTCGCCTTCGGGGTTGATGAAGACGCTGCCCGCGCTCGGCATGCCGATCGGTTGGGAGGACTTGCGCGAAAGGAATCTCGCATCCATGGTGCGCCGGATCCGATCAAGCTCACCGACCTGAAGCGCAAGGGAACACTCGACGATGACACCCCGGTCCGGGAGCCCGCTCGTGCGGTAGCCCCACGCGATCTCCGGACCGCGAACCACGCTCAGACCCTCGCCGGGCACGAGGAGCGTCACCGACTCCACGAGACCGTCCATCCATTCGTCGCGTGAGCCTGCGTTCATCGCGAGTGCGCCGCCGACGGTGCCGGGAATCCCTACGGCGAACTCCAGGCCGGAGAGTCCGCGCGAGTAAGCGTCCTGCACCAGCGCAGCGAGTGTCACGCCGGCGCCCGAATGCACACGAGCCTCCTCAGTGCGGTGCCGCTTGAACTCCTTGCCGAGCACGATCACCGCACCGTCGTAACCGTCGTCCGACACGAGCACGTTGCTGCCTTTGCCGAGCACCGTCCACGCGATCTCCTCTTTCGCCAGCACATCAAGGCAGCGGGAGAGGTCGGCCACGCTGTCGCAGACCACGAACAGGGCTGCAGGGCCTCCGACACGGTACGTCGTATGTCGGGCCATCGGTTCGTTCCTGCGGACCGGCCCCCTCAGGGTGCCGGAGAGCCTCTCGTGTATGCGCGCTATCGACACGATGCCTCCTCGCGGAGCGCACGGACGATCTGCGGACCGAGTGCGGTCACATCCCCGGCACCCATCGTGAGCACAAGATCACCCGGGCGCGCGGAGCGGGCGATGAAGCGCGGGATGTCCGCCTGGTGCGGCAGATAGGCCACGCGCGTGCGCGCATCGCAGCGTAGGATCTCCTTGACGAGGGTCTTTCCGGTCACACCCGGGATCGGGGTCTCACCCGCGCTGTAAACCTCAGTGAACACCACTCGGTCGGCCTGGCCGAAGGACGCGCCGAACTCCTGGGCCAGGGCCTGGGTTCGCGAGTAGCGGTGAGGCTGGAACACGACCCATACCCTGCCGTCAGTCGCGGAACGCGCCGCAGCAAGGGTGGCCCGCACTTCGGTGGGATGGTGCGCGTAGTCGTCGACGACTCTGACACCGCGCTCCTCCCCCACCGGATCGAAACGGCGCTTGACGCCAGCGAATCCGCCAAGCGCACTCGCCGCAGCGGCGACATCAAGCCCGAGCACCGAGGCGACCGCGAGCGCGGCAGTCGCGTTGAGCACGTTGTGGATCCCGGGGGTAGCGATCGATGCGCTGACCGCGGCTGCACCTCGTACCCTGATCTCGAAGCGGTGACCGGAATCCACCTGGACCGGAGCGTCACACCGGATGTCAGCGTCGGCCGTGAAGCCGTACGTCACGAAGCGCGCACCACTCCGGCGAGCGACCGCGAGCGCGCGCTCGTCATCGGCGCACACGACAACCGCACCTGACGGGTCGGTCCGCCTCGCGAACCGTTCGAACGTCTCCTCGACCGCCGCGAGCGTCCCGTAATGATCGAGGTGGTCGGCCTCGACGTTAGTGATGACGGCAACGTACGGATCGAGATAGAGGAACGATCCGTCCGATTCGTCGGCCTCGACCACGTAGTGCACCCCTGTCCCGCATGCGGCATTCGTACCGTACTCGCAGACCTCGCCCCCGATGAGGAAGGTCGGGTCGAGCCCCATCCCCGCGAGCATCGTCGCAACCATGGAGCTGGTGGTGGTCTTCCCGTGGGTTCCGGCTATCGCGATGGTCCGACGGTCCTCGGCGAGCCGGGCAAGCATCTTCGCGCGCGGCCACAGCGGGATCCCGCGCCTGCGGGCCTCTGCGAGCTCGGGGTTGGTGTCGGGGATCGCCGATGAGACGACGACCACCTCGGGATCGCCGAGGTTCGCAGCGTCGTGACCGACCATCACGGGTATGCCGTTGTCCCTAAGCGCGCTCGAGTACCGCGAGTCCTTGAGGTCAGATCCGGTCACCGGTACCCCGCGGTCGTGCAGGACCTTGGCGATCCCGCTCATGCCCGCTCCTCCGATGCCGATGAAGTGCGCGTATGCCGACTTGCTCACGCTCGCTCCGTCATCCGTGTCTTCGCGGCACATTCCAGTATGAGCTTCTCGAGCCGCTCTGCGGCATCGGGCACGCCGAGATTGCGCGACGCTGCTGCCATCACGGTCCGGCGCGCATCATCGGTGACCAGGTCTTCGAGCGTCTCGGCGAACCCCTCTGCGTCCAGGTCGGCGTCGGCGACGAGCACCGCGCCGCCGGCTCGCTCGACGTCACGCGCATTGAGGGTCTGGTGGTCCTCGGTCGCGTAGGGGAACGGAACGAGCACCGCCGCCCTGCCGAGAGCGGTGATCTCTGCGATGGACGTGGCCCCCGCGCGCGCCACGATCACGTCAGAGGCTGCGATGGCCGATCCCATGTCCTCGATGTAGTCGTACACGTGGTAGCGGTCGGCCGCCTCTAGGTCCTCGAGCGCAGCCTTTACGGCGGTCACCTCATCACGACCGGCGACGTGCACCACGTGCACGGCATCGTGCGAGAGCAAGCGGTCACGCACGCGAACGACGGCCGCGTTGATGTGCCGAGCACCGCGGCTGCCGCCGAAGACGAGCAGGACGACGGCATCGTCCGGCAGGCCGAGCACCGCGCGTCCCCTCGCCCGGTCAGCTGCCAGCACCGACTCCCGCACCGGATTGCCGGTGACCTCGCAACGCGTGCCCGGCTTCATGCGATCCACCGAACCGCGGTACGTGACCCCCACAGCGCACGCTCGACGGGAGAGCGCCTTGTTCGCCATCCCGGGAACGGAGTTCTGCTCGTGCAAGACGAGAGGGATGCGGCGGAGAATCGCTGCTGCGCCGACAGGCAGGGAGACGTAGCCCCCGAATCCCACCACGACGTCGGGGCGCTCCCTGCCGAGCAGCGACCACGCTTTCAGCGCGGACCCGACAAGGCGTGCGACCGCGAGCGGAAGCGTCAGCGGTCGGGACCGGTCGAATCCCCGCGCCCGCACGGCATGGAAGACCAGGCCCGCCTCTTTCGCGAGACGGGCCTCGGGTCCGTTGGGTGTGCCGACGAAGCCTACCTCATGCCCGTCGCCGCACAACCGATCGGCCACCGTCAATGCCGGATAGATGTGACCGGCGGTTCCCCCGCCACTCAGCAGGACGCGCACCCGCACTCTCCTTGCTCCCGCCGCGCTCGCCCCGCAGGGCGGTTGCGCCATGGGTCGAAACCGACAGTATGATGCCGATGCACAGCATCGTGAAGACCATCGACGTGCCACCCGAACTCACCAGGGGCATCGGGATGCCCGTGACCGGCAAGAGCCCCGTGACCGCGCCCATGTTGATGATGGCCTGCGAGATGAGCATCGCGGTCAGCCCTCCAGCCAGCACGCGCCCGTACGTGTCGCGCGCGCCGAGCGCGATTCGGAATCCCGCGTATGCCATCACGACGAAGGCTGCAACGACCGAGAGCGCTCCGATGAGGCCGAGTTCCTCTCCGATGATAGCGAAGATGAAATCCGTGTGCGCCGCGGGCAGGTAGAAGAACTTCTGTCTCGACATACCCAACCCCACGCCATCGAGCCCGCCCGACCCGAATGCGTAGAGCGCCTGGATCGATTGGTACCCCGAGCCCTGAGGGTCGGCGAACGGATCGATGAAGGCAGTGATGCGGCGCATGCGGTAGGGAGCGACGGCGATGAGGGCGGCGGCGGCCGTCAGGCCACCGAGTAACGCGCCAACCAGCCACTTGATGCTGAGCCCTCCGATGAGCAGTGCCAGATAGACCGATCCGACGATGGAGAGCGTCGTGCCGAGGTCGGGTTGCAGCATGACGAGAACCGCCACGGAGCCGACCACGACCGCGACCCACCGCCAGAACGCTCCGGTGTCGATGCGGCCGGCCCGGTACCGGTGCACGAGGAGCGCCACGACCATCACGCACGCGATCTTCGCCACCTCGGACGGTTGGATCGTGAGCGGGCCGAGATCGATCCAACGGGTCGCTCCCCACTTGCCCACTCCGATCACGAGCACCACGAGCAGCATCAGCACGGAACTCAGCCAGAGCACCGGCCCTGTCGCCTTCGCCTTCCGGTAGTCCACGGCCATGGCAACCAGCAGCATGATCCCCCCGAGCAGCGCTCCGAGGACCTGGCGCTTCAGGTGGTGCGCGCTGTCCTGCAGGTTCACGAAGTCGGCGACGGAGGACGCCGAGTACACCATGACCAGACCACCCAACAGCAGGAACAGGGTGCTGCCGAGCAGTAGGTAGCGCGGCAACGCACCGCCCGCGTAGTCCCCTCTACCCTCCACGACCCGCTCCTGCCGCTGCGATGTCGTCAACGAGCCTGCGGAACTCCCGCCCCCGGTGCGCATAGTCGCTGAACTCGTCGAACGACGCACACGCCGGCGAGAGGACAACTGCGCCCCCGCGCTTCGCACGCCTCGCGGCGGCTGCAACCGCCCCGGCGAGATCCACTGCCCGCTCGAACGGTACTCCCCCGGCCCCGAGGTCGCGCGCGATCTCACCGGCGGCCTCTCCGAATACGACGGCCGAAGCATCGTGTTCCGCAAGCACCCGTGCCAGATCGTCGAACCGGCTGCCCTTGTTGCGGCCGCCCAGCAGGACCACCATCGGCCGGCCTACAAACGCGTCTACGGCTTTGATCGCCGCATCGGGATTCGTGGCCTTCGAGTCATTGAAGTACTCGATGCCGTCGACGGTGCCGACCGGCTCGAGGCGGTGCTCGATGGGCTCGAAGGAGCGCAGGCCGGCACGGATCGCATCGGGAGTCACGCCGAAGGCATGCGCCGCAGCGGCCGCTGCAAGCGCGTTGCTCACGTTGTGGTCCCCGCGTATGAGCAGCTCGTCCCGGTGCAGGAGCGCCACGGGTCCCGTGTGCGCGTCGAGCACCAGCATTCCCGACGCGTCCAGGCCCACTCCACCTGCGGGTACCCCCTCGATGCTCACCTCCACGACACGAACACCACGGGCACGCACCTCGGGGAGGAACGCCGAGGAGCCCTCGTCGTCCGCATCGATGACGGCGGTGTCGTCGGAGGTCTGCCGGGCGAACACGCGCCCCTTGTGCGCGGT
>JBBIIC010000005.1:0-4698 GCA_037446725.1 Actinomycetota bacterium
TGGGTGTCTTCGCTCCTTCGGGAAGGCGCAGATGGGTCGCCAGTATTCTACACGTTCGCGCGGCGACGCACGCGGGGGACGGGACCGAGGGTCGCGCGGCGCCGGGGTGTCGCTTCGGTGACGGCGATACTTCCCACGCGCGCGGTAGAGTAGAATCATCGGGTATGCCCGGGGCGCGCGAACCCGCCGTGCCCGACGACCGGAAGGCTGGTGCCCCGCCCGATGAGCACTCCTTTGCGCGTGGGTTTCGTGGGGTTCGGGTACTGGGGCCCCAACATCCTGCGCAACCTCGACCGACTGGCTACCGCAGACGTCGTGGTCGCCTGCGACCTCAACCCCGCTAACCTCGCCAGACTCGCCGCGGCCTACCCGCACATCACCATCACCGACGACCTCGACGCTGCGCTCTCCGACTTCGACCTGGATGCCGTCGTGGTCGCAAGCTCCGCGCCCTCCCACGCAGCGATCGCGAGCAAGGTCCTCGAAGCGGGCAAGCACTGCTTCGTCGAGAAGCCGCTCACACTCGCCTCGGCGGATGCGAAGCACCTCGTTGAGCTGGCCGAGCGCGAGGACCTCGTGCTGATGGTCGGCCACCTCATGGTCTACCACGGCGCAATCGAGTGGATCCGCGACTACATCGACTCAGGCGAGCTCGGCGAGGTCAACTACCTCTACTTCCAGCGCCTGAACCTCGGCAAGGTGCGGGCCGACGAGAACTCCTTCTGGTCGCTCGCGCCCCACGACGTCTCGGTCGCGCTCTACCTGCTCGGCGAGGCGCCCGACTCGGTCTCGGCGAGCGGTGCGGACTACCTGCGCGACGGCGTGCACGACGTCGTCTTCGCCAACCTGCACTTCCCGAGCGGCCGGATGGCCAACATTCACGTGAGCTGGCTCGATCCGCACAAGGTGCGGCGCATGACCATCGTCGGCACGAAGAAGATGCTCGTCTTCGACGACATGGAGGCCACCGACAAGATCTGGATCTACGACAAGGGCGTGGAGCCGACCGGCGCGATGGCCTATGGCGAGGACCTCACCCTGCGCTTCGGCGACATCCGGGTGCCCTACGTGAGGCTCTCCGAGCCGCTCGCGGCCGAGATGGGCCACTTCATCGAGTGCTGCCAGACGGGTGCGACGCCGCGCAGCAGCGGCGTGGACGGGCTGCGGACCGTGCAGGTCCTCGAGGCGACCGACGCCTCACTCGCCGCCAACGGCGCGCCCGTCGCGATCGAGGTGGACGGCCTGTGAGCGCCTACCCCGCACACGCTCCGGGTGCGGCCCAGCCGGACGTCATCGTTGCGCCAACGGCACGCATCGGGCACGACGTGCGCATCGGGCGCTGCGTCGTAATCGAGCCGGGCGCGGTCGTCGGGGACGACTGTGTCATCGGCAACCACGTCACTATCGGTGAGGACGCCGTCCTGGGCGCGGGCTGCCGCATCGCCGACTTCGCCTTCGTCGGCAAACGGCCGATGCTCGCGAAGTCGTCGACCGCCGCCGGAGGCTCGCTCGCCGGCGTGCTGCTCGGCGAGGAATGCGCCGTCGGAAGCCACACGGTGCTCATGGCCGGAAGCGTGTTCGGCGACCAGTGCGTCGTCGGGGACAACGCCGGGGTGCGCGAGCGCTGCACCGTCGGCGACAACGTCGTGATCGGCCGCGGGGTGACCGTCGAGAACGACACGGTCATCGGCGACCGGACGCGCATCCAGACCGGCGCCTACATCACCGCCTACGTGACTATCGCCGAGGACGTCTTCATCGCCCCGATGGTGGTGACCACCAACGACAACTTCATGGGCCGGACCGAGAAGCGCCTCGAGCTCATGGAGGGCTGCACCATCCGCCGCGGCGCGCGCGTCGGCGGCGGCGCGCACATCCTGCCGGGCATCGAGATCGGCGAGGACGCGTTCGTGGCGACAGGTGCCGTCGTGACGCGCGACGTGCCCGCACGGACCGTGGTTATGGGCGTGCCCGCCAAGCCCGTCCGCGAGGTGCCCGCCGAGGAGCTGCTCGAGAACCAGTAATCCCGCTGCCCGGCCCGGCACGGATGCCGGCGTCGGCTGCTGACGGAAGGAGAACGCGTGTCCATCCCTCTGCTCGACCTCAGGGCCCAGTACCTCGAGCTGAAAGACGATCTCCACTCGGCCATCGGCGAGGTCATGTCGACCGCCGGCTTCATCGGCGGCCCGCGCGTGCGCGAACTCGAGAGCGCGATCGCCGAGTACTGCGGGACCAAGCACGCCGTCGCCTGCGGTAAC
Organism: Actinomycetota bacterium; assembly: GCA_037446725.1. Classification (GTDB taxonomy): domain Bacteria; phylum Actinomycetota; class Coriobacteriia; order Anaerosomatales; family SLCP01; genus JBBIIC01. Next base: position 2,259 of record JBBIIC010000005.1, read on the forward strand.
GGCACCGACGCGCTCTTCCTCATCATGCACGCGCTCGGCATCGGCAAGGGCGACGAGGTCATCACTACGCCGTTCACCTTCATCGCCACCGCCGAGGCCGTCGCGCACGTCGGGGCGACGCCGGTATTCGTCGACATCGAGCCGGACACCTACAACATCGACGTCTCGAAGATCGAGGCGGCCATCACCGAGCGCACCAAGGCGATCATGCCGGTGCACATCTTCGGACAGTGCGCAGACATGGATGCCATCAACGAGATCGCCGCGCGCCACGGCCTGCGCGTCATCGAGGACGCCTGCCAGGCGATCGGCGCCACCTACAAGGGCAATCGCGCCGGCTCGCTCGCCGATGTCGCTGCCTTCTCGTTCTTCCCGAGCAAGAACCTCGGATGCGCCGGTGACGGCGGCATCCTCACCACCGACGATGACGAGATCGCCGCCGCCTGCCGCAAGATGGCCAACCACGGCACCACCGTGAAGTACTACCACGACACCATCGGCGTGAACTCGCGCCTCGACGCGCTGCAAGCGGCCATCCTGCTCGTGAAGCTCCCGCACCTCGACCGCTGGAACGCCGAGCGCCGAGCGGCCGCGGCCGTCTACGACGAGCTGCTGGCGGACACCTCGCTCGCGCTTACGGGAAGGCGCGAGTACGGCGAGAGCGTCGTGCACCTCTACATCGTCAATTCGCCCGAGCGCGACCGCCTCATGGACGCGATGCAGGCGGCGGGCGTGGGAACCGCCGCGTACTACCCGGTGCCGCTCCACCGCCAGGAGGCGTTCGCCCACCTCGGGTACGCCGAGGGTTCGCTCCCAGTGGCTGAGGCTGCCTGCCCGCAGACGTTCGCGCTGCCGGCGTTCCCGGGCATCACACGCGAGCAGCAGGAGGCGGTCGTCGCCGCGCTGCGTGAGGCGGGGGTCTAGGCGCATGCGCATCATGTCGGTGGTGGGCGCACGCCCTCAGTTCGTCAAGGCGGCCCCGGTCTGTCGCGCGCTTCGCGAGCGTCACGAAGAGCTGCTGGTGCACTCGGGACAGCACTACGACTACGCGATGTCCGACGTCTTCTTCGAGCAGCTCGGGGTCCCCACTCCCGACTTCACGCTCGGCGTGGGCTCCGGCCCGCACGGACGGATGACCGGCGCGATGCTCGGCATGCTCGAGCAGCTCTTCATCGAGGAGCAGCCCGACGCGGTGCTGGTCTACGGTGACACGAACACCACGCTCGCCGGTGGGCTCGCCGCCGCCAAGCTCGGGATTCCCGTGGTGCATGTGGAGGCGGGACTGCGCTCGTTCAACCGCGCCATGCCCGAGGAGATCAACCGCGTGGTCGTCGATCACCTCTCCGAGCTGCTGCTCTGCCCCACGCAGGTCGCCGCCGACAACCTCGCTGCCGAAGGCATCCGTGACGGGGTTCGTATCGTGGGCGATGTCATGATCGACACCGCGCGCTTCTTCGCCGAGCACGGCGATGCTGCGGCGGTGCTCGCCGAATACGGCGTCGCGCCCGGCCAGTACTACCTGGCAACCGTGCACCGCGCGTCCAACACCGACGACCGCGACGCTCTCGCCTCCCTCGTCAAGGGGCTGGCCGGCGTCGACGCACCGGTGCTGTGGGCGGTGCATCCACGGACGCGCTCGCGCCTGGCTGAGTTCGGACTCGAGGACGCGGTCGCCCGGGCGACCAACGTTCGCGTGCTCGACCCGGTCCCCTACATCGAGACGGTCGCGCTCCTGCGCTCGGCGCGTGCGCTACTCACCGACTCGGGCGGCATGCAGAAGGAGGCGTACTTCTTCGGCGTGCCGTGCGTGACGCTCCGCGACGAGACCGAGTGGGTGGAGACCGTGGACCTCGGGTGGAACACGCTCGTCGGGACAGACCCCGAGCGCATCGTCCGGGCGGCCTCAGCAGCTGCGCGCCCCGCTGACCGGCCCCCGGTCTACGGTGAGGGACGTGCGGCGGACACGATCGCGCGCGTCATCGAGGAGCGCTTCGCCGGCTGAGCGAGCGCGCACGCTCGCCAGCCCGCGCACCTATCCGGCGGTGCCGCCCCCGCCATTCTCGTTGCGTTTCCACGGCCATTGCCCGTCGATCTCGACCTCGAGCGAGAGCGAGAGGATCGTGCGGATACCGATGAGCGTGGCGAGCACGCCGAGATTGTAGAACGTGAGCTCGACGGTGATAGTGCGCACGAGGTCAGCGGCGATGAGGATCTCAAGCCCGAGCAGGATGCTGCGCCCGAACGTCGCGCGCAGCGTCTCGAACGCTCCGGCGCCGGTCGCCCGCCACCGCTGCAGCGCCCGGTGGACCGCAAGCACAAATCCGCCGAGGATGACCGCGACGCCGACGGCCTCGAAGAAGACCACCACCCCGTGCATGACGGACTCGAGTGCAGCTGATTCGACCATCGCGACCTCCGGGCAGTCCGGCAGGGCAGACGC
>JBBIIC010000005.1:4798-139454 GCA_037446725.1 Actinomycetota bacterium
CGAGTGCAGCTGATTCGACCATCGCGACCTCCGGGCAGTCCGGCAGGGCAGACGCCAGACTCGCGCACGCGTCCAGAGTACCGCTTTCGAGGGTCCGGGGTCCCTCCGCTGCGGCGGTCCCTCCGGTGGTCCGTCGAGTTAGTGAGAACGGCCGTTCTCGGAAACCCGACGCGCCGCAGAAGGGGCACCGACCGCGCGCGCTACGCTACTCGGCGAAGTACCTCATCGATGTCTTCTTGAACTCCTTGACCGAGTACAGCAGCCGCGGCTCGGACAACCCCGTCGCCTCGCGGATGCGCCGCGCGACGTCCTCGCACTCCTCGCGCGAGCGCCCGTGGATCATCGTGTACATGTTCGCGGGCCAGGTCGGTGCGCTCGGCCGCTGGTAGCAGTGGCTGACCTCCTTGAACGAAGCCATGATTGGGCCGACCTCCTCGATGCGGCCCTCCGGGGCGGTCCACACACCCATGGCGTTGGCCGCGAACCCGGTCTTGTGGTGTTTGATGGCAGCACCGAACCGGCGGATGACGCCCGCGTCGCGCCATGCCCCGGTGCGCTCGATGACCCACTCCTCGGTGACGTCGACGCCCCGCTCACGCAGGCGGGCGGCAATGTCGGCAAACGGCGCGAGCGATTCGGGCAAGTCGTCCTGAAGCAGCCGGGCGAGCGCCTTCTCCTCGGCGGTCAACATGACCGCCTCGGTCTCAGCGGGCTTGACGATCGGCGGCGCCTCGCCCCGGCCCTCGCGCGAGCCGGTGAGGTCGAAATCCACGCGAATCTTGAAGAGCCGGACAGCCGGCAGGTTCAGGATGTCGTCGATGCCGCTGATCGCGGCGATCTCGCCGAGGATCCCCTCGATACGCGCCTCGCTCTCGGCGATCAGCGTGAACCAGATGTTGTAGCGGTCCTCGCGCAGGTAGTTGTGGGTGACGTTGGGGTAGCAGCCGATGAGCGCCGCGACCTCTTCGACCCGCTCGGGCGGCGCGGCGATCGCGCAGAGCGTCGAGCGGAAGCCGAGCCGGTGCGAGTCGAATATGGCGCCGATGCGGCGGATCACCGCGTTGCGCTTCATGCCGAGCACTGAGGCATGCACCTCGGCCTCGGTGGCACCCACGCGCTCGGCGAGCGCCGCGTACGGAGCGGCTGTCACCGGGAAGTTCCCCTGTATCTCGGTGAGGACCCGCTTGTCGAGTTCGGTCAGCTCGGCCACGCTCACTCCTCGCACCCGCCGGTCCAGCCCGGCGGCTCGTAGATGCAGTACGGCTCGGCCTCGAGGTAGTCGCCGGTGATCTCGAGCGCGCGCGCCCGGCACCCGCCGCAGACCGCCTTGTACTCGCACGCGCCGCACTTGCCCTTCAGGAGCGAGTAGTCGCGCAGGTCGTTGAAGACCCTCGATTCCGTCCAGATCTCGGAGAACGGCTTCTCCTTGACGTTGCCGAGCTGCATGTTGAAGTAGCCGCACGGCTGCAGGTCGCCGACGTGGCTGACGAAGCAGAAGGTGATGCCGCCGAGGCACCCGCGCGTCATCGCATCCAGACCGTACTCCTCACGGGTGACCTTCTTGCCCTCGGCCTTGGCCTTCTGACGGATGATGCGGTAGTAGTGCGGCGCGTCGGTGGGCTTGAAATGCAGCGGCGAGGTCTTCTGCCGCTCGTAGGCCCACTCGAGCACGCGCTCGTACTCCTCAGGCGGAAGCTCTTTGTCGAGCAGTTCTTCGCCGCGCCCGGTCGGCACGAGCATGAAGATGTGGAATGCGTCCACGCCGAGCGATTCGGCGAGATCGTGAATCTCCTCGATGAGGTGCGCGTTGAGCGTAGTGACGGTGGTGTTGATCTGCACGCCCACACCGTGGCGCTTGGCGATCCTGATGCCCTCGATGGTCGCGTCGAAGCAGCCCGGCTCGCCGCGGAAGGAATCGTGGCCCTCGGCCGTGGGGAAGTCGATCGAGACCGAGATGCGCGGGATGCGGTGTGCCGCCATCTGCGCGGCGATCTCCTCGGTGATAAGCGTGGCGTTCGTGCCGATGACCGGCATCGCGCCCTTCTCGTGGCAGTAGTCGACGATCTCCCAGATGTCGGGGCGCATGAGCGGCTCGCCGCCGGTGAGGATGATGATCGGGTTGGTGATGGTGACGATGTCGTCGATGACTTCCTTGATCTTGTCGAGCGAGAGCTCGCCCGGGTAGTGGCCGAACTCCGCCGCCGCCCTACAATGCGCGCACGACAGGTTGCACGAGCGCGTGATCTCCCAGGCGATGATGCGCGGCGCCTTGATACCGGTGCGCGCCTCGTAGGCCTGCGCCGCCTCGCCGCCGCCGGGACGAAAGCCCACCGAGCGGGCACCGCCGTGGCGCTGGCGATCCATCGGGACGCCGGCGGGGTGCCCACCGGGGTGACCAATCGCATGGGGATGCCGCTCAGGCTGATGAGGGGGGGCGGAGCTCTCAGATTCCGAAGGCCGAGAGCGGAGCCCCCCCTGATCAGCCCCCGCCAGCGGAATCCCGATGCCCACCTCGCCGCAGCCGGCCTCGGCGTCGGCGATCTCCTGTTCGGTCAGCGTACCCTCGTCGTCGGGCCCGAACTCCTCTTCGAGCTCGAGATCGGGGCGCGCGTCAGCGTTGCCTACGTTGTCGGCCATACTCGGATGCTCCTAGCTCTCCCGCAGCCAGCGGGCCGCGTCCTTGGCGTGGTAGGTGAGGATGAGGTCGGCGCCAGCCCGCCGGAACGAGGTGAGCGTCTCGAGCACGACGCGCTTCTCGTCGATCCAGCCGTTGGCGGCGGCCGCCTTCACCATCGCGTACTCGCCGCTCACGTTGTAGGCGGCGGTCGGGTAGCCGAACTCGTCCTTCACCCGACGGATGACGTCCATGTAGGACAGCGCCGGCTTGACCATGACGATGTCGGCGCCCTCGTCGATGTCGAGCGCGACCTCGCGGAGCGCCTCTTCGGAGTTCGCGGGATCCATCTGGTAGGCACGCCGGTCACCGAAGGCCGGGGCCGAGTCGGCAGCGTCGCGGAACGGGCCGTAGTAGGCCGAGGCGTACTTGGCGGCGTAGGCCATGATCGGCACGTCGGCGTAGCCCTCGGCGTCAAGCGTCGCCCGAATGGCGGCGACCCGACCGTCCATCATGTCGCTCGGCGCGACCATGTCCGCGCCCGCCTCGGCGTGCGAGAGCGCGGTGGACGCGAGCATCTCGAGGGTGACGTCGTTCATCACGCAGCCGTGCCCGTCGAGCGCCCCGCAGTGACCGTGCGAGGTGTACTCGCACATGCACACGTCGGTGATGACGTAGTACTCGGGATCGTGCGCCTTGATAGCGCGAATCGCCTGCTGCACGATGCCTTCCTCGGCGTACGCGCCGCTGCCGGCCTCGTCCTTGACGTCCGGCAGCCCGAAGAGGATGACCGCCGGGATGCCGAGCGACTTGAGCTCGTCGATCTCGGCGGGCAGTTGGTCGAGGCTGAGCTGGAAGACACCGGGCATCGAGGAGACCTCGTCGCGCAACCCGGCGCCGAACTTCACGAACAGCGGGTAGATGAGGTCGCCGGCGTCGAGCGTGGTCTCGCGAACCATCGAGCGCAGCGTCTCTGAGCGCCTCAGACGGCGCGGCCGGTATGCGGGGAACTCCATCGGTGCCTCCTACTCCACGAACTCGTCGACCGAGGGCTTATCCGGTCGGGCAGGGGCAGCGGCGTCCACCACGGGCGTCTCGGCGCCCGGTGCGCTCTTGTCAGCGCCGGTCTTGAAGTCGACCAAGCGCTTGAAGAGCGTCACCGCCCAGAGCGCAACGACGATCATGGTCGCCCAATATGCGAGCTGGATGACCGGGCCCGCGTAGAAGATGAACTCCTGGAAGGTAGCCTCGAAGCCGGACTGCGCACCGATCATGCCGCCACTCCCTCTCGTTTCGCCGGGGCGGTCGCCCCGGGCCGTGCCGTCGGATACCGCCGTCTAACAGTCGAGGCGCCCCGCATCTCCGCGGACCGCCTCGACATCACTATCCTGGTGGAGACGAGCGGATTCGAACCGCCGACCTCTGCCGTGCGAAGGCAGCGCTCTCCCAACTGAGCCACGTCCCCATGTCGCCCACTGCGAAAGCGAGCCACAATAGAATGCCGAGCGTGACGCTCGTTGTCAAACCCGACGAGCCGCCCGAAATGCGCTAGTCGGTCTCGCCGCCAACCGGCACGCCGCTCTCGATGGCGAGCTCGGCCTCGGTGCGGTCGGCCATGTCGGCAAGCTCGTTCAGGCCGATCTCCTCGTCGCTGAGGTAGCAGGCCGGATCGGGCTCCCAAAGGTCACCGGTGGCCGCCTCGGCACGCACGCGGAAGTTGCCGCCGCAGATCGAGAGCCACGAGCACGTCGCGCAGCGGCCCTTCACGTGCGGGCGCTTGTCCTTGAGCTTGGCCATGAGTTCGCTCTGCTCGGTGTCGCCCGAGATGTCCGTCCAGATCTCCGAGAACGGGCGCTGGCGCACGTTGCCGAACGAGAAGTGGCGCCAGAACTGGTCGGCGTAGACCTCGCCGTTCCATGAGACGCAACCGATACCGTTGGCGCTCGAATTGCCCTGGTTCCACTGCAGCAGCTGCAGGACCTGCTCGGCGCGCTCGGGGTCCTCCTTCAGGAGCTCCATGTAGACGAAGGGACCGTCAGCGTGGTTGTCCACGGTGAGGATCTCCGGCGTCAGGCCGTCATCGAACATCTCCTTGGTGAGGTCCATGATGAGGCGGACGGCCTTGCGCGTCTCGTCGTGGTCGAGATCCTCCTTCATGAGCTCGGATCCGCGGCCGGTGTAGACGAGATGATAGAAGCACGCGCGCGGGATGTTCTCCTCGCGCATCACCTTGAAGATCTCGGGGATGTCCTGCCAGTTGCGCTTGTTGATCGTCATGCGCAGGCCGACCTTGATGCCCGCGTCGCGCGCATTGCGGATGCCCTGGATAGCCTTGTCGAACGAGCCCGGCAGCCCGCGGAACTTGTCGTGGGTCTCGCGCCCGCCGTCGAGCGACACACCCACGTACGACAGCCCGACCTCGGCATACTGCGCGGCCTTCTCCGGCGTGATGAGGGTGCCGTTGGTGGAGATGACGACCCGCATGCCCTTGCTCTTGGCGTAGTGCATGAGCTCGACGAGATCCCTGCGGATGGTGGGCTCGCCGCCCGAAAACAGCAGCACCGGAGCGCCGAACTCAGCCAGGTCGTCGATCATCGTCTTGGCTTCTTCGGTGCTCATCTCGCCGGGGTAGTCGCGGTCCTCGGACTGGGCGTAGCAGTGCACGCACTTGAGGTTGCAGCGCTGCGTGCAGTTCCACACCACCACCGGCTTCTTGTCGCGGGCGAACTGCAGAAGCTCGCTCGGCAGCTTGGAGGAGTCGCGGTCGTAACGCAGCACGTCACCCGGCTCGACGGCTCCGCAGTACAGTTTCGAGATGCCTATCATGTGCGTGGTTCCTTTCTCGTCGCGCCGCAGGCGCCGGCGCGTTGTCTCCGCAGGGTCTCTGCTAGTCCTCGCCGACGCCGGGCGCCGCACCGAAGTGCGCCACGACCGCGTCGACCAGTCCGGGGATCGTGTATTCCTCTGCCTCCACCCCGACTGTGAGCCCGAGGTCGCGGGCCGTATCGGAGGTGATCGGGCCAATCGACGCGATGAGCGCCGAGCCCAACGTCGCTGCAATATCCGTGCCCTCGGTCAGCTTCATGAAGTTCTTGACCGTCGACGACGACGTGAAGGTGATGACGTCCACGCTGCCCTCGGCCAGTCGCGTGAGCACGTTCATCTCACCGGCGCCGAGCACGGTGCGGTAGACCGGCACCACGTCGACGATCGCGCCGAGCTCGCGCAGCGCATCGGGCATAACCTCACGGGCCTCGAGCGCCCGCGGGATGAGGAAGCGCGTCCCCTCGCCGGCGCCGCGCTCGCACAGGCCGGCGATCACGCCCTCGGCCACGTACTCGTCGGGCACGTAGTCGGGACGGATGCCATGGCCCAGGCAGCGCGCCGCTGTCGCGGGACCGATGGCGGCCACCCGGCAGCCGGCGAACTGGCGCGCATCGGCGTCCATCTCCTCGAGGCGACCGAAGAACTGGTCGACGCCGTTGACCGAGGTGAAGACGACCCAGTCGTAGACGGCCATGTTCCGGATCACTTCGTCGACCGGCTCCCAGTCCTCGGGATCGGTGATTCTGATCGTCGGGAACTCGAGCACCTCGGCGCCGAGCTCGACGAAGCGCTCCGAGAGATCAGAAGCCTGCGCGCGCGAGCGCGTGACGATCGCGGTCTTGCCGAACAGCGGCTTGTTCTCGAACCAGGCGAGCTGCTCGCGCAGCTTCACGACCTCGCCGACGACGGTGATCGCCGGCGCCTTGAACCTCGCCGCCTCGGCCTTCTCGGCGATGTCGCCGAGCGTTCCGACGAGCGTCTCCTGGCGTGGTGTGGTGCCCCAGCGCACGAGAGCGACCGGCGTGTCGGCAGGCCGTCCGAACGTCATCAGCCGCTCGGTGATGACAGGCAGGTTCTTGATGCCCATGAAGAAGCAGATCGTCCCGACGGCGGTGGCGAGATGCTCCCAGTTGACGTCGGTCGTCTCCTTGGTGGGGTCCTCGTGCCCGGTGACGAATGCCATGTCGGTGGTGATACCGCGGTGCGTGACCGGGATGCCCGCATAGGCCGGCACCGCGTACCCGCTGCTCACGCCCGGCACGACCTCGAACGCGATGCCGTGCTCGGCAAGCGCGAGCGCCTCCTCGCCGCCGCGGCCGAAGATGAACGGGTCGCCGCCCTTGAGGCGTGCGACGACCTTGCCGCCGTCCTCGAGCGCCTTCTCGACGAGGATCGCGTTGATCTCCTCCTGCGTGACGTGCTGCGAGAAGCCCTTCTTGCCGACGTAGATGAGCTCGGCGTCGGGGTCCGCCGCCGCGAGGAAGCGCGGGTTGGCGAGGTAGTCGTAGACGACGATCTCGGCCTTCGCCAGGCACTCGAGACCCTTGACGGTCATGAGGCCCGGGTCACCCGGGCCGGCGCCGATCAGGTAGACGATGGGGGAACCCATCCGACCTCCTTGTTCCGTATGCGATCAGTTCGCGGTCGTACGACGCATCCGCTGCCGGGCGGTGCGCGAGCCGTGCGGCGAGACGCTACGTCTCGAGCAGGCCGTCCACCCTACCCCCGGCCGCGTCGGCCGCTCCTCTGATCTCAGCGAGGATCTCCCGCGCTCCCATGCCGAGCAACGCGTCGACCATGCGCATACCGAGCATCGCGGGATGCCCGGCCGGGCCGTCGAGACGGTGGCGCAGGATGCGGTCGCCCGCGACCGAACCGACCAGTCCGTCCATGACGAGCACGCCGTCCTCGAGCCTGGCGTACGCGCCGATCGGCACCTGGCAACCGCCCTCGAGCTGGCGCATGACGACGCGCTCGCCGAGCACGCTGGCGAAGGTATCGGCGTGGTTGAGCTCCTCACAGACATCGGCCATGAACGGGTCGTCGTCCCGTATCTCCACGCCGATGGCGCCCTGGCCGACGGCCGGTACCATCTGGTCGGGCGAGATGTAGTGGGTGATGCGGTCGGCCCAGCCCATGCGGGTGATGCCGGCGCTCGCGAGGATGACAGCGTCGACCTCACCCTCCTCGGCCTTGCGCATCCGCGTGTCGAGGTTCCCGCGCACGTCGGCGATCTCGAGGTCGGGCCTGAGCGCGAGCACCTGGCTTCGCCGACGCAGGCTGCTTGTGCCGAGACGCGCGCCTTGCGGCAGGGTGTCCAGGTCGTAGCCGGCACCCGAGACGATGACGTCGCGCGGGTCGACGCGCTCGGGCGTGGCCGCGATGCGGCAGCCCTCGGGAAGCTCGGTCGGGACATCCTTCATCGAGTGGACCGCGAGATCGACGGTGCCTGCGAGCAGCTCGACCTCGATCTCCTTGGTGAAAAGTCCCTTGCCGCCGACCTTGGCGAGCGGCACATCGAGAATCTTGTCCCCGGTGGTCTTGATAACCATGAGCTCGACGGGCAGACCGGTGATCTCCTCGAGCCTGTCCTTGATGTAGTTGCTCTGCCACAGGGCGAGCTTGCTGCCCCGGGTCCCGATCGTGAGCTTATCGCGGCTAGCAGCCAATCGTGTCTCCCATCTCAGTCTGCGTCGTGGTGTCTGCTGCCCGCTCCGCCGACTTCTCCCCGCGCCCGAACAGCGACCGTATGAGGCCGAAGTGCGGGCTCCTGCCTTCGGGATTCGCGTCGAGACCATACAAGTAACGCGCGGTCTCGACGTAGGCGTAGCCGTCCTTCTCGCCCGCGACTTGCTTGAGGCGGGCCGTGGGGCCGTGTAGCATCTTGTTGACGATCGACTGCGTGAGCACCTCGACCGTCTGGAGTTCCTTCTCAGACAGGCTGCCGAGCCGCTTGAGGGCCTTCTCGAGCTCGGCCGAGCGTACCTGTTCGGCCTTGGCACGGATAGCGGCGACCGTGGGCACGACCTCCATCGACTCGATCCAGCGTTCGAACGCGACCATCTCCTCGGCGATGATCGTCTCCGCCCGGCGCGCCTCGCGCATCCGCTCCTCGAGGTTCGACTCGACGACTCCGTTGAGGTCGTCGATGTCGTAGAGGAACACGTCTGCAAGCTCGTTGACGGCCGGGTCGATATCGCGCGGCACGGCGATGTCGATGAGGAACAGCGGGTTGCCTTTGCGGCCCTTGAGAGCGGCCGCGACCTGTTCCTTCGTGATCACGTACTGGGTGGCAGCGGTCGAGGAGATGACGATGTCGGCCCCGCGCATGCGCTCGAACAGCTCGTCGTAGCGGATAGCCAGGCCGCAGAAGCGGCAGGCGAGTTCCTCGGCACGCTCGAAGGTGCGGTTGGCGACGAGCACCGTCTTGACCCCGTTGGAGACGAGGTGTTTGGCGGTAAGCTCGCTCATCTTGCCGGCACCGAGGATCAGCACCGTGCGCCCGTCAAGGTCGTCGAAGACCTTCTTGGCCAGCTCGACCGCCGCGTAGCTGATGGACACCGCGTTCTCGCCGATGTCGGTCTCGCTGCGCACGCGCTTGCCGACCTCGAAGCTCTGGCGGAACAGCTTGTTGAAGATGCGACCTGCCGCATCGTTCGAAAACGCATGCTCGTAGGCCTCTTTGACCTGGCCGAGAATCTGGGCTTCGCCGATGACCATCGAGTCGAGGGACGCGACCACCCGGAACAGATGCCGCACCACCGACTCGCCCTCGGAGAAGTACAGGTAGCGCACGAGCTCGTGCCGGTCCAGGTCGTGGTAGTCGGCGAGGAAGTCCACGATCGCGCCCGGGCCCTCCGAGCCGACTGCGGTGACCGCGTAAATCTCGGTGCGGTTGCAGGTGGAAAGCACCACCGCTTCGGCGACGTCGGGGGTAGAGAGGAGAAGCGCAAGCGCCTCTTCCTGCCGGTGGGCGGGGAAAGTGAGCTTCTCGCGTATCTCGACAGGAGCCGTCTTGTGGCTCAGGCCCACGAGCGTCAGGTGCATCGCGCGATGATTCGCCTCACGAGGTAGGGGGCATAGGTACGCCCTCGCCGGAGCGGTGCGAGGTGTTCAGGCAAGCAGGCCCGGCGAGGGCGATGTGACAAGTGGAACGGCTTCGATCACGCACCTTCTGCGAGTCGCCTGAACACACGAGATTCTACCACCGTTAAGGTAGTCCAATCAAGTTCCCGGCTGCCGGCGTGATTCCCGACGCACCCGCCACGACCTCGTCCAACGCACCGGAAACCGCGGCTCTGGCACCCGTTGCAGGCTAGCCCCGGCGGGCCTTGCGAATGTCCCCGTCCACAATCCAGAAGAACACCTCAGGCAGCAGCCCCTTGAGCCGGAAGTAGAAGCGGCTCGTGGCATCGGGGATGATGTGGAACCGGCCTCGTTCGATCCCGCGTAAGACCGCGTCCGCGACCCGCGTGGGAGGGATGGACTTGATGTTGCCGCTGATGACCTCGGTCTCGTGGGGCCGCATGGCGCGTTCAGCGACAAGCGCCGGGGTCTCGGTGTCGGGGGGCAGGACCGCCGACACGACGATGCCGTGGGGACGCAGCTCGAACCTCAGCGCCTCGGTGAAACCGAGCACGGCGTACTTCGCGGCGGCGTAGCCTGTGTAGCCGTAGATACCGAGGAAGCCGGCGACCGAGGAGACGTTGACGATGTGCCCGCGGCCGCGCGCAATCATGTCAGGAGCGACGACCCGGCACGGGTTGACCACGCTCCAGTAGCCGCAGGACATGTTCGTCTCGAGGTGCTCGTAGGGCATCGTGGCAAACTCGCCGGGCAGAATCACACCCGCGCTGTTGATGAGCAGGTCGCAGAGGAACCCCTGCCGCTTGAGTTCGTCGAAGGCGGCCTGCGTGGGCCCGATTCCGGACAGATCGGCGCTCGCCGTTAGCACGCGCTGGTCGGGCCGGAGTCGTGCCGCCTCCACGGCGGCTCGCGCCCGCTCGAGCTTTCCTGGGTCGCGTGCCACGAGCGCCACGTGGGCGCCGCGCGCGGCGAGGGCCACAGCACACGCCAGCCCGATCCCGCTGCTGCCGCCGGTGACGACCGCGTACGAACCCTCGAACACCTTCAGCCTCCGGAGCCTGCGTCAGCGCCGGAGCGGTCGACAGAGACCACGCCGCCGGGGACGAACTCACGGAAGACGTCCTCGGGATCCGGGCACACGCCCGACATCACACGGTCGTACAGGTCGGAGGCCGCGATCGCCTCGAAGATCGGCTTGCGGACGGGTTCGCCGCCCGGCACGCGCTCGAGCACAAGGCAGCGCACCTGGCCGAGCAGGCGCACGTAGCACTCCCACTCCTCGCCGTAGTGCTCCTCGAGCTCGCGACGGATCCGTTTGGCGACCACCGGGGCCGCACCGCCGGTCGAGATGGCGATCTGGAGCGGGCCACGCTTGACGATCGACGGCACGATGAAGTTGCAGAGCTCGGGTACGTCCACCACGTTGACGAGGCATCCCTGACCCTCGGCTTCCTGGTAGACGGCCCGGTTGACCTCGGTCGAATCGGTCGCGCACACGACGACGAACGCCCCGGCGAGATCCCCGCGCACGTAGCCCCGCTGTTCGTGCTCGATGAGTCCCTGCGCGACGAGCGCGTCGATGCCCGGCGTGACGAGCGGGGCGACGCACACGACGTCGGCACCGTACTCGAGTAGGGTCGAGATCTTGCGCTCGGCGACCGAGCCTCCGCCGACCACCACGGCCAGTCGCCCATGCAGATCGAGGAAGACCGGGTAGTAGGGGCTGGAGTACGAGTCGGTCATCCGCCGATCACAGCCCGAAGACGTGGAAGCCGGTCGGCAGCGTGCGCGCGAGAACGGCGAGCACGATGACCGCCACCAGGCCCACCAGGGCCAGCCGCGCGAGCACGGTGGCCGATGCGTTCCTGCGGTAGTACAACAACAGATAGCTGCCGAAGATGAACCACACAACGCCCGACATCATGACCCGGGGGTCGAACCACCAGTTAAGGTCGAACTCGATGGCTCGCACGATGCCGAGCAGCATGCCCGCTGTGTAGAGCGGGTAGGCGAGCATGATGGCGCGCCGCGCGATCATCTGGGTCTGGGTGAGCGAAGGCAGCCGCTTCATGAGCGCTGAGGATTTGTGCTTCTTGAGCTGCGCACCCTGGATGAGGTAGACGCCCGAGGCGACCGCACCCACGGCGAATCCCGCGTTCGCGATCATGATGATGGCGACGTGCATCGCCACACGCCAGCTGTCGAGCTGCTCGAGCGCCGCCGAACTCAGCTCGAAGCTCTCGGAATCCGCGAGAATCTGGCCGAGTGCCATCGCGACGAACGCCAGAGGCACGAGCACGATCCCGTAGAGCTTCAGCTTCACGAGGTGCTCGACGATGAAGTAGATGAGGATGAGCGTCCAGGCTGCGAGAGAGAGCGAGTTGAACGGACCGGTGATCGGCGTCTCTCCTGTGGCGGCCCAGTGCAGCCCGATCGACGCGGTATGCAGCAGGAATCCGGCGCCGGTGGCAAACGTCGCGTACCACGAGAAAACCGGACGTTTCGTGACGAAGTTGTATGCGTACAGTACGGTCGCGACGAGGTAGAGCGCCATCGCGAACCAGTAACAGACGATCGCTGCCTGCTCCACTCTCTACCCCCTCTCGCCTTGTCGGCGGCTCCTGACCGTGCCTGCCGTCACCCTACGCGCCGGCGTTGCGGCGCTCGAGCGCCTCTTCGAGCACGATCATCTCTTTCTCGATGCGCCCCACACGACTGTATGCCATGCCGATGTAGACGACCAGCGCAAGCCAGAGCAGGGCGTAGGCGCCGGCGACGTACGGGAGCGACGGGACGACGAGCGCGTAGATCTCAGCAAGTACCGGGTCCATGGATGTCCTCCTTGTGGCTTCAGCCCTCGAGTGAGGCCTTGAGGGCCTCGAGGCGGTCGTGAACGAGCTCCTCGCGCATGCGCGTTTGGAAGATGGCATAGGCGATCATGAGCATTCCGAACATCCCGATCAGGAACGCAGCGAGCTGCGAGCCCGTGAGCCCGCCGCCGGCCCTCAGCACAACGGGATGGACCGACGACGGGATGATGCGCGTGATCGCGAACGAGATCGGCGCATCGATGAACGCGATGATGCCGAAGACTGCGGCGTAGGTCGCACGGCGCTCCTCGTCCTCGATCGAGTTGCGTAGCACGAAGTAGGCGATGACGAGCAGCGTCATGATGAAGTACGTGGTCAGCCTCGGCTCCCAGACCCACCAGCGGCCCCATTCGAAGCGGGTCCACAGGATACCCGTCGCCATCGTCATGATGACGAACAGGAGCGTCACCTCGGTCGCGATGCGCGCCCGCGTGTCGTACTGCTTGTCCTTGGTCATCAGGAAGCGCACACCGTAGTAGGCGGTGAAGAAGAACACGAGGAAGCTCGAGATGGCGACCGGCACGTGGAAGTAGAATATCTTCTGGGAGAAGAGCGGCTGATAGCCGAGTATCCGGCCCGCCTCGTTCGTGATGGCGGGGCCGAGCACCGGCGGGGTGAAGAAGAAGGCCATGATGAATCCGGCCGTGGTCAACAGACCGCCGAGCACCAGCAGGACCGGTACGAGGTACTTTTTCACCGTTGTGTCTACCTCCAGCCTCGGGCCGCGCGTCCTCTGATCTACGCTCCGACGATGAACTCGTAGAGCGCGAAGGACGCCAGCAGCATTATCGCATCGAACGCGGCCATCATGCCCATGCCCGTCCAGAACTGCTGGACGGACCCATCTCCGCCGAGGATGGCGGCGCTCGTTGCCGAGACTGCCGCGAGCAAGAGCGGGTACATGAGCGGGACGAACAGGACGGCGAGCACGAAGTCCTTGCCCTTAGTGTTCACGGACATAGTGGCGAGCAGCGTACCCACCCCCGCGATGCCCACTGCACCGGCGATCAGTGCGAGCGGGATCATCCACCACTCGCCGGCATAGCTGCCTTCCTGCAGGAAGAGGAAGGCGAACACCGGGATGGTAAGCACCTGGACGATGAGCAGGAAGATCAGATTGCCGACGGCCTTCGAGAAGAAGATCACCGGCCGGTCGACCGGGGAGAGCAGCAGCGCCTCGAGGCAGCCCTGGTCCTTTTCGTGCACGAGCGAGCGGTTCAGGCCGAGCATCGACGTGAAGACGAACGCGAGCCACAGCAGGCCGGCGGCTATGTTGCGAGGATCGAACGCACTGCCCGACTGGGAGAGGGCGACCTGGTAGATGACCATTGTGAGCAGCGCGTAGATGCCCATCGAGGTGATCATCTCCTTGGTGCGCAGCTCCATGACGATGTCCTTGCGAAGGATCGCCCTGAACTGCCTCAAACTCAGCCCCGTCGCCTCGCCAGCCACCTATGCCACCCCCAGCCCCACGGTCGCTCGGTAGGTCGCGGCGAACTCGGTCTCGTCAATCTCCGCGCGCGGCGCCGAGAGCACCACCTTGCCCCTCGCGAGGATCAGCGCGTGGCTGCACAGTGTCAGCCCCTTCGTGAGGTCGTGGCTGATCATGACGAACGTGTGGTCTGCGCGGATCTGAGCGATAAGGTTATCGAGTATCTCGACCGCATGCGGGTCGAGGCCCGAGTACGGCTCGTCGAGGAAGAGCACCTGCGGGCGGTGCAACAGCGCCCGCGCGATCGAGAGGCGCTGCAGCATGCCGCGCGAGAACGTGCGCACGAGATCGAGGCGACGATGGTCGAGCTCGACCGCGGACAGCAGCTCGCGAACGCGCGCCTTCGCGTCGGGGACCCCGTACATGTCCGCGAAGAACTCGAGGTTCTCCTCGGCCGAGAGGTCGGGATAGAGGAGCGGGTTATGGCTGATGAGCCCGATGCGGCTGCGCAGTTCGACCGCGTCGGCGACGACGTTAAACCCGCTCACCTTCGCGGTGCCCCTCGAGGGCGCGGTAAGCGTGGTGAGCACCTTGACGAGCGTCGTCTTGCCCGCGCCGTTGGGGCCGAAGATCGAGAGGAACGCCCCGGCCGGCAGGTCGAAACTGACCCCGTCAAGCGCCTTGCGCACGCCGAAGACCCGGGTCAGGTCCCGGACTTCGACGGCGAACTCATTGGAAGTGGCCTCGGCCATCGACAAGCCGTCAGGCCGCTGCGGGGAGCTTGCGTCGCGGCCACATCGCGATGCTGGTTCCGATGATCGTCACGCCGAACCCGAACCACACCCAGCTGATGAGCGGATTGATCTTCACGTTCATCTGGATCTCGCCCGCCTCGTTGAAGCCCTCGAAGACCACGAAGACGTCGCGAAGTAGCTCGACGATAACGTACACGTGAAGTCGTGTCTGGTCCTGCTTGAAGTAGCGGACCTGGCCGGGCGCAGCCGTGCCGACGGGGCGCCCATCCCGGGAGACATCGAAGTGCAGCGTGCTGACCACATCGTTATTGGGCAGCGTCCGCTCCTCCGAGCCGGTGAAGACGAAGTCATAACCGCCGACCTCGAACTCGGCGCCGGGTTCGGACGGGATGCTGATGCGTACGTCCTTCACGAACATGGATGACCCGACGAGACCGATGACGATAATCCCCATGCCGAGGTGCGTCAGGTAGCCGCCCGACTGGGTGCGGGCCTTGAAGATGAGATTGCCGAGTGCCTTGAAGAAGCCTTCCTCCTTGGCAAGAGCCCGCCTCTGGGCACCCACGATGAACAGGTAAACGGAAACGGTGATGGCCAGCGCGCCGACAGCGAACCCGATCAGGGCCTCCCACGTGTGGGTCACCGAGGTCAGCACGTTCGCGTTCGGGTTCGAGAACAGATGGATGGGCCAGAGCACGGTCCACCACAGGTACGCCAGTGCCGCGGTGACGGCGCCCGCGGCGATCAGTGGCCACTTGATTTTCGGCCAGAACACCGAACCGTCGGTCTTGCGCCACGCGAGCAGCGGGCACACCGCCATGATGAAGACGTACAGGATGCCAACCGGCCGCGCGATGGCGTCGTACGTGGCCGGCCCGTACGTCTTTCCGCCGAACGCGGGCGAGAGAGTCAGCGCAGCGATCACGACAGCCGCGACGAGCATGAGCACGTTATTGAAGTAGTACGAGGACTCCTTCGAGGTCAGGCTGTCGAACTCGTCGGCGCCCTTGAACGACTCGCTGCGGTAGGTGATGCCCACGAGACCGACGAGCATCGAGCCCACCATCATGGCGAGGAACCACCAGAACGACAACTCATCCTGCTGGAACGCATGGACCGACTGGACGACACCCGAGCGGACGATGAACGTACCAAGGAGCACCCCGACAAAGCAGATGACCGAGAGCATGACGGCCCATTTCTTGAAACCGCCGCGTCGCCGGTACACGGTGAACGAGTGAAGCAGGGCGACACCCGTCAGCCACGGGATGAACGAAGCATTCTCGACCGGGTCCCAGGCCCAGTATCCACCCCATCCGAGCACGACGTAGGCCCAGACGGCACCGAGTCCGTTGCCAAGACCCAGGAAGAGCCAGGCGAACACGGTGATGCGGTCGACGATCTCGACCCAGAGCTTGGAGGAGTCATTGACGATGAGCGCGCCGATCGCGAAAGCGAAGGGAACGGCGAAACCCGCGTAGCCCACGAAGAGCGTGGGTGGGTGCAGTGTCATCGCCCAGTGCTGGAGCAGAGGGTTCATGCCTCCGCGGATGAGCAACTCACCACCGGGGCCGATCCAGGACTCGGGGGACAGCTTGAACGGGTTGTTGAGCGGGATGAACAGTGCGACCAGGAAGAACACCTGCACGAAGTTGAGTACCGCGAGCGACATGTTGGAGACTTCGTCGGTGACCGACATGCGCTTGTAGGCAACATAGGCCGCGAACATCGACAGCAGCCAGGCCCAGAAGAGGAGCGAGCCCTCTCTTCCCGCCCACACGGCGGCGAGCTTGTAGACCCACGCGAGCGCCGAGACGTCGGTGGAGTGGTGCATCGCGACGTACTCGAGCCGGAAATCCTCGCTGACGAAAGCCGCAGTCAGGACCGCGATGCTCGAGGTGACGCCGACAAGCACGCCATACGTAGCGAGGTAGCCGATGTTGGTGAGGCCCTCGCCTTCCTTGGCGCCCATCTTGCGGCCCCACACGAGCGCGGCAATCGAGACGAACGCCGCAACGAGAGCAACACCCATGAACAGGTTGCCGAGATTGGCCATGCGCTTCCACTCCACTTCCGCCCTGCCTCACGGGCGCGCCCGGGGCACTTGCAGGTCGAAGGCGCCCCGGAGGGGGCGCCCCTTCACTCGCTTACTGCTCGGTATCGGAGAGCGAGACGCTCACGGCATCGAAGACGCCCTGCTCGTCGAGGAGGCCGCCGAGAACGACCTGGGAACCGTCGGCCATGCCTTCTGGCAGGGCTCCGTCGTAGAACACGTTCACCGAGGGGCTTCCGCCCTCGTCGGTGATCACGAAGCGGGTCGCGCCGCCCGGCGGCACGATGGAGCCGCTCGCCACGAAGCCGGTCACACGAACCGACTTGCCGATGACCCCGTCGCCCTCGGCGAGCAGGTCGGCGATGGTGAGCGCGCCGGTCGCGGACTCATACTTGGACGGGCACTTGGTGATCATGTCCTCGGACTCGAGCACGCCGTCGGAGTTGACTGTGCCCGTGATGATGGCCGTGACCTCGTCGCCGAAGGTGCTCGGCACGCCGCCGTAGTAGACGACCGAGATCTGCGGCCCTTCGGTCGCACCCTCGTCACGGATGTCGAACTTCATCGGGCTCGACTTCTTGTCCCAGGACCCCGGGACGACGGTACCCGTCACGCGGACGCGCTCGCCGGCGGCCTCCGGGTCCCCGACAACGTCGCTGACGCTGCGGGAGTATGAGCCGTCCCCGGCGCCTACGCCCACGACGATGGCGACGACGGAGATCAGGATGATGGCGGTCACACCGATGAGGCGCATCCTGGCCCGTTTGTTCACATACACCACTCCTTTGCCCGAGGGCGCCGCTCGGGGCCCACTCCCGCCTTCACCGGGCATGCTCGCACCGGTATCCGGACGTGGGAGTACACCGCTCCGAACGTCTGCCTGCCTGAACAGCCATTAATATTACCACCCGGGACGGCGCACCACAATCGCGAAGACCGCGCCTCCCGGCAGCCGGAACAGAGCAAGCGGGGTGCCTAGTTGATCGCCGGGTTCGCCGTTTCCTGCCGGACCTCACGCCCGCCTTCGCGCTGCAGCCACTGGACGTCGGGCGCGAAGCCCACCCGATCGAGCAGGCGCAGGTACTCCGTGGCGTCGAGCTCTCCCGGTGCCCCCGCGAGCGCTACGAGCGCCGCCTCGATCACGTTCGTGCCGAACGAGCGCCCGCCGAGTCGCGGTGTCGTAGTCACGAGCAGCTCGACTCCGCGCCCGCGCATGTCCTCGACGTCGGCGGCGGTCGTGGTGTTGGTGACGACCCACTTGCCCGACATATCCGGAGGCATGAACTTGCGGACGTACTGGTAGTCACCCGCGATCACGTCGAACTGCTCGTAGAGGCGCGCCCGCTCCGCGGACGGGGGCTTGTCCTGCTGGGAACCGGTCGGGTAAAGCCAGGTGAACGGCAGCTGTACCACCACGGGCGCGAGCACCCGGATGAGCAGGTCGAGCGAGCGCTTGCCGCGGATGAGAACGGGCACCCCAAGCGCATACAGAAGGTCACCGTATCGCAGGTCGCAACCGGTCTCGATCAACCCCTCGGCCAAGCCGTACCGATCGACCGCCGCCGTCACGAGCGCCCGCTTGCCCGCAAGTTCCAGCCCCAGCTCGTCGCGGACGAAGCGTACCGTCGCGTGCTCGAGCGGGCCTTTGAGCGCCGCCCCGCAGACGAGAGGCGTCCGGCGGACCGCGCGGGCGAGCCTTCTGGCCGCACGGAAGTGATAGTCGTGACCGGCCGCCCGCAGGTACAGATCGATGCCGCCGAGGCTCAGCGCATCGACCGTGCCGTCGAGCTCGGCCAGACGGGCCTCCGCCCGGTCGAAATCGCCGTCCACGCCTTCACGGCGCAGCCTGAACCGCTCCCCGAGCAGGTCGATCTCGACCTCGTGATTCCGCGAGGACGAGCCGAGTGAGACGCTCACGACCTCTTTGATGGCGCCCACCTCCCCGCACGCTCGGCCGCGTCGCGCAGCGCACGGCTCACCCGCCCGGTGCGGGGGCGAGCGGTCGAACCCGCGTGCACACCCTGCAGCACCTGCTCGAGCTCGGCCACGTCGACCGTGACGTCCTCGCGAAGCGGCGAATGGCCGAGCGGGATGCCGACGACCTCCTTGCCGAGGATCCGCTCCACGAGCTCGATGCGCCAGTCGCTCGCAAGCAGGATGACGACGTCGTAATCGCGCATGGTGGCAAGCGTCTCGAGCAGACGGTTGAAGACCTCCCCGCCCGAGGCGCCCTCGATGCTCTCCCGCTCGGCCTGGTTGAAGACAAGGACGAAGTCCAGCCCGTGCTCCTCGGCAAGCGCCCTGATCTGCTCAGCGTTAGCGACGGGGAAGCCCACGAGGGCGATGCGCGCACCACGGCGCACCTCGCCGAGCGACTCGAGGAAGGAGACGAACGAGCGCTGCACGCCGTGAGCTCGCGCGACCTCTTCTTGCGTGGCACCCGCCTCGCGGTCGGCCAGGATGTCGACGAGCGCGTCGAAGAGCTTCTCCTGGCTTATGACCTTCTCGCCGATGCGGAAGAACCTCACGGGCAGACCTCCGGGACGGCTGTGTCACGCGGACGCGTGTGTACACGAATGTGCACACGGGGAGTATAGCGCGTCGGGCGCGCGCCTACGCATTCTCGCGTCAGGAGTTCTGCCGGTAGATGAGCATGAGTCCTTCGAGCGTGAGATCCGGCTCGACCGCGGTCACCGTCTCGCAGAGCGGAGCCATGCTTTCGGCAAGGCCACCGGTCGCCACGACCGGCGTCGCGGTGCCGAGTTCGTCCCACACGCGCCGGACGAGACCGTCGACCATCGCCGCCTCCCCGAGTAGCAACCCGGCTTGCACGCTCGCCCGCGTGTTGGTGCCGATGACGCGCTGAGGGGCCTCGAGGTCGACCTTCGACAGCCGCGCGGCCTTGGCGAAGAGCGCCTCGGCGCTCGTCTCCACGCCCGGCGCGATCGCTCCGCCGACATAGGCGCCGTCAGCGTCGATGACATCGATGGTGGTGGCAGTGCCGAAGTCCACCACGACGACCGGGCCCCCGTGCGTCGCATGGGCGGCGACCGCGTTGACGATCCGGTCCGCGCCGACCTCGTGAGGGTTGTCGTAGCGGATCGCGATCCCGGTCTTCAGGCCGGGCCCGACCACCATCGGCGCGCCGCCGCACGCGCGCTCGGTGATCTCTTCGTACGCGGCGGTCAGCCGCGGGACGACCGAGCACAGCACGACGGTCTCGATGTCGCCCCAGGTGTGGCCGTCGGCCGCGAGCAGGCCGGCGACCTTGACTCGCAGCTCATCGGCGGTGAGATCGGGGTTGCTCGAGACCCGCCAGTGGCTTCCGAGCCCCGCCTCGTCGAACAGGCCGAGCACGGTATGGGTGTTGCCGACGTCGACGGCGAGGATCACCGTGCCCACCCCTTCCTGGAGCCACCCGGCCCATGTGACGAAACGGTGACGCGCGCGAGGCCCGCGCGGGCTCAATGGTATCATCGGCGCAGGTAACCCGCGACACCGGGAGGCGCCGCATGACCACCGGAGCAGCGCGGATCCTCGTCGTCGACGACGAGGACTCGATCCTCCAGTTCGTCTCGTACAACCTCAAGAAGGAAGGGTACGAGGTCGAGACCGCACACACCGGCGACGAAGCGCTCGAGCTCGCCGCGGCTCGCTCCTACGACCTCGTCATCCTCGACATCATGCTGCCCGGCTCGGACGGCTACGAGGTGTGCCGCAAGCTTCGGGCCGGAAGCGACGTGCCGGTGCTCTTCCTGTCCGCGCGCGACACCGAACTCGACAAGGTCGTCGGTCTCGAGCTGGGCGGAGACGACTACCTCGCCAAACCGTTCGGCATCCGGGAGCTGCAGGCGCGCGTCAAGGCGCTGCTGCGCCGCTCGGCGGCGAGGGCCTCCGCGCACCCGGACCAGCTTCCCGGCGAGCGATTCGAGGCCGCCGGCATCCTGCTCGACGAGACCGCGCATGAAGCACGCTTCGGAGGGACCCCCATCGATCTCACCCCGCGCGAGTTCGAGCTGCTTGCAACGCTCATGCGCTACGCGGGCAACGTGCTCAGCCGCGAACAGCTCCTGCGGCAGGCATGGGGCTGGGAGCACCTCGTCGAGACCAAGACCGTGGACACCCACATCAAACGGCTGCGCGACAAGCTCACCGCCGCCGGCGTCGACCCGTCGGTCGTCGAGACGGTCCGCGGGTACGGCTACCGCATCCAGGCGTGAGCCCGCGATGCACCTCGGCCTGTCGATCCGTGCGCGTCTGTTCGCCTCGCTGCTGGCGGTCGCGCTCATCTCGGCCGCCGGACTGTCCTGGTACTTCCTCAACCAGATGGAGTCTCTCGGACTGCACACGCTCGAGGAGCGGCTCGGCGGTGAGGCGCTCGTAGCCTCGGCCTTCGTCGCCGAGCGTGGTATCGGGAACGCCGACGAGCTCCAGTCGGCACTCGAGAGCGCCGACCCCCCGCTGCCCTCGCGCGTACGCGTGCTCGACGGAGCGGGAGTGGCGGTGGCCGACTCGGCCGGTGAGGCGGGCCTCGGCGTGGACTACAGCGAGCGGGCCGAGGTGGCAGAGGCGCTTGCCGGGCGCTACGGGGCCTTCACCCGAACAGGAGAGGACGGCGCGTTCGCGATGTTCATCGCCTACCCGATCCGCTCGGGCGGGCAGATCATCGGCGTGTCGTACACCTCGGCGCCGACGCTCTCGGTGACCCTGCTGCTGCGCGAGTACCAGCAGCAACTCGCACTCACGCTCGGGGTCTTCGCGCTGGCCACACTCGTTCTCGCCGAGCTGCTCTCGCGCTGGCTCACGCGTCCGCTGCGCTACCTCGAGTCTGGCACGGCCGCGTTCGCCGCGGGCGACTTCGGCGTTCGCGTCGAGCCGGTCGGCGCGAGGGAGACCCGCGCGGTCGCAGAGGCCTTCAACAGCATGGCAGACCGTGTTGAGCACATGGTCGCCGAGCTCAAGAACGAGGAGCGCCGCAAGTCGCGGTTCGTCTCGGACGTGAGCCACGAACTCCGCACGCCGCTCACTGCCATCCGCGGCGCCGCCGAGACCCTGCTCGACGGCGAGGTCCCGCCCGAGGACGCCGAGCGGTTCCTGTCGACGATCGTGAGGGAGTCGGACCGGCTCGCCCGCCTGGCCAACGACCTGCTCGCGCTCCAGCGCATCGAGGGCGCGACCGGAGAGCTGCCGCTGCGCAGACTCGACCTTGTCGACATCGCCCGCCGGGCCATCGCCGGGCTCGAGCCGCTGCTCGACGAGCGCGGTGCGAGGGTCGAGGTCTCCGGTGAGGCACCGGCGGTGCTCGGCGATCCGGACCGGATGCAACAAGTCGTCGCGAACCTCATCGACAACGCGACGCGTGTGGCCGAGCGCACGACGGTCCGTGTGGAGATCTCCTCCGAGCCCGGCCGTGTCACGCTCTCGGTCCTCGATGAGGGCCCCGGCATCCCCGAGGCCGATCTCGACCGGCTCTTCGACCGCTTCTACCGGACCCAGGCGAGTCGCGACCGCTCGACCGGTGGTTCGGGGCTCGGACTGGCGATCGTCAAGGCCATCGTGACCGCCCACGCCGGCGAGATCGAGGCCGCGAACCGTCCCGAAGGCGGGGCGCGCTTCACGATGCGCCTTCCGACGCTCAGGGAGTAGCGAGCGGCGACACCGGGGCCCGCCGGACCTCGCTTCCTCAGCAGCGGTCGAGCGAGAGCGAGGCCAGACCGGGCTCCGCCCCGCCGAGCAGCTCGGCGGTCTCGGGATGGCACGTGAACACGACCACCTGGCGCGTGCGTGCGAGCTCGGCGACCGCCTCGGCGGCTCCAGCCTTGCGCTGCGGATCGAAGGTGGCGAACACGTCGTCCATCAGCACCGGCAGCGCGGCCCCCGTCTCCCCGAGCTGCCCGATCAGCGCGAGGCGCAAGGCGAGATAGAGCTGCCCGGCGGTCCCGTCCGAGAGAATGCCGGTCTCCTTCGCGCGCGCCGACGCGTCGAAGACCTCGATCGCCGAGTCACCGATGGGCACGGTGAGTCGCCCGTAGCGTCCCCCGGTGATGGTCGAGAAGAGGCGTTCGGCCTCGCGCACGACCTCGGGCTGGCGTTCCTTCTCGTAGCGCTCCTGCGCGCGCTGCAGGAGGCGGCTCGCCAGGGCGAGTGCCGCGTAGCGTTCGGTGTGCTGGGCGATGCGCTCGCTCGCGCTCGCCAGCTCGAGCCGCAGCGTGCCCATCGTCCCCTCTCGTTCGCGCTCGCCGATGCGCGTCTGGAGGCTCGCATGCTCGCTCTTCAGCGCGCCCCAGCGCTCGCGGGCCTCCGCCTCGGCCAGGCCGGCCTGCTCGACGGCCGCCGAGAGCTCCGCGAGTCCTCCCTCGACGCCAAGCCGCTCGATGATCTCCTGTGCGCGTGACGTCGCATGGGCCTGTCGCGTCTCGGCATCGGTAACAGCGGCCGCGGCCGCTTCGGCGTCCGCCCGTGCCTGCGCGGCCTCCTGCGCCGCCGAGCGGGCGGTGTCGAGCCTCCCCTTCATCCGCTCGACCGCCGTCTGCGCCTCGCGGACGTCGGCAGGCGAGGCCATCTCCAGCGACGCCGCGCATAAGCCGACGCGCTCGACGAACGCGGAGATCGCCACGCGCTCCCGCTCCAGCCGCTCTGCGGCGTGGGCGCACTCTGCTTCCAGGCGGCGCGCCTCGGAGAGGAGCTCCAGCACGCGAACCACAGCCGCAGGCTCCGAGAAACCCCCCAGCCCACGCTCCTCGAGCCAGGCCCGCCACTCGGCGCGCGCAGCCTGCGAATGCTCCGCCGCACGCGTGGCGGAGAGCGCTGCCTTCTCGGCGCTCGCGGCGAGGTCGGCGGCCCGATCGGCGAGCCGTTGCGTGTCGGGACCCGTTCTAATGGCGCCGCCCCTGCGCGCTTGGGTCGCGGCGAAGCCCGCGAGCAGCACGCCCGCGAGCGCCGCAAGCCACTGGCCGAAGTACAGGCCGGCCGCGGCAAGCACGATGCCGGCCGCGAGCGCCGCCCACGCCACCGAGCCCCCTCGCCCTCCCGCGGCTGGAGCCGGCGTGGAGATCTCGCGCGCCGCTTCATCGGCGGCGACCTTCGCGCTCTCGGCCTGCTCGTCGCGCTTCTCCGCCGCGTCTTTCGCCCGCTGCGCCGTGCTCAAGAGCTCGTCCCGCCAGCGCTCGACGCCGGCCCGGGTCTCAGGCGACAGGTCGATCGCCGCCGCTGCCTGCGCTTCGACGCCCGCCTCGGCAAGGCGGGCCTCACGCTCGGCTCGCAGGGCGGCGATGCGCTCCTCGAGCTCCCGCGCCGTCTCCGTTCGCTGGCGGATGGCGGAGAGCTCCTCGGCCAGCCCCGAGATGTCCGCGGCCGCAGCGAGTGCCGCGTCGTCCACCACAGCCCGCTCGACTGCGGCCTGCGCATCCCGGACAACCCGCCTCAACGTCAGCAGCTCGCTCTCCGCGGCCCCTACGGTTTCCTGCAGCTCGGAGAGCGTCCTGTGTTCCTCGATGAGCATCCGGTGGTGCGTCGAAGCTTCTTCGAGAGCCTCGTTCGCGGCATCGAGCTCGGTGGCGAGCGCCACGAGGCGCGCGCGGTCGGCGGCCACTTCCTCGCCGGCGTGCTCGAGCTCGGAGATCCTCCTGCGAAGATCGCGGGCGTCGGCGGCGAGCGAATTGATGAGCGGCCTGGTGCCGCGTGGCTTGTAGAGAGCATCGGCCTCGGCGTCGATGATGGCCCGGACCTCCTGCGGGCTGACCGTGAGCCCGGCGACCACGGCGTAGAGCCGGGCGATGATGTCGTCGTCCGTGCCCCTGAGCCGCTCGATAGCATCCATCTCGGCAAGGCCGAACCCGAAGACGACCTTGAACGCCTGCTTGCTCACGCCGCTCGTGAGCTCGTCGATCAGCCCCGGCCGTTGTGGGCCTCTGAGCGCGCGAACACTCGACGGCCCGCCTTTGGGACCCGA
This sequence comes from Actinomycetota bacterium, assembly GCA_037446725.1. Classification (GTDB taxonomy): domain Bacteria; phylum Actinomycetota; class Coriobacteriia; order Anaerosomatales; family SLCP01; genus JBBIIC01. Next base: position 29,386 of record JBBIIC010000005.1, read on the forward strand.
CACCCGCTCGATGACCCACTCACCCTCTGCGGACTCGAAGACCAGGCGTCCCTCGCGGGGGCCCGCCGGGCTGAGATAAGGTCGGTCGGCGGCGCTCTTCTTGGTCGGGAAACCGTAGAGCAGGTAGCGAACGAGCGCGGTGAAGCTGCTCTTTCCCGCCTCGTTGGGGCCGAGCACGACGGTAAGGCCGTCACCGAGGGGACCGAGGCTCGCATCGGTGAGGTTGCCGAAGCGGCCTGCTTCGATCCTGCGCAACCTCATGACCGCTCCCCCTCTTCGGCAAGGAGCAGGTCGAGGCAGAGATCGCGCGCGCGGCGAACGGTCTCGGCCGGGTCGAGCTCGAGACCGACATCGCGCACGGACGCACGGACAGGGTCGAGCACCTCGTCGAGGAGCGCCGCCGCCTCGTCAGGCGGCATCTCGTCCGCTATGCGCATGAGGTCCGCAGCGAAGTCGACGCCCTGGCGCACCCGCTCGAGATCGAGCGGCGCACGTGTCAGATCGCGAACACGGTCGAGCCACACCCACGGCACGCCGGCCAGCTGCTCGGCGCGGACCTCGGCGACAAGTTCATCGAAGTCCACGCCCCTCACAAGGAGAGGATGTGCCTCACTGCGCCCCGTGAGGTCGATCCTGAGCAGGACCGGACGCCCCCCGGATTCGCCGCGCGCGGCGTCGCACTCCCTGTGCAGGGACGCGAGCACGTCGTCGAGGTTCGTCGCGCCGCCGAGGTCGACCGTGCGTCGCTCCCAGGCGATGACGCCCGTCTCGACGAACTCGGTCGAGACGCCGGTCGCACCCACTGTGACCACGACGCAGCCGTGCTCTCCGGCCTCATTGGGGTCGAGCCCCTGCGGGCTGCCCGGGTAGACGACGAGCGGCTCTTCAAGCAGCGTCTGGTGCTGGTGGATGTGACCGAGTGCCCAGTAGTCCATGCCTGCCGCACGCAGGTCGTCGACGGTACACGGTGCATAGGGCTCGTACTGCTGGTTTCCGCCGACGTTTGCGTGCAGCACGCCGACGGCGAAAGGGTCGCCGGGCTGCTTGCGAAAGCCGAGTGCGAGATTGGACGTCTCGCGTGCGCGCGCGAAACTGCGCCCGTATAACACGACCTGCGGATCGTCGTCGGACGGCACCGCGATGCGCTCCACCTCGCTCCCGGAGAAGACATGCACGGTCTCGGGCATCTCGAGGGCCGCGCCGCGCGCGCCGACAGGATCGTGGTTCCCGCCTGCAAGGAAGACGCGGATGTCCGCCTCCGCGAGACGCCCGGCCGCGGAACGGAACCTGCTCTGCGCGCGAAACGAGCGTTCCGCGGTGTTGTATGCGTCTCCCGCGACCACGAGGAATGCCGCGTCACGCTCGATGCAGACGTCCACGATGCGGTCGAACGCAGCGAACGTGGCGTCCACGCATGCGTCACGGACGCGCGGGTCCGCGGCATCGATCCGGCGAAACGGCGCGTCGAGATGCAGGTCTGCGGCGTGCACGAACGTCAGGCGCCCGGCCATCCAGTCCCCCTCCGGTCTCGGTCATCACCATAGTAGACCGAGGGTCTGACACGCGACACCCGCCGTGGTGACGATCAGAACTCCAGGCCCGCCCGGCCGAGTGCCCGTGTGACGCCGAGCGCCGCGACGGCCTTGACCGCGTCGATGGCGATGAACGGGGCCACACCGACGGCGAACGCGGCGAGGGGCCCCATGCCGGTCACCACCGCAAGCTGGGCCCATCCCGCCAGGTAGATCACGGCCACACCGGCGGCGAGAGCGACGGCCTCGGCGATCGTGCGCGAAACACCGAACAAACGCGACCGCCGCAGCACGGAGACGGCCGGCGCGGCCAGCAGGAAGCCCAACAGGTAGCCGCCGGTCGGACCCGCGAGCACGCCCGGGCCGCTGAGACCGCCCGAGAAGACCGGGAGGCCCGCCGCTCCGAGCAGCAGGTAGACACCCACAGCCGCGAACGCGGCCCGTGGAGTGAGGAGCAGCCCTGCAAGCAGCACGATGAAGACCTGCAACGTCACCGGCACGGTGCCGACCGGTATCGCGATCCACGCCGAGGCCGCGAGTAGGGCCGCCAGCAGCGCGGCGGTGACGGCGCGGCGGGTACGTCCCACGCCGCGGTGGGCGGCCGCAGGTCGGGCGGTGGCGGTCTCGTCGGTCATGTGGCGTGTCCTTCGCTCAGGGTGATCGAGGTGCCCGGGCCTTCGGGCACATGGTCTGTTAACCATATCACTCCCGAGGGTGTACATATAGTGCGTTGCCCGACGACGGTCGGGCAACGAGCCGGGTGGCCCCTACCCGCGATCTCCAGCGAGCGTGACGTCGCCCGACACCACCTCGACGACGCCGCCTGCCGCCTCCACCCGCAGCCTGCCCGAATCGTCGACACCCGCGGCCCGGCCCTCGGCCACGACCGAGCCGCCGACCGCGTCGCGCGCGCATACGGGCATGCCGGCGAGCTCGTCACGCGCCTCGAACGCCGCCCGCACGGCCCCGAACCCCTCCTCCACGAGCAGGCGGTAGCCCTCCGAGATGCCGTCGAGCACCGTTGCGGCCGCAGCTGCGAGGCCGGTCCCCGGCGCGACGTCCGCCAGATATGCGGCACCTTCGCTCGGGCTCGCGGGCCTGACCACGTTCAGCCCGACCCCCACCACCAGCCAGAGTGTCCGGTCGGCCTCGGCCGAGATCTCCAGCAGCACGCCGGCGATCTTGCGGCCGCCAAGCCGTACGTCGTTGGGCCACTTGACCTGGGCCTCGACCCCGAACCGGTCGAGGGCGCGGGCCACGCCCGTCGCGACCGCGAGCGGCATCCCCGTGAGCTCCGCTGGTGCGAGCGGCGGCCTCAGCACCGCCGACACGTACACGCCACCCGTCGGTGACTCCCACGACCTGCCGAGGCGTCCCCGCCCTGCGGTCTGGCGCGAAGCGAGCACGGCCGTCCCGTGGACGGCACCCGCACGGGCGAGGGCTGCGGCATCCGCGTTGGTCGACCCGGTCTCGCCCCCGCCCTCGAGCCGCTGCCAGATCGTGCTCCGCAGCTCACGGCGCACCTCAGCGGGCAAGGGGACGTCGGGCGCGCCGGTGAGCGAGTAGCCCCGGCCTTGAACCGCCGCTATCTCGTAGCCTGCCGCGCGAAGCGCGTTCACGTGTTTACCGACAGCCACCCGCGAGATGCCGAATCGCCTCGCAAGGTCCTCGCCGGAGACAGGCCCGCCGCCCGCGTCGCGAAGCGCCTCGAGCACGTCGTCGCGCCGGCTCACTCGTGCTCCTCGGCCTCGGCCTCAAAGCCGGTGTTCTCCTCGAACAGCTCCTCGAGCTGGTCTTCGAGTGCACGCCGGAGCTTCACGCGGCGCCTGACCAGCACCAGCACGAGGACGAGAGTCAGCAGAATCGCGACCCCCGCATACCCGATGCCCGCTGCGAAGGCCAGGGCACGCTCGAAGTTCTCGCCGAGGAAGTAACCGATGAGCACCATGACGGCGCTGTAGAGCATCGCGCCGAGCACGGTGTAGAGCTCGAACCAGGGCAGTTTCATGCGCGATACGCCCGCGATCATGGGAGTGAAGTTCTTGAAGCCGGCGGTGAAGCGTCCCACGAGCACCGTTTTGGAACCGTGCACCGCGAAGTACTCCTCGGCGTCGGCGATACGCTTCTCGCTGATGTGGAAGCGGTGGCCGTACCGCAGGAGCGCGTCGCGGCCCCCCTTGCGGCCGAGGAAGTAGCTGATGTTACTGCCGATCACCGTGCCGAGTACCGAGGCGAGCCAGACGAGCGGCCACTGGAGCGAGCCGTACGTCGGCGTTGAGAGGAATGCGGCCGCCACAACGATGGTCTCGCCGGGCGTGATGCCGCCGATCACGAACAGGTTCTCGAAGAGGGTGAAGCCGAACACGATCGGGTAGCCTGCCGTGTCGAGCAGGCCGAGGAACCAATCGATGATCGCGATACCGGTCACCGGCTCCATCGGTGCCCTTCCTGGTGAGACCTACGGGGACGCCTGCTCATCGAATCCGAAATCGAGCGGGTGCGCAAGACCGAGCGCGCTCGTTGATACCCGATCGACACCAGCGGCCACGATCTCGCCGATGCGCTCGAACGTTACGCCACCGGAGGCCTCGGTGAGCGTCCGCGCGCCGCAGGCTGCCGAGGCGGTGCGAACCGCCTCGGCCGCCCGACGCATGGTGGCGACGCCCATGTTGTCGAGCAGCACGACGTCGGCCCCCGCCGAGGCCGCCTCGGCGGCCTGCTCCACCGTGTCAGCTTCGACCTCGACACGCAGTTCGGGGTGGGCCGAGCGAGCCGCACTCACCGCGGCGGCCAGTCCGCCTGCGAGCCGCACGTGGTTGTCCTTCACCAGCACCATGTCCCACAACCCCTCGCGGTGCGGATGCGCGCCCCCGCAGGCAACCGCCCACTTCGAGAGCGCGCGCAGGCCCGGGAGCGTCTTGCGGGTATCGAGCACGGCTACGTCGGAACCGGCGGCTTCCTGCCAACGGGCGGCCTCGGTAGCGATGCCGGAAAGCACCATGACGAGGTTGAGCGCCGTTCGCTCGGCGGCGAGCAGGACGGTTGCGAGGCCGGTGACCTCGGCGACCGCGTCGCCGTGACCCGCCCGGTCGCCGTCGGCGGCGAGCGGCTCGAATCTCACCGAGCCGGGCCGCCCGGCGGCCAGGGCGAGCAGCACGTAGACGCGCTCGGCAGCCACCAGCCCACACACCACACCGGGCTCGCGCGCGACGATCCGCCCCGAGAACTCCGCATCCGGCGGCACGACTGCGCTCGTCGTGACGTCGCGGGCGAGCAGGTCGCGCATGGCGGTCTCGCCTGCGCCGCTCAGCGACTCGCGCAGCGCCTCCGGCGACACCCCGAGGTCTTCCGCGAGAGCGCGGGTGACGAGATCGTCGACGAGCGCGATGTCCGGGCGGCTCACGCGGCACCTCCACCCGGCATGTGAGCGTGGCTCACCGACACCGGTGCGAACCGCGGCGCCGCGCCGCGCTGCCACACGAGGTGGCCGGCCCAGTGAGCGTCGTCGCGATCGGGGAAGTCAACGCGGCTGTGGGCGCCGCGGGTCTCGGCGCGCACACGTGCCGCGTGCGTGATGAGCGCGGCGACGGTGACCATATTCTGGACCTCGAACTCCTCCGCGCGGCGCAGACTCACCTCGAGCAGCCGGCTCAGCCCCGCGATCACCGTGGCGGCCTCGGAGAGCCCGCCTTCCGAGCGCACCATGCCCGCGAACGACGTCATCGCCTGCTGGAGCGTGGCGCGCGCTGCATCGATGGTGAACGCCGCTGTGCGCTCGACCGGGCCCGAGACGATGCGCGAGACCCGATCGGGTTGGGCGCCGTCGCGCAGCGCCCGCGCGATGCGCCGGGAGAAGACGACCCCTTCGAGCAGGGAGTTCGAAGCGAGGCGGTTCGCACCGTGCAGCCCGGAGGCGGTCACTTCGCCGGCGGCGAAGAGTCCCGGGAGCGAGGTGCGGCCGTCGAGGTCGACCTTCACGCCGCCAATCATGTAGTGCGCGGCCGGAGCGACCGGGACGAGGTCGCGCGACAGGTCGTAGCCGGCCTCCAGGCACCGCTCCCAGATCGTCGGGAACCGCTCGCGCAGGTGCGCCTCGCCGAGATGGCGCGCGTCGAGCCAGACGTGCGGCTGCTGGCAGCGCACCATCACGCGCTCGATCTCGCGCACGACGACGTCGCGCGGTGCGAGCTCGGCAAGGGAGTGGCGGCCGGGCATGAAGCGCTCGCCGGCGCAGTCGAGCAGGTAGGCGCCCTCACCCCGGAGCGCCTCGGTGATGAGCGTCTTGGGGTGCTCGTCTGAGTCGAGCGCGGTGGGATGGAACTGCACGAACTCCATGTCGGCTATCTCGGCCCCGGCGCGCCACGCAGCGGCAAGGCCGTCGCCGGTCGCGATCTGGGGGTTGGTGGTCACGCGGAAGACCTGCCCGCACCCGCCGGTCGCGAGCACAACCGCATCGGCCCAGCAGATCGCGGGCCTGCCAGTCGCCTCGTCGAGCACGAGTGCGCCGACACAGCGGTCGCCTGCGGTGAGCAGGTCTACGAGGAAGTGCTCCTCGGCAACCTCGACGTGGTCCGCCGCTCGCACGGCGGCCGTCAAAGCCTCCTGGATCGTCGCCCCGGTCGCATCCCCCGTGTGCAGCACGCGCGGCAGACTGTGGCCACCCTCGAGCGCGAGGCTCGGCGCACCGCCCGCCCCGAGATCGAAGCGGACCCCGAGCGCCTCGAGCTCGGCGAGCGCCGCGGCCGCCTCGCCGACGACGGCGCGCACCACGCGCTCGTCGCAGAGCCCCTGGCCGGCCACGAGCGTGTCGGCAAGGTGCAGCTCGACCGAGTCCGCCTCGCCGATCGCGCCGGCGATGCCGCCCTGCGCGTACCAGGTCCCGGTCTCCGCGAGCCGCCCCTTGGTGACGAGCCCGACCCTGCACTCGGGCCCGAGGGAGAGCGCAGCCATCAGTCCGGCTATCCCCGAGCCGACGACGAGTACGTCGTAGCGTTCCTGCGGCAGCTCGTCGGTGTCGAACTCGACCAGATAGCGCCTGCCGAGCGCCCCGGGCAGCTCGCCGGCCTTCAGCCGGCGCTCGTCGGGCGGGAAGGTGCCGCCCGAGCGCCGCTCGCGCGCGAGGTCGTGGTCTGCCGCGTGCGTGTCGGCCGGCTCAGCCAAGCGCCACCATCCGCTCCACCGCGCCGAGCGCGGCCCGCGCGATGTCGGGATCCACCTCGATCGCCGTGTGCATACCTGCAAGCGAGTCGCGCACCTTCTCGATGGTGGTGACCTTCATGTTGGGACAGATCATCTTCGGCGTCAGGTTGATGAAGCGCTTGCCCGGAGCGGCCTTCGAGAGCCCGTGCAGCAAGCCCTCCTCGGTGATGACGATGATCTCCTCGGCGTCGGACTCGGCCGCGAAGCGAAGCATCTGACTCGTCGAGAGCACCGCGTCGGCGAGCGCGGTGAGCCACGGCTGACACTCGGGATGGACGACGAGCGCCGCCGAGGGGTGGCGCTCTTGCGCCTCGCGCACCTGCTCGGCCGTGACCTCGTCGTGAGTGGGGCACCAGCCGTCCCATGCGACGATCTCGACCTCGGGCAGCTGCGAGCCGACCCATGTCGCCAGGTTGCGGTCCGGCCCGAAGAGCACCTCCGGTGCGCCGAGCGAGCGAACGACCTCGACGGCATTGGCCGAGGTGCAGCAGATGTCCGAGAGCGCCTTGACCTCTGCAGACGAGTTCACGTACGTCACCACGGGCACGCCCGGGTGCTCGGCGCGCCACGCCGCGAGCTGCTCGCCGGTGAGCATGTCGGCCATAGGGCATCCGGCCCGCGGCTCGGGCATGAGCACGGTCTTGCCCGGACAGAGGATCTTCGCTGTCTCGGCCATGAAGTGCACGCCGGCGAAGACTATGACGCTCGCGTCGGTGGCGGCGGCTTGACGTGAGAGCCCGAGAGAGTCGCCGACGAAGTCAGCGACGTCCTGCACCTCGGGACGCTGGTAGTTGTGAGCGAGGATCACAGCGTCGCGCTCGGCGGCGAGCGAGCGTATCTCTTCGTGGATCGCTCGTGGGTCGGTCATCGGTAACGGCCTCCTTCGCGAGTGGATTCATCGGCAAGCGGGGGCACAAGCGCGCAGTTATCGATGAGGCGGGTCGAGCCCACCGTGGCAGCCACGAGCACGCGGGCGGGCGCGAGCACCTCGTCGAGCGGCTCGAGCGTCTCCGGGTCGACGACGACCGCGTAGTCGAGCTCGAGCGTCTCGGCCCCGGCGAACCTGGCGTACATCTCGCGCTCCAGGGCGCGCGCGTCCCGCTCGCCCCACGCGAGCGCGGCGGCCGCGGCCTCGAGCGCCTCGGGAAGTGCGAGTGCGGCGGCGCGCTCGTCGGCGGACAGGCGGACGTTGCGGCTCGAGAGGGCGAGCCCGTCGCGGTCACGGACGATCGGCGCCGCGACGATGGTCGCGCCGAGGTCGAGGTCGCAGGCCAGCCGCCGCACGACCTGCAGTTGCTGGTAGTCCTTCTCGCCGAAGAACGCGAGGTGCGGCCTGAAGATGCTCAGGAGTTTGGCCACCACGGTGGCAACACCCGTGAAGTGCCCGGGGCGCGCCTCTCCCTCCCAGCGCCCGGCGAGGGGGCCGGGGTCGACGGTAACCGACGCCCCCGGCTCGTACATCACGCTCGCGCTCGGCGTGAAGACGAGGTCCACGCCCTCTGCTGCGAGCAGCTGAAGGTCGTGGTCGAGGTCGCGCGGGTAGGACTCGAAGTCCTCCCCGGGACCGAACTGGGTGGGGTTCACGAACACCGAGACCGCGACGTAGTCCGCGCGCGCACACGCGGCGCGCACGAGTGAGAGGTGTCCTTCGTGCAGCGCGCCCATCGTGGGCACGAGAGCGACGATCTTGCCCTCGGCCCGTGCATCGGCCGCGGCGCGCCGCGCCTCGGCTTTGGATGCCACACGCTCCACGCCTAGGCCTCCGTCCCCGATCCGCTCACGCGGCGCAGGTGCCGCCCGCGGGCGGCCCGCACCGATTCGAGGGTCCCTGCGTCCATGTGGGTCGACTGCTCCTCGCCCGGGAACGCCCGGTCGCGCACGTCGTCGGCGTACGCGGTCACCGCCTCGCGCACGAGCGCGCCGGCATCCGCGTAGCGCTTCGCGTGACGCGGGAGGAAGTCGCCGCCGAGCCCAAGCAGGTCGTGGAAGACCTGGACCTGCCCGTCGCAGCCCTCACCCGCGCCGATGCCGATCGTCGGGATGGCGAGCTCGGCCGTGACGAGCGCGGCGAGCTCGGCCGGGATGCACTCGAGTACGATCGCGAACGCGCCGGCGTCCTGGAGCGCGAGACAGTCATCGATCAGTGTGGCGGCCGCCTCGGCTTCGCGCGCCTGGACCTTGTACCCGCCGAGCTGGTGCACCGACTGCGGCGTCAGCCCGACGTGTCCCATGATCGGGATGCCGGCCTGCACGAGCCGCTTCGCCGTGGGAGCGACGTGCGCGCCGCCTTCGAGCTTGACGGCGGCAGCACCGCCCTCGGCGACGAGACGTCCCGCCGCCCGCAGCGCGTCTTCCTCCGAGACCTGGAACGACATGAACGGCATGTCAGCCACGACGAGTGCGCGCTTCGCACCGCGCGCCACCGCGGCGGTGTGCCGCACCATGTCGTCCACGGTCACCGGCAGGGTGGAATCGAAACCGAGCACGGTCATGCCGAGCGAGTCGCCTACAAGGATGGCGTCGACTCCGGCCTGATCAACGAGGCGCGCCGAGGGTGTGTCGTAGGCGGTGATCATGACGATGGGGCGCTGAGAGGCCTTCATCGCGCGAAGCGCGGTCGTCGTGATCGCGCGCGCAGAATCCATAGGTACCATGGCGCTCATGGCACGCTCCTTCCCGGTCTGCCGTCTCAGCCCTGGCTCTTCCGAGGGTCCAAGCGGCCCCGTACGGGTGGGGTAGAGAGTATACCACCGCAGGTGGCGGCCCAGACGCGGCGCGTGCGAACACTACTCGTCGTCTTCGGCTCCCGCAGCGAACTCCTCTTCTGCCGGCGGGGCCGCCACCGCCTCGGCGATGGCACGGCGGGCCCGCTCCGCAAGCGCCTCGGGCACGAGCAGCTTGAACGGGCGCGCGAGCCCCCAGGGGTTCGTCCAGAGCTCGGGCGGGTACGGGTCCCACGCGTACGGGATGCCCTCGCCGTCGAGCACCGAACGCTCAAGGAGCAGGAGCGCATCCAGGCTCGGCACCCGCCCGGAGCCAGGAGGTCCGTCCCCGACGGCGACCTCCACCCACTCCTCGTCGAGTCCGCTTCCCGCAGGACCGCGGGTCACGTCCTCGAAGCCCGACACCATGCCGAGCGTCCCGGTGATCCTGCCGACGGCGACCTTGTCGTCGCAGACGGCCGAACCGTCGGGCATCACCACGAGCGGGTCGACCTCGAGCAGCGGCCTGACGACGAACTCGCGCTCCAGGAATCGCGGGTGCGGGATGATGACCCCAGGGCCCTCCCACTCCTCGTCGCCGAACAGGATGATGTCCAGATCAATCGGACGAGGAGCGTTCCTGGCCTCAGGCGTGCGGCCGAGTTCGGTCTCGATCTCACCCATGAGGCGCAGCAGCGTGTCCGCCGAGAGCACGGTCTCGACCACTGCGACAGCATTAGCGAACGCCGGCGCGGACGCATCCGGCCACGCTTCGGACTCGTAGACCTCGGAGACCGCGACGACCGCCGTGTCCTCGAGTTCGTCGATGGCACGGAGTGCTGCAGCGATGTTCTCGAGCCGGTCGCCGAGGTTGGCGCCGAGCCCGACGTGCGCACGCGTCATCACGCCCACCTCCCGATGGCGGTGACGACCTTGAGAGCCTCGACCGTTTCTCTCACGTCGTGGACGCGCACGATGTCCGCCCCCGCAAGGGCCGCGTACACCGCCGCTCCGACGCTGCCGGCCACCCGCCGCTTCGGATCGTCCTCACCGAGTATGTGCCCGATGAAGCGCTTCCGCGACGCGCCGACCAGCACCGGATAGCCGAGTGCGGCTAACGCGGGCAGGCCGCGCAGGAGCGCGAGGTTGTGCTCGAGGGTCTTGCCGAAGCCGATCCCCGGATCGAGCGCGATGCGCTCGGGCGCGATGCCGGCGGATTCGAGGGCGGCGGCGCGCCCGGCCAGGAACTCCGCCACCTCGGCGACCACGTCCGTGTAGTGCGGGCCGTCCTGCATGGTCGCCGGGTCATCGCCGAGCATATGCATCACCACAAGGCCGGCGTCGCTCTCCGCCGCCACCCGGAGCACCTCAGGGTCGCGGAAGCCGGTGACGTCGTTGATCACGGAAGCGCCCACATCCACGCACGCCCGGGCGACCGCAGCGTGCCGCGTGTCGATGGATACGGGGAGAGCGACCCGGCTCGCGAGTGCTCGCACGACGGGCAGCACCCGCGCGAGTTCAGCCTCCACGCCGACGGGTGCCGCGCCGGGCCGGGTGGACTCGCCGCCGACGTCGATGAGGTCGGCGCCCTCGGCGGCCATGGCATGTGCCCGCGACAGGGCGGCATCCGGGTCGGCGTGATCACCGCCGTCGGAGAACGAGTCGGGCGTGACATTGAGGATGCCCATGACGAGCGGCCGGTCGAGAGCGAGCGCGAACCGGCCGCACCGCCAGACGCGCAGGCTCATCCCGCCCCACCCACGCTCATCGGCCCTTGATGAGCGACATCGCCTCCGAGCGTGTGGCCATACTCCGCTCGAAGATGCCGCGCACCGCTGAAGTGGTCGTGATCGCGCCGGGCTTCTGGACGCCGCGCATCGACATGCAGAGGTGCTCGGCTTCTATGACCACCATCACTCCCTGAGGCTCGAGGTGCTCGACGATGGTGTCGGCAATCTGACTCGTCATCCGCTCCTGGACCTGCGGACGGCGCGCGAAGACCTCGACGACGCGTGCGAGCTTCGATAGCCCGCAGATCCTCCCCTCCTTGCCCGGGATGTAGGCGACGTGCGCCCTGCCCATGAACGGCACGAGATGGTGTTCGCAGATCGAGTAGAGGGGGATGTCGCGCACGAGCACCATCTCCTGATGGCCCTCGTTGAAGGTCACGCAGAAGTGGTCGGCGGCATTCTGCTCAAGTCCCGCGAATATCTCGGCGTACATCTCGGCGACACGCCGAGGGGTGTCGGCCAGACCCTCTCGGACGGGATCCTCGCCGATGCCCTCGAGGACGAGGCGCACTCCTTCGGCTATCTTGTCGCGGTCCATGGGCATGGGGCAGCTCCGGGAGGTTGGGGGCACAGGCGCCTCAATGACGCTCACCGAGTAGTATGCCCGAGCGGGCCGGGGGTGTCCTCAGCCCCCGAGCATCCCGAAAGCGTGCGCGATGCTCACGATAGCCGGTCCGGCGACCACGATGAGCGTGGCCGGGAGGATGCACAGGATGAGCGGGAAGACGATCTTGACCGGGGCCTTCTGCGCCATCTCCTCGGCGAACTGGCGGCGCCTCACGCGCATGTCCCGCGACTGCGTCCGGAGCACGTTGCTCACGCTCACGCCGAAGACATCCGCCTGGATCATCGCCATGACGAATGTCCGCAGCTCCTGCACCTCGTTACGCTCGCCGAGCCTGCGCATCGCGTCGCGGCGCGAGACTCCCGCCTGGACCTCGTGGAGCATCCGGCCGAACTCCTCGGAGAGCGCGCCTGGCCGACCGCCGGTGATCTTGGCGACCGCGGCGTCGAACCCCATGCCCGCCTCAACGCTGATGGTGAGCATGTCGAGCATGTCGGGAAGCGTACGGCGGATCTCGAGCTGGCGCTTGCTCACACGGTTGCGGAGCCACAGGTCGGGGAGGTAGAAGCCGACGGCCGCGAAGACCGCCACGCCAAGGGCGAACCGTCCGAGGGTCGGGGCGGCGAGGAAGCCGACTAGCATCATGAAGACGGCGCCCCCCAGCGCCAAGCCCGCCTTGAGCGCGAAGAACTGCTCGGTGCTCATTCGGTAGGGATGGCCGGCCATGTCGAGACGGCGGGCGACCCGGCTCGCGTAATCAGAAGGTCCGAAGATGCGCGCGATGTCGGCGAGCGAGCGTGAAGCCGGCCTGAGGACACGGTCGGCGAATGGAGCAAGCGTCGGCTCGATTTCGGCAGCCTGACCCGCCTCGTAGGCGGTCAGCCCTTCGAGCTGGCGCTGGACCTGCCGCTCCTCGGAGAAGAACAGCGTGAGCACCGCATACGCGAGAGCCACGACGGCTACGGCGACGAGCGCTGCAATCGCCCATTCGAGCATCAGATCTCCACCTCCGATGCTTTGCGCAGCCACACGCCGCCGACAGCGAGCAGGACCGCGCCCACGATGAGCAGACCGATGCCCATGCTGGTCGTGAAGAGCTGCCCCATGTAGCCAGGATTGACGAGGAGCAGCAGCCCCATCATGAAGAAGGGCAGGACGAACAGGATGGCCGCCGAGAGCCGCCCTTCAGAGGTGAGCGCCCTGATGTGCCTGCGCAGTTCGGCACGCTGGCGCATCGTGTTCGCCACGAGGTCGAGGACCTCGGCGAGGTTGCCGCCGACCTCCCGCTGGATCGCGATGGCTGTGACGGTCCACCGGAAGTCCTCGCTGTCGAGGCGCTCGGCCATCTTGTCGAGCGCCTCTTCGACCGATAGCCCCAAGCGGGACTCGGCCTGCACGCGCCTGAACTCGTTCGACGCCGGGTCACCGATCTCCTGGACCACCAGGTCGATCGACTGCTGCACGCCCCACCCGGCTCGAAGCGAGCTCGCCATCATCGAGAGGATGTCGGGCAGCTGCTCCTCGAACGCATGGCGGCGGCGCGTGATCGCGCTTTCCAGAAGCAGTATCGGCAGGAGGGTGGCGACGATCACGACGAGGAGCGAAAACCACAAGCTGCCCACGAGCAGCTGGACGATCATGCCTGCGGCGATGACACCGATGAAATGCAGGTACATGTACTCGACCGCGCGGAGCGGCAGGCCGGCGCGCTCGAGCTTGCGATGCACGAGCGGGGTGAGGCCCCGGCGCCCGGCAACCGCCGCCACCGCCTCGCGGATCACGCCCGTCACCCCTGCCGCCCGTGTCGTCGTCGTGTCCTCCGCGCCGTGGAGCTGGTCGTAGAAGTGCAGCTCGTTGATGCGCGACGGGGCCGAAGGCATCAGGCTCATCACCGCCCACGCCGCCAGGAATACCGCCACGAACGCCAGGAACACCACGAGCGCGGCGAGCGCGGCCGATGCGACAGGTGAAGCAGGCGTGACGCCCTCTCCCTCGCCAGCCGCCTGCTCGAAGTAGGGGTTGTCTACCACGAAACGGGTCGTGCCCGCCCTCCCGTCGACCGTCGCCGCGACCTCGATGTCGAGGTCGACCGTGTTGGGAGCCGCGCTCGTGTAGCTCACCTCGTACTGCGTGGTGAGCTCGCGGGCTATGTCGGCGTACAGGCGCTCGAGCTCACCGGAGTCCGCGACGGTCATCAGCCTGCCTCCGGATTGCGTGGCAAGCGTCGCGAGCACCTCTCTGTCCATCTCGGGCGTCTCAAGTCCGATCGCGTACATCGGCGCTCCGCTCTCACGCAGCCGCGAGACAGCATCGCTCAGGGTGTTCCCGCTCGCGTTCTCCTCGCCGTCGCACAGCAGGATGAGCACCCGGTCGCGGCCCTCGCGAGCGGCAAGCATCCCCGCCGCGGAGACCACGCCGTCGTACAGCGCCGTGTTCCCGGACGCTTCCAGCCGCTCGATGGCGGCGCCAAGCGCCTCAGTGTCCGCCGTGAATCCCGAAACCATCTCGACGTTCGTGTCGAACGAGACGACCGCGACCTCGTCCCCTTCGGCCAGCGCCCCGACGAACACCATGGCGGCCCGCTTGACGTCCTGAAGCGGCGCGCCCCACATGCTGCCGCTCGTGTCGATGAGCAGCACGACGTCCATCGGCGCGCGGGTCGCCGCGAGGGGTGTGGCGGCGATAACGTCGCGCCGCTCGCCGTTCTCGGTGATCTCGAACCGCGGTTCGGCGGCTCCACCGATGAGCATGTCGAGCGGGAGCGTCACCGTGAGCGCGACGGTCGGGAACGCCGAGGTGTCCGCCTTCTGCGCGACAAGCGCCCCTCCCGCCTCGGCGCCTGACGCCGGGGCCGCGCCCGCGGCGAGCATCGCGAACGCGAGTGCGACAAGCACCATCCTCCTACGCGCGCGCATCGGTCCTCACCGCCTCGCCGGGGGCTCGTACTCGAAGAGATCGCCCGCCGTGTGGATGCCGAGGTCCTCGAGACGCTGGGTGAACGCCGGCCGGAGTCCCGTCGCCTTGAGCGTGCCCCTGAACCGTCCGTCCTCGTCCAGGCCCATCGAGTAGTCGTAGTAGAAGATGTCCTGCATGATGACCATGTCGCCTTCCATCGCGCCGATCTCGGCGACCTGGATGACCTTGCGCGAGCCGTCCCGAAGCCTGCCCAGGTGCACGATCAGGTCGATCGCCGAGGAGACCTGCTCGCGGATCGCTTTGACGGGCAGGTCGAGGCCGGACATGAGCACCATCGTCTCCAGCCGCGCGAGCGCGTCGCGCGGCGAGTTCGCATGGATGGTCGAGAGCGAGCCCTCATGCCCGGTGTTCATCGCCTGAAGCATGTCGAGGGCCTCGGCGCCTCGCACTTCGCCGACGATTATGCGGTCGGGCCGCATGCGCAGCGAGTTGCGGACGAGGTCGCGGATGGTGACCTGCCCCTTGCCCTCGATGTTGGGCGGCCTTGATTCGAGCCGCAAGACGTGCTCCTGGCCGAGGCGCAGCTCCGCGGCGTCTTCGATCGTGATGATGCGCTCGTCGCCAGGGACGAAGAGCGACATCACGTTGAGAAGCGTAGTCTTGCCCGTACCCGTCCCGCCAGAGATGAGCACGTTGAGCTTGCCTCGCACGCACGCCTCGAGGAAGATCGCGACATTCGGCGTGAGCGTGCCGAAGTTGATGAGGTCGTCGACGGTGAAGGGGTCCTTCGAGAACTTGCGGATCGTGAGCATCGGGCCGTTGATGGCGAGCGGGTGAATGACCGCGTTCACGCGCGAGCCGTCGGGCAGGCGCGCGTCGACCATCGGGGATGCCTCGTCGATGCGGCGGCCGACCTGGGCGACGATCTTGTCGATGATGCGCGCCAGGTGCGCCTCGTCGATGAAGCGGCGGTCGGTCTCGAAGATGCGCCCTTTGCGCTCGACGTAGATCGTCGCCGGATTGTTGACCATCACCTCGGTGATCTCCGGGTCCTCCAGGTATGCCTGGATAGGCCCGTAGCCGAGGATGTTGTCGAGCACATCGAGCACAATCTCCCTGCGGTCCGCGGTCGAGAGCGGGGTCGTCTCGCGGTCGAGGAGCTCGTTGAGCTTGTCCTCGATCCTCAGCCGGAAGCCCGCGTCATCCGCGTCCGCCGTCCCCAGCTCGGTGCCCATCTCCTCGACGAGCAGCTGGTGCAGGTGGCGCTTGACGGCGTCCTTGGTGTTGTACGCGGCCACCCTCGACGCGGCGATGTCCTCCGCGCCGACCCCGTGACCCGTCGACCCTATGCGATCTCTAAGCGACATCACTCTTCGCCTCCTTGCGTTGCGCGACGTGACGCGCGAGTTCGAGCAGGCTCTTGGCCACCGGCGACTTGGGCGCGTCGGTGACGACCGGCATCCCGCGGTTGACCGAGCGGGGAACGAGCCGGTCGCTCGGGATCTTCGCGACGATGTGACCCTCGACGGCGGCCGCCACCTCCGAGGGCTCGAGCAGAACCTTGCTGTCGGCGCGGTTGAGCACCAGGTTGACGCGGTTGCGGTCGTAGCCGAGCTGCCGCAACTTCTGCAACGAGATACGTGTGTTCTTCACGCTGGCGACATCCATCGTGGCGATCGCGAGTATGTCGTCGCTCTTGTCGATCGCTGTCAGCACCGTCTCGTCGAACGCGGCCGGCGTGTCGATGACGACGACGTCGGCGGCGTCTCGAGCGAGCGAGATGATGCGTCCGAGGCGCGACGCCGTGACCGCCTCGGCGTCCTCCGGCCGCACCGGCGCGAGCAGCACGTCGAGGCCGGACGGATGCCGCGTGAGGAAGCCGCGCAGCATCGAGGTGTCGAGACGGTCGAATGCCTGGACCGCATCGTAGATGGTCCGCTCGGGCTTGAGCTTGAGCATGATGCCCGTGTCGCCGAACTGCAAGTCGAGGTCGAGCAGGATCGTCCGTACCCCGAGTCCGGCGAGCGCGACGCCGAGGTTGCTCGCGATGATCGTCTTGCCCACGCCGCCCTTGGTGCTGAAGACCGTGACGACGTGGCCCCGCCCGTTGCCGTTGGCTGCCGAGCCGACCCCGACCCCAGCCGCCTCCCGCCGCCGCACGACGTCCGCCGACGCGTCGAGCACGGCCGATGCGACCTCCCCGAACGTGCTCTCGGCGCCGACGACGTCGCTGAAGCTCGCCTTCATCGCCTGACGCAGGAGTTCCGTGGTGACCTTCGGCACGACGAGCACGGAGGAGACGGGCGGGACTCGCGACGCGAGCGCGGCCCCAGACTCGAGCGCGCCGTCGAGCGGCATCGACGGGCCGAAGACGATGACGTGCGCGTCGCTCTCCTCGACCTGCTCGGCGACGCGCCCGAGCGAAGGAGTCACTGCGACCTCGTTGCCGGGCTCGCGGCAGAGCACCTGCTCGAGCTTGGCGC
The DNA here is from genome assembly GCA_037446725.1 of Actinomycetota bacterium. Taxonomy (GTDB): domain Bacteria; phylum Actinomycetota; class Coriobacteriia; order Anaerosomatales; family SLCP01; genus JBBIIC01. The sequence continues at coordinate 46,573 of JBBIIC010000005.1, forward strand.
CGAAGTCAGGATCGCGGTCTACGATGAGGATGGCGCCCAAAGCTGCCGCCCCCTATTCGGCGAGGACGGACCGGAGCGTCTGCCCGGTCGTGGCCGCGATCTCGGTCTCGGCAGAACCGAGCAGCGCGAGCCACACGCTACCCTTCTCCTCGGCGAAGACCAGCCGCTCGACATCGGCGGGCGAGAGCGCTAGCGTGATGGTCGAGGGCGCTTCTGCCTGTTGCTCCTCGGCGGCTCCACCACCGAGCCTTCCGTCGTCCTCTTCCTGGACCGGCGCGGGCTGCGCGCTCACCATCGCCCCGACCGCGAGCACGCGCGCCTTCGGGATGAGCACCTGGGTGAGCGGCTCGCCCTCAGGGCCGGGGTCGAGCGTGACGACGGCCATCACGTGGTCGCCCGGTTTCACGAGCCCCGCGATACCCTTGACCGCCGTGTTCGGGATGGAGACGGCGACGTAGTCAGCGGGGATGCTGTACGCGAGCCCCGCCTCACTCGGGAACTGGAACCTCACCTGCGTGATCTGCTCACCGGCGCTCAAGTCCTCCGCGAGGACCTTCCCGGCGATGGTGGATGCCGAGGAAACCGCGCCTTCCGCCACATACCGGCGCGGGATGGACTCGATGGCGAGCACCTCGGTCGCGATCAGCTCGTCAGCGAATGCGCCCCGCGCGATGGGCTCTTGCGCCACGAGCACCTCGACCGGCTCGTCCTGCTCGGCCACGCCCCGCTCTAATGAACTGAGGTACCGGCCGGTCAACACGGCGGCCAACACGCCGAGGAGCACGGCAGCGACGAGGATCACGATTCGCGATCGCATGGAGGTGTCCTTCCGGTAGGCTGCTTACTGCTCTGTCGCCGGCGTCACGAGCCGGTAGGTCTCAAGATACAGGCCGGAGTCGGGGGGCACGTCCTCGTAGATCTCGGAGGGCAGCACGTGCTCGACGAACCGTCCGGAGATGTCCGCGTCGCCCTGCTGCTGTTCGAGGTAGAACGCCGCGAACGAGACGACCCGAAGCCTGCTTCTGCCTTGGATCGGCTCGACACGCTCGGTGACCGGGACGTAGACAAGCCTCGATGACGTTCGCGGCATGCCCTGCGCGACCCAGGTGTTGAAATCCACTCCGGTACGCAGCCGGTCGCGGACGCCTTGACTCGTCGGGCCGGTCATGTTGCCCGGTTCGGTGTCGAGGATCTGACCGAGGTGAATCACGCCGTCATAGCCGTTCTGCAGGTCATCCCGGTAGGCTGCTCCACCACCGCCCTCGAAGGACACCGGACCGAAGTTGCCGACCTCCGCGTTCCCGTCGAGCTTCATGTGGTAGACCTGGCCGAACTCGTAATCGAAGAAGCCGACGGTGATTGCGGTCGAGCCGGCCGATCCGGGCGTGAAGAAGCGATTGCCTAGTTCCAGCGAACGAATAGGGAATGTCGAGCGGACGGAGTAGACGATCGCCCCGTCGTCGAGGTCCGGCCGTCCTTGCGCGCGGTTGCCCACCCACAGGTCGACGCCGAAGCTCGTGAACCGCTCACCCGTGCCGGGCGCGGGCACCGTCACGGAGTAGTTGCCTGTTCCGGTACGCCTCGCCCCGTTCAGCTCAAGAGTCGTCTGCCCGGTCCCGACCACCGTGACGGTGACGCTGTCCGGATCGACCGAGCTCGGCGGGTTGTTGCGCACAACCTCAGGGCTCACGGTAACGGAGCGGAACGGGCTCGTGGCGGCGATCGCGTGGACGTTCGAGACTCCGCTGAACGTCTCTTTGAAGCCTTGCTCGTTGTACACGTCAAGGTTGACCGAGCGTCTGCCCCCGGCGGTCATCGCGGGCACCGGCAGGTTGCCGCCCCAGAGCCCGTCGGCACCCTTGGTCAACCACACCCCGCCTGAAGGCGCGCCGTCGAGCCATGCATACACCCGCGTGACGCGAAGAATCGGTAGCCCGATGGGAATCAACCCCCGCATCCCCGTCACATACGCGACACGCGCTTCCGCGGTGGCCTGGATCGTCGGGTCAGCGGCCCACATCCGGCCGAAGAAGAGCGGGGAGTCCTTTTCGACGGTCACCCGGACGAAGTTGCCCCCAACCTCCGTGAGGGGCGCGTCCTCGAGCATCAAGAGCCCATCGGCGGGGCGTTCCGCGTTGCGATCGGCGTAGTCTTCGGCGACCGCCAGCACTCCGGCCTCATCGGCCCCCTCGAGCAGCTCACTCACTCCCGCGAGAGCGGCCGCGTCCGCAGATGCTTGAAGCTGACGCTTGACGGTGTAGAGATATCCCATGTCGACCGCAAGCGCGGCAACACCGAGGAAGACGATCATCAGTATCGCGACCGTCACCGCAACGACGCCCTGTTCCTCGCGCAGTTTCGCTCTGTAGGTATCCATCTTGATCACTCGATTCTCTGAGTGGCAGCGCTGCGCAGAGTGAATGTCGTAGCGTTGCCGACTCCGAAGATGTTCTGCATCAGGGGCGCGAAGAGGGGGGTCGGGTACGTGACCCGCACCGTAGCCGGATCACCAGGATCTCTTCCGTCCGGCGTCAGCACGACAACTCTGCCCGGAACGCTCAGATCGAGGGAGGGAGCCGCCGCGTCGGCCTTCGCGATTGCCGCGGCGTTGGTGTGCCCGAGCGCCACCCACCTGACGCCCTCGCGCGCTGCGTGAGTGGTCTCCAACCACTGGAAGAACACGTAACCGAACTGGATGATTCCGAACAGAAGAAGCACGAGGACAAACGCAACGATGCCGAACTCGACGGCTGCCGCCCCTTCGTCTCTTCTATGTCGGTCAATCAGCCACATCACTGCCCCCTCGCAGTGAGGAGAATTCGCAGTTCACCCTAAGTGTGTATATACCCACCCGAACGGATACCGGGTGGGGTTCTGAGAGCTACGGCCAAGCCTCAATCACGTCGTTGAACAGCCCGAGGACCTCCACCCCGACCAGTCCCACGACTCCGGCGATGACCGCAGCGATGAGGGAGGCGATGATCGCGTACTCGACGGCAGTGGCACCCTCGTCCAACCGAGCACATCCAATGGATCTTGGCCGATTCACCGATATCGCCTCTCTCGCTTGTCCGAGGGATTCCACGAATGGGACTCTTCGCGACGAGGGGTCCCGCGACTGATGCACAGGACCCCTCGGTCGCGTTCAGTACGGAGATTACTACCCGGTGAGCTCATTAAGAACGGTCTGGAAGGCCGCAAGAATCTCCTCACCGATCAGGAACACCACAGCCACGATGACCGCAGCGATGGCGGCCACCATGATTCCGTACTCAACCGCCGTTGCACCCTCGTCCCTCACGAACATGTTCTGGGCGCGGACATACAGCTTCGTAAGCATGTGCACACACCTCCCCCCCTGGAGTCGCTGCGCAACTCCGGAGTCCGCCGCATCCCTCCGATCCTCGCGAGAGACTCCGGAGCGCGGCGGCTAGACAATCCCTCACTCCGAATCATGCCCTCGAAGCACGGGCGAGACCATCGTGCGTAGGTACGCATTGAGCGCCCGAAGGTAGGACGTGGACTCATACCAACGGGTGATGCACTGGGCGGTCGGATGTGGTAGGAACCCGGGTTCCCCGCGCTACTCCCCGCTCATCGACACGATGCCGAGACGGACGGCCGTGAGCACCGCCTGCGTGCGGTCGGCCTGGTTCAGTTTGCGCAGGATGTGACTCACGTGAGTCTTGACGGTGGTCTCCCCGATCCACAGCGCCCGGCCGATCTCCTTGTTGCTGAACCCCTTCGCCATCAGACGGAGGACCTCCATCTCGCGCTCTGAGAGCGAGTCGCGAAGAGCGGCAGCCTCTGCACCGACCTCGGCACCCGACCTGCCCGCGATGATGCGCTGAGCGATGGCGTTGTCGAAGATGGCCTGGCCATCGGCAACGGAACGAACCGCGGCGGCGATGTTGTCGGGACGGGCGTCCTTCAGCAAGTAGCCGGACGCTCCGGCAGCGAGCACACCGAACAGCTCCTCGTCGTCGTCATAGCTCGTGAGGATGAGGACCCGCGTGTCGTCGCACGCCTCTCTCACGCGGCGGCAGACCTCGGCGCCGCCGATACCCGGCATCCGCATGTCGAGCAGCAGCACGTCCGGCTGCGTTTCGATGACGGCGGCGACGGCCGCCTCACCGTTGTCAGCCTCACCGACCAGCTCGAGATCCGGCTCGCCTTCCAGGAGAGACCGCAGCGCGAACCGCACGAGCTCGTGATCGTCGGCGATGAAGACCCGAATCACAGATAACGCCTCCTACAATGGTAGCTCGACGCGTACGCGAGTGCCCTCACCGGGCGCGCTCGTGATCCACAGCTCCCCGCCCTCAGCGCGGACCCGCTCAGAGATGCTGTGGAGGCCCAGCGAGCCGTTGCTCAGCGCCGCGTCGCGGGCCTGATCGACGTCAAACCCGCCTCCGTCGTCGGCGACGGTGAGCACCACGGAGAACTGGCCGTACTCGATGTCGACGCTGAAGGAACTTGCGGACGCGTGCTTGATGATGTTGCTCGTCGCCTCCTTGGCCACGCGGTACAGGCACGCCTCGGACGCCCCACCGAGCAACCGTTGCTCTCCGCTGACGGTCAAGCGCCCTTCCACGCTGCGCCCGTTGGTGGCCTCCTTGATCCAGTGCTCGACCGCTTCAACGAGTCCCAGGTCCTTGAGCTTGGCCGGCCGCAGATCGTAGATGACCCGGCGAAGCTCGACCATGCTCGCGTTGAGCTCGTCCTGGAGTTCCTCAAGACGCGTGGCGGTATTGCCGTACTCGCCCCGCAAGGCCTGCTTCTTGCACACCTCGAGACCGAGCGAGATCGAGAAGAGGGACTGTGCGATACCATCGTGCATCTCGCGTGCGATGCGGTCCCGCTCCGACGCGAGCAGCACGTAGCGGTTCTCCTCGGAGAGACGGGCGTTGACGACCGCGGAGGCCGCGAACGAGCTGAGGATCGCCAGGTACTCGGTCTCGTACTCGGTGAACGGCCGGGCTTCGTCGTTGATCGCGCAGAGCAGGCCGATCGGGCGCTCCTTGATCCTGATGGGGGCACAGAGCACCCACGCGCCCTGCTGCGTGTCGTGGTCGAGATAGGTGCGCCCATTGTGCAGCACCTCGTCGGCCATGCCGCGCAGACGGGGGCTCCACCAGTCCTCCGGGTGCTCGGCGCGCGCGCCGCGGACGTTGAGCGTCTCGAAATCCAGGGTCTCCGTGTGCTCGGTAGTGAGGAGCAGGACGGCCTTGTCGGTGTTGGTCACGCGCTTGGCGCGCTCGACGATGGTCTTGAGCACCTCGTCGACGGAGAGCGTGGACGAGACTGCGGCCGCCACGTCATTGAGCGAGTTGAGCAGCTGGTCGTGCATGCCCGCCGTGCCGTTGCGCTTCCCGAGCTTGCGCCACCAGGCCCTGTGTGCGAGGCCGTCGGCGGAGACATGCGACTGCCACGCCGCGCGATGCGAGCCCGCCTGGCGTTCCCGATCAGATGCCACGACCCTTCCCCCGCTCGCCTGCCGGCGTCAGCGGCACGTCGCCCCGGACGTTACCGCCTGACCAGTATAGCGCGGGTCACTGACAGGGGAAACCGCAGTGGCGACGACACTCCCTGCTCAGGGCCTACAGGGGAGGCTCAACGGCGCGGTAGGCGGCAAGCATCCGCCGGCTCGCTGCCTCGATCCGCCGGCGCACCCGCTCGCTGCGCCGCTCCCACAGGTCGATGCCGCGGTAGTGGGCGAGGTGGCCCAGGTGGCCGTGTCCGAGCGCGTCCTGCTCGCAGTGCAGCGCGCGTCCGAGCGCAACAGGATCGCGGTCGCGCAGCGCCTCGCCGAGAAGCCGGCACGCCCTGCGCCGGGCGCCGAGCCAGCCGAAGTGCCACCCTTTGTAGCGCCACCGGTCGCCCGGGAACTCCCGGTCGACCGCCACATTGGCGGATGCGACGGCCTCGGCCTCCGCGGGCGGCAGACCCTCCTCGAGCGCCCACTGCAACGTCAGCCGGTAGTGGACGTGCGCGTTCACCGCACGGCTCCGGTCCGCAGGACCCGCCTACGCTCCGCTGACCGCGGGCGGCGTCCCGGGTGCCTCTTCGCGAGCGGGCGGCTCGCCCTCGGCGGCGACGAGCTCGTCGGCGGCGCCTTCTTCGGACGCCTCCTCAGACGCCTCCTCGGGCTCCTCGGCCTTCGCGGCGGCCTCCTCGGCGAGGTAGGCGTCCCAGCGGTCCTCGAGCAGCGCCTCGAGCTCGGCCTTGTCAACCGTCTCGCGCTCGATGAGCACGTCGGCCATCAGGTCGAGCTGCTCCTTGCGCTCGGTGAGGATGCGCCGCGCGGTCTCGTACGCCTCGTCGATCAGGCGACGGACCTCCTTGTCGATCTCGTAGGCGACCTCGGGGCTGTAGTCCGCGTTGGCTGAGAAGTCACGGCCGAGGAAGACCTCGTGGTTGGCATCGCCGAAGGTCTGCGGACCGAGCTTCTCGGACATCCCGTAACGCATGACCATCTGCTTGGCGATCTTGGTCGCGCGCTCGATGTCGTTGCTCGCGCCGGTGGTGATATCGCCGATGGCGGTCTCCTCGGCGACCCGACCGCCGAGCATCATCGCGATGTTGTCGAGCATCTGCTGGCGTGAGGTCAGGAATCGGTCCTCGGCGGGCAACGCGAGCGTGTAGCCGAGTGCCTGGCCGCGAGCGATGATCGAGATCTTGTGGATGGGGTCGGTGTGCGGGAGGACGTGGCCGACCAGCGCGTGGCCCACCTCGTGGTAGGCGATGATGCGCTTCTCCTCCTCGGAGATCAGGCGGCTCTTGCGCTCGGGGCCCGAGATGACGCGCTCGATGGCCTCGTCGAGCTCGCGCATGTCGATCTTCTTCTTGCCGTGGCGCGCGGCGAGCAGCGCAGCCTCGTTCACGAGGTTCGCGAGGTCGGCGCCGGTGAAACCCGGCGTGCGGCGCGCGAGCACCTCGAGCTCGATGTTGTCCTCCATCGGCTTGCCGTGCGCGTGGATCTTGAGTATCTGCTCGCGGCCCTTCAGATCGGGCCGGTCGACGGTGATCTGGCGGTCGAAGCGGCCCGGGCGCAGCAGTGCGGGGTCGAGGATGTCGGGACGGTTGGTCGCCGCGATGAGGATGACGTTGTCCTTGATGTCGAAGCCGTCCATCTCGACGAGCAGCTGATTGAGCGTCTGCTCGCGCTCGTCGTGACCGCCCCCGAGGCCGGCGCCGCGCTGGCGGCCGACCGCGTCGATCTCGTCCATGAAGATGATGCAGGGGCTCGCCGCCTTTGCCTGCTCGAAGAGGTCGCGCACGCGGCTCGCGCCCACGCCGACGAACATCTCGACGAAGTCCGAGCCGGAAATCGAGAAGAACGGCACCGCGGCCTCGCCCGCCACGGCTCGCGCGAGCAGCGTCTTGCCGGTGCCCGGAGGGCCGACGAGCAGGACGCCTTTGGGAATTTTCGCGCCGAGCGCCTGGAACTTACCCGGGTTGGCGAGAAACTCCTTGATCTCCTCGAGCTCCTCGATGGCCTCGTCAGCACCCGCGACGTCCTTGAACGTCACGCGCGGCTGGTCGCGCGTCATGCGCTTGGCCTTCGCCTTGCCAAACGACATCACCTTGGAGTTGCCGCCCTGCATCTGGCTGAAGAAATACAGCATGATCAGCACGAGGATGCCGATGGGCAGCAGCGAAGTCAGAATGCTCACCCATATGGAGGTGTTCTGCGGGTCGACCGAGTACTCCACGTCGGGATGGCCGGCCATGAGCTCGTTGAAAGAGTCCTCGCCGGCCCACGTCGAGGTGAAGGGCTTGAGAGAGTCCTCACCGGCCTTTCTGGCCTCCTCGTCGGGGTAGAACTGGCCCTCGACGACGCGGTCGCGGGCGAGGAACTGCACGCTGACAACCAGGCCGTCTTCCAGCGCCGCGCTGAATTCGCTGGTGGGAAGCTCGACGGGCCGGCCCTCGGGCGCGGCGAACGTGCCCGTGACGAAGTAAACCGCCGCGACGAGCAGCACCAGATAGAGCAGGACAGTTCTCAGGTTCTTGTTCAACGGAACTCATTCTCCCTGGAGGAATCGTCTGTGCGTCACCCTGCGTAGACCTCCGGTCGCAGGACGCCGATATAGGGCAGGTTGCGGTAGAGCTCGGCATAGTCGAGTCCGTAACCCACCACGAACTCGTCGGGGATGTCGAAACCGACGTACTTGCATGAGATAGGTACCCGCTGCTTGTCCTTCTTGTACAGCAGCGACACGATCTCGAGCGTCTTGGGCTTGCGCGACGCGAGGTTCTTGAGCAGGTACTTGAGGGTGAGCCCGGTGTCGATGATGTCCTCGACCACCAGCACGTGCCGGTCCTCGATGAGTTCCTCAAGGTCCTTGATGATCCGGACCACTCCGGACGACTGAGTGGAGGAGCCGTACGACGAGACGGCCATGAAGTCGAGTTCGACCGGCGTCGAGATGGCACGGGCCAGGTCGGCCACGAACAGGGAGGCGCCGCGCAACACGGCGATCAACAGAACGGACTCGCCTGCGTAGTCGCGGCTGATCTCCTCGCCGAGCTCGGCGACCCGGTTCTGGATCTCCTCCTCGGTGAGCACGATGTGATCGACGTCCGGGTGCATCCTCACTCCTGTCCGTCACTCGGGCGTCGCGTCTGCGTGGCGCCCCGTCTTCCAGGTGAGTCGCACCGTCCGGGTGGTGCGCGGTCCCACCTTGTACTCGTCGCTCATCCTCACACCGGCGAGCCATACGACTCGGTCGCCGTCGCGGACCACCGGCACGCGATGGCGGTCCCGCTGCGGCACCTTCCCGTCGGTGAGCAGGTCGGAGAGCTTCTTCGTGCCCTCCATGCCGAGCGGCTGCAAACGCTCGCCCTCGCACGCGGGGCCGACCGTGAGCGCGGTTGCGTCACCGACATCGACGACGACGCTGAGACTGTCGCCGGAAACGTCCGTGGCCTCGGCCGGAACCGCCTCGATCGAACCGATCTCTCCGAGGTCGACACTGCCCGGTATGGGGAGCAAAGAAGGTGCCACGCCCGGGAATCGCTCCCCCCGGTGCGAGACAATCAGTTTACCGTACTCCGAGAAGGCCCGCAGTCCCCCGGGCAGGTCGCGGGCGAAGGCCTCGTCGGCAAGGCCCTCGACGATCGCCTCGACGTGGGCCGAATCGAGGCGGGAGGCCTCGGGAAACGATGCTTCGAGCGCAGCACGAACGGTCCGCCGCTGCATGGCGCGCGAGAGCGTCGCCATCATCACACGGTCGAGCGCGACCTCGCCTTCGCGCCGCTCCTCGGAGGCGAAGTCCCGCGCGAAGGCGGCTGCCATCTCGGAGAGCAGCGCGTCCTCGTCGGCCAGCAGCCCCATCGTGCGCGCGAGTGTCGTACGCAGCGCAGGCTCGGCGGCGAGCAGCGCGGGCACGACCTCGTGCCGGATGCGGGCGCGCGAGCGGGAGGTGTCGAGGTTGCTCGCGTCCTCGCGCCAGGCACCGCCGGGCTGCGCCGCGAGCCATGCGCGTACCTCGGCGCGCGGCGTGTCGAGTAGCGGGCGCACGACGCGGCCGCGTACGTGGCGGATCGACGCCAACCCGCCCGCGCCCGCGCCGGAGAGCAGCCGCATGAGGAAAGTCTCGATGCGGTCGTCGAGCGTGTGGGCGACGGCGATGCGGGCCGCCCGCGGGTCGAGGCCGAGATCCGCTGCGCGCGCATCGGCCTCCTCCTCCGCGAAGCGGTAGCGGATCCGGCGGCCGGCGTCTTCGAGGTTGAGGCCGTCCGCGGCTGCGTAGCCCGCCACGTCGAAGCGCACCGCGCGGCAGGCAACGCCGAGTCGCGCGCACTCTGCAGCGACGAACTGCTCGTCAGCGTCGGACTCGGCGCCGCGCAGCTCGTGGTTGACATGCAGGACGCTGAGCTGTAGTTGGTCGCCGAGGTGGCCGCCAGCGAGCACGTGCAGCAGCGCCATCGAGTCGGCGCCGCCTGAGACCATGGCCACGACAGGCGCGCCGGCAGACAGCATGGCGTGAGACGTGGCGGTGGCACGGGCGATGTCGGGGAGTGCGGTCATGGGTCAAGGGTAGCGCAGGAGCGCGATGCGCGGCCGCCTACGCCTCCCGGCCACGCGGAGTGAGCAGGCGCTCGGCGGCGGCGAGGATGCCGTCGGCGACGTCGCAGCGACCCCAGCAGCGCTTCTTTGTATGTATCGGTCTGCTGGTATCATTATCGGCGCCATCACCCCGCGCGGTGCGCCTGCGCTGCTCCGCACGGACCTCCCGCGTCCCGAGAGGACTCGCCATGACCATGTTCCACCTGGCCGACCCCGCCCTCGAGCCGATCGCCGCCAAGGTGCTCGCGGGCGAGCGGCTCTCGCGCGAGGACGGGATCGCCCTCTACGCCAGCCGAGACCTGCTCGGCATCGGGCAGTTGGCCGACTTCGCCCGGCGGCGCATCAACGGCGAGCGCGTCTACTTCATGGTCAACCGCCACATCAACCCCACCAACATCTGCCGCAACCGCTGCAAGTTCTGCGCGTTCGCGCGCTCGGAGGGCGAAGAGGGCGCCTACGAGATGACCCTCGACACGGTGGCCGAGGCCGCCGCCGAGGGTGCGGCCGACGGCGCGTACGAGATCCACATCGTCTCCGGCCTGCACCCGGAGTGGAGCTACGAGTTCTACCTCGACATGGTGCGCCGCACGCGCGAGGCCGTGCCCGATCACGTCATCGTGCAGGCCTTCACCGCAGTCGAGATCGAGCACATGGCGATTATCGCCGAGAAAACGACGCGCGAGGTGCTCGCCGACCTCAAGGAGGCCGGGCTCGACGCGCTGCCCGGCGGCGGCGCGGAGATATTCAGCGACCGCACGCGCATGGCGGCATGGGACAAGAAGACGAAGTCCGACGTGTGGCTGCGCGTCCACGGCGAGGCGCACGAGCTCGGCATCGCCACGAACTGCACGATGCTCTACGGCCACATCGAGACGCACGAGGAGCGGGTCGACCACCTCATCCGCCTGCGCGAGCAGCAGGACGCGACCGGCGGGTTCCTCGCGTTCATCCCACTCGCGTTCCACCCGGCCAACACCGAGCTCGCCGACCTGCCGGGTACGACCGGTTTCGACGACCTCAAGACGCTCGCTATCGCGCGTCTCATGCTCGACAACATCCCGCACGTCAAGGCTTTCTGGATTATGGTTGGCCTCAAGGTCGCGCAGCTCTCCACGTGCTTCGGAGTGGACGACATCGATGGCACGGTGGTCGAGGAGCGCATCACGCACATGGCCGGCGCCACCACGCCCGAGGCGCTCTCGAAAGACGATCTCGTCGGGATGATCGCCGAGACCGGGCACGTCGCCGTCGAGCGCGACACCCTCTACCGGGTCGTGCGCGTCTATGACGCCGAGGCCGAGCTTCCCGCGTGGGACGCCGGGCCGATCGGCGCACCCCCGAAGGCGGGGGTGGCAAGCGGCACCGTGGCGACGGGCCGCTGAGATGGCGCGCCCCCGGCTCGGCCACATCCAGTTCATCAACTGCCTGCCGCTCTACTACGGCATGGTGAAGAGCGACGTGCTGCTCGACGTCGACCTCGTCAAGGCTGCCCCGCGCGACCTCGCCCGCATGCTGCTCGACGGAGAGCTCGAGGTCGCTCCGATCCCGGCCATCGAGTACGCGCGTCACGCCGACGGGCTGGTGCTGCTGCCCGACATCGCGATCTCGAGCGACGGTGAGGTGCAGTCGATCCTGCTGCTCTCGAAGGTGCCCGCTGGCGAGCTCGGCGGCCGGACGGTCGCGCTCACCGACACCTCGCGCACCTCGCAAGTGCTCACCCGCGTGCTGCTCGCCCGGCACTGGGGTGTGGCACCCGACTACGTCGAGATGCCGCCCGACCTGCCCGCGATGCTGCGCGACGCCGATGCCTCGCTGCTCATCGGCGACGAGGCGCTCCGCGCGTACTGGGAGCCGCCGGAGGGGCTGTACGCCTACGACCTCGGCGCCGAGTGGACCGCGTGGGCCGGCCTGCCGATGGTCTACGCGGTGTGGGCGGTCAGACGCCAGTTCGCCGAGGCGTCGCCCGGCGCGGTGCGGGCAGTGAACGACGCGCTCACCGGCTCGCTCGCCTACTGCCGCGCGCACCTCGACGACATCTCCGAGTACGCCGCACGCTGGGAGCCGTTCGGAGCGGACCGCTTCCGCAGCTACTTCGATGCGCTGCACTTCCGCTACGAGCCGCGCTACCGCGAGGGGCTCGCGCGCTTCCTCGCCGAGGCCGTCGGAGTCGGCGAGCTCGACCGCGTGCCCGAGATCGTGATCTTCGGGGAGGGAGCGTGAGCGGCGAGCCGGACCGCGCCGAGCTCGCGGCGCTCGCGTTCGCGGCGGCGACGGGCGAGACGCGGCTGTCCGCCACCGACGCGCTCGCGCTCCTCGAACACGCGCACGTGCTCGACCTGGGCGCGGCGGCCTCGGCGATGCGCGCGCGGCTCGTGCCCGGTGACGAGGCCACCTTCATCGTCGACCGCAACGTCAACTACACGAACGTCTGTGTCTCGGAGTGCCGCTTCTGCGCGTTCTTCGCGACCAGGGACGCCGACGCCGCCTACGTGCTCACGCGCGAGGAGCTCGCCGCCAAGGTGCGCGAGACCGTCGAGCTGGAGGGCACGGCGATCCTGCTGCAGGGCGGCATGCACCCCGATCTGGGCATCGAGTGGTACGAAGGGATGCTACGCGACATCAAGGCCGACAACCCGGGTATCCACGTGCACGGGTTCGGGCCGCCGGAGATCGTGCACATCGCGAAGCTCTCGGGTGTCACCACACGCGAGGTCCTGATGCGGCTGCGCGACGCCGGACTGGACTCGCTTCCCGGCGGCGGCGCGGAGATACTCGTCGACCGGGTGCGCTCGCACGTCTCGCCTCGCAAGGCGACCTCCGACCAGTGGCTGGACGTCATGCGCGAGGCGCACGCGCTCGACATCTCGACGACCGCGACCATGATGTTCGGCGGCCTGGAGACCCTCGAGGAGCGCGTCGAGCACCTCGTGCACATCCGGGAGGTCCAGGACGACGCGATCGCCGGCGGGCACGTGGGGTTCCGCGCCTTCATCCCCTGGAGCTTCCAGCCCGGCAACACCGCCCTTGCTGAGGACGAGTCCGCAGCGCGCGGCGAGCCGCTTTCCGCCGCAAGCGGCTACGAGTACCTGCGCACGCTCGCGGTCTCGCGGCTCTTCCTTGACAGCGTGCGCAACATCCAAACCTCGTGGGTGACGCAGGGCTCGAAGATCGGCCAGGTCGCGCTCGCGTTCGGCGCGAACGACATGGGCTCGACGATGATCGAGGAGAACGTCGTCGCGGCCGCCGGCACGCGCTTCATGCTCGCGCGCGACGAGCTCGTGCGGCTTATCGCCGACGCGGGCTACGTGCCCGTACAGCGCGATACGCTCTACCGGGCCTTGCGCGCATTCTGAGAGCCCGCTCCCACTCGGCCGGCAATCGGTCGCCGTCGGGCTATTCACAAACTCACGAACGGCCGCTATACTCGGCTCGTGAAAAGATTCGCATGTTCGCATGTTCGCACAATTGCCGATAAGTAGCAGCTGAGAGTGAAAGGCGACATGGACTTCCACTGTCTGCACTCGGAGATCTGCCGGACGCTCGCGAACGAGAAGCGCCAGCGCATCTTGAGCGCCCTCAGAGATGGTGAGCTCTCGGTCACTCGCATCGCCGAGGAGACCGGCATCGCGCAAGCGACCGTCTCCCAGCACCTCGCTCTGCTGCGCTCGAAAGGACTCGTCAACACCCGCCGCGACGGAACGCACGTCCACTACTCCGTTGCCAACCCCAAGATCATCCAAGCGTTCGACCTCATCACAGAGGTGATGCGGGAGACGCTCGCGGCACAGCAGGAGAACATCGATGGACTGAGCGAGCACCCACCGAGCGCCAAGACGCACACTGGACAGACCGGCACCTAGAAGCCGAGACACGGCCCCGATACGACCGAGGAGGTCACCCACCGTGAGTGAGACGATCGACGTAAGCCAGGACGACAAGCCCAAGAAACTCGCAATGGTAGTCATGAGCGGCGACATGGACAAGCTCTTCGGCGCGTTCATCATCGCTACAGGCGCCGCTGCGATGGGGATGCGGGTGACGATGTTTTTCACCTTCTGGGGACTGCGCGCCATCAAGAAGAACGTGCGTACCGGCAAGACGCTCTTTGGCCGGATGCTCGGCGCCATGTACGGCGGTGACATCACCAAGTCGAATCCGAGCAAGTTCAGTTTCGGGGGCATGGGCCGATGGATGTTCGGCAAGATGATGGGAGCACACAACGTCGCCAAGCTCGTCGAGCTCCGCGATCTCGCCGTCGACCTCGGCGTGGACCTCTACGGGTGCCAGATGTCGATGGACGTGATGGAGATACCGGCCGACGCGTTCATCGACGGGGTCAAGGACCCGGTAGGCGTCGGGTTCTTCCTCGCCGAAGCGCAAGAAGCCGACATACAGCTATTCATCTAGGGACGACTACGGCCCCCCTTCCTACGTGGACCCGCCGCGCGCCTGACGCGGCTGACGAAAGGAGATGCTCGTGTCCGAGGACATCAAGGTCGACCTGGATCTCGATCTGAAAGGCCTGCTCTGCCCGATGCCGATGGTCAAGGTCAGTCAGCGGATCGGCGACGTGCCGGTCGGCGGAGTCATCCGCGCGGTCGCTACCGACCCGGGAGCGATGGCCGACATCCCCGCGTGGGCCAAGAGCACCGGCAACGAGGTCCTCTCCGCCGGCAAAGAGGGCGGCGAGTACGTCTTCCTGGTCAAGCGGGTCAAGTAGCCGGCCCTCGCCGACGAAGAAGGGCTGACGATGGAGACCTATCTGTACCTCACTTCAGTGATCGGGGTGTATATCGGCATCGGCGTGTTCGTCGGAGGGATGGCGTGGCGCATCTATCAGTGGTCGACCACGCCCAAGTCGGCGGTCAAGTTGGGCCTGTTCCCCAAGCCCGCGACGGCAACCGGCCGCGGCGTCAAGATGCTCAAGGACACCTTCCTCGCGCCCCACTCGGCGCGCATCGAGCCGTTGATGTGGGTCTTCGCGTTCGCGTTCCACGTTGCGGCGCTGGCGGCGTTCGTAGGCCACGGCCGACTCGTCATCGAGTACACGCCGCTCGTGCAGCTGCTCGGATCCGACGGCATGAAGACGTTCGCCGCATGGTCGGGCGGTACCGCAGGCATCGTGATGATGGTCGCCGTGCTGTTCTGGATCGCGCGCCGGACGTACGGACCGTTCAAGCAACTCTCGGTACCCGAGGACTACTTCCTGCTCTTCTTGCTCCTCGGCATCATCGTGATGGGTAACCACATGCGATTCCTCGGCCACGTGTCCGCCGAGACGTACCGCGAGTGGTTCCAGAGTCTCCTCGTGTTCCGTCCGGTCATCCCCGCCGAGATATCCCGCTCCAACGTGGGGTGGTCGCTCGGGACGCACATGCTCTTCGTCAACGTGCTCTTCGTCTACTTCCCGTTCAGCAAGCTCGTCCACACGATCGGCGCGTTCTCGGCCAACCTGGTGAGGAGTGAGTAGCGTGGAGACGCAGGCAATCAACACCCTCACCGGCGTGCTCGACAAGAAGATGACGCGTCAGCTCAAGCAGTACCTCGACATCTGCGCGCGCTGCGCCATCTGCAAGGACGCATGTCACCAGTACGTCGCGACCGGGGACTTCACGTATCTCCCCGCCCGCCGCGCCGAGCTCATCCGGCAGATCTACAAGAAGTACTTCACCAAGACCGGCGAGTTCGTGCCCGCCCTCTACGAGGCGCGTGACCCCGACGAGAATCTGCTCGACGAGTTGTACGCATCGACCTACGCGTGCACCGGATGCCGCCGGTGCATGTACTACTGCCCCTTCTCAATCGACACCGCATGGATCCTGTCTGCGGCCAAGGCGATGCTCATCGCCGCGGGCAAGGGCAACGAGATGCTCGGCCAGCTCGCCGACGCGGCGCTCATGAAGAGCGAGCACTTCGAGATGTTCAAGGACGTGATCATCGACGGCTTCAAGGACGTCGAGGGCAAGCTCCAGGCGATGACGCGCGACCCGTCGGCCGAGATACCCGTCGACAAGGGTGGTGCCGACGTACTGTACGTCGCGCTCGCCGGTGCGCACTCGATCCTGCCCGCCGCGGCCATCTTCCACGAGGCCGGCACGAACTGGACGCTCTCGATGTTCGAGTCGGCCAACTACGGTTACTTCTTCGGCGATGCGGAGAAGGCGCGCCGGATCGCCGACCGATTCATGGATGAAGCGAAGCGTCTCGGCGTGAAAGAGGTCGTGATCACCGAGTGCGGGCACGCCTACCGCGTGGCGCAGTTCTTCCACGAAGCCTGGAGCGGTGAGAAGCACCCCTTCAAGGTACGCCACATCCTTGAGGTCATCGACGAGTACATCAGAGACGGCCGCATCACCGTGCGCCCCGGCGTGATCACCGAGCCGATCACCTACCACGACCCCTGTCAGGTGGGGCGCAACGGCGGGATCTTCGAACAGCCGCGCGACATCGTGCGTGCGGTGGCGTCCGACTTCCGGGACATGACTCCCAACCGTGAGGAACAGTGGTGCTGCGGCGGAGGCGGCGGGCTTGTCGCGATCGCCGAGATGGAGGAGTTCCGCCTCAAGAGCGGCGCGAAGAAGCTCGAGCAGATCAAAGCCACCGGGGCACGCATCATCGCAAGCCCGTGCGAGAACTGCCGCCTGCAGATGGAAGGGCTCAACGACCAG
Organism: Actinomycetota bacterium; assembly: GCA_037446725.1. GTDB lineage: Bacteria > Actinomycetota > Coriobacteriia > Anaerosomatales > SLCP01 > JBBIIC01. The sequence continues at coordinate 63,316 of JBBIIC010000005.1, forward strand.
CTCGACCTGGGCCTCACCGTCAAGCCCGTCATGGACCTCGTGCTGGACGCGATGGGCCTCCCCGGGTGGCCTGTCGCCAAGGAGGTCGACCATGACTGATCAGCGCATCCCGCGTGCGGAGTTCGGCATATGCGGAGGCAGCGGCACGCTCTCCATCGGCACGGCCGGGTCGCTCGCCGACGAGCGGGTGACGGTACTCACCGATGGCCTCGTCTTCGACACCCCGTTCGGCCGCTCCCCCGCGTTCACCCACATCCGCGTGGACGGCCCCCACGGACCGCGCGAGGCGCTCAGCGTACGGATGCACGGCTGGAGGCGCGGCGTGAAGCGCGCGGATGCGAGCCTGCAGGTCTTCTGGGTCTTCCACGAGGCGGGCGTGCGCAAGGTCGTCGCTGACGGCGGGGTGGGCAGCCTCAATCACCTCCTCGACCCCCGCGACGTGGTGATCCCGAGCGACTTCATCGACCTCACCATGAAGCAGGACATCTACGTGCGCGGCGACCACCTGCTCATCATGCGCCAGCCGATCTGTCCCGACCTCGCGGCTCACCTGCACGCGGCTGCGAGCGTTCCGTTCGCGCGCGTCTACCGGCGCGGCACCTATCTCGTCACCGACGGTCCGCGCTTCGAGAGTGTGGCCGAGGTCGACTACATGAAGCGGCTCGGCGGGGACGTCATCGGCCAGTCGCTCTCGCCCGAAGTCTTCCTCGCCCGCGACATCGGTGCATGCTTCGCGGGCATCTACATCGTCGTGAACTACGGCGAAGGCGTCGTCCGGGAGTGGGAACACTCCGAGCTCAAGGCGGTCTTCTTCGAGGAGTCGGAGACCATCGCCCGCTGCGTGATCGACACCGTGAGCGCGGCCGACCTCGACGCCGGCTGCGACTGCATGGACCTGCGCAAGCCGAGCCTCCTCGACCTGCCGGAGGCGTAGCAGGTGCTCGTCCACGCCGAGTGGGTGCTGCCGATCGCAGGCCCGCCCCTGCGCGACGGCGCCGTCCTCGTGCGGGGCGACCGCGTCGCCGAGGTGGGCTCGCTCGACGCGCTCGCAGCCGCGCACCCGGAAGAACCCGTCGAGCGCCACGACGGCTGCGTGCTGCTCCCTGGCCTGGTCAACGCGCACACGCACCTCGCGCTCACCGTGCTCGGCGGGCTCGTGCCTTCGGTGTCGTTCGGCGAGTGGCTGCATCGGTTGGTGCGCGCGATGCGTGTGCTCACGCCCGATGATCTCGAGGCGTCGGTCGCGCTCGGCGCGAGGCGGTGCCTCGAGGCGGGCGTGACGGTGATAGGCGAGATCGCGTACGGCGCGGCCTCGATGGACATCGCGCGTCGCGCCGGCCTGGGCGGCACCTTCTTCTGGGAGGTGCTGGGCATCGGTGCGGCCGACCTCGAGAGCGCGCTCCGCGACGACGGCTACCCGCAAAGCGCCCGGGGCGATCGGGACGCACGCGTGCGTGCCGGGATCTCGCCGCACTCCCCCTACACCTCGGGACCGGCGCTGCTGCGCGCCGCGCACGACCGGGCACGACGGGAGGACGCGCCGTTCGCCATCCACGTCGCCGAGTCCCACGCGGAGGCCGAGCTCTTCGAGAGCGGCGGCGGAGCGCTCGCCCCGACCGCGGGACGTCTCGCGACAGGTCTCACACCGGGCTCGGGCGCCACGCCCGTTTCCTACCTCGACGACCTCGGCGTGCTCGACGGCGCTATCGCGGTCCACTGCGTGCAGCTAGGCGGGGACGACATCGCGCGGCTCGCGGAGCGTTCGACCGGGGTCGTGCTCTGCCCGCGCTCCAACGCCTACCTTCTCGAGGGACCCGCGCCCGTCGCGGCGCTCGAAGCGTCCGGGACCCGTCTTGCGCTCGGAACCGACTCGTCGGCGAGCAACCTCGATCTTGACCTGCTCGACGAGGCGCGCGCCGTGCGCGTGATCGCGCCGCATCTGGCGGCGGAACGCGTCGTCCGGATGATCACCGCCGATGGGGCGCGAGTGCTCGGCCTCGGCGAGGCGTTCGGCGTGCTGGCGCCCGGCTACCAGGCCGACCTGGCCGTGTTCCGGTGCGCCGCCGCCGAAGCCGACCCGTACGAGGCGCTCGTGGGCTGTGCGGGCAGGCCCTCCCTCGAGCGCGTGCTCTCGGCCGGCGAGTGGCGGGTGCGTGACGGGCGCGCGCTGGCGCCGCCCGATGCAGGACTCGATGACGTGCTGGCCCACGCCCGTGAACGCGCGCGGACCGCGCTCGGCTGACGCGCCGCCTGTCGCCGCGATGAATGTGGCCCGGCTCGCGATGCGAACCGGGCCACGGCCGTGACGATGTCGATCCGCTCGACTCGCTAGATCTCGCCGAGGTAGGTCTTGCGCACCTTCTCGTTGCCGAGTAGTTCCTGGCCGGTGCCTTCGAGGGCGACCGTACCGGTCTCAAGCACGTAGCCGCGGTGCGCCACCTGCAGCGCCATCGCCGCGTTCTGCTCGACGAGCAGGATCGTCGTGCCATGCTCGTTGAGCGTCTTGATGGTTGCGAAGATCACTTCCACGATGACCGGCGCGAGGCCCATCGACGGCTCGTCGAGCATGAGCAGCTTCGGGCTTGCCATCATGCCGCGGGCGATCGCGAGCATCTGCTGCTCCCCGCCGGAGAGCGTCCCGCCCTTCTGCGCCAGGCGCTCGCGCAGCCGGGGGAAGAGCTCGAGGACGCGCTCCATATCGGCGGCGACACCCTCGGGATCGGTGCGCAGGAACGCGCCCATCTCGAGGTTCTCGCGGACCGACATGCGCGGGAAGATGCGCCGCCCCTCGGGCACCTGGATGACGCCCTTTGCGGTCACGAGGTGCGCGGGCGCACCGGCGATCTGCTCGCCGAGGAACTCGATAGATCCGTGTCGCGGCGCGACCTGACCGGAGATGGTCTTGAGCGTCGTCGACTTGCCGGCGCCGTTGGCCCCGATGAGCGTGACGATCTCGCCCTCGTGCACCTCGATGCTGATGCCCTTGAGCGCCTCGATCTTGCCGTAGAAGGTATGAAGGTCGTTGACTTTCAGCACTGCGGTGCCCTCCTAGCCCTCGGCCATGAGCGCCTCGGCGCCGCTGCCCAGGTACGCCTCGATGACCTTGGGGTCGCGCTGGATCTCCTCGGGCTTGCCCTCGGCGATCTTCTCACCGAAGTCGAGCACGGAGACGCGGTCGGCGATGCCCATGACGACCTTCATGTCGTGCTCGATGAGCAGGACGGTGATCCCGGCCTCGCGGATCTTGCCAATGAGCTTCGTCAGCGACGCCGTCTCCTGCGGGTTCATGCCCGCGGCCGGCTCGTCGAGCAGGATGAGCTTGGGCTCGGTCGCGAGCGCCCGGGCGATCTCGAGCTTGCGCTGCTCACCGTAGGGCAGGTTCATGGCGAGCTCGTTGGCCTTGCCCTCGAGTCCCACGAACCTCAGCCACTTGCGGGCCTCGTCCACGGTGTGCTCCTCTTCGCGCCTGAAAGCGCGCGTGCCGAGCACTGACATGAGCGGCGTGGACCGCGTGCGCGTGTGGCGCGCCACCATGACGTTCTCGAGCGTCGTCATGTTCGCGAACAGCCGGATGTTCTGGAACGTCCGGGCGACGCCCATCGTACAGATCCTGTGTGCCTTCTTGCCGACGAGCGAGGTGCCGGAGAACTCGATGGTGCCTTCGGTGGGCCGGTAGATGCCGGTCAGAAGGTTGAACAGCGTGGTCTTTCCCGCGCCGTTCGGCCCGATGAGCGCGACGATCTCGCCTTCTTCGACCCGGAAGTCCACGTTCGAGAGGGCCTTGAGGCCTCCGAACTGCATCGTCACGTTGTTGACTTCTAGCATTGCCATGTCGCGTCAGCGCCTTTCGTCCGCGCCTAGATGATGTCGCTGTCCGAGTCGTGCTTGTGCTCGGCCTCCCACAGCTGCTGGTTCTCCTGTGCGAGAACTGTCTCGTCGACGGGCTGCAGCTCGCGGGCACGGCGCTTGGACGGCAGGAAGCCCTGCGGCCGGAGCGCCATCATCACCACCATGAGACCGCCGAAGATCAGGAACCGGTAGTCGCCGACCGCCGCCGCCTGCTCGGGCGTGAGGAGCCCGGAGAGCGCCGGGGACGCCGCGACCGCTCGGATGATCTCCGGTGCGGCGGTGATGATGACCGCACCCAGGATGACGCCGGGTATCGAGCCCATGCCGCCGAGCACGACCATACAGACGATGAGCACCGACTCCATGAAGTTGAAGGACTCGGGGCTGACGAACCCGACCCAGTACGCGTACGTGTGACCCGCGATGCCTCCCCACGCCGCGCCGAGCGCGAACGCCCAGAGCTTCGTGCTCAGGATGTTCACGCCGACGGAGGCTGCCGCGACCTCGTCCTCGCGCATTGCGACCCACGCCCGTCCGAGGCGCGAGTTGTCCAGGCGCGTGATGACGAAGATCGTGAACAGCACGAGCAGAAGGATCACGTAGTACCAGAACAGGTCCTTGGAGAACATGAAGTTGCCGAAGGACAGGTTCTCGCGCACCCACTGCTGACCGGCGGCGGGCGCGACCGTCTGGCCGACGCCCGGCAGACCGGACGCGCCGTTGGTAAGCCCGAAGATGTCGTTCGTGATCGCGATGCGTACGATCTCACCGAAGCCAAGGGTGACGATCGCAAGGTAGTCGCCGCGCAACCGCAGCACCGGCGCACCGATGAAGATGCCGGCGATGACGCCCGGGATGGCTGCGAAGGGCAGCAAGACCCAGTACGACAGGTGCTCCGCGCTCTCACCGAACGCTCCCGACCGGGCCAGGATCTCCTGCATGAGGAAGCCCAGGTTCATGCCCGCGTACGCGCCGACCGCGTAGAAGGCCATGTAGCCGAGGTTCAGCAGGCCGGCCGAGCCGACGATGATGTTCAAGCCCAGCGCCAGCAGCACGTAGATGCCCACGAGCGCGAAGATGCGGACCATGAACGCGTTGCCGGCCGCCTGGAAGAAGACCGGCATGAACAGCGTGATAGCCGCGAGCGCGAAGAAGAACACGATCCGCCCGACGCGCGTCGAGAAGAAGTCGTTGACCGCCCTGAGTGCGTTCTTGATAGCTCCCATGGCTACACCTTCTCCGCGACGGACTCGCCCAGAAGGCCACCGGGCTTGAAGATCAGGACGATGATGAGAATGACGAACGCGATGACGTCCTTGTAGCCGGTGCTGATGTAGGCAGCTGCAAGCGACTCGAGCAGACCGAGCAGGAAGCCGCCGAGCATCGCGCCGCGCAGGTTACCGATACCGCCGATGACGGCCGCGGTGAACGACTTGATACCCGGGATGAAACCCATGTTGTACTTGATGTTGCCGTAGTACATCCCGGAGAAGATACCGGCAGCGGCACCGAGCGCGGGCCCGATGAAGAAGGTCAGCGCGATGACGCGGTTGATGTCGATTCCCATGAGGCCCGCGGTGTCCCGGTCCTGGGACGTCGCGCGCATCGATTTCCCGAGGCGGGTCCGGGACACGAAGTTGTCCAGCACCAGCATGAGCAGGATTGTGACGCTGATGATCATGATCTGCATCGACGAGATGCTCGCGCCTCCGATGTTGAACGTGCGCACCTCGAAGAGCACTGGGAAGGGCAGCGAGCGCGAGGAGATCCACAGCAGTGCGGCGTTCTGGAGAAAGAGCGAGACGCCGATGGCCGAGATGAGAGGCGCCAGGCGCGGTGCGTGCCTGAGCGGGCGGTACGCGAACCGTTCGATGACGACACCGAGGATACCGGTCGCCACCATCGCGATCAAGAAGGTGAGGACGTACAGCAGCAGCAGCGCGGGCCCGCTCGACGTGAAGAACGGGATCTGCGAGAGCCCCTGCAGGGTGAACAGGCCCACGTAGGCGCCGAACATGAACATCTCCGCGTGAGCGAAGTTGATCATGAGCAGGATGCCGTAAACGAGCGTGTACCCCAGTGCGAGGAGGGCGTACATGCCCCCGAGCGTCAGCCCGTTAACGAATTGTTGGGCGACGATTCCGAGTTCGACTGACACGAGTGCTCCATCCATGGTTCTTGTAGGCGGCAACGCCGGAAACGGCCGCGCCGGGAATCCGGGCCCCGCGCTCACGCCGGTCCGGGCGGGACTCGCGTCCCGCCCGGACCGTGTGACTACGGAGCTGTGTGGTCCCCCGTGCTACTCGGTGAAGGGAACCCAGGCGCCGTCGCGCACGACGTACGGGGTGATAGCCTTATTGGTGGTGTCACCGTTCTCGTCGAACGAAACGGTGCCCGTCACGCCCTGCATGTTGGTGGCGGCAACGGCTTCGATGATGGCCTGCTTGCCGGCAACGGAGGCGACTTCCTCGGCGCCGAGGTCCTCGGCGACGGCTTTGATGGCCTCGATTATGACCATGGCGGCATCGTAGGCGTACGTGTCATAAGCCTCGATGGTCTGGCCGGGGAAGGTGGCCTCGAACATCTCGGTGAACTCCTGGCCCTTCGGCTGCTCGGAAAGCGGCAGGCCGACGGAGGTCGCGAAGTCGCCCTCGGCGTTCGCGGCACCAGCGATATCAACGAACTGCTGGGTGTACAGACCGTCGCCGCCCATCAGCGGACCCTCAAAACCGGCCTCCTTGGCCTGCTTGCTGATCAGCGCGCCCTCGGTGTACATGCCACCGAAGTAGATGAGGTCCGGGCTGTCGCCACGGATCTTGGTCACGAGAGCGGTGAAGTCCTGGTCCTTGACCTGGATCTTGTCGGTCGAGGTGACCTCGCCGCCCTTGGCCTCGAAGGCCTTGGCGAACTCGGCAGCCAGACCCTCGCCGTAAGGGGTCGAGTCGTCGATGACTGCGACCGAGGTGAAGCCAAGCTCGTCGTAGGCGTACTCGGCCGCGAACGAGCCCTGGACCGTGTCGATGGTGCATACGCGGAAGACGTTCTCGAAGCCCTGCAGCGTGAGCGCCGGGTTCGTGGACGCCGGCGAGATCTGGACGATGCCAGCCTCGTTGTAGACGGCCGACGTGGGGATCGAGACACCCGAGTTCAGGTGAGCTACGACGCCGACGACCGCGTTGTCAGAGACCATCTGGTTGGCGGCGTTGACGCCCGTCTTGGGGTCGCCCGCGTCGTCAACGGCGAGCATCGAAAGGGCGATGCCCATCTCCTCGAGCTCGGGGGCAGCCTCTTCGATCGCCAGCTGGGCACCGTTGCGGATACCCAGGCCGAGTGCCGCGATGTCGCCGGTGAACGGCGAGCTGACGCCGATTTTGACCTCAACGAGGTCGGCGGTGCCGCCGTCGCCGTCCTCGGCACCTCCACCGCCACCGCAACCGGTGACGACCATCGCCAGCATCACAAACATGGCGATGATGACGAAGAGGCGCTTGCTCTTAGCCACGCTCATCCCATTCCTCCCATTCGCTCCCGTGTGTGTCCACACACTTTGCTGCGCCGGGTACCGGTGCGGCATCCGACACTCTCCCACCTGTGAGGCGCGTCGCCCTTCAGGATTGCGCGGAGTGTACCAGAATGTCCCTTCGCGCAACAACACGCCGCAGGCCGTGATTCGAGCACGGCACGCCGTTCCTTCATGCACCCCGCGCTATATGTGATACATCGCCACCCGCGACGCGTCGAGTTCGCGCTGTCGCGCCGCGAGATCGGCGAGGGTCGTCGAGGCGAGCACCTCGCGGAGGTCGCGAGCGGCCCGAGCCCACATCTCCGAGACCGCTGAGTCGGTCACTGACGGCACGTCGAGCACCGAGCCCTGTAGCGCCTCGACGACCTCGGCCACCGTGATCTCCGACGCGGGACGGCCGAGCGCGCACCCGCCACGGGCTCCGCGCTGACTTACAATCAGTCCCGACTTGGCGAGCACCGTGATCTGCTGCTCGACGAAGCGGCGTGGCAGGCCGAGCCCGTCGGCGACCTCGCCGGCCGCGACGGACGCACCCGGAGCACGCGAAGCGATCGCCGTCAGGGCACGCAGTGCGTAGTCCAGTCGCTGAGAGACGCGCATGTTCGTGGGCCTTCCTGTGGGAGAGGTCAAACCGCATAATCCTCATATCTCTAGTGCATTATCCGTGGCGAGGGAATTGGCGTCAATCGGCACCGGCGCCACCTCGCGCCCCTCGGCCCGCCCCTCGCTACCGACAGCGTCACGGCAGGGTATATCCTGAAGGCAGGATCTGGCCCGTACGATGCGTCCCGGAGGTATCGATGGTGGACATCTGGTTCTGGGTGTGGGTGTTGCTCGCCGCGTTTCTGATGATCGCCGAGATCTTCACCGCCGGCTTCTTCATGCTCCCCTTCGGTATCGGAGCCGCCGTAGCGGCACTGCTCGAGTTCCTCGGCGTGAGTGTGGGGTGGCAGTGGGCGGCGTTCATCGGCGTCTCAGCGGCGATGCTCGTGGTGCTGCGCCGGTACGCCGATCGCCTCACTCACGAGCCCCCCATCAAGACCGGTGCGGACCGTCTCGTGGGCAAGAACGGTGTGGTGATCAAGGACCTCACGTCCGAACCGGGAGGCATGGTGCGTATCGAGCGCGAGGAGTGGCGCGCGGACGCCCCCGGGTTCGAGCCGCTGGCCACAGGAACGCGCGTCGTCGTCGAGCGTATCGACGGAACGCACCTGATCGTCCGCCCGGAGACCCCCGCCGGCGGCGGCGCTTCGGCCGGCGAGTAACCGCAGTCGAACGGATCGGAGAGAGCGATGTTGGAGAACTTCGCGGTTGTAGGGTTCGGCGTCGTCGTCGTGCTCGTGCTGCTCGTCTACGCGATCGCGGCGATTCGCATCGTGCGCCCCTACGAGAAGGGCATCGTCGAGCGGCTCGGCAAGTACCAGCACACGTACGACTCTGGCCTGCACTTCATCATCCCCTTCGTCGACCGCATCACGAAGGTGGACATGCGCGAGAACGTCGTGGACGTTCCCCCTCAGGAGGTCATCACCAAGGACAACGTCGTCGTCACTGTCGACGCGGTGGTCTACTACGAGGCCACCGACCCCGTCAAACTCATGTACAACGTGGCGAACTTCTACATGGCGGCCACCAAGCTCGCGCAGACCAACCTGCGTAACGTCATCGGTGAGATGCAGCTCGACGAGTCGCTCACCAGCCGCGAGACTATCAACGCAGCCCTGCGGCAGATCCTCGACGACGCGACAGACAAGTGGGGCGTGCGCGTGGTCCGCGTGGAGCTGCAGCGCATCGAGCCGCCGACCGATGTCACCGAGGCAATGCACCGCCAGATGAAGGCGGAGCGCACCCGCCGCGCGCTTATTCTCGAGGCCGACGGCGACAAGCAGGCCGCCATCACGCGTGCCGAGGGCTCCAAGCAGGCAAACATCCTCGAGGCCGAGGGCCAGGCGCAGGCGATACGCGAGGTCGCCGAGGCGCAGAAGTTCGAGAAGATCGCACTCGCGCAGGGCGAGGCCGACGCAATCAAGAACGTGTTCGGTGCGATCCATGAGGGCGATCCCACCAACGACCTCATCGCCGTCCGCTACCTCGAGGCGCTGCAGGCGATCGCCAACGGCGCCGCCAACAAGGTGTTCCTGCCGATGGAGGTCAGCGGGATCATGGGCTCGATCGGCGGCATCGCCGAGCTGTTCAAGGAGAAGGGCGAGTCGGCTGCCGGGTAGGCCCGGCAGGAGGGGGTCGCCACATCCTACACCGTGACGAAGACGTATCCGTCACGGACGCTCGCGGGATAGGTGGCCACGTCGGAGCCGGGGTGGTCGGTGGTGCCGTCGCGGACGTCGAACCGCCAGCCGTGCCATGGGCAGACGGCGACATGGCCGTCGAGAAAGCCCTGGCCGAGGGGTCCGAACGCGTGGCGACAGACGTTGCCGAGCGCATAGAACTCGTCACCCACGCGGGCGAGTGCGATCTCCCATTTGCCGATGCGTACCGTCCGCAGCGTGCCCGGCGGGAACTCGGCGACGAACGCCACCGGCACCTCGGCCGGGCCCTCGGGCACCTCGATCACACCGTGCAGCTCGCTGCCGTCCTCGACGTCGGTGCGCACGAACAGGCCGCACCAGCACTTACGGAGCTTCGCGAACTCGTCGGCGTAGAACGGGATGCACGGGCAGACGATCTTCACGTCCTGCTTGGGGTCGCCGGTGCGCACGCGGCACGGGCAGTAGACATCGCCCGTCTCGTCGAGAATCTCGATCTCGCTCGCGAGCACTTCGTCAACGAACTCCTCATCGTCGTTGAAGCGATAGCCGAGCCGCACGGCGAACGGCTCCATATAGGCACGAAGGTCCCCGGCGGTCGTGCCCTCCGGGAACCTCCTGCGAACGGGCTTCTCACTCACAGTCCGAGCAACTCCTTGATCCGCTTCTTGTTGAAGCCGACGATGACCTCATCGCCAACGACGATGACGGGGAATGAAGCGCCTCCCGAGATCCTGCGGACCTCGGCGACGGCGTCGTCCTTCTCCTGACCTTCCAACATGTCGACCTCGGTCAACTCGTACTCGACAGCCCCGTCGTCAAGAAACCGCTTGGCCATCCGACAGTACGGGCATGTCGACAACGCATAGAGTCTGACCTGCATCGGTCCTCCTTACCGGGTGTTGTGCACGGCCCTGTGCCGGTGGGCCTCAATGGCACTATTCCACTTCGCGGGCCCGACGCAACGGACGCGAGCGGTTCGGGTCTCCGCCCCGTCGTCGGGGCTTCGCGACAGCCATGGGCGGCGCGTCTGCACCGTGTGCGGGGCCCGCTTCTGGGTAGGAGGCGTGCGCTGCGCGTGGAAACGAACAGGTGAGACGCTCGCGCGCATCGTCGCCCTCCGGCACGGGCAACGATCGCAGACCGCAGCTAGAGGGGGTTCTCATGCACCGCACCCGCGCACGCTCGGCCGCCACGCCGGCGCTCGCCGTCATGACCTTGCTCGTCTGTCACGCCCTCGCGGGGTGCGGGAGCACCGGCCCCGAGACCGCGACCGTCACCGAGGCGCGGGCGAGCTGCGCGGGCGAAGACTGCCACGACGCCACCGTCGAAGCGCACGCCGGCGGGGTACACGACTCGCTCGGCTGCGGGGAGTGCCACGCGAACGCCGGCGAGCACGCCGCCGATCCCGAGGGCGTGCGGGCCGTCATCGACTGGACGATCGACGGGTGCGCGGGATGCCACGCGACCGTCGCAGCGACGTACCTCTACGACGACAACGCGAAGGTCGGCCCGTTCGGCGGATCGCAGCGCGAGCCGGCCATCGACAAGGTCGACGAGTTCCCCTTGTACAACACGATCGTCGCGGGCCACTCCTTCGCCAAGGACTATCGCGAGGAGGGCGCGCACCGCCACATGCTCGAGGACCACTACGAGACGCTGCGCGGCAAGTTCGAGACGTGCGTGCAGTGTAAGTCGACCAAGGTCGCGTGGGCGTGGAGTACGGGCAACACCCTGACGGTCTCGGAGGAGACCACCGTCACGCTCACCCACACCGCCTCGGAGGGCTCCCCTGCCCGCGAAGTCGTCGTGCCCGCGGGGACCACGGTCGAGCTCGGCACGGACTTCCGCAACCACGAGGTGCTCGCGTCCGCGCGCTACGCGGGCGGACGTACGTACACGTCGCGCCCGGACCCGATGGACGACGCGACCGAGCACCAGAACATGCTGTGGGCGGCGACCATCGCAACGATCGAGGAGACGATGCCCTACGGCGCCGGCTGCAACCACTGTCACGACCCGCACAGCGGATCGCAGCGCGTCATCCGTCAGGCGATGCTCGAGGCCGTTGGCAACCAGGGGGTCAATCCCTACGACGCGAACGCGGCCGCGAGTTTCGATGCTGCCGGCACCCGCGACCAAGAGACGTTGCTCTGCGCCCAGTGCCACGTGGAGTACACCTGCGGGCGCAGCGGCGTGGACAGCATGGTGCGCGACGCGTTCGGGTGGACGAAGGCGGCGAACCTGCACGAGGAGTACACCGCGACCTTCGGCTACCAGCAGGACTGGACCCATTCGATCATCAGGGCCCCGCTCATCAAGAGTCAGCACCCCGAGACCGAGCTGTACTGGAACAGCCCACACTACACTGCCGGTGCATCGTGCGCGAGCTGCCACATGCCGACCGTACGCACCGAGTCCGGCGAGCCGATCCGCAGTCACTGGTTCACCAGCCCGTACAAGTACGGCAACTCCGCGACCTACGCCGCGTTCGCCTCGGCGACCGGGCTTCGTCCCGACGGCGCCGCTCAGGCCAACCCGTGCACGGCCTGCCACGACGACCGGACCGCTGCCGGCATCGCGGGGCAGGAGGAGGTCTACGAACGGCAGAAGGTGGTCCAGGAGCTGCTCGCCGCCTCGGTGAACGCGCTCGGGAAGCTCAGGGCCGCCGAGGCGGCAGGCGTGCCGATCAAGGAGTCGAGACGCGACCAGGCGATCGAGGCGCACCGCAAGGCCCACGTGTTGTGGGAAAACCTCATCGTTTCGGAAAACTCGATGGGCTTCCACAACTTCGACGAGGTCCTCTACGCAATGGATGCGGCCGAGACCGAGGCCCGTGCTGCGCTCGACTTCGCGCGCCGCGCCTACCCGGACGAGTAGGGCCGGCGCGGCCGATGTCGGGCGCGTGCGCTAGACTGTGCGCATGCCCTCACCCACACACACCGGCCGCCCCTCAACCGTGCTCCGCGCGACCGGTCTGGGCTCGGGTTCGTCGGGTAACGCGCTCGCGGTCCAGTGGGGAGCCGAGACGCTGCTGCTAGACTGCGGCTTCTCGGCCCGGGAGACCGAGCGCAGGCTCGTTGTCGCCGGAATCGATCCCGGCTCGCTCGGTGCCGTCCTCGTCAGCCACGAGCACACCGATCACGTCCGCGGCGTGCGCGTGCTCGCGTCGCGCCACCGGGTTCCCGTCTACACCTCACGCGGCACGCGCGTCGCGTCAGGGCTCGACGGCGAGGTCCCGGAGGTGCGGACGGTGCTCCCGGGCGACACGGTTCGCATCGGATCGATCTCGGTCTCCGTCTTTCGGACCTCGCACGATGCGGTCGAGCCGCTCGGCTTCCGGTTCGAGGGCCCGTGCGGGACTGTGCTCGGGGTGATGACCGACACCGGCGCGGTCACGGGAGAGGCCTGCGAGGCACTGCGCGGCTGCGACGCGCTCGCAATCGAGAGCAACCACGACGAGCGGATGCTCCAGGACGGCCCGTACCCGTGGGTCCTGAAGCGACGGATCGCCTCGGCCGAGGGCCACCTGTCCAACGACGCGGCCGCCGGCCTGGTCACCGAGCTGGCGTCGGACCGGCTCAGGCGCGTGGTCGGCCTGCATCTGTCATCGACGAACAACACCGCACGTCTGGCGACGGCATCGCTCGCGGTCGCTCTCGCGCGCCTTGGCCACCCCGCGATCGTCGAGGCGGCGCGACAGGATGCAATATGCGTGCTCACGGCGTAGATGTGCTGGCATGCGGTTTGCGCGCCGGGGACAGACGCGCAAACCCCTACCCGAAGGCGGGGCAGTGACACTTCTTCACTCGGCGAAGATGCGCTACATGCTGGTCATCGTGGTCGCGGCCACGGTCGGCGGCGCCGCCTACGCGGTCTCGGACCGCATCGCCGACGAGCGCTCCAAGCCGGTCTCGGTGATGGGACCCGGCTACAACCCGCCGCCTCCTCACATCCCCGTCAGTTGACTGCCGTGAAGGAGCGCCGTGTGCGCATACGGGGTCACCACATCATCTGCCTGCAGTTCTTTCACGGCCAGGGCTACTCGCAGGAGTTCGTGCGCAGCCTCCTCCGGGTGATACAGCAACTCGCCACGGGCGCGAAGGCGGTGGCGGTCGTCGGCCCCGACGACGTGTGCACCGCGTGCCCGGCGCTGGCGGAGGGCCGCTGCGCCCAAGAGCCGGAGAGCGAGGAGGCGGTTCGCGTCCTCGATGCACTCGCCATGGAGATGCTGGAGCTCGAGCCCGATCAGGAGTTCGAGTGGGGCACGGCGACGCTCTCCGTCCAGCGATTCATCGAACGGTGGCGCGCGCTGGCCTGTGACGGGTGTGAGTGGGAGGACCAGTGCCTCCCGCTCATCGACCTGACGGAGGGCTACCCTCACGTGCGGTGAGCCGCCCGACCGCGTCGACGGCCGCGCGCGTATCGGCGACCACGAGCGCCCCATCGCGCACGAGCGACTCCACGAGCTCGCTCGCCTCACCGCCCGAGAACTCCCGCTCGGGACCGAATGCACCGATCATGACGGTGCGCGTCGCCGCCCCGGCGAGGGCGCGCAGGTTGCCGAGGTTGGCCCGTCCGAACGGCACCTCGCACACGACGATGGCGTCCGCGGTCTGCGCCATGCGGGCGACCGCGCGCACCGCCGCCTCGTCGACCTCGCCGAACGCGGGCAGGTCGACCCGCTCGAGCCCGAGCGTCTCGGCGACGGCATGGTCGACGTCACCGCGGTTGAGCGCGGCGGCGGCGACCTCGTAGCCTGCCAGGTGGAGGCTGCGCAGCAGGCCGGCCGCGGTCCCCGAGCCGCCGACGACGAGCACGCGCCCTGACCGCTCGCCGGTCACCGCGCCCTCGCGCAGCACCGGCGTGACCGCGACCGAGCCGGTGACCGCGTCGGTCCCGACGACCGCGCGCACGCCGAACACGTCGGCGAGCAGCCGAGCCGTCAACACCTGCGGCGGCGGGCCCACCGGGCCGAGCGAGCCGGCAGCAACGACCCCGAGCCGGTCGCTGAATCGCGCAGCCAGGTCGAGGTCGTGGAAGACCGCGAGCACCGCAAGCCCGCCGTCGGCGAGGTCGCGCACCAGATCGAGAACTTGCAGGCGGTGGTTGAGGTCGAGGTGACTCGTCGCCTCGTCGAGGAGGAGCACCGACGGCTCCTGCGCGAGCGCCTGCGCTAGCGCGAGCCGCTGCAGGTCTCCGCCTGACAGCGTGTCGACCGGCTCGTCGGCGAGGCGCAGCGTGTCGGTGCGCTCCATGACCCGCTCGGCAAGCTCGAGGTCGGCGGCTCCCGTGTGCTGCAGCCGGGCGAGATGCGGGTGGCGGCCCATGAGCACGAACTCGCGCGCGGAAAACGCGAACGCGGCACTCACGGCCTGCGGCACTACGCCCACGGTGCGCGCCCGCTCCCGCGGAGCGTAATCCGCCAGCTCGCGGCCGGCGAGCCGCACCGCGCCGCCGGTCACCTGCGCGGTGCCGGTCACGGCTCGCAGCAGCGTCGATTTGCCCGCGCCGTTGGGGCCTATAAGCCCGACGACCTCACCCGGCGCCACTTCGAGCGAGGTGTCGCGCACGACCGTCACCCCCGGATAGCCGACGGTCGCCTCGGCGTATACGAGCCGCCCGCTCATCGCCGCCCGCTCCCGCGCACGAGCAGCCAGATGAAGAACGGCGCGCCGATGAGCGCGGTGACGATGCCGACCGGGATCTCGACCGGCGCGAGCACCGTGCGCGCCGCGAGGTCGGCTAGCACCATGACGATCGCCCCGCCGATCGCAGAGGCGGGAAGCAGCATCCGGTGGTCCGGGCCGATCACAAGCCGCACCATGTGCGGGGTCATCAGGCCCACGAACCCGATGAGCCCGGAGACCGCGACCGCGGCCGCGACGAGCAGCGCCCCGGCGCCGAGCAGCACCTGCTTGAAGCGCTCGACATCGACACCGAGCTCGCCTGCCCGCTCCTCACCGAGCAGCATCAGGTTGAGCTCGCGCGTCGCGGTCATCGGGATGGCAAGTCCGATCGCGAGCATGGGCGTGACCATGAAGACGTACGGCCACGACGCGGCTGTCAGCCCTCCCATCATCCAGAAGACGACCGACGCCATCGACTCGCGGAAGAACACCATCACGAACGAGGTGAGCGCCGAGAGCGCGTAGGAGATCGCCACGCCCGCGAGCAGGAGCGAGGTCACGTCGAGCGTGCCGCGCAGTGAGGCGAGGCGCACCACGAGCACGATCGTCAGCAGCGCGCCCACGAATGCTCCGGCCGGCACCACTCCGAAGCGCAGGGCGGTGACCGACGCGGTCGCGGTGAGCGCGATCACCGCGCCGAGGCCGGCGCCGGCAGACATGCCGAGGATGTAGGGGTCGGCGAGCGGATTGCGGAAGAGCGCCTGGTAGAGGACGCCGGCCGAGGCGAGGCACGCTCCCACGAGCGCGGCGAGGAGCACGCGCGGCAGGCGGATGTCGACGATAACCGCGTCGCCTGCCGCGCGTGCCTCGCCGGTGATCGCGCGGGAGACGGCGCCCGTGATCTCCCCCGGACCGACACTCACCGCCCCGAACCCGACCGCGACAAGCATCGCGAGCGCGAGCGCTGCGAGCAGCACGGCGATCAGCGTGGCGCGACGGATGCGGGTCGGAGCGGTCATGCGCGTGGCGGCCCTCCTAGAAGGCGTCAGGGTGGAGCGCCTCGGCGATCTGGCGCACACCCTGGACCACCCGCGGGCCGGGACGGCTCACGAGGTTGTCCTCGAGCACGAAGACCCGGCCGGTGCGCACCGCGTCGATGTCAGCGTACCCGGGTCGCGACGCGACCGCCTCGGGGTCGGACATCGAGCCGAGGGTGGCGAGGTAGACCACCGGATCCTCGGCCACGAGCTGCTCCACGGAGTAGGCCACGTAGCCCTCTTGTGTGACGACGTTCGCGCCACCGGCCGCGATGATGAGGTCGTGCAGGAGCGTGCCCGGTCCGGCTGTGAAGAGCGGGTCCTGGGCGATCTCGAGGAAGACGGGGACGGGCGTCTCGTCGCCGACGGCTGCGGTGATCTCGTCGAGATCCGAGCGCATCGAGGAGACGACCAGGTCGGCCTCCCCGGTAGCGCCGGTGACCGCGCCGACCATCTCTATCGATGCAAAGAGCGACTCGAGATCGGCCGGGTCGACCGCCACGACCACCGCGCCGAGGTCTTCGAGCTGCCCGACCACGTCGGCCTGCACGCCGGCGGTGGCGAGCACCAGGTCGGGCTCGGCGGCGGCGACCGCCTCGAGGTTGGGGCTCGCGAAGTCCCCGACGATGTCGATCGAGGCGACCTCGGGCGGGTAGTCGTCGAACGAGGTGACACCGACCAGCCGGTCGATCAGGCCGAGGGCGGAGACGATCTCCGTGTTGGCAGGCGCGAGACTCACGATGCGCTGCGGCTCGGACTCGACGGTGACCTCCCGGCCGGCGTCGTCGGTGACGGTGACCGGGAACGCGGGCGCCGGGGCCTGCGCCTCGGGGGCGCCGGTCTCGGGTGCGGCCGTCTCAGAAGTGCCGCCGCACCCGGCAAGCGCGAGCGCGAGAACGAGGGCGAGCAGGGCTGCGGTGAACGTGCGGGCGGTGCGGGCGGTGCGGGCGGTGCCAGATGCGCCGTACATGTGACCTCCTGTCGGTGTCCGTCGCGGCCGCCGGCACGCGAAAGACCCGCCACTCGAGGTGAGTGCGGGTCTTCGGGTGCTGGCGAGTCGGGTTCGTGCGCCGGTCCGGTGGAGAGGTGGTGCGGTCGTACTGCCGGCGTCGCGATCAAGCCTCGTTTCCTCGAAGGCCGCGTCGCGCGTCTCCCGGCAGGTCTCCTGACTTCGGGGGCTCTCAAAGCCCCGCTTCACAGTGGCGGGTCCGTGCCGGATTCTCACCGGCTTCCCTATTCTCCCGCGATCGCGGGCACCGGGGGACGCATCTATCCAGTTGTGGGACGCATCGTAGCGCAGCGGGACGTGCGACGGAAGGGGTTTCCGCCCCACCCCGCGCGAGCGCCGGGCTTCGCTCAGGCGGCCTGGTCCTCGGCCAGTCGGGCTGCCGCTTCTTCGGCGGTCGGTACGAGCGAGGAGATGACCATGGCCGCCAGTAGCCCCGCGGCAAACAGCGAGCCAACGATGCCGAAGAACGGTATCTGGATCTCCGGCCCCGAGTTCATGACCGGATTGTCGGGGTGCACGAAGTTGCGCGCGCCGAGGATTAGCGTCCACAGGATGCCGGCCATCGCGACGTCGGCAAGCGACGAGTACAGCCGCTTGCCGATGACGAAGTCGACCGCAAGCACGATCCCCGCGGCAAGCATGATCCAGAACGTCGCCTGCAGGCGGGGCTCGGCAAAGTTGATGCTGTTCCACGCCAGGCGCGACGAGAGCAGTCCAAGCCCGGTGTTGACCACCCACCAGGGAACGGCGAGGTAGCGGAAGGCCGCCCCGACGCAGTAGACGGGGTCGCGCCGCGTCGCCAGATAGACCAGCCCGGCAACACCCGCGAGCGTGAACATCGCCATGTTCACCCAGGTGGAAGCGCCATGGAAGATGACGAGTCGCACGAGTTCGCCGAGCTGCAGGACGGGCGGCATGTTCCACGTCAGGTATCCCGCGACCGCAAGCAGGACGAGTACCGCGCCGAGCATGATGCGGCGCGCAACCGGAGTGAGGGTCATCGAGCGGCTCCGTTCGTACGAGGAAGTGGTGCGTCAGGCCGGACGCATCATTCTATCAGGCAGCGTTGCTGCCGAGGGAGGGGCTCGCCGAAGGGGCGGCCGCCGGTGCGGCGGCTGCGGGGGCGGCTGCCGTATCGGCGGGACGCACATCGCTGTGCGCGGCCGCCGGGGCGCCGCGGAGTGCCGGGCGCGACGACGCCACCAGGACGCCCGCGATGACGACGAGGCCGCCGGCGACCGCCAGCAGGCTCGGCACCTCGCCGATCCACACCCAGGCGACGCCGAGTCCGGCCACGGGCACGAGATACAGGCCGCGCGCGGCGACGCTCGGCGGCAGCACTGAGATAGCCCGCGACCAGGTCACGTAGGCCAGCGCCGCGGGCAGCAGCGCCATGTAGGCGAGGGTGGCCAGGCCGGCCGGAGGCACCGAAGGCAGCGCGGCGAGCGCGCCCGGGGCCCAGACGACGAAGGGCAGCGATCCAGAAACGATCGCATAGGTGGTGACCTCGAGCGGCGAGTAGCGCGCGAACAGCGGCCTGGACACGATGACGTAGCCGGCGAACGACGCGGCCGCGAGTATGACGAGGCCCGCGTGTGCCGGGCTTCCGCCGAATCCGCCGCGCGCGATGCCAAGCAACGCGACGCCGCCCATGCTGACGGCGAGTCCGGCCCAGAGGCGCCACGTCGCCCGCTCGAGGCGCAGCGCCGCGGCAAGCGCGGTGGTGAGGGCGGGCGCGAGGTTGATGAGTAGCCCGCCGGTGCCGGCGCTGAGCCCGGTCTGGCCGAAGGCGAGCGCGACCTGGTACACGCTGAAACCCAGCGCTCCGGCCAGCGCGATGGCGGGCAGATCGCGGGCGGCGGGAAGCCGCATCCCCGTGAGCAGACCGTAGCCGACGAGCACGAGCGAGGCGATCGCCCAGCGCAGGAAGACGAGGTGGCCCGGGGTGAAGTGCACGAGCGATGCGCGCAGGCCCGCGAACGTCGTCGACCAGACGATGAGCGTGAACACCAACGCAGCCACCGTCGCAATACCGTACCGCCGTGCCATCCCTGCCACCTCCTTCATGGGTCCGCACATTCTATGCGGGTGAGAGGGACAAGTGGAGGGCTTGTCGAAAGTCAAAGGTGCGAAGTGCTATGGTATCGATGTATCTTGCGATTTATCGCTTTCGAAGGGAAGGTCATGGACGAGATCAACCGCCATATTGTCACCTTGCTCCAGGAAGACGCCCGCATCTCGTTCGCCGAACTCGGTCGCGAGGTCGGGCTGACGCCCCCCGCGGTGGCGGAGCGTGTGCGCCGGCTCGAGTCGGACGGAATCATCAGCGGCTACCACGCGCACATCAATCTCGAGAAGGCCGGGCGCGGCATGGTGGCCTTCATCCGGCTGACCTCCCCGCATGAGCTCGGCAGGCAGCTCTCGACGCTCGTCACCGAGATTCCCGAGGTGCTCGAGTTCCACCACGTCACCGGAGGTGAGGGATTCATCCTCAAGCTCGCCGTCGGCTCCGTCGCCCACCTGGAGCGGGTCATCGCACGTCTGCTCCCCTTCGGGCAGACCAATACCTCGATCGTGCTCTCCTCCCCGGTCACCTGGCGCCGCATCGACTTCCCCGAGGAGTAGACTGCCCGGCAGGCCCGGCCCGGTTCGCCTGAAACCGGCGCACGCACGAAGAAGGGCCCCTCAGCGGGGCCCTTCCGTGGTTCATCGGAAGCTGGTGCGACTACTCGGTCGGTTCGGGTACAGCGGTTCCGGTGTCTTCCTCTGAACCGCTCTCAGGAAGGAGGGTCCCCGTCTCCTCCTCAGATCCCTCGGTGGGGTCTTCGATCGCCGGGTCCTCACCCGCCGGATCGGGCTCGGCCTCGATGCCGAGCCAGCCCATGAACTTCGCGAGCACGTTGAGAAGCCCGGCGGGCACCACGGACTGTCTGCCCTCGGCGATACGCGCCTCGGCGCGCTCGATGTTCGCGAGGATGCGCGAGAGCGCGTTCGCGACACCGGTGAGCTTGACGGGCGCGCCGGGCTCCGCCGAACCGCTCGGCTCCACCGAACCGCTCGGCTCGAAGGAGGATACGGCGGCCGCACCGGCGGCCTTGCGCTCTGCCTTGGCCGCGGCGCGCTCGGCCTTCATGGCAGCCTTCTCGGCCTTCTTCGCGGCTTTGTCGGAGGCTTTGTCGGCGGCGGCGGGATCGGCGGCGTCCTCGTCGAACGGCTCCTCTGTGTCGGAGGCGGCCGGCGGGGCCACCTTGTTTGCCTGTCCCGGCGGAGTGGCGCCCGGGCCCTTGCCCGCGGGGGGCCCACCTTTGGCCAGCGCGGCGACGGGCAACGCGAGCGTCACTGACAGAACGACGATGAGTGCGAATGTAGCGGCCTTCTTCATGCCGGACCTCCTCCGTACGCACGCATCCGGCAACGCGCACGGATGCTTCTGCAGACACGCATCGGCACCGCCGATGGCCGGCTTCGTGTCGCAGGTCACACGAGGAAGGGTTTCCGGCGGGCCCTCGCGACGGCGTGGCGCACGCCGGCACACCACCCCCGGTCGTGCTAGAGGGCGCGTGAGGCCAGCCGCGCGACCGAGTTGCGGAACCTCGCGAACACGTTCTCGCGTTCGAGCTGCTCGAGCGTCAGCTCGCGGCAGGAGGCCATGTCGGCCTCGAACTGCGCTTCGACCCGGCGCGTGATCTCCTCGTCGTAGATGAACACCATGAGCTCGTCATGAAGGCTGAACGAGCGCACGTCTATGTTGGCGGTGCCCAGCGCGCAGAAGGTCGAGTCGACGGCGAGCGACTTGGCGTGGAAGAAGCCCGCCGTGTACTGGTAGAAGCGCCCACCGGCGGCGAGCACCTTCGGGATGTAGGTGCTCGCCGCCCATAACGCGATCTTCTTGTCGGGAACGCCGGTCATCATGAAGCGCAGGTCGATGCCGCCGAGCCCGGCGGTGAGCAGCGCGTCGTGGAAAGACTGGTCCGGAACGAAGTACGGGGACTGGATGTAGACCGAGCGGTCCGCGCTCGCCACCGCGTGCAGGAACGTCTGCTTGACCGACTCCCACTGGTCGCCGACACCGGAGTGCACGAGTTGCAGCATGATCGCCGCATCGGGGTCGGCAAGCTCCTGGCGCGGGAAGTACCGCTCGGTCCAGAGGTTCTCCTTGCGGTTGACGAACCAGCGCTCGACGAACAGGCGCTGCAGCTCGGCGACGAACGGCCCGCACACCCGCACGTGCGTGTCGCGCCACGTCTCGAAACGCTTCCCGCCGTCGATGTACTCCTGCCCCATGTTCATGCCGCCGGTGTAGCCGACACGCCCGTCGATGACCGAGATCTTCAGGTGGTTGCGGTAGTTGATCTCGTTGAGCTTCGTGAGGTCCGCCTCCACCTTCACGCCTGCCCGCTCAAGGGACTTGAGCTCGTCTTTCGGGTAGCGCAGCGAGCCGAAGAAGTCGTACATGACGCGGCACTGCACGCCCTCGGCCGCCTTGCGGCGGAGCACCCCGGCCACGCGCGCGGTGAGTTCGTCACGCTCCCAGATGAAGTACTGCAGGTGGATGTGGTCGGTGGCGGCCTCCATGTCGAAGATGAGCCGGTCGAACTTCTCGGCGCCGTCGATGAAGATCTCGACCGATGTCGCCGGCAGCGGGAACCCGTCGCTCTGTCGCTCGATCATCGTGATGATCTTGGCGACGTCGGTCCCGTCGTGGCGGGCACGGCGCTCGTTGGACCACAGCAGGTGCTCGCCGTAGATCGCCGGCAGGACGCGGTGTGCCTCGGCGTCGTTGAGGGCGTCGATGCGTCGGCGGTAGCGCTGCCAGGGCCAGACGCGGCCGGCGAAGAAGTAGAGCGGGATGCCGACGATCGGCAGAAACAGCAGGATGAGAAGCCAGGCAAGCGTCGTCGACGGGTCGCGGTCCTCGTAGATGAGGATGACCACGACGACGACGATGTAGAAGGCGATGAGCGGGGCTACGAGCTCGTTCAGCATGCCGCCAGTGTACCCGAGGGTGTGCGGACGGCGGCCGGACCGGTTAGCGCCGCCGCGCCCGGAGATCGCATGCACCGCATCCATGTGGATGGCGTCGACGTCCGGGCGCTCTTCGCGGTCGACCTTCACGGGCACGAAGTTCGTGTTGAGCAGCAGGGCGGTCGCGGTGTCGTCGAAGCTCTCGTGCTCCATGACGTGACACCAGTGACACGCCGAGTAGCCCACACCGAGGAAGATCGGCTTGTCTTCCGCACGAGCGCGCTCGAACGCCTCGGGCCCTCATGGATGCCAGTCGACGGGGTTGCCCGAAAGCTGGAGCGGGTAGGGGCTGGTCTAGGCGGCGAGGCGGTTCGGCATCGGCAGCTCCGGTCTGGTGCGGGCGATGCCGCTAGGGGGAGACGAGCCCGGGTGGGATAGGCAGCGGACGGATCTCGTCGTATGCGCCGATGACGCGCACGGCGTCGGCGCGGCCCTGCGGCGGATATGACTCGGCTATCGCCCCGGAGACCCAGACGTCAACGACGTCGCGCACCTCGAGGTCCGCAAACTCGATGAGCTCGCCTTCGCGATCGAACACCTCGGTGTTCTCGTCGATGCTGGCCGCGATCGAGTCGAGCTCGAGAACCTCGCCGAGCGAGTCGTGCCAGACCACGAGGACGACGCCGCCGGATTCATCGCCGGGCGTGATCTCGGTGATGACGCCTCGGATGGTCGGATCGGTGTCGGGCGGGGTGGGGGCACAACCGGCGACGCCCAGTCCGACAGCCAGCATCAGGGCGGCCAACAGTGCCGCGCGGGCGCGTACACAGCGAACGCGCATGGTGAGACTCCCTTCGCTTGAGGTGCTGCAGCGAGGCGCTGCCGCACCCCGTCCAATCATACGACGCCGGGGACGTCATCCCTCGGCACCAGTATGACGAGGTTATGCCCCAACGCGTTCGGTCTGCATCCGTGCCCCCCTCTAAGGCTCCATCCGTCTGCGGCGTTCGCGTGCGGTCGGGTAGCGGCGCTCGTCAGGCCCCACGGTCTCGGGCTCGGCGGCGAAGAAGACCGCGTGGAGCACGGAGTCGGCAACCACGAGCGCCGACCCGAGGAAGCCAGGGCCGGTGTAGCGGTAGCTCGTGCCGTCGCCCGGCGAGTCGTGCGTGGTGGCGATAGCGTCGCTCAGCCCGACGAGCCACTCCCTGGCGATGCGCCCATCGTCGGCACCCGCCTTCGGCTCGCGTGTCAGCGCGTCGAGCGCGTAGGAGCGCACCAGGCGCGGATGGATGCGGGCGTAGGCACCCGGTGTGGCGAGCACATCGAAACCGACGACCCCACCTGCCCACAATGCGAACAGACCGGTCTGCCCCTCGTGCAGGGGAAAGTCGTTCTCGAGCGAGGCGATCATGCCCGCGCGCTTCTCGTAGACATCGCGCATGGCGTCGGTGGAGGAGTGCACCGCGTGGCGGTTCTGCAACTGCTCGACCTCGTCCCACACGGCACACTGGTCCGAGCGGTAACTGAGCCCGGAGCGCACGCTGGCGGTCACGGACCGGTGCGCGGTGCGCCGTACCGCCGGCACCGCCACGTGCCCCGAGTCCTCGAAGCGCTCGGAGATGTGGCGCCAGCGCCCGCGCTCGGTGCAGCTCACCGGCACGACGGTCTTCGCGCCGGGGGCGAGGTAGATGCTCGTGTTGAGCACGCGGTTCTGTTTGGCGCCCACAAGCTCCTCCCCGTCGAGAACGAGCACGCCGACCGTGCCCTGGTTGCGCGCCATGAGCTCGGGCACCGAACCCCCGACGTCGACCTCGGTGATGAGCAGCGAGCCGGCGGCGAGCGCCTCGCTGAGCGTGACGAACCCGGGAGCCCCCTCCATCTCGCCGAAGACCGGCAGCAGCGTGAGCGCTCCGGATGACGACGGCTCCCCCAGCCGGACCGTGCCGAGCAGAGTGCTGACAGTGGCGTCCATGACGACCCCCTCTTCCTGCCGTCGCGCACGACGGCGAGGCCATCATGGCAGGGGGGTCTGACACGAACGGAGGGTGCCTGCGATGCAGCTGGCTCAGGCTCCGACGAGCCAGACCCGCGGGTGCGCGGCGTGGGCCCGGGCATCGGCGGAGTAGAGCCGGGCGTCGAGCACGTCGGCAAGGGCTGCCGAGAACGCGTCGCAGAGCGTGCACCCGAGCGCCTCGCGAGCGCGCACCGCAGCCGACACGAGCTCCTCCCCGAGCGGAACCGTCACGAGATCGAGGGCGGCGAGGTCGGTCCAGACCCGGACCGCGTCGGGGGGCTCGCTGTCGCGGGAGGCCGCACGGAGCACCTCGTAGGCGAAGAGCGTGTCGACCACGATCGTGAGTTCGCCTGCGATGTGCTTCTCGACGAGCTCGCGCGCCTGCTCTGAACCGGGCTCGTCGCGGAACCACTTGACCCCCACCGAGGCGTCGAGCACGGCGAGCGTCGTGCTCACGATCCGAGTCCCCGTCCCTCGGCCCGCAGCGACCGCAACTTCTCGACCGAGGACGGCTCGAGCGCCGTCGCCGGATCGGCATGGTACTCGCGCGCGAAGCTCCTCATGTCCTCGAGGGCAAGCGTGGCCTCGCGACTGAAGCGCTCCTCGCCCTCGCGCGTACGCCGGCGCACCACGTAGTCGGCGACCGCTTCTTCCACAAGCGCGCTGCGACTCACCTGCGACCGTTCGGCAGCGGCGTCGAGTTCGTCAAGGAGCCATTCGGACAGCGCGACGGCGACCTTCCTCTTGGGCATCGGCCCTCCTCACGGAGTATTCATACCAGTTGTTCATACCAGGCGGCTCCTGTCGCGTCAATCAGGAATCCTCCCCGCGCCACAGTGCCAATGTGAAGTTTCTCAATCTATTGCTTGACTTTATTGATTCTTGGGTAGACACTCCTTGTGATTGCTGAGAGGAAGTGGACCCATGGCACACGACTGGCACCATCTGACGGACCTGACCGGCGACCGGGCGTTCGTAGTCACCAAGGTCCGGCTCAAGGAGAGCGGCGTTTCGATCGAGGGCGAGTTCGAACCCCCGCTGCTCGCTCAGCTGAGCTACGAGGACCAGGTCTTCGTGGGCGAGTTCGTCCGCAGCCACGGCTCGATCAAGCAGATGGAGAAGGCGTTCGGCGTGAGCTACCCCACGATCAAGAATCGGCTCAACCGCATCGCGTCGAGGCTGCAGCTCGTGCACGTGGAGTCCGAGCCGCCCGCCGCACCCGCCGAGGAGGTGCTCGACCTGCTCGAGCGCGGCGAGATCACAGCGGCCGAGGCCGCGGAGAGGATGCGGCGATGAACGCCTACCTGCCCCCGCTCGTCATCGACGTGCGCATCAGGGAGTTCCACTCGCGAACCTTCCGCATCTGGCTGCCGCTGTTCCTGCTGTGGCCGGTGCTGTTCGTGCTCTTCGGGTTCGCCTTGCTGGTAGCTGCGCTGGTGGATGCGGCGCTTCTCGCGTCAGGCGCCCGGTACCACCACTACACCCTACTCCTCCTCGGCAGTCTGCGCGTGCTCGCCGGGGTGCGCGGGACCCACGTCAATGCGATCAGCGACGACAGCCTCGTTAAGGTCAACATCTACTGAAGGGACTGAGAACGATGAGTGAAGACCGCAAGCGCATTCTTGCCATGCTGGCCGAGGGCAAGATCACGGCCGACGAGGCCGACCTGCTCCTCGACTCGCTCGCAACGCCCGCAACCGAGCCCGCAGCCGAGCCTTCCCCGTCCGCCGACTGGCCGACCGGACCCTCGGCAACCGGCGGCACCCCGAAGTTCCTCTACGTAAAGGTGACCGGCGGCAAGGACAAGGTCGACGTGAAGGTTCCGCTCTCGGTCCTGCGTGCCGGCCTCAAGCTGACCTCGCTCATCCCGCCGCAGGCGATGGACCAGATCAACGAGTCCATGGGTGAGCACGGCATGTCTCTCGACTTCAACAACCTCAAGCCCGAGGACATCGAGGAGCTCATCACGAGCCTGCGCGAGATGGAGATCAACGTTCACTCGGAGAGCGGCGAGAACGTCCGGGTCTTCTGCGCCTGAGACGACGAACCGAGGCGGTCGGCTTCCGAGCAACACCACGCTGACGCGTGGAATGACCGAGGGAGGACTTCGATGGCATCGAGCAACAACCAGGCTGCATGCGGCGCCGGCGTCGGCGGGATCTGGTTCATCGGCTGGCTGTTCACGATCGGCTTTGCCGAGCTCTCGTTCTGGTCCGGCGTGCTCGGCCTGTTCATCTGGCCGTACTACCTCGGTGTGGCGATCAGGTAGGACGCCTCAGGTCTCCCGCAGGCGGGAGCGCCGCCTGCGACTGTAGAGCATGACGACCACCGCGAGCGCGGCGAGGCCCACGAGCAGAGGCGCGACGAGAGCGAGAACCGCGGTGACGAACGCGACCGCGTCCTCGGCAAAGCTTGCCACCGGCGCGCCCACGCCACCCGTCGCCGCGTTGACCGCAGGCCGGGTGGTCGCCTTGGCGGCGTGCACGCTCCCCGCGACGAGCACGCCCGCGACGACCCAGACTACCGGGTGCATCCTCCCCGACTCGCTCGTCGCCGCCACGAACAGCAGGCCGCCGGCCGCGGGCCGCACGAACGTCTGGATCGCGTCGTTGACGCTGTCGACCGCCGGCACCTTGTCCGCGACGACCTCGACCACGAGCAGCACGGCGATGAGCGCGATCGCCCACCACTCGCCGAGCAGCGCGTACGGTTCGGAGAGAGCGATCCAGCCGAGGCGCTGCGCCACGGCCACCGTGAGCAGCGGTATGTAGGCGTTCAGGCCCGCCGGGATGGCGAGCCCGAGTCCGGTGAGAATGTCCATACCGGGATTGTACGACGTGTGCGGTCGGGTACACCCCCGACATCGGTCCTGCACCCGTTGCCGGGCCATGGACGCACGTCCACCGGGGCCCCGCTCAGGTACGATACCGTGTGACGGGTTGGGGGTGGGACATGTTCTCGTTGCTCTTCGACATCACGGTCATCCTCGTACTGATGGTCGCTGCCGCGATCGCCTGCCACCGTCTCAATCTGCCGTCATCGATCGGCTTCTTGCTCGCGGGCGTCCTTGCGGGCCCGGGCGTGCTCGGCCTGGTGCGCAGCACACACGAGATCGAGCTCATCGCCGAGATCGGCGTCGTTCTCCTGCTGTTCGTTATCGGCCTGGAGTTCTCGTTAGGCGATCTGGCGCACATGCGGCGCCAGTTCACGGTCGGTGGATCTATCCAGTTCTTCGGCACGGCCCTGGTGATCGGTGGCCTGACCTGGTGGAGCGGCTACTCGCCGCAACAAAGCGTCTACCTCGGCTTCGTCGTCGCACTGTCGAGTACCGCCGTCGTTCTCAAGATGCTCCAGGAGCGAGCGGAACTCGACTCCCCGCACGGACGCTCCATCCTCGCGTCGTTGATCTATCAGGACCTGGCCGTCGTCCCGGTGATGCTCACCGCACCCGTGCTCGCCGGCGCCCTCAGCGATTCGCTCGCGCTCTCGATCGGCGGACTGCTCCTGCGCATCGCGGCCGTGGCGGCCTTCGGCTACCTCGCCTACCGGTGGGCGATCCCCTGGCTGCTGGAGCGCATCACCGCGACGCGGAGCTCCGAGGCCTTCCTGCTCGGCGTGATAGCCATCTGCATCGGCATCGCGGTCATGACCCAGTCGCTCGGCCTGTCGCTCGCGCTGGGCGCCTTCCTCGCCGGTATCCTCATCTCCGAATCGGACTACTCGCACCAGGCCGTCACGGTGATCCTGCCGTTCCGCGACGTGTTCATGAGCCTGTTCTTCGTCTCCCTGGGGCTGCTTCTCGACGTCGAATTCCTGCTGGCGAATCCGCTGCGACTCGCCCTGCTCACCGCCGGCATCCTGGTCATCAAACCGATCGTCGCTGCTGCCGCCTCCCTCGTCGTGGGCCTGCCCACCAGGGGTGCCGTGCTCTCGGGTCTCGCACTCGGGCAGGTCGGCGAGTTCTCGCTCGTCGCGACCCAGGCCGGGGTGGCGGCGGGACTACTCGGCAACGACGTCTTCCAGACCGTGCTGGACACCGCGGTGCTCAGCATGCTGCTCACCCCGGCGCTCTTCGCCATCGGGCCACGTCTGGCTGACCGTGCGTGCCGCAGTCCGATCGCCCGGCTCGAGACGCCGCGGTTCAGCCCCGCACGCGTGGGCTCGGCACACACCTATACCGGCCACGTGCTCATTGTGGGGTTCGGGGTGACCGGATCGAATGTCGCCAGGACTGCACACGCGGCGGACGTGCCGTACGCGATCATCGAGCTCAACGCCGCCACGGTAGGCAGGGCGACCGAGGCCGGAGAGCCGATCCACTACGGGGACGCAACCCAGGAGACGATCCTCAGGCATGTCGATGTCGACAAGGCGAGGGCGATCGTCGTAGTGATCGACGATCCGCCCGGGGCCCGGCGTGTGGTGGAGTTGGCCAGGCGCCTGGCCCCGGATGCCTACATCCTCGTGCGCAGCAGGTATCTCCGGGAGGTCGAGGCGCTGCACGCTCTGGGAGCCGACGAGGTGATCGCCGACGAGCTCGAGGTCTCCGTCGAAGTCTTTGCACGGGTCCTTGCGCGCATGCTCGTGCCCCGCGAGGACATCAAGCGACTGATCGAAGAGGTACGGGGCGACTGGCGCAGGATGGCGCGGACGTTCGCGCGGGACGCCACCTCAGTTCCCGACCTGCGCGTCGACGTGCCCGACCTGATCACGCACACACTTCGGCTCGGTCCCAACTCGCCACTCGTCGGCAAGACGATCGCCGAGAGCCGCCTGCGCGCGGACCACGCTGTGACGATACTCGCGATCACGAGGAGCGGGGAGTCGCTCGGCAACCCGCACGGCGACACGCCGCTCCTCGAGGGCGACGTCCTGTTCGTGATCGGCCCGCTCGATTGGGAGCCGGCATCGGTGACGTAGATCGACGAGCAGCACCGCGAGAAGCGGGATGCAGGCGTCCGGTCCCGCAGGACCGGCGCGGGTCCGGACAGGATGTCCGTGCGGGGCTTGCACGACTGACTCGGACCCGGGGTATCAACCAAGAGGCACCATGCGGAAGGCGGTTCTGTGGCCCTGTTCGGACCTAAGAAGCTGGGACTCGCGCTCGGCAGCGGCGCCGCACGCGGCCTCGCGCACATCGGCGTGCTTCGCGTACTCGAAGCCGAGGGGCTCGCCCCCGACGTCATCACCGGCACGAGCATGGGAGCGATCGTCGGGTCGTTCTACGCAGCCGGCGTCTCTCTCGACGAGATGGAGCACCTGGCGGCCACGACCGACATCAAGTCGTTCGTGGAGTGGAAGGAGACCCTGCTCGGCTCGGGCGAGATGCTCTCGAGCCGCAAGCTCGAGGAGCGACCATCCCCTCGGTCTTCCAGCACAGGTGTGTCGACAACATGCAGCTCGTCGACGGGTCGGTCACCGAGCCGGGCGCTCGAGCACGCGCGCGTCGTCGTCTCGCCGGACGTCCACGAGGTCCAGGGGCTCGCGTTCGCCAACATCGGCGACATCGTGGCAGCGGGAGAGCGGGCGGCGGCCGCGGCGGTTCCTGAGATCCGCCGTGTGGCCCGGCGCAGGGCGTAGGATCGGGAGCCCCGTCCTCGCGCGGCTCCCGGAGCGGCGCTGCCTCAGACGCGCACGAACCGCTTGAGCCAGTCGAAGAGCCGGCCCTCGCAGTACTGGTGGTAGACGACGTAGCCGAGCAGCAGCCCGCCGACGATGTCGATCGAGTAGTGCGAGCGCGACGTCAGCAGGAAGACCACCTCGGCGAGGATCAGAACGAGCATCGCCCGCTTGATGGCCGGCGCCTTGTCACGGTCGACGAGCAGGTAGAAGAGCAGGATTGTCGCCATGTGCCCCGACGGGAACTCGCCCCACTGCCGCATCAGCCCGCCCGAGGGGTTGAAGTGCGTGGCCTCCTCGTACGGGATGCCGAGCGGCGTCAGCACCATGATGAGCGCCCGGCCGATGTCCAGAAGGCCGTAGAGCACCATCATCTCGGGCACACGGCGGACGTGGTTGTTCGTCCAGACGTAGACGACGAGCAGGCCGAGCGCCGCCAGATAGACGATCTCGACTGCGTACTGCGTCCACGGGACGTGGGGCAGCAGCTCGAAGAGCAGGTCGCGGGGGGTCGGCCTGTCGGGGAACCAGGACTCGATGAGCGCGCTGCCCGCCGCGGTGAACAGACCCCCGGCGATCATCACGAGCGCGCCGGCGACGAGCGCGCGCAGCCAGCGCGCCCACTCGAACCCCTCGATCATGGCGGAATTCCGCTTCATGGAGACATTATGGCTCAGCCGCCGTGCACCCCCTCGGCGAGCCGCGCCATCACCCATGCCCTTTGCGCCTCCAGCGCAGATGCCGGCAGGCCGCCGAGTTCGGCTGCCCGCGCGACCGTCGCCACGAGCTGCTCGCTGCCGGTATAGGCACGCGATCGCCCGGCCCCTTTGGCCCGGAGGAGTCCGCTCGCTTCAAGCCGCCCGAGGTCGGACGTGGCGGTCGGCACGGACACGTCCGCAAGCGACCGGTAGTAGCGGTTGGTCACGTTGCGACCGAAGAACGCATCGTAAAGGGCATCGGCCAGCCGGGGCGGAAGACCGAGGTCCTCGGTCACCACGTCCTCGAGGATCGCCCAGAGCACCCGCTCGGTCGACTCCTTGAGCGAGAGCGAATCGACCTGAAGACGCTGCGCGCGCACATGGGCGGCGACGAACGGTGTAACGTCCGCGCCCGGGTCCCACGACGCGCCGAGGCATGCGAACGATTCGTAGTAGTCCTGGCGGTGGGAGCCCCACCACTCCTCCAGGCTCGTGAACTGCGGCCTGGTGAAGCCGCCGCGGTACATCGCGAGCGATGCGAGGACGCGAGCGGTACGCCCGTTGCCGTCGGAGAACGGATGGATGCCGGCCAAGCGAGCGTGCAGCAGCGCCGCAAGAACAGGCGCGGGATGATCGTCACCGGCAGACTGCGCGAACGACGCAAGCTCCTGTACCAGTCCGGGCACCGCATCCGCGGGGGGAGGCTCGAAGAGGACGAGCCCTGCCGCTGCGTCCGCCACGAAGGCCGGCCCGGTGCGGAACCGTCCGGCCCCGGAAACGTACGAACCGGCCATCACCCGGTCGTGAATGCCGAGGATGAGCTCCGTTTGCCACGAGAATCCCGGATCGTCCGCCCGCCTGAGCACGAAGGACATCGCGTCGCGATAACCCTCGACGAGGCGCGCATCGGCCTCTGCGACCGACGAAGGCCGGTCGCCCGCGAGAATGCGGCGGACCTCCTCGACCGTGACGGGCACGCCTTCCATCGATGTCGAAGCCGCTGTCGCTTGTGCCTCCAGCTCACGCCTCAGGCGCCGTGCCCACCGGCGCGGCAGCGTGCCCCGGTCGAGCACGCGGCGCAGCTCCTCGATTCGTTCGAGGTCGGACGAGATCTCGGGCGTGATCCGCCACACGTACATCGGCCGGCCTCCAGGAGATTAGGCTACTTATCTCATAGGAGATTATGAGATTATTCCCCTGGGGAAGCAAGGTGAGGAGCGCCGATGCGGCGCGGGTTCGTGCTCGGTCGATCAGGTCGGCGACATCACCGTACAAAGCATCGTCAACCACATCAGCGCTCGGGTCAGTGTCCCGACCGGCCATGGGGCCACCTCCTGTCTCGGAGTAGCGCGAGATGCGCCTGGACCGAGGGTAGGAGGCGGGCTTACCGGTCTCGGAGCGGATCCTTACCCGCCGGCTCCCGCGTCAAGGACCACGCCGGGCACCCCGGCAGCCCACGCAGGCAGCGGTCCGAGAAAGGAGATTGGAGCGCCAATCTCCTGGGAGACCATGAGATTGTCAGCATCGCAACGCGCCTTAGCGCGCGAGGCGTGTGCGCACCGGTTGGCTGCGGTGCCAGCCGATCAGGCGTCGGCCCCATCCGGCTCGACTGCGCGAACCTTACCCATGGCGCGCTCGAACTTGACCCTGTCCCCACGGGCAGCACGCTCTTCGAGGTACTCCACGGTCATGAGCGCTGCCATCTTCTCCGCGAGCGCAGTCGTGATCAGCTGATTGATCGAGACGTTCTCCTCTTTGGCGAGCTCGCGCACCTTGTTGTGTAGCGACTCAGGCAGGCGCAGGCTGATAGTACTCATGGTCTCTCACCGATCCTTCGCAAGAGTTCCCCGGGACGAACGGCCTCGATGCCGAAGCCCTCGCATCCGTCGAAGTCGTCCACGTTGTGGGTGACAATCGCGTCGCAACCGGCCTCGACGGCCAGCTCGAGCACGTGGTCGTCACGAGGGTCCCTGAGTACCGGTCGCCACAGGAAGTGAATCTCGTGGAGCGAGGCGACCGAGCACAGGTAGTCGATGATGTCGTCGACGTCCGCATCGTCCAGCCCCGTGGCATCAGCCATCCGTTTGGCCGCACCCTCGTACTCGACAACGAGCGGGACCGAGAGCGCGATCTCGAACCTCCGTCCGCCAACCAGCATGAGCAACTTGTGTGACGCACCTCGTGAGGATCGCAGCGCCGAGATGAACACGTTGGTGTCGATGACGACTCGTTGACCCATACCGGTATCATATGTGATACCACTCAGCCGAGTCAACGAGCCGACGAACTGACGATCGCGGGCAGCGCCAAACCCCGTGCTCATGGCGCGCTGAAGGAGATGTCCAGAAACGCCCGTGCCGTCTCGCCATTCTCGAGGCGGTCCGCGAGTACGCGCAGGGCGAGCGCCTGCACGAGGGCGACAGCCTCGTCCCGAGTCGAGCCGTACGAGAGAACGCCCGGCAGTTCAACCACTCCGGCAATCCAGCGACCATCGGCCTCTAGCGCGACTTCCACAGTCAACAGAATGGACATCTCGCACCTCCTGGTGTGATGGGATTCTGACTCCCTGCAGCTAACGGGAGCCAACCTTAGTCCTACCGTCGTCGTCTGCGCGCCGAGGTCGTTCCGTCGGGGTAACGGCCCGAAGGTGCACGTCTCTCGTACTCTTGGCATACTTTGCCTGCCGAGGGAGAGGAGAGGCGATGCCGGACCGAGGACTGTACGATCCTGCCAGTCCGAGTTCGATCGAGCGCTATGCGAAGCGGCTTGTCGGCCACACCTTGCGCGAGATGCTAGCCGAGGAGGCGCCGGCCGCGTACCAGACGGGCAAGGGCAGATTCGGTGACATCGTCGAGCGCAGCTACTTCGGCATCAATCCCGGCAACGTCTCGGGGCCGGACTTCGCTGATGCGGGAGTCGAGCTCAAGACCACCCCGTTGAAGCGTGTTGGCACGAAGCTCCGCGCGAAGGAGAGGCTTGTCCTCCAGATGATCGACTACATGTCGGTACATCGCGAAGAGTGGGCTACCAGTTCGTTCCTGAAGAAGAACTCCTCGATTCTGCTTCTCTTCTACCTGTGGGAACGCGAAGCGGACATGCTCGACTACGTATTCAAGATCGCGCGACTCTGGTCCATCCCGGAAGAAGACCTGGAGATTATCCGAGACGACTGGGAGAAGATCGTCGCCAAGGTCCGAGATGGCGAAGCACACACGCTCTCCGAGGGCGACACTATGTACCTTGCTGCGTGTGTCAAGGGGGCTTCCGGTTCAAAGCGCCGCAAACAACCCTTCTCCCACGAACCCGCCAAACCCCGAGCCTTCTCCTTGAAGGCGAGCTACATGAACTCGGTGATCGATGAGAGCCTGCGGTTTGAGCCGACAGTGGCGGCCGCTGAGCTGAAGTCGGGCAGGACCTTCGAGCAAGTCATCCACGATCGCTTCCGGCCACATATCGGCACGTCGGCCGATGATATCGCTGACCAACTCGGTGTCACAATCAAGCGAGGTGCGAAGAACTTCTACTCGGTCCTCACGAACAGGATTCTGGGTATCGGAGACAAGGCCAGACCTGCGGAGTTCGAGAAGGCGGACGTCACAATCAGGACGGTGCGCCTCAAGCCCACCGGGATGCCAAAGGAAGCCGTTTCCTTCAAAGCCTTCAACTACCTGGACCTTGTACAACAGGAGTGGGAGGACTCCGACCTCAGAGATGACCTCACCCGGAGGTTCTTCTTCGTCATCTACCAACTCGACCGCGATGGGACGCCTACGCTTCTGAGAACCCAGTTCTGGACCATGCCGATCGAGGACGTTGAGATTCACGGGAGACGATGCTTCGAGCGGACAGTCGAGCTGATAATGCGGGACAAGGCCGACGAGCTTCCGAGAAGCTCGGAGAACAAGGTCTGCCATGTCCGGCCGCATGGGCGCGACAGCTCGGACACACTCCCGGCGCCGAGTGGCAAGCAGGTCGTCAGGAAGTCCTTCTGGCTGAATCAGCGCTACCTCGCAGAGCAGCTCGCTTGGGGCGGAGACAGCTAGCGGGACTCCAGGAGCTCAACGAGACGACTGACGACATCCTCTGGGGCCTCTCTCAGCTCGCATTCCCATGCTGTCCCAACTGTCCATCCGGCTGCTTCGAGCTCCCGGACCTTTCGGGCATCGCGCTCCTGATTGAGCTCGAACTTCCTGAGCCAGAAATCGGAATGGGACTTGGGCTCAGCCGGTTGGCAGTGAGGACAACGATGCCAGAAGCACCCGTTCACGAAGATCGCAACCTTTCGGCCAGGGTATGCGATATCCGGTCGTCCGGGGGCCTTCTTCCAGTGAAGGCGGTAGCCTGGGTGGCCCGCGTCCCGCAGGAGCCTGCGCAGCAGCAGCTCTGGCTTGGTGTCCCGCCCCCGATTGCCCTTCATGGACTTCGATACGGCCGAGGACGTCGGACTAGGTATGGGTAGCTGCTTCCCTGGCATTGTCCGTTGCTCTCTGCGAGAGGCAGGCCTCTGCTTCCTTCTTGATGGCGCGCCCGATGCGTTCGACTACGCCGACAACGAGAGCATTCCCCATCATGAAGGCACGACGCCCATCGCTCATCCCGGTGTCGGTCCACCCACGAGGGAATCCGTTGAGCTCCTCAAGCTCCTCAGGGATGAGTCGGCGCAGTCGGCCAGTCTTCGGATCGGCGATGATGTGCTTGAACCTTGATGCCGACGTCCCACCCTCACCCGTCAGGATGGTGCGCGCGGGACGGTCAAGCGGGTCCGGGAAGGCCATCCCGCCCTCCGAGTAGCGGTACTCATGCCCGGTCTTCTTGTCGACGCGTGGCTCTGACTTCGGCCCCTTCTGGTAGGCCCAGGTATCCACACGGTCGCCCAGAACGAAGTAGTTCTCGGGAACGTGCTCCGTCTTCGCCACCACATCCCCCAGCGTTTGCCTCTTGCCTCGATAGACGGGCGTGACGACTCGGGTCCAGACTCGCCCTTCCACCATGACGCCAGCGTTCGCAAACGGGGATGTCTTCCAGCCTACTCCAAAGGTCTCGCTGACTACATAGGGGTTTGCATCGAGCTCGATATCCGGTTCCTGCGGCAGCGCGGCCTCGGCCTCCAGGACCGACTTGATTCCCGCCTTCGAGACCGGTAGCGCCTTGGCCATGACCCCATCGACGTAGAGCCGCCTCATCGGCTTCCATTGGTAGCCACAGTGATCGAGACGGTGCGCGTAGAGGAAGACGCGTCGCCGACGCTGCGGGAACCCGTAGTCGGCAGCATTCACGACGCGCCATTCTGCCACGTAGCCAAGTTGCGCAAGACACGACAGGATGATCGCAAAGTCCCGACCACGTTGCGTCGCGGGCGACTTAAGCAGTCGGTCGACGTTCTCGAGCAGGACAAATGGTGGCCGCTTCAGCTCAAGCATGTCGTAGATGGACCACCAGAGAACGCCTTTCTTCCCCTGTATTCCAGCAGCCTGCGACAGTGGCTTCGCCACTGAGTAGTCCTGACACGGGAAGCCGCCGACAAGCAACTCATGATCGAGAATCGACTCAGACTGAGGACCCTGGACGACCTTCGCGATGTCGTCACAGACGTGGCCGTCCTCGCCGAAGTGCTCGACATAGCACTCAGACGCATGCTGTGCCCTCGTCGAGGGCTCCCACTGGTTACTCCACACGACCGTCCACCCGGCCTTCTTGAGGCCAAGGCGGAAACCGCCAACGCCGGCGAAGAGCTCAGCTGCACGAAGCTGGGGAACTGGCGCCATTGCGAGGTGCCTCCGGGGTGGGAATCGAACAGGTGTTCACATTGTAAAGGTTGGCGCCGACAGGATCAACCTCGTCTTCCAGCTCCCCTTAGGGTCTCGAACCCGACGCTCGCACCATACGAGCCCCGGCAAGGTTGCGGTCAGACATGGTTAGGGTGAATACCCTACGCTCCCTGGCGTACGCAGCTCCTCGCGCCACAGATGAGGTGTGAGCAGCGCACCCCGCGAACGTTGCAGAAGTCGATAGAAGTGGGCACACTCAACCTATGAGCAAGGCAGCTATCGACATATCAGCCCTTTCAGTCTCCGAGCGCATACAGCTCGCAGAGGACCTGTGGGACAGTGTCGCTGTCGCCGATGCGGACATCCCCCTCACGCCCGCCCAGGTCGAGGAACTCGACCGCCGCCTCGATGATCTCGAGCGCAATCCGGACGCAGGCGTACCGTGGGAGGTCGCGCGAGCGCGTCTGGAGGACCGGGTCAGGCGCGGCGGCTGATGCGCGAGTTCGTGGTCACTCGGGCCACCGAGGACGACATTGTTGCTGCCGCTCTGTGGTATGAGGCTCGTTCGGACGGGCTCGGCATGGACTTCATCCGTGCGGCCGACGCGGCGCTTGCCGCCGTCGCTCGCTCACCCCATCAGTACCCTGTGGTCCACAGGGAGGTCAGACGGGTACTCCTGCGGCGATTCCCGTACGCCGTCTACTTCGTCACGCGCGACCGGACCGTCCAGGTGATCGCGTGCATGCACGTGCGCAGGGATCCGCGGGGGTGGAAGACGAGGGTTAGCCGCTAACACGCGCGCGTTGAGGAGGGGCGCAGACGGCGGGATCGACTTGTGGCACGTGGCGCGCCGCACACGCGCCACACGATCTGCCATCCGCCCGTGCGGCTTTCGCTTCACTCAAGGAAGCCTCTCTTGGGCCGATATGCCATAATAATGGCATAAGCCTGCCGAAAACGAGGTAGTTGTGCTCTCTGCTCTCATCACATCATCAGCGCGACGCAAGCTTCTGGTCCGGTTCCTGACCCACCCGGAGGAACGCTTCTATCCTACGCAGCTGATGCGCGAGCTGGATCTGTCCTCCTCGCTTGTCCAGAAGGAACTCGCACGGCTTAGCGCGACAGACCTGCTTCGGAGCGAGCGCGAAGGCAACACCCGCTTCTACTCCGTCAACACGGCCCATCCGCTCTACGCTGAACTGAAGAGCATCGTGTACAAGACGGAAGGTCTCGGCGATCTGCTCCGCGAGCAGCTGTCGTCAGTCCCGGGTGCATCTGTCGCACTTATCTACGGCTCCGTCGCGCGCAACGCCGAAGACGCATCGTCCGATGTCGACCTCCTGGTGATCGGAGACGTGAGTCCGTCCAAGCTAGATGAAGCTCTGATGGAGGCCGAAGGCCTGCTCGGTCGAGAAGTGAGTGCCACGGTTCTCGGTCCCGGCGAGTGGCACGAGCGAGTAGCCCGGAAGCAGGCCTTCGCGATGGACATACTGCGTCAACCGAAGGTGTTCCTGATCGGAGCCGAAGACGACCTTCGATGATCTGCTCGGTAGCAGAGCGGTCGAGCGGGTGACCGTGACACCGGAAGAAGCAGCCGGGCTTGTCCTGCTTGCACGACGGGACATAGCGACCGCCCAGACGCTGACGGGAACTGACCTCGATTGGGCGTTCGCTATTGCCTACAACGCGTTGCTTCAGAGTTCTGTGGCCTACATGGCCTCCCTCGGCTATCGATCTCTATTACGGATCACTCAAGAACACCCCTTACCGATGGCTCGATCTGCCGCGGCTCTGCGAGCTCATGCTTCCGGAGGAAGAGCTTCTTGAGGTCAAGTACTTCACAACGATCGTGGACAGTCCCGAGGGAAGCGCTCGTCAGCAGATCTACATCGGCGCTCTCGAGTCCCGAGGTCGTGTGTCAACGTACCGCGGTCATTTCCTCTCTCACGTCAAGCGCAAGCGTCGGGCCGACACATGCGCATAGTGCGGCGAACGACACGCAGAAGTGGTCGTCACCGAAGAGAAGGGAACCGGTGTCAATCTTGCGACGCACCTCGTCTACGACGCCTGCACGGACGCATTCGACGTCGCCGCCGTGATCTCGAACGACTCGGATCTGGTGACGCCAATCCGATTCGCGAGGGAGAAGTGCGGGAAGATCGTCGGTGTCATCAATCCTCAGCGCCACCCGGCGCGGGCACTAATGGAGACTGCAGACTTCTACAAGAAGCTGCGAAGCGGCGTGCTGAGGGCGAGCCAGCTCCCTCAGGTCGTCGAGATCGATGGACGGCGGTTCGAGAAGCCGGAGACATGGTGAAGAGCCTGCGGAGGTCTCTCTGAGTTGCGCCGCCCCCCTTGGGTCTCGAACCCGACTACATCAACTCCGATTCATGGTCACAGCAAGAATCCGGTTTGGTCTTGTTTGGACGACCGGCGTATCATCGGGGCATGGGTACACCGGCCATCGATATCGACAAGCTTGCACCAGCAGACCGCCTCAAGCTCATCGGCGATCTGTGGGAGAGCCTGCGCGCCGAGCCCGATGCGGTGCGGCTCACCCCCGCCCAAAGAGCAGAGCTCGACCGTCGCCTCGATGCCCTGGACCGCGGGACCGCTGACGTCATGACGTGGGACGAGGCCAAGCGCCAGCTGCGCGGCTGACTCTCATGCCCAGACAGGTGTGGATCCTCGCAGACGCCGTAGCTGAGATTGAGGCTGCGCGCGTGTGGTACGAGGTGCAGCGCCCCGGACTCGGCGGCGAGTTCCTCGGCGCGATCGAAGGCGCTGTTGAATCGCTTCTCGCCTTCCCCCTCCGGCTCCGGAACCCGCCTCCGCCAGAAGGCCGCCGGCAGCAAGAACCCAGATAGAACTGTGTAGACCCTGACTGCTACGGTCGGAGCACGCCAGAGAAGCACGGCGGTTGACGTGAAGCCGTCGGCAGGCACTTGCACCGTGGGTCCGCGGCAGCACCCGGCAACGGATGGGCGATGTCGGCGCAGCGGCGTAGAATCAGAGCACAGGTCGTAATCGGTCTGTGAGGTACTGCGATGACCACAGACGAACTCATGGCTGCGGCGCTCCGCTTGAGTCCTTAACAGCGGGCTGAACTCGCGCCCGAGCTCCTGGTCGGCTTCGAGGATCTCAGTGAGTCGGAAATCGAGAGACTCTGGCTCGAGGAGGCCGCCCGCCGCGATGCGGAACTCGATAGCGGCGAGGCGCAGTCCATCCCTGCTGATGAGGTGTTCGCCTCGGCGAGGGCCCGCCTCAAGTGATCCTCCCGAAAAGCTTCCGCGAAGACGCTCAGCGATGTGCCTACCAGGGTGCCTCGGGGTTATGCTGTCGGCATGACATCCATGATCGCCACATCGGCTGAGCCCTCGGCGGGCGAGGTGAACTCGTAGAAACCGCGACCGCTACTCCCAGCCGTCGCCTCGCTCCGCTCCTGTTGCTCGAGAGCTCGGTGCTCGTCTCCGGCATCGGGAACGGGATCGCGGCGGTCGCGATCCCGTGGCTCGTGCTCGAGCGTACGGGCCAGGCCACGGCCGCCGGACTCGTGGGAGCGGCGACCGCCGTCCCGCTGCTGCTCTCGGCGCTCTTCTCCGGATCGATCGTCGACACCTTCGGCCGGCGCCGCACCTCGATCGTCTCGGACACACTCTCGGCCCTCTCGGTCGCCGCGATCCCGCTCGTCGACCTCTTCCTCGGACTGGACATGGCGCTGATCCTCGGGCTCGTCGTCCTCGGTTCCCTGTTCGACCCCGCCGGCTCGACCGCGCGCGAAGCGATGGTCCCGGAGATGGCCGCCGAGGCACGCTGGCCGCTTCCGCGGGTGAACGCCGTGCACGAGGCCACGTGGGGGGTGTCGTTCCTGATCGGGCCGGCCGTGGGCGGCGTGCTCATCGCGCTCGTTGGCCCGGCCACCACGTTGTGGGCAACGGCTGTGGGCTTCATCGCCTCGTGCGCGATCGTCGCCGCCATCCGTGCGCCCGGGATCGGGGTGCCAGCGCCGGCCGACCGCCCGGCGAGCGTGCTCGCCGGCTCGCTCGAGGGGCTGCGCATCGTGTGGACGGACCCCCTGCTGCGGACGACCACGCTCCTCAGCATGGCGATCGTGGCGGTCTACCTGCCGATCGAGGGCGTGGTGCTCCCCTACATCTTCCAGCAGCAGGGCAGGCCCGCGGCGCTCGGCCTCGTGCTGACGGCGCTCTCGGCGGGCGGGCTTGCCGGAGCCCTCGCTTACGGCGCGTTCGGCACGCGCGTGCGCCGCTATCCGGTGTTCGCCGGTGCGATCGTGTGCGCGTCCCTGTCGATCCTGGCGATGGCACTCGCCCCCACCTACGCCATCCTGGTAGTCGCTGCGGCCTTCGCCGGTCTGTTCTGGGGTCCGGTCGATCCGCTTATCAACCTCGCGATCCAGACGCGCACCGAGCCCGCGCGCCGGGGACGCGTGATCGGCATCCTGATGGCGTCGTACTACGCCGCCGGGCCGATCGGCTACATGGCGGCCGGCGTCGCCATCGAGCGCTTCGACGCGCAGGCGACCTTCGTCGCACTCGGAGTGCTCATCCTGGTCGTGGCATCCGTGGCCGCGCTGATGCCGCCGCTCAAGCGCTTCGACGAGCCCGGCCTCTACGAGCCGGACCTCGTGGAGGAGTCGGCACACATCTCATCTCTGCCCGACCCCCGGATGCCCGCACCGCCGCCTCCCCGCGACGAGGGCTGAGGCCGCGCGCTTGACAGCGCCCGCGGCGCTGATTATGCTGCCGCTAAGTCATCTCCTTAGTCTGCCCTAAGTCTCGATGATCGGAGGAGCCATGTCACTCGCGGACGTCCCCATCGCGACCACGTTCGTGGTCGATTCGGAGAGCCCGGACCCCGCCCACGTGAAGTACCGGGCCGCCGGAGTCTCGCGGGGCAGCGTTGCGCGCGTGCTCGCCCGCTACCCGGCCTCCCGCCCGGCCTTCGCCGAGGTCGAGGTCGACGGCAGGTACCTGGTCACGGTCCCGCTCGGCGTGGCCTCTTCGGTGGGCGTCCAGCTGATCGAGCTCCCGGAGGCGTGCCGATGACGCCGGGCGGATGCGGCTGCGAGAACCCCTGCCCCGGGTGTGACGGCGGGTGTGGCTGCGGCGGAGGCGGCAGGGCGTAGGCACGGGGCCGGCTCGTCTCGTGCTCCCGCGGCCGTTGATCATGGGTACGAACGCCCTGAGGGGTGGTGCACGATGGCTTCGGTACTCGGGGTGTTCCAGCCCGACAAGATGCGCTTCCCGGACAACAACCCGGGGATGCAGAGCATGGCTGCCGCGGACGCACGCGGCTGGGACGTCATCCGGGAGTGGGCCGAAGGGCTGCCGGCCGCGTTCGGGCCGGAACCCTAGCGCGCCCGGTACACGTCGGCCCGGTGATCGATGCGAACGACTCTCACCGTTCGCCCGGCCTCGTCGATCCGGTAGACGACCCGGTACGGTCCTAGGCCCCCGGCACCGCCCCTACCTTCACGAACGTCCCTTCGCGGTATTCGGCGAAGGCGCTGCGCAGCTCCTCGTCGGTGTTCATGACGATCGGGCCGCGCCAGGCGATAGGCTCGCCGAGCGGACGGCCGGAGATCAGGAGGAAGCGCGCCGCCTCCCCGCCGGTCGCCCGGACGCGCACGTGGTCTCCCTCGCCGAAGAGCACGGCCGTGCCGTCGGCGGCCTGGACCCTGCGCGCGAACTCGGCGACTCCGCCGTGCACGTAGGCGAACGCGGTGTGGTCGGGCGCGATCGGATGCGCGAACTCGGCGCCGGCGGGAAGCGCGACGTCGAGGTACTCGGGATCGATGACCACATCGTCGACCGGACCGCGCACGCCCTCGACCTCACCCGCGATCACGCGCACCCGCGCCCCGGAGGCCGTGGCCACCACCGGCGAGTCGTCGGCCGAGATCGAGCGATACCGCGGGTCCATCATCTTGTCGGCGGCAGGCAGGTTCGCCCAGAGCTGGAATCCGCCCATCCGGCCGTCGGCGTCGCCCTCGGGCATCTCCTGGTGGATGATGCCGCTGCCCGCGGTCATCCACTGCACCTCACCCGGACCGATCACGCCCTCGTTACCGAGACTGTCACCATGCGCGACGTCGCCCCGCAGCAGGTAGGTGATGGTCTCGATGCCCCGGTGCGGGTGCCACGGGAAGCCGGCGATGTAGTCGGCGGGATCATCCCCGCGGAAGTCGTCGAGCATCAGGAAGGGATCGAAGAGGTGCTCAGTGCCGAACCCGAACGCGCGCCTGAGCCTTACCCCGGCGCCCTCGATGGTGGGCCGGGCGGCGAGGGTCCGTGCGACGAGGCGACAGGAGTCCATGTGCGTCACATCCTTTGCGACGATCGGGTCGCTGGTGGTCGTGACGTACCCTGCGAGCGGGGTGCCAATCGCTGCACGCGTCGTCTGATCGGCCGGCCACCTCGCTGGGCAACGCAGATCCAACCGCTCACTTGACCGACGTCATGTTATCGACCGGTGCGGGAGCGTACGGTCGGAGCAGTTCGCAGCCCTCCGGGAGGAGATACATGGAGCCCCAGACGGACCACGAGACCCCGCGCGTACTGGACACCTACGGCCTGGTCTACGCCTTCACGGCGCTGTTCTTCATCCCGGCGCTGTTCGTGGTCGACCACTTCTCGGTCGAGCCCTTCTCCCCCACCTACCTCGCGCTGCTCGCCACACCCTTCCTGCTCGGCCCGGCCGCGGTGTTCGCGCTCGACTCCCGCGACGGAGCGCGCACGATCGCCATACGCAGCGCCGTGCTCGCGCCGCTTGTCGCCTTCACCGGAGTCACGATCCTCTTTGTCGCGATGATGCTCATCATCCCGCCGCTCAGCCTGTTCGTGGTGCCGGAGAACTTCCGGGTGCTCGCCGCGCTAATGGCGGCGACGGTCGTGCTCATGGCCTCACCCATGCTCCTCTCGCTCGTGAACAGGTTCCGCGAGGGGCTGAGCGTGGCCGGTCTCGTTCAGATCGTCGTCCTGGTCGCGGCGCTCGGTGTCATCGTGTGGATGATCGTGATGACCTTCGACTCCGGAGACACGCTCGCCACATTCCTCGGCAAAGACATCGTCGACCACTTCATCGGCGCGTTCACGTGGTACCTGCCCGCGCTCGCGCTGGCTGCCGGCTTCTGGCGGCGCACCGGGATCGTGTAGAGGCGGGACCCGATGACAGCGCCTGCCCCCGGCCGGCGCCCTACAGCCGGTAGTCGCCGGCGTTCCCCGGC
The DNA here is from genome assembly GCA_037446725.1 of Actinomycetota bacterium. GTDB lineage: Bacteria > Actinomycetota > Coriobacteriia > Anaerosomatales > SLCP01 > JBBIIC01. The sequence continues at coordinate 106,938 of JBBIIC010000005.1, forward strand.
GGGATGTCCTCGCCCCAGTCGATCCTGCCGTTGTCGCGCCAGTCGATGATGTGCCAGATCTCGTGGTCGATGATGCGCTCGAGACCCACGGTGTGGTCGTGGCTGATGACGATGCGCGCCGACTTGTAGAAGACGTGCGCCTCGGGATCCTCCCCGGTGTCGCCGAACTCGACGGTCGACCCCTCCAGGATTGGGTAGGTCGCGACGCGGGCTGCGAGGATGGAGGCCGCGATCGTGCGCTCGTCGCTCGTCCGCGCGACGGGCTGCTGCAGCCGCACGTCGGGAACGGCGACGTCCCTGCGGACGAACCTGCCGTCGACCGGCACCTCGACGACGGCGCGGCGGTCATGGTCGGCCGGGTACGTCCGCCCGCTCGTCGCATCGGCCTGCGCCCGGGCAGCCGAGAACGGCGCAATGCCGATGTCGGCTCCGCGTACGTGCGTGACCGAGGTGATGCCGGCGAGCGAAAGCGCCGACGCGAGCACGAATGCTGCTGCGTATCTCCTGATGGTGCTGCCCCTGAATGATGCGGTCCTGCGTGCCGTGCGCCCGATGCCGGGCGTCGCCCGCCCTCGCAGCACGCCTCGTGCCACCCCCGCACCGCACCTGCTCACGACGCAGGAGGGGTGGACGGACGCCCGCGCCGGGGCTAGCGTGGAGGGTGTCGTCGGCCATCGTCTCGAGCGGGAGTATCCGTGCCGGATGTCACCTACAGAGCAGCCCGCACGCTTCCTGCCGGTGCTCGTCCTCGACGTGCGGGAGGAGGACGCGTGAGCGCACGCGAGCCCGGGGGCCACACCGCGACCCCGCACACGAAGGCAGCGCTCATCGACCCCGACACGATGACGGTGCTCTGGGCCACTGAGCTCCCCGGCAAGGCGGTCGGGGGCTCGCTCACCATCGAGGACGCGGTCCCGATGGCCGGGCCGCTCGACGTCGCCGCGGCGGTGCGCGAGGTGGCGTCGTCGGGAGTGCCGGCCCACCTGCGGGCCGATCTCGTCACCACCGGGAAGGGCGCGATGGCGATGGTCGTCTCTCTCCACCGCCTGCCCGACGGGAACGTGCTCACGCTCGCCGAGCACGCGTGGGTGCCGAGCGGGGCCGCGCCCGGACTGCCCGACAGCCACCGGCGCCCGCGACGACGGTGAGTCCCGCGACAAAGGAGCTGGGTGCGAGGGGACGAGCTCGCGATGTACTCGGCGGATGTCGAGGAGGAGCGGTGAAGACCATCGGCCTGATAGGCGGGACGGGCTGGGAGTCCACCGTCCCGTACCACCGGCGAATCAACGAGCTCGTCAGCGAGCGGCTCGGGGGCCTGCATTAGGCGAGACTCCTCCTGGTGAGCGTCGACTTCGCAGAGGTCGCCGCGATGCAGGAGGCCGCCGAGTGGGACGGACCCGTGCCAGTGCAGCTGTCGAAAGGAGAGCTCCGTGCTCATGTACGTGTATGCGGCTGCTGGCCTCGCGCTGCTTTTCGGCGGCGGCGAGTTCCTCGTCCGGGGAGCGATCATCACCTCGCGCCGACTCGGCCTCTCGCCCCTGCTCATCGGGATGACGGTCGTGGCCTGGTGCACCTCGGCTCCCGAGTTCGTGGTGAGCTTCGGGGCTGCCCTCGACGGACAGTCCGACATCGCGGTCGGCAACGTGGTGGGCAGCAACATCTTCAACATCCTCGGCGTGCTCGGCGTTGCCGCACTCATCGCGCCGATCGCCATCGACCGGCTCGAACTGCGGCGCGACACCGCGGTTACAGTCGGCTCAGCCCTCGTACTCTGCTTTGTGACGCTCACCGGCGAGATCGGCAGGTTCGCCGGTCTGGTGCTGTTTGCCGCGATGCTCGCCTACGTCGTGCTCTCGTACCTCTCTGAGAAGCGCCGGCCGGAACTGCCCTCGGCTGCACTACACGAGCACGAGGCCGAGGAAGTGCAGTTCACCGGCACCACGCTCGCCAGCGCGCTCTACCTCGCCGGCGGTCTGGGCGCGCTTGTCGCCGGCTCCCGCCTGCTCATCCTCGGCGCCACCGAGATCGCGCGCACCTTCGGGGTCTCCGAGGCGGTCATCGGGCTGAGCCTGGTTGCGGTGGGGACCTCGCTTCCCGAGCTCGCGACGAGCATCATCGCCGCTGTGCGCCGCCACCCCGACGTGGCCGTCGGCAACGTGGTGGGCAGCAACATCTTCAACATCCTCGGCATCCTCGGCATCACGTCGCTCGTCCAGCCGATCGGCGTCGCCGAGCAGATCGCCTCGTTCGACACCTGGTTCATGCTCGGCGTCTCGCTGATGCTCGTGCCCTTGCTGCTCGTGCGCGGCAGGATCGGACGGGTCGAAGGGGCGGTCTTCCTCGCGCTGTACGCCGGCTACCTGTATCTGCTGTTCTGACGCGGCCGTCTGACCCGCGCTAGGAGGCCGCTTCCAGTGGGGCCTCGAACTGGCTTTCGTAGAGATCGTGGTAGAACCCGCCCGCCGCGAGCAGCGCCTCGTGCGTGCCGGTCTCGATGATGCGCCCGTGGTCCATGACGACGATGACGTCGGCGTCGCGGATGGTGGAGAGCCGGTGCGCGATGACGAAGCTCGTCCGGCCGGCCATCAGGCGCGCCATCGCCTGCTGGATGAGCACCTCGGTGCGGGTGTCGACCGAGCTCGTGGCCTCGTCGAGGATGAGGATCTGCGGGTCGCTCAGGAACGCGCGCGCGATGGTGAGCAGCTGCTTCTCGCCCTGGCTCACCGCCGCGGCATCGTCGTCGAGGGGCGTGTCGTAGCCGAGCGGCAGGGTGCGCACGAAGTGGTCGACGTGCGCGGCCTCCGCGGCCGCGACGATCTCGGCCTCAGTGGCGTCCTCCCTGCCGTACGCGATGTTCTCGCGAATCGTCCCGCCGAACAGCCACGCGTCCTGCAGCACCATGCCGAAGAGCCCGCGCACGTCCTCGCGTGTCATGTCACGCGTGTCCACGCCGTCGACGCTGATGTGCCCGCCGTCGATCTCGTAGAAGCGCAGCAGCAGGTTCACGAGCGTGGTCTTGCCCGCACCGGTGGGCCCGACGATGGCGACGGTCTGGCCCGGCTCGACCGCGAGGTCGAGGTCCTCGATGAGCGGCTCGTCGAGCTTGTAGCGGAAGGAGACGTCAGCGAACTGCACCCGCCCGCTCGCCCGCGCCAGGCGGACCGGTGACGCGGCGTCGGGCTCCTGCTCGGCCTGGTCGAGCAGCTCGAAGACGCGCTCGGCAGACGCGACCGCGCTCTGCATCACGTTCGCGATACTTGCGAGCTGCGTGATGGGCCAGGTGAACTGCCGCTGGTACTGGATGAACGCCTGCACGTCGCCGAGCGAGAGCGTCCCGCTCGCCACCCGCAGGCCTCCGATGACCGCGATGAAGACGTAGTTCACGTTGCCGATGAAGTTCATCGACGGCTGGATGATGCCCGAGATGAACTGCGCGCGAAACGACGCCTGGTAGAGCTTCTCGTTCTCCTCCGCGAAGACCGCCTCGGCATCGGCCTGACGCCCGAACGACTTCACGATCGCGCGTCCCGTGTGCACCTCCTCGACGTGTCCGTTGAGCGTGCCGGTGTGCTCCCACTGCGCGGCGAAATGCTTCTGCGAGCGCTTCGCGATCTGCATCGTCACGACCACCGAGAGCGGTACGGTAAGCAGCGAGATCGAGGCGAGCAGCGGGCTGATGGCGAACATCATCGCGAGCACGCCCACCACGGTGAGCACCGAGGTCGTGATCTGCGTGAGCGACTGCTGGAGCGTCTGCGCGATGTTGTCGATGTCGTTGGTCACGCGCGAGAGAATGTCGCCGCGCGCGTGGTCGTCGAAGTACTTGAGCGGCAGCCGCGTGAGCTTGGCGTCCACCGCGCCGCGCAGCCGGTAGACGATGCCCTGCGACACGCCCACCGTTAGGTACTGCTGCAACCAGCCGAAGAGCGACGAGGCCAGGTAGATGGCTGTGAGCCAGAGCAGAATGCGGCCGAGCTCGCCGAAGTCCACGCCCTCGCCGGGCGTGAGCTCCATCGACGAGAGCATCTCGGCGAGCTGGGTCTCCCCCCGCGCCTCGAGGCCGCGGATGACGTCTGCCTGTGTGGCGCCCTCGGGCAGCTGCGCGGAGATCACGCCTTCGAAGAGCAGGTTCGTGGCCTGGCCGAGTATGCGCGGGCCCACAGTGGCGAGCGCCACGCTCACGATGGCGAGCGCGATGACGAGCGCGATGCGTGCGCGGTACGGGCGCATCAGGCCGAGCAGCCGCCTGGCCGAGCCGCGGAAGTCCTTCGAGCGCGCGCCGCCGCCGATCATGCCGCGCGGGCCGAAGCCAGGGCCGTGCGCGCCGCCCGGTCCGGGGCCCGCCGGCTTCGCCGCGCCCTGCGTACCGGGCGGCGCGCCCGCGACCGGCTTCGTGATGTCGTCGGTGCCGGCCATCTAGGCGATCTCCTCTTCGGTCAGCTGCGAGAAGACGATCTCGCGGTAGGTCTCAGACGTCTGAAGCAGCTCGTCGTGCGTGCCGATGCCAGCGATACGGCCCCGGTCGAGGACGACGATGCGGTCCGCGTGCATGATGGTGCCGACGCGCTGAGCCACCACGATGACGGTGGCATCACCCGTCTCGGCCTTGAGCGCGGCGCGCAGCCGGCGGTCGGTGGCGAAGTCGAGCGCGGAGAAGCTGTCGTCGAACACGTAGATCTCCGGGCGCTTGACGAGCGCGCGCGCGATGGCGATGCGCTGGCGCTGGCCGCCCGAGAGGTTCGTGCCGCCCTGCGAGACCGGCGCCTCGAGCCCTCCGGGCATCTCGGCGACGAAGCCATCGGCCTGAGCGATTGTGAGCGCGTGCCAGAGCTCCTCGTCGGTCGCGTCGTCTTTGCCGTAGCGCAGGTTGCTCGCGATCGTGCCCGAGAACAGGAACGCGCGCTGCGGGGTGTAGCCGATGCGCGCCCAGAGCGCCTCCTGCTCCATCTCGCGCACGTCCACGCCGTCGACGAGCAGCGCTCCGCCGGTCACGTCGTAGAAGCGCGGCACGAGGTTGACGAGCGTGGACTTGCCGCTGCCCGTCGAGCCGATGATGGCGGTGGTCTCCCCCGGCCCCATCGATACCGTGATGCCGCAGAGCACGGGATCCTCGGCGCCGGGGTAGCGGAACTCGACGTCGCGGAGGTCGACGTGCCCGCGGGCCTCAGGGGGCACGAGCGCGACGACGGGGTCGGTCACGGCAGGCGTCGTGTCGAGCACCTCGCGGATGCGGTTCGCCGAGACCGCGGCGCGCGGCAGCATCGTGAGCATGAACGTCGCCATCATCACCGACATGAGGATCTGCACGACGTAGGTGAGGAACGCCGTGAGGTTGCCGATCGGCATCGCTCCGCTCGCGATGCGGTGCGCACCGAACCACATGATGGCAACCGTCGAGAGGTTCATCACGCCGAGCAGGGTCGGCCACATCAGCGCGAACAGGTGGAAGACCCGCGTAGCCGTGTCGGTGAGATCGGCGTTGGCGCGCTCGAACCGGCGCGACTCGAAAGAGTCGCGCACGAACGCGCGGATGACGCGAACACCGGCGAGCCGCTCGCGCATCACCTGGTTGATGCGGTCGATCTTGACCTGCATCGAGGTGAACAGCGGCAGCGCCTTGCGGGTGAGCAGGCCCAGGAAGAGCGCCATGAGCGGCACGATGACGAGCAGCGTCGCCGAGAGCACGACGTCCTGGCGCACCGCCATGATGATGCCGCCGATGCCCATGAACGGCGCGAGGATCATCATGTTGAGCCCCATGAGCACGACCATCTGCACCTGCTGCACGTCGTTTGTGTTGCGCGTGATGAGCGAGGCGGTGCCGAACTGGTTCACCTCGGCCTGCGAGAACGCGCCGACGCGGTGGAAGATCGCCGCGCGCACGTCGCGCCCGAAGCCCATCGAGGCCTTCGAGCCGAAGTAGATGCCGGCGACCGCCGTCACGCCCATCAGCAGCGTTACGAGCACCATGATGCCGCCGGTGCGCCAGATGAAGCCGATGTCGCCCTTGGCGACACCCTCGTTGATGATCTCGGCGTTGAGCTCGGGCAGGTAGAGGTTGGTGATGGCCTGCACCAGCATGAGCGCGAGCGCGATGGCGACACTCACCTTGTACGGCGCGAGATGCTCGCGCAGCAGGCGGCTCACCGGTCACCCTCCCCGGCCGGGGCGGCATCGTCAGGTGGTGCCGAGCCCTCGGCAAGCGCGGCCTGGATGTTGTCGGAGAGCATGCCGAGGAGGCGGGTGAGCTCGGCCTGGTCGGCCGCGGACATCGGGGCGATGGCCTTCTCGGCGATCTCGGCGAGCACGGTGTGCATGACGCCGTAGCGGGCGCGGCCCTCGTCGGTGAGGTGAAGGCGTGTGTAGCGCTGGTCGTCGGCATCGGTGCGACGCTCCACGACGCGCGAGCGCTCGAGCTTGCGCAGCATCACACTAACGGTCGGGCGCGAGACGCCGAGCTCCTCGGCGAGCTCGGCCTGCGTGATGCCTTCGCGATGCGAGATGGCTGCCACGCAAAACGCCTGGCCGGGGTGAAGGCCGTGCTCGGCCATCTCGCGGAAGAGCAGCTGGCGGTGGGCGAGCATGGCCTGGTGGAACGCCCCGAACGCGCGCATCGTAGGCGACGCGTCCGGGCTACCGGAGTGCGGGTGGGACATGGTACTCCTCGGGGGGAGCAGGGCGGCGGTGCGTGCGGGGCCGCCGGACAATGGGTAGCGTGCTAATCGTTAGCATGCTAATCGCGTGTCGGAGGCGCGTCAAGGGGTCGCGCACCGGCGACCCGGCGATCTCCCGGAGCGCGCCTCTGACCCGCCTGTTCGGGCAGTTCACGCAATCGGTGAATGGCGGCCTGGGACCGCGCCACGCGGGGACATAGTTGGTGTGCCCGCCGCATGCGGCCACGCCCGGATGGGGGGAGGTGGTGGAGATGCCACATGCCACGCCGGAGTCACGCACTCAGTCCGGGTTCTTCGCTCTACCCTCGACGCGGATGGGGAGAACCGCGCTCCTACTGTTCGCGATCCTGTTCGCGCTGGTGGTCGTCAACAGCGCGATCCTGATGCCGTACACGGAGAGCCGAGTGGGTCTCGACACCCTCCAGCAAATCTACAACTTCGCGCTCGGCCTGCTCCTCATCGCTCTTGCTGTGATCGGCGGCGTGTCCGTGATCCGGCACCACGAGCGCTCCTGGACGGTGCTCCTGCCCGTGGCATTCGCGCTGATCGCGCTCGGCCTGCAGATCTTCGAGCATTTCGAGTGATCACTACCCCGGGAGGTGCACTATGTACGCATCGTTCGGATTGCTCATCGGAATCGTCATCGGCGTGATGGCCCTGCGGCTCACCCGCAGCAGCCACGCGCAACCCGGAGTGGGGGGCGTGACCTCGCTCGGCAGGCTCGTCCTCACGTTCGGCACCGTCGCTGCTGTCACGCTCGCCGTCGCGATCGCGGCCTCAGACGGCACGCTGCTCTACCTTGTGTCCATACTCGCGGGTTCGGCGGCGGTCGTGATGGGTGTCGGAGCCCTCGTCAGACACGAGCGCTTGTGGGCCACGTGGGCAGGCCTCGTGCTCGGTGGCATCCCCTCCATCCTCTGGTTCGTCTTCGCCATCGGGTCGATGATGAGCCCGCCGTAGCCCGGCTCGCCCTCGCCTCTCATAGGTCCGTACCACGGGTCCCCGCACGATCCACGACCCACACTGCCGGATTGGCGGCAAGAGCGTGGAGAGGCCACCCCCTCGGGGCATACAAGCATGGGGGTCGCTGATTATGCATGCACCCGGGAACCGTGACCGACGCCGTGCGACAGGAAGGTGAACGACGTGACCGAGCAGCGCCTCATCCTCCACCCCACCGACGGGTCCGCCACCGCCGAGGCGGCGGCCCGCATCGCCGAGGACATCGCGTACGCCGAAGGCGGCAGGGTGCTCGTCCTCGGCATCGCGAAACCGACGTTCGTCGGGGGGATTGAGGACAACGCGCTCACCACCGCCGTCGTCGAGTCGGTCCGCGAGGTCGCCGAGCTGGAAGCCGCTCGTATCCGTCAGCGCGGCGTGGACGCCGAGGCGATCGTGACCCTGGCCGACCAGCCCCACGACGCGATCCTCGACGTAGCAGCCGAGCGCGGTGCGAACATGATCGTCATGGGCACGCACGGGCGCTCGGGGCTCACGCGCGCCGCTCTCGGTTCGGTCGCCGAGCGCGTGGTGAAGCAGTCGACCGTGCCGATCGTGCTCGTACCGCTCGTCGAGGACGTGAGGTAGAGTCCGGGCATGGCACGCATCACCCGGGGAATCCCGGCCGATCGGCTCGAGGAGACCGCTGCGCTGCTCTACGAGGCCTTCGAGCAGAAGCTCGTCCACGGTATCCGGCCGGACTCGGCCGAACAGGGCCGGCGCATCGTCGCCCGGAGTCTCACACCCGAGCTCGGCTGGGTCGCGCTTGCCGGGGACGGGCAGGTACTCGGCGTGGCCGGCGTTGCGATGCGCGGGCATCACTTCTCACACATGGGCTACCGCCTGTTCGCCCGGGAGTTCGGGGCGCTCGGAGCCGTGTGGCGCTGGATCCGGGCGACCTCCGAGTCACTCTTCGCGCGCCCGCGCAGAGGGCAGTGGCGAGTCGAGGTACTCGCGGTCGCCGAGCCCGCGCGGGGGAGCGGCATCGGGACCGCGCTGCTCGAAGCGGTGATCGAGGCCGCCCGGGAGGCCGGCATGCGCTCGGTCGGCCTCGAGGTCGTCGACGTCAACGACCGCGCGCTGCGGCTCTACGAGCGCATCGGGTTCCGCTCGGTGGGCAACGTGCCGACCGGCGTGCTGACCGCCGGCGGTGGCTACCGGGCAGTGCGTTTCATGCGGCTCGACCTGTAGGGAACAGCAGCGTCGGAGCGGGCTGCACGGGCGTCACGCACCCGTACCCGGAGACTCTCCTCTGGTGCTATCGTCCTGCTATCATTCCGTGGTAGGATTCCGGCGAGAGTAGGTTCCGTCCGCCGTGTCATGCTGCAGCCGTCCCGATACCCGGAAGGCACGCATGGCCGGCACAACGCACACGTGGAGAGAGGCTATGCCCGATCTGCTCGTACGCGGGTTGAGTCCCGAGTCCGTGACGCGGCTGAAGGAACAGGCGTCCCGTAACGGGCGCTCGATGCAAGCCGAGGCGAAGTCCATCATCGAAGCCGGCATCAGGCCCACCATGGCCGAGTGGCTCGAGCGCGTCGACCGCTCGCGCTCGGCGATCGAGGCCGAGCATGGCACCCTCGAGACCACCTCCGCCGAGCTCGTCCGCGAGCAGCGCGACGCGCGCACAGACACCGCGCCCCGCGGCGGCAGGTGAACCATCCGTGCGGATTGTCGCCGATGCGAGCGTCGTCCTCGCAGCCATGCTTCCCGAGCGGCATACCCGCGAGGCACGGGAGGCGCTCGGCAACGCCGCGCAGGTCCACGCCCCCGATCTGCTGCTGTACGAGATCGTCTCGGCGCTTCACGCACGCATGAGGCGGGGTGACCTCAGCGCCGGGCAGGCCGATCTCAAGCGCCTGGAAGCCCGAGCGCTCCCTACCCTGGAGACCCCGGCCCACGAACTCGACGCCGCAGCGCTCGCACTCGCCGGGCGGCTCGATCACTCGGCCTACGACTGCTTCTACCTCGCACTTGCGATTGAACGTGAGTGCATACTGGTGACGACCGACCGCGGACTCGCCCGTGCGGCCCGCGCGGCCGGGCTCGACCGGTATGTCCGCCTGCTCGGAGAGGGAACCTGACGATGGACCTGCCGCTCGAGTGGATGGAGCGCCGCGGCCCGTGGCTCATGTTGCTGGCGCGCACGGCGCTCTTCGCCGCCTACCAGGCGCTCATCGCGCTGGTGTTCCTGCTCGCCGGCGACCCCGAGCCCTGGGCGCGCTCGATCGCCTGGTGGCCGCTTTCGGCCATATTCGCCAACCTCGACACGCTCGCGCTCCTCTGGCTCGGTGCGCGCAGCGAGGGCATCCGCTTCGTGCGGCTCTACGGGTTCGATCGCATGAGCATAGGGCGCGACATGCTCTGGCTGCTCGGCGCGGTGGCGGTGAGCGCGCCGCTCGCCTACTTCCCGAACGTCTGGCTCGCAGAAGCGCTTTTCGACGATTCGGCCACACCCGCGACCATCATGTTCCAGACGCTGCCGCCGTGGATGCTCTGGACCGCGCTGCTGCTCTTCCCGCTCACGATCACGCTCGCCGAGCTCCCCGCCTTCTACGGCTACGCGATGCCGCGCATCAGGAAACGTGTCGGCCCGGTGTGGTGGGTGCCCCTGCTCGTCGGGGTCACCCACGCGCTGCAGCACGTCACGCTTCCGCTCGTGTTCGACCCGGCGTTCATGCTGTGGCGCTTCGGGATGTTCCTGCCCTTCGCGGTCTTCCTCGGCTATCTCATCGACCGCCGGCCCTCGCTGCTGCCCTACCTGATGGTCGTGCACGGCCTGCTCGACCTTCAGCTGCCGCTCACGCTGTTCGCGGCAGCGAACGGCACGCAGCCCTGGTAGGGGCCTGCCGGGGGGCGGGTCGTACCGGCGGGGCGCTACCCGACCGAGCGCAGCGGCCCCTGGGCGCCGAGCGCGTCGAGCAGCGAGGCTTGCGTCGAGGCCGTGCGGCGCGTCCACGCGTCGTACGGGATGCGCACGACCGTGAAGCCGTCGCCCATGAGGTCGTGCTCGCGCGCGCGGTCGCGGTCGGCCCGGTCACCGCGGTGCCACGCCTCCCCATCGCACTCGATGACGACCGGGCGCCCGTCGGTCTCGACGACGAGGTCGGCACGGTAACGTCCGGCGTACTCCTGGGGACGGGCGAGGTGACCGTGGTCGTCGAGGAAGAGGAAGACCTCGACCTCGAACCAGCTCTCAAAGGGCCGCGGCAGGCGCCAGCGATCGTCAGCCGTTCCCCGCCCGCGCGCGGTAGCGATCTGCCTCACGATCATGCGCCACTGCGGCTCGCGGCCGAAGCGCCGCGCGGCCTCGGCCACGCCTGCGATGCTGAAGCGCGACCACGCGAACCCGAGCTGCGCGAGGTGGAAGGGGACCTGATCGGGGTCGAGCCAGGGATGTGCGCATACGAACGCGAGCACGGCGTCGAGAATCGGCGCCTCCCCCACGTCGCCCCGCCGGCACCGTCTGCCGAGCACGAGCAGGTCGGCCACGGTGCGCTCCGTCCGCCCGGCGACCTCGGCGTAACTGAGCACGCCCTCAGCACCCCACCCGTTGAGCATCCGAATGGCGTCCCAGTCCGCGCGCTCGTCGGCGGCGGGGCCGGTGAGTGCGCGCAGTTCGCGCTCGAGCGGTCCCGGGCCGATGAAAGTGGGTGGCAGCGTGACGGCGACCGGTACGGGACCGGCGACCGCGTGCACTTCCGTGCCGAACGCGAGCTCCTCGAGGCCCGCGGCGGTGATACGCGAGTACGTGCGGCGCGGGTAGTCGAGCAGCCCCCGCTTGTGCAGCCGGGTCCGTGCCCACGCGACGCGGTCGCGGAAGACGTATCGGCCGTTGCCGGCGCGCTCGGCGAGTTCCTCGCCACTGAGCGCGAAGCGCAGCGCGAGGCGCTCCCACAACTCGCGGGTCGAGCGCTCTGCCCCGTCGGCGAGCTCCTCGAGCAGCGGTCCGATCAACTCATTTGTGGACGGAATGGGCACTGTGACCCCCCTCACAAGACGATGCAACCTGTGCATCGGTCTGTGGCGGGGGGAGCTTGAACGGAGGCGGGCCGGCGGCGGGACGGCGCTCGGGTGACCGCGCAGCGTTGCGCGGGCCTACCGCGCGCGGACCGCGGCGACGACGCGGTCGACGATCTCGTCGAGGATGGCCCGTGTGGTGGCGAAGTTCAGGCGCGCGAAGCCCAGCCCGTGCGGCCCGAAGTCCGGGCCCGGCGAGAGCGCGACCCGCGCGTGCTCGAGCAACCAGCGCGCCGGATCGTCGCCGAGGCCGAGCGGGCGGAGGTCGAGCCAGGCAAGGTAGGTGGCCTCCGGCAGAGCGAAGCCGACCTCCGGCAGCTCGGCCGCGAGCCGCCTGGCGAGATGGTCGCGCTGGTGGAGCAGCAGGTCGCAGGTCTCATCGAGCCACTCCTCGCCGCACGTCCAGGCGGCGAGCGTGGCCTCGGCGCCCGGCGAACCGACCGCACCAAGCAGGTGGTCGGGCAGGGCGGCGAGGCCCCCGGCGATCCGGGGGTGGCCGATGTGGGCGACGGCGCAGCGCAACCCCGCGATGTTGAACGCCTTGCTCGCGGCGCCGATCGTCACGGTGCGCTCGGCCGCCTCCGCGCTCACGCTCGCAAAGGGGCGGAACCGCTGCCCGGGGTAGACGAGGTCGGCCCAGATCTCGTCGCTGATGACCAGCAGCTCGTGGTGGGCGGCCACCTCAGCGATGACGGCGAGCTCGGTCTGGTCGAAGACGCGCCCGGTGGGGTTATGCGGACTGCACAACAAGATGACGCGCGTGCGCTCGTCGATCGCCGCGGCAAGCCGGTCGGGGTCGAGCCGCCAGCCGCTGGCAGCGTCGAGCGGGCAGTCGACGATTCGCCTCCCGGTCGAGGTGACCGAGGAGAGGAACGGCGGGTAGACCGGCGTGAAGATGACCACCCCGTCGCCGGGCTCCGTCGCCAGCCAGAGCGCCGTCTGCACCGCCTGCATTACATCGCAGAACAAGCGCACCCGCTCGGTGTCCGGGCGCCAGCCGTGGCGGGCTTCCTGCCACGCGACGAACGCCTCGGGCAGGCGGCACGCGGCGGCCAAGTTGTAGCCGAAGTCCCCACGGTCGGCGATCGCGCGCACCGCACCCACGATCGCGGGTGCGGGCGGCAGGTCCATGTCGGCGACCCACGCCGGCAGCACGTCGGCGTCGTGCGCGGTCCACTTGATCGCGGTCAGCGAGCGCAGCCGCTGCAGCTCAGCGCTGAGCGGCTCGAGGGCGTCGGCGGGGGCCGCAGGCTTAGAGGTCTCTAGTGGGTCGCTCGTGTGCTCGATCATAGTTCGATTGTAGTGCAGCGTGCGGCGGTGCAGTGGTGTCCTGGTGGTCGCCTGCGCCGCTCAGCCGACGATCACGACCCCGGGTAACGCACCGTGAGCCTTCCGGTCGGCCGAGTACAGCGGGCACTCGAGGTGGTCGGCCAGCGCCGGCGCGGCTGCATCGTACAGCGTGCACCCGAGCTCGGCTGCGATCTCGAGCGTGCGCTCGAGAAGATCCGCGTCGGGATTGGAGTAGACAATCTCGTCGGCGGCGAGACTCTGCCACACGCGCCGGGCCACATCGATACCGAAGTGCCTGCGCGCCACGTCGATGACCTCGTAGAAGAACAACGACGGCACGACGATGCGCAGCGTGCCCGCAGCGTGCCCGCGCAGCAATCCGCGCGCGGCATCCGAACCCGCCTCCTCGCGGAACCACTTCACCCCGACAGAGGCGTCGAGAACGGCGAGCCGCCCGCTCACGGCTTCTGCTTCTCGACCGCGCCGCGCGCCTCCCGCAGGATGTCCAGGCTCGGCCGCCCGTCAAGACTCGGTGCGCTCGCAAGCTTCTCGAACAAGGCAAGCGAGGCGTCCACCGCCGCGGCACGGCGCGCGTCAGCATCTCGCGAGCGCTCCTCCGCGAGATAGCGTGCCGACGCCTCGCGGATCACGCTGCTGCGCGAACGTGCGAGCTCAGCCGCACGCGCGTCGATCTCCGCCAGCAGTGCGTCGGGCAGGAAGATGGTGAGTTTGGCCATGCGGCACCCCCTGTCACGCCCATATCATACCTGTGGGTATGACATCGCGTCCACAGGCCGCTACCGCACCTCGTGCAGCAACTCCCACGCGCGGTCGATGCGCTCGCGCGAGATGTCGTGGCGCAACATGGCGGGGTCCAGGTCGCCAAGGCGCACCCGGTCGAGCCCGTCGGCGTCCTTGAGCACCCGGAAGACCCTCCGCGTCGCGGCGGGATTGATCGTCCAGTGGGTCCCCTGCTCGGCGTGGGCCTCGTCGCCGCAGTGGTGCGTCACCGCGAACAGCGCCACCTCGAGCACCGCCGGCTCGATCCCTGCTTGTAGCCCGAGCCCGACGACCTTGACCGCGCTCTTGGCGCCGTGGTAGTGGTCCGCACCGTCGTGCGTGCGGCCGATGTCGTGCCAGCAGGCGGCGAGCTCGAGTGCCTCGCACTCCCACGCACACAGACCGAGCTCGCCGGCGATCTCGCACGCGTGCACGAGCACGCGTCGCGTGTGCCCGACCCCGTGGATACCCGTCGAGCCGTCGAACCCGTCGGGCCGCACGAACCACCCGGCGGGGATGTCGAGAGCGAACGGGTCCACCGGCGAGCCTCCGATCGTTTCGGCACACCTGCGCAGCGAGCACGTCACGCGGTGATTGTAGCTGAGGGCGTGGGGCGTAGGAGCGCGGCAGATGCCTAGCCGGGCACCTGCCCGGACCTCACTGTCATCTGTCCCCGCTACAATCGACCCATGAGACACCTCGTCCACACCCGATCCTCGCTTGCGCTGCTGCCGTTCCTGATGACGGCGGTCCTGCTCGCCGGGTGTGCCGCAGATGCGACGCTCGTCGCTCCGCCCGAGCCCGGGCAGCCGGCCGCGCCTGCCGCACCCACGCAGCAGGCCCCCGAGCCCGGCCTCGAACCCGAGCCGGTGCCGGAGCCCGCCACGGCCCCCGAGCCGCTTCCCGAGCCCGCGGCGAGCGCGCCGGAGGTCACGCGCGCGGTGATCACGCAGCACACCGACGGCGACACCGCCCGCTTCATGCTCGAGGGCGCCGGCGAGGAGAAGGTGCGCTTCATCGGCGTCGACACGCCGGAGGTCTACGGCGGCGCCGAGCCGTACGGCGCAGAGGCGTCGGCGTACACCGCACGGGCTATCCCGATCGGCGCGGTCGTCTACCTCGAGACCGATGCGGAACTGCGCGACAAGTACGGCCGCCTGCTCGCCTACGTCTGGCTTGCGCAGCCCCGGAGCGCGTCCGACGCAGAGGTGCGCGCGAAGATGCTCAACGCGCGGCTCGTGCTCGATGGCTACGCCCAGATCGCCACCTACCCCCCGAACGTCCGCTACGTCGCCTTCTTCACGCGCTACCAGACCGAGGCGCGCGACGCGAACCGCGGTCTGTGGGGCCTGGAAGCGAACCCGGCGAACGCGCCGCCCGCGACGGGCGGCACCTCGGCATCGGGCGGCCCTGCGACCCCGTCAACAACCGGCATCTACATCACGAGAACCGGCGAGAAGTACCACGCGGACGGGTGCCGCCACCTCGCGAGCAGCCGGATCGCCGTCACGCTCGCCGACGCGAAGGCGCGCGGCTACGAGCCGTGCAGCGTGTGCCGCCCGCCGCAGTAGCGCGAACGCCTGCGCGCCCGCGGCGGCCAGTCCCGACGAGTCGCCCTATTCCTCCGCCCCCGCCGGCGCCTTGTGGCACCGCGAGCAGAACAGCGGCTCGTGGCAGTCGAGGCACGAGGCGACCCCGGCGGTGCGCGCCTCGTCGTAGTGCTGGTCGAGCCACGGCCCCTTCGCCGGGTCGTAACCCTCGTGGTGGCAGGCCGCGCACGAATCGGGCTCCTCGGCGTGGCAGCGGTAGCACACGGCGCGGTCGAGCGTCGCGACGGCCTGTCCGTGGCCAGGCTCGGCTGCCTGCCCGTCGAGCCATTCCTCGGGATGCGGCATCGCCACGATATGACAGCTGTCGCAGTAGCTCTGCTCGTGGCACATGGTGCACATGTCGGGGGTGTTCAGCGCCGAGAAGCCATGGTCGCGCTGCCACGGATCCTCGAGGTGCGAGGGCGGACGCAGGTCGAAGTCGGACGGATGGCAGGACGCGCACTCGTCGGACGCCTCGGGCTGCTCGGCGGTGCCGTGGCACTGGTAACAGCGGGCCATGAGCGAAAGAGGCTTGCCGAGCTCCGGGTCCGGGTGCGCGGTGTAGACGTGACACGCGACGCACGAGCCGGTTCGCTCGGCATGCTCGACATGGTCGATGAGGATACGGAAACCCGAGGTGGCCTTGCGGTCGGGGCTGTGGCACTGCAGGCAGATCTCGTCGGGCATCGGCGAGGTGCGGCCGATCGCGGCTGGGTCATTGGGTTCGCCGAGCCTGCCGGAGAGGTGGCGCACCGTGTCGCGCGCGAGCAGGCGCGCGCGTTCGACGGCGCGAAGCGGCTGTCCGTACCACTCGCGCGGCGTCTCGTGGCACATCACGCACTTGACTCCGGTGTGCGCCGACTGCGACCACGACTCGTAGCTCGGCGCCATCTCGTGGCACGAACCGCAGAGCGCGGGCGTGGAGCTCGCGACCCCGGCGACGACGAGGAGCGCCACCATACCGGCGACGGTCCCGAACGCGACCTGCAGGCGCCTGCGTGGCGAGCGTTCCTGCCTCTCCTCGGCCACTCGGCCCCCTATCTCACGAGCGTGATGGACGAGTCGTAGTTCAGCGACGGGACGAGCCCGTGGCAGCGGATGCAGTCCTCACCCGTGTGACACGCCTCGCAGTTGCGGCGGGACTCGACCCGGAACCGGTGCTGCGCGCGCCAGTCCTCGCCGTGCGAGTCCGGCCGCTTCGCATGGCAGTCACCGCACCAGTTCTCGGTCCACTCGTGACATGTGGTGCAACTCTCGTCAACGGCGGCCGGGTGCTCGAAGAGCCAGCTCTCCTCGAGGTGCGTGTCGGGCGGGTCCTTGTCCGTGTGGCACGCCGCGCAGTCGGCCTTGGCGGTGGTGCCGTCGTGGCACGTGAGGCACGCGGCCATAGGAGGCGTGTTCGCCCCGTGCGGACCGGGTTCGTGCACGAGATGGGAGTGACAGTCCACGCACGCCATACCGAGCATCTCGACGTGCGCGCGGTGCGGGATGTTGAGGTCACCCGAGGGCGAGACGGTTCGCAGATTCATGTGGCACTCGTTGCACGCCTCGTTGGTCGGCGTGTTGACGAGGTCCGGGACGCGCTCGGCAGGCAGGAACGAGAGGTAGAACTCGGCGAACATGCGCGCCGCGTGCGCCGTCTGGGGCACGATCCCCGGCTCTATGTGGCAGTCCTGGCAGCTCAGACCGGCATGCAGAGAGGTGGGCAGGGTCTGCGTGGCGGTCTCGTACTCCTCGAAACGCTCCATGAAAGCGGACTGCAGCGAGAGATAGGTCGGGATGCCGACGAGCACGACCATCGCGAGCGCCATCAGGCCGACACGCGCGAGGAGATGTCGCCGCTCGGCCGGCGTGCGCCTCGTCCACCAGCGTGGTGAGAGCCGGCGCATCAGTGGCACTCCCCGCAGTCTTCCTCGGAGTGGCAGACCATGCAGCCGGCCGCGTGCTCGGCCGCGCGCGCAGCATGGTCCGTCTTCCAGTTCTCGGTGTGCGACGCGGGCCGCTTGGAGTGGCACTCCTCGCAGTAGTCGGGCGTCCACGCGTGGCACTCGCCGCACTCGATGGTGTCGGCCGCCTCTGCGTGGACCTGCAACCAGTCGCTGCGCAGGTGGTCCTCGGGAACGTGCTTGCGCGTGTGGCACTTCACGCACTCGTTGCCGGCGATCTCACCGTCATGACACTGGTCGAGGCACATGCGCATGGACGGGCGGTTGAATCCCTCGGGGCTCTCCGCGTGCACGAGCTCGCTGTGGCAGACGACGCACTCGACCTCGAGGATCTCGACGTGCGCTCGATGCGGGATGAGCAGGTCGCCGTCGGCCGAGACCTGGCGGTAGCTCGTGTGGCACCGTTGGCAGGCGGCGGTAGTCGGGAGCGCGAAGAGATTCTGCTCGTGGGGCCCCTGAATCAACTGCGAGTAGAACGCCGGGACTGATCGCGTGACGAAACCGACCCAGCCCCGCACCCCGGGTTCGATGTGACAGTCCGCACAGCTCATGCGGCCGTGTGTCGAGACACTCCAGTTGTCCATGCGCTCCCGCAGGTCCGGATAGCGGGTGTAGTACGCAGGCTGGAGCACCGAAACCAGCGGCCAGGCGAGCAGGAAGACCACCAACGCGACCAGGCCGAAGGCGATCAGCCACCGGCGTCCGGCGCTCCGGGGCGCATCGGGCCCCTCGGGAGCGCCCTGCCCGGCGGGTGGCTCCCCGACCGGCTCGGCGGGCGGCGGTGTCGTCGGAGCGGTCACCTAGCCCGACTCCTCGAACAGCTCGTGGCACTCGTCGCACCAGGCCCTCTCGTGGCAGGTCATGCACCGCACCTCGTCGTCCGGGTCGACGACCTCCTTGTGGCTCGTGATCCAGGTCTCGACCGGGTCGTGCGAGGCGGGACGCTGCGCGTGACACGCGCGGCACTCGCCGTCGGAGATGTGACACTGCATGCACTTCGACTGGTCGGCAAGCGCGATGGGCCCGTGAGTCTCGGACCAGTCGGCCGCGACGTGAAGCCGCTCGATCTCCTCGAGACCGGTGCGGGTCTGCAGGCCGTCGAAGACCGGCCGCTCGCCAGTGGTATGGCACATGCGACACTGGTCGGCGTCATGGCAGGCCTCGAGGCACGAGCTCGTGCCGATGGTCTGCGCCACGGTGGGGTGCTCCACGAGCCAGTCCTCGGTCTCGTCACGAAGGGCGTGGTGGCAGCTCGTGCACTGGTCCTCCGAACGGAAGCCGACGTGACAGCCGTAGGAGACGCAGATACCCGAGAAGGGCATCTCCTTGTGCTCCTCCATGTAGGCCTCTTCGTGCGCGGTCCACTTGTGGCAGTCGACGCAGTTGCGCGTCTCGTCGGCCACACGCATGTGGGCCGGGTGCGGGACGCGCGTGATGCGGTCGATGTCGTGACTCCACACCGTCTCATGGCAGGCCAGGCAGGCATCGCGCGTCGGCGACTCGAACTCAAGGAAGCGCGGCTCGTCGGCCGGACGCACGAGTCCGGCATAGAAGTCACCGACGAGCGCTACGCTGTAGACGAGCGTGCCCTGCGACGTACCGTGGCACGACCGGCACGCGACGTCGGCGTGCCGGGAGCTCTGCAGCTCCTCGTAGTTGGCGGAGACCTCGTGAAAGCGGCCGAAGAGCGCGTCCGGCGCGAAGGCCGTCACCACGACCGGTATCGCCATCAGCACGGCGAGCACCGCCGCCGCGCTCGCAAGCGCGATCCAGTAGCGATGCGCGAACGCGCTGACCGCCCCGGCTACCTTGCGCAGCATCGTCACGGCCGCCTCACCCCGCCTCGGCCGCGGAAGCCGGCGCAGGCGGCCGCGACTCGGCGTGTGCGGCATGCGCGAATCCCGCATCGGCGTCGACGGCGACGTCGAGGGCGGCCCACTCGGCACGCTGGACGGCGTAGTGGTGCGCGTGCTCCTCGATCTCGGCCTCGGGCACCTGCAGCGGCAGGACCTTCGCGGCCACCGCCATGATGAGCAGGCCGACACCGAGGATCATGAGAGCGATGAGGATCTCCACAAGGCTCGGGAAGTAGGGCGCCGTGAACTGGCCGAGGGGGTCGACGGCGAATCCCATCGCCATCAGGCTGTAGCGCTTCAGGAAGATCGCGAAGACGTACATCGAGGCCGCGATGATCTGGATGCGGGCGACGTGGCGCGTCTTGCGCCCCGCGAGCAGGGCGAACGCCCCGATGCCGAGCAAGAGCACGGGGATGAAAATCCAGCCGTACGGCGATTCGAAGAACACCGCCATGCGCTCGGAGTGGCCCGGCCGCTGCGAGGTCGGCCAGAACACGACCAGCATCTCCACGGCCAGCAGGAACAGGTCGATGATGATGACCGTGCCCAGGAACGTCGAGAGGCTGCGGAACATGCTCGGTCTGAAACGCATCACTTTGAGCCGTTGCATGAGGTAGGCGCTGAGCATGAGTAGCGCTATGCCCGACGCGGTGGCCGAGGTGAGGAAGATCGGCACCATCACCGCCGAGTTCCACAGCTCGCGCGACTTGTTGAGCGCGAGCACGAACGCCGTCGTGGTGTGGAGATAGACGGCGAAGGGCAGCGCGATGAGTGTCATGCGCAGCGCGAGCTTCTCGCCGCCCTTGCCGGTGATCAGCACCCACAGGTCGATGAAGCAGATGATCATGTAGATGTTCGCCGCGCTACCGGTGTAGACGAACGGCGAGCTCGGGTTGGGCGTCAGCAGCATCCAGCCCGCGCGCCAGAAGCGCTCCATGTCCGTGACGATGCCGAGCAGCGCCATCATGACGAGCACGCCCGCCTGTAGGACCGCGAGGCGTGAGAGCGGACGGAACTGCTCGGCGCCGAAGAGGTGGACGCTCGCGTAGACGGCAAGGCCGCCTGCCGAGAGCCCGACGTAGTACATGTAGTTGGTGAACCACAGGCCCCACGGGTAGGTGTCGCGCATGGCCATCAGGCCGCCGCCCTCGAACAGGAACGTGCCCCAGGCCATCAGACCGAGCATGATCACGCTGACCAGCAGCGAGATGAACGCCCAGAAGCGGGGGCTCGCGTGGAGCAGGCCGCCGATGTTCCAGTCGATGCCGATGAAGCGCTTGGTCTCCGGCGCGGGGGCGGCCCACTGGGTGCTGCGCTCGCTCATCGGCTCACCCCACATACCAGATCATCGGCTCGTTCCCGAGTTCCTCTTTCAGGCGGAAGGTGCGCTTGGAGCGCAGGAGCTTCGATACCCCGCTCTCCGGGTCCTTGAGGTCACCGAAGGTGCGCGAGCCCACAGGGCAGGCCTCGGTGCACGCGGTCGTCCCCCCGTTGCGGGTGAGCTGGAGGCAGAAGTGGCACTTCTCGATCGCCCCGTGCTTCTCGTCGAGCGGAACGTCGGGATTGATCTCGGCCTCGGGCACGTGGGGGTGGACCCAGTTGAAGTGCCGGGCGCCGTACGGGCAGGTGACGATGCAGTTGCGGCATGCGATGCACTTGTTGTAGTCCATGACGACGATGCCGTCCGGCTCCTTCCACGTCGCCTTGACCGGACAGCCGTAGACGCAGGTGGGCTTCGCGCACTGCATGCACTGGACAGGCAAGTACCACTTGTCGGGCTTCCCGCCCTGCTCGTAGTCGAGCTTGGCGTGCTCGATGTGGATCGAGCCGAGATCCATCTCGAGAATCTTGATGTAGGTGAAGCCCGAGTCCCGGCCGATGTTGTTCTCCAGGACGCATGCGTAGACGCAGCGCCGGCACCCGATGCACGCGTTGACGTCGATGACCATCGCGAAGCTCTCGTCCCCGGCGGCCTTGGCGTAGCTCACCGGGCGGCCCGGGTAGTTGATCGGGCCGTTGCCCTCGACGATGTGGTCGATGCCGTCCAGCGCGCCCTCGCCCTCGCCCGACTCCGAGGCCGAAGCGGACTCTGCCAGCGCCGTGAGCAGCGCGGGCAGGGCGCCGGCGGCCACCAGCCCGGCGCTCACCGCGATGCCCTGCATCAGGCTGCGACGGGTGATCGTCAGGCCGTCGTGCGCGCGGTCGGGGCGATCGGTCGTATCGCTCATCGTGCAGGCCTTCCTCGGAGCATGAAGATGATGAGCCCGGCCGAGGCGACCGCACCCACAATCGTGGCGAGCCACAGCCAGGCGGGGGTCTCGACCGGTGCGGGCACCGGATAGGCCGCAAGCGGCGTGAACGGGATGCGGTCCGAGACGGCACGCACCTCGAAGCCCGTGCCGACGAAGGGTGGCAGCGGCTCCCCGTAGATCCAGGCAGGGGAGTGCGGGTCGTGACACCCGGCCGATGTGCAGGTGGGCTGCTCGCGGCCGTGGATGCCGTCAACCCACTCCCGGTAGATGCTGGAGTGACAGGTGGCGCAGACGCGCGATACGTCACCACCCGCGTCCACGAGCCCGCCGCCGAGTACCTTGAGCTTGCCGGGATCGCGCGCCGGGTCATCGTGGCAGGCGACACACGCCGCGCTGCCCTCACCGAGCACGTCGTGGCCGTCGAGCACGATCCGGTGGCCGTCGAAGTCGTTGGGCACCGTGCCCGAGGCCACCCCGTCGGTCACCGGGTGACAGGTCGTGCACGGGTAGTAGATGAGTTCGCCGCTCGCTGCCTGGCCGACGGCGAGGACGGGAGCGGCGGTTAGGGCGAGCAGCGCGATGGCGGCGGCCGTCACGAGGATTGCGATGGCAGCGAGGCGCGCGGAGCCCGGCAGCATCTCTGTGCCGGATGCTCTGTGCGCGCCTGTCGCCTCTATGGCCCTCACCCCGCCCGGTCGCTCGCCCGTCCTGACGAGAGAACAGTAGCAACCCCCGTCACCACGGCCATTCGCGCCGGATTGCCGTAGTGTTAGGGTTATGTTAGCGGTAATACCCCACTTCATCATCTATTGTCATCGCACGGGCGGATTCGGACCGAAGGGGACCTGGCGGTGAAACGCGTCCTTGTCGTCGACGACGAGGAGTCGATCCTCAAAGTTGTCACCTACGCGCTCCAGCAGGCCGGCTACGAGGTGCACACCGCGAGCGACGCGGCCGGAGCCGAGATGATGTTCGAAGAGATCTCGCCGGACATCATCGTGCTCGACATCATGCTGCCCGGTAAGTCCGGGCTCGACGTCGCCCGCGAACTGCGGACACACTCGGACACGCCGATCATCATGCTCTCGGCACGCGGGGACGAGGTCGACCGGGTGCTCGGCCTGGAGTTCGGGGCCGACGACTACGTCACCAAGCCCTTCTCGCCACGCGAACTCGTCAGCCGCGTGAAGGCGATCCTGCGCCGCACCGAGGGCCCGCACGAGAAGAAGTGCATCGTCGTCGGCGATCTGGAGCTCGACACGCGCGCGCGAGCCGTCAAGCTGCAGGGCCAGCCGATCCACCTCACGAGCTCGGAATACGGCATCCTGCTGCAGCTCGCCAAACAGCCGGGCACCGCGTACTCGCGCCAGGCCATCCTCTCGGCCCTGTGGGACGAGTCGCCGGTGGGTGACGAGCGCGCCATCGACGTGCACATCCACAACATCCGCGAGAAACTCGAGGCCGACCCGAAGCACCCAGAGTACATACTGACCGTGCGCGGGTACGGATACCGCCTCAGGGAGGCGTAGGCAGGCGTGCGCCGGCGCAGGGCGTCTATCCGCTTATGGCAGACGGGCCTGTTCATCGTCGTCGTGATCGTCGCGATGCTCGTGCTCTCGGGCTCCCTCTCCGCCGGGCTGCAGGCGACGCTCGCCGACATGGCTAAGGCGGCCGAGGCGCGAAACGCCTCCGCGCTCGCCCGCGGACTCGCCGCCGAGTTCCCTGCGACGCCCGAGAGCCGACAGCGCATCTCGGCGACGGTACTCGAGTACCGCGGCGTCTACGGGACGGGCGTGTGGGTCTACGATCGCGCCGGCACGCTGCTCGAGTCCGCCTACGACACCCGCCCGTCCGACGTCGCGCTGGCCCGGGCGCGCGAGGCGGCGATCTCGGACAACGCCCCGTACGCCGAGATCGACCTGCGCCAGAACGGCTGGACCGTCGCGGCACGCACCATCCTCGGGCCGACCGGCGAGCGCGAGGGCGTGGTGGTGCTGGCAAGCCCGGTCGACGACTCGCTGCGCATCCTCGACGCCGCACGCGACCGCATCTGGATCAGCTTTTGGGTCTCACTCGTGATCGCCGGCCTGCTCGGCTTCCTCTTCTCCGACCTCGTGCGCCGCCGCGTCATGGGCATGCTCGTCGCCGCCGACTCGATCGCCGAGGGCGACTTCGAGCAACGTCTGCCCACCGGGCTCGTGCCCGACGAGGTCCAGGACCTCGCGCTCGCCTACAACCGCATGGCCGTCAAGCTCGGCGAGGCATTCGGCTCCATGGAGGAGAGTCGCCGGCAGATCGCCGCGGTCGTCGAGTCGATGGCCGAGGGCGTGGTGGCCTTCGACGCCGGCGGCAACGTGCGCGTGATCAATCCCGAGGCGGCACGGCTGCTCGGCACCGGGGAGCGCGAGGTGCTCGGCTCGCCTGCCGCCGAGCTCACCGCCGAAGAGGGCGTGCTCGAGGTCGTGCGCCAGGGCCTTGCCGGCCTGAGCACCGCGCGCATCGTCGACACCGGTCCCTACACCGTGCTGCTCAACTGCACGACGCTCTTCGACGAGGACGAGGAGGTCGACGGGGCGGTCCTGCTCCTGTCCGACGTCACCGAGCAGCGTCGCATCGAGGCGGCGCAACGCCGGTTCGTCGCCGACGCGAGCCACGAGATGCGCACACCCATCGCCGCGCTCAAAGGGATCCTCGAGCTGCTCGCCGACGGCGCCAAGGACGACCCGGAGGTCCGCGACGACTTCATCGCGACGATGCAGGTCGAGACCGACCGGCTCGGCCGGCTCGTGATCGACCTGCTCACGCTCGCGCAGCTCGACGCGGGCAGCCTCAAGCTCAGCCAGCAACCTGAGTGGGTTCCCGACCTCCTCGGCGACGTCGCCCGCGTGATGCACACCCTTGCCGAGGCCGGCGGCGTGACGCTCGCGGTCGAGCCGCCCGAATCGGACGCGCAGGTGCTCGCCGACCGGGACCGCGTCGTGCAGGTGCTGCTGAGCTTCACCGACAACGCCATCAAGCACGCGCCCGCGGGCTCGACCGTGCACCTGCGCGGCGTGCGCACCGCGCGCGGCGTGCGCCTCGAGGTCGCCGACGAGGGACCCGGCATCGGGACCGAGCAGCTCGCTCGCGTCTTCGAGCGCTTCTACCGGGCCGAGGAGGCACAACCGGGAATGAAAAAGAGCGGGGCGGGCCTCGGCCTGGCGATCGCCAAGGAGATCGTCGAGGCGCACGGCTCGAGCATCGTGGTGCGCTCGGTGCCGGGCGAGGGGACGACCTTCGGATTCGAGCTGCCGATCGCCTGAGGGCGTCCGAAACACGTTCACAGAACCCTAACAGGACCGAAACCGCTCCCGAACCCGCGCTCGCCCCACGGTGGCGATACTCTCTCTAGGTTTGGCAAGCCGCCTCGGCTTAGAGCGATCGGAGGGAGCGGACAATGTCCATCATCCTAGTGGCGGTTCTGGTAGTGGTAGGGCTCGCCGGAGCACTCGTGGCCATCCTCGCGGTCCCGGCGCTGTTCGGCGCCATGGCCTACGATCTGGTCACGTCTCGCGAGGTCAACGCCGCCGAGGTGGCCGATACGCGGCTTCGCATCGCGGTGGAGCGCAATGTCGCTCGCGGGTTCGTCATCGCGGGCGGGGCCTTCTGGTCGATCGCGAGCTTCGCGGGCCTGTTCGTCTTCAGCGAGAGTGGGCTGGCCAACGCACTGATGGCCGCGTTCATCCCGCTCGTGGCGCTCGCGGCGACCCTCATCATCGGCTGGTACTACGAGCGTGTCGCGGCCTTCCTGCTCGTGCTGGCGAGCATGGGCGTTGTGGCGTGGGGCGTCATCTATCAGTTCGAGTTCGGCGTGTGGGCCATCATGGGCGTGTTCCTCATGGGTCCGATGCTCACCGCCGCCACGCTGTTCTGGATGGCCCGCAGGGACCAGGACGCGCTCGAGCTCGCGCTCTCGCTCCACCCCGAGCTGCAGCCGGCGTTCGCGGAGAGCACGGCCAACTAGGCACCGCGCGCGCATACGCAAACGCCGTGCGCACTCGAAGGCCGGTGGAAAGCCACCGGCCTTCGTCGTTGCCCCATGCAGACGAGGTCCCCAGTCGGGTACCCTCTTGTCGACAGCCCGAACGAACCCGCTACCCGAGAGGGCCGACGTGGACGAGATTCGCAGCGAGGAGCACGGCCCCGCGCAGCCGGTCGAGCAACCCCCGCAGCCCGCGCCACCCGTGCCGCCACAGCAGGACGACACATTCGCCAAGACGGCACTTCAGCTCGCTATCACGGTCGCCCTCGCCGTCGGCGTCTTCTACATCCTTCAGTTCCTGCTAGCCGCGCTCGGCATCGGCGGCGCATGAGGCGTGTGACCCGGCCCGTGAGGCCGGCGACACGCTAGCTCAGACCGCTCTTCTTCACGTGGCCCCGTCCACCGACGATGAGCCGGTCGTTGCGTATCTGCTGACGGTACGCGGCCTTGTTCGACTGCCGGCCCTTCGGGTTCTTGAGGTCCTCTGCGCGAAGCCCCTTCTTGTCGGCTTCGCTGTCGAACGGCCAGTGACCCTGGTCGGTCATCAGAATCCACCTCCTGTCGAGGGTGGCTCGGTCTCGATACTGAAGATACCCGCATCGGCGCCGGGTCACCCGAAGTACCCGACACGAACGGCGTTCCTAGCGAATCGTGTAGCCGCCGTCGATAAGCAGGTCGGCGCCGTTGATCATGTCCGCGCCCTCGGATGCCAGGAACACCGCCGAGGCGGCGATCTCCTCGGGGAGTGCGAAGCGTCCGGTGGGGATGAGCTTCTTGAGTGCCTCTCCCTTGGGTCCGTCCCACGCTTTGCGGCCAAGCTCGGTGAGGACGACCGTCGGCGAGATGGAGTTCACCGTCACGCCCCGGCCCGCCCACTCGGACGCCAGGACCTTGGTCACGCCGATGACGCCGAACTTCGACGCGCAGTACGCGACGTGCTGGTCGAGGGCGACCGAGCCCGCCTGCGACGCGAGGTTGATGATCTTGCCGCTGCGCCATGACCGGCGCGATCCGCCGCTCGATGGCCGACGACCCCTCGCAGTTCGACCCGCGCGGATACCTGAAGGAGGCGCGGGCCGCGGCGCGCGAGCTCTGCACGCTGCGCTACGAGCAGTTCGGCACCGCGGGCCAGGCCTCCAAGATCAGGGTCAGGCCGCTCGAGGAGATGGCGGCCCTCTACGCGAGCGAGGCGCTGGCGTAGTCCGAATCACAACCCGAGTAGTCGGGTCAGGCGCCGCCGATCTCGTCGATGAGGCGAACAGCCGCAGCAGGCGAGATGACCTCGACCGGACCCGCATCCGCCTGGTGGATGCGGGTATCGCCCGTCACGAGGTAAGTCGCGTGGCCTTCGTGCGCCGCCTCCACGACGGGGTCGTCGTCGCCGTCCGACACCCATGATCCCGTCGCGGCGGTGAGCGGCACCACCTCAGTGAAGCGGGCGATCTCCTCGGCGAGCGCGACGGCCGTGGCGGGGTCGACGCCAAATCGCTCCCGCGACAGCACCTCGATGAACTCGGAGAGGACATGCAGCGAGACGACGCCGTGCACCGCTCCCTCGCGGGCCGCATCGATGACCCGTCCGGGAACCCCACCGAACAGGACGGCGGACACCAGCACGTTGGTGTCAATGAACATGCGCGGCTTGGGCATCGATCAGCCGGGGCGCTTCTCGCGCTCCACGCCTCTCGCCCGGTTCCTGATCTCCGCGACAGCCTCATTAACGTCGGTTTCGGTCACTCCTCGTTCGGCAGCCTTCTGATTCACCTGCGCCACCAGGCGCGCCCAGCGCGACACCGCAGGCTCCATCACTACGGATCCCTCGCGAACGAACAGGTTCATCTCGGTGTTCTCGGTGATGTCGAGCTCGGTAACGATCTCTTTGGGAATCGTGACCGTGATGCTGTTACCCACCCTGCGCGCCTTGACCACGACGACTCCTCTATTGTTGTGTATACTCCGTATATACCCCTTCGGCCGCTTGGTTTCAAGGGCGCGTCCTTGGTGCTCACCCCTCCCTTGCCACCGCGACCGGCGGCCCGCGCTTGAGGAGAGCCACCTCTGGGTCAGATCGCCGGCTCTGGGCACGGCGGATACGGCGGGTGGTGCTCCTCGGTGACCCGGCTGTCCCCATGGATGACCTTGACCGTGCGCTCCTGGTTTCAGGGCGCGCGGTGGCGGAGCGGCATGTACCAGTGGGCGTGCTTGACCGCCTTGTTCATCTCGGGGATCGACAGCACGTGGGCGCGGTCCCCGCGCTTCACGCACTCGCAGAACCAGTTCTCGGTATCGCGGGCGAGCACCTCGGCCACGACGGGCCAGTCCTGCTGACCCACGCTCTAGCTGCACTTGAACCGCGCCCGCGAGCGCGGTTCAGCGGTCGATGAGGCCCTCGAGCTCGCGTGCGCCGAGCGCTCTCACGACGTCGAGCACGAGTTGCCCGGTCTCGCCGACCACAGCGGGATCGATGCGCCCGCTCGTATCGCCCGCCGTGTGGTACTGCGGATCGCGCAGCCGGTGGATGGAGAGCGCCGGCATGCCGGCCATCTCGAAGGGGCCGTGGTCGGACCATCCGGTGGGACCCCTGTCTTTGAGGAATGTCATCTCGACACCGGTCGCGCCCGCCACCTCGAGCACGAAGTCCGAGAGCGTCTGCGGTCCGCGCAGCATGGTGCGCGCGTGCAGGTTCTCGCCCACCGCGATCATGTCGACCGAGATCATGCCGACGGTGTTCGCCTGCTCGGCCCCGCTCATCTGCTCGACGTAGTACGCCGAACCGAGGTGGTGGTCCCCCGGCCCGCCGACGATCTCCTCGGTACCGAAGAAGACCATCTCGACAGTCGCCGTGACCGGCTGGGACGCTAGGATGCGGGCGACCTCGAGCAGCACGCCGCACCCGCTCGCGTTGTCGTTGGCGCCGGGTGAGGGCGGCTTGGAGTCGATGTGCGCGCCGAGCACGAGCACGCGCTCGCTTCTCCCCTCGCTGCGGACGACGACGTTGCGGCTCGTGCGGGCGCCGGGGATCGGGAACTCGTCGATGCGCGGGGTGTAGCCGAAGTCGGCGAGGCGCTCGGCGATGTAGACGGCCGCCTCGGTCTCGGCTTCGCTGCCGCCCCGGCGCACCCCGAACGCCTCGATGGCGCGCAGCTCGGCCATCGCGCTTGTGGCATCAAACGCCATGAACGGCGGGGGCGGGACCTCGCGCTCGCGCTCGGCCCGCGGTCTGGTGACGGACGCGGCGCCGGAACCCTCGGGGGCGGTCGTGGGAGGGCCGCCGCCGGCACACGCTGGAAGCGCAACGACGGCGATCACGGCCAGCGTCGCGCTCGCGACGGCAGCAGCGCGGCGCCATATCCGGGCAGTACTCACGAAGGACACCTCCGGAACCATTCTCCCACGCGAGCGCGGGGATGCGCAGCGGGCGTGCGGCACGCGTGCCGGATGCACGCAGCGCGGGTCATCGGTGCGGGGTACGATGAGCGAATGGACCCTGCGATACTCAACACGCTCCCCGGACCCGTCCTCGCGATCGGCCGCGCGCTGGCCGGGCGCGGGCACGACGCGGTGCTCGTCGGGGGCGCGGTGCGCGACGCGCTGCTGGGGACAGCGTCTGCCGACTGGGACCTCGTGACCGATGCCCCGGAAGACGCGGTCCGCGCGATCGCCGGGGACACCGCCGGCGTGCGCTCGCTCTACGACGTCGGGAGGCGTTTCGGCACCCTCGGGGTCGCGCTGGAGGACGGCGGCACGCTCGAGATCAGCCCCTACCGCGCCGACGCGGCCGCGGCCGTGCTCCTCGCCGGCCGGTTCGCCGCCGACGCGGCGCACCGCGACTTCACCGTGAACGCGATCGGTATCGATATCGCGGCGAACACGCTGCTTGATCCGGCCGGCGGACGTGCCGACCTCGCTGCCCGCATCCTGCGCGCACCCGGCGATCCGGCCGAGCGCTTCGACGAGGACCCGCTGCGCGTCGTTCGGACGGCCCGGTTCGTCGCCGAACTCGGTTTCGCGCTCGACCCCGCGACCCGCGACGCGCTGCCCGCAGCGGCACCCGCGCTCGCCACCGTCGCACCCGAGCGCGTGCGCGAGGAGCTCACGCGGCTGCTCGTCGCGCCGCACGCGCCCGAGGGTCTACGGGTGCTGCACCAAAGCGGGGCGCTCGCGGTGGTCCTGCCCGAGATCACCGCGCTCGACGGGGTCACGCAACCGACCTTCCACGACCTCGACGTGCTCGCCCACACCATCCAGGCGGTGGAACTCGCGCCCGCCACGCCTGTGCTGCGCTGGGCTGCGCTCCTGCACGATGTGGGCAAGCCCGCCACACGCATGGTGCAGCCCGACGGGCGCGTCCGTTTCTTCGGCCACGCGCAGATCGGTGCGAGCGTGGCAGCGGACATCCTGGCGCGATTGCGCTTCCCGTCTGCAGACGCGCGCGCGATCGTCCACCTCGTCGAGACACACATGCTCTTCGGCGAGATCGACCTTGCCAACCCGAGGTCGGTCGACCGGGCGGTCCGCAAGCTCGACCTGCGCCTCGACGAGGCCTCCGAGTGGCCACTGGTCTCGGCCGAAGACGCCGTCGCCCTCACACTCGCCGACTTCGGCGCAACCGCGCATCGCGACCGGACGCCCGCCCTGCGCGCGGCGCTCGAGGGGGTGGTCGCCGCCTCGCGCGAGCGCGGAACGCACGCGCCGGTCGGCTCACCGGTCAGCGGCGCCGACCTGATGCGGGAGTTCGGCCTGGCCGAAGGGCCGGCGGTGGGGGTAGCGAAGGACGCTGTAGCCGACGCCATCGAGCGCGGTGCGCTTGCTCCCGGCGACGTGGAGGGCGCCTACAACGTTGCCGCGGCAGCGCTCGGGCCGCTCGCGGGCAGGGCAGATGGGAGCCGGGCCGCTCGCACGACCGCCGCGCACATGACCGACGAGGACGACGACCTCGCGGCGGCCGCCCGACGGCGCCGTGCGTTCATCGCGATCGTGAGCGTCGTGGTGATCGTCGCGCTGCTGCTGCTCATCGTCCTCGGCGCGTGGCACGTCGTGCCGAGACGGCGACAGGCGCCATCCTCGCCGGTGAGGGTGGCCGACGCAAGCCGCTACGGAGTCGTGTAGCCGGCCTCGGCGAGGATCGCGCGCAGTTGTTCCTCGCTCGTGTACGACTGACAGAAGTCGATCTCCACGCGCGGGTCGTCCTCGTAGACGCTCACGAGGCCGACGCCGGTCGACTTCGACAGGGCGTCGAAGATGCCTTCCGCCGCCTCCTCGGAGGTCTTGTCCGGCGGCAGGGTCACGGCGATGCTCGTGAACTGGCACTCATCGACCGTGGCGATCGTGCGCGAGGCCTTGCCGTCGACGAACTCGACGCCCTGAGCACCCGAACCGGCGACGATGGCGATCACGATGACGATCGCCGCGACACCGATGGTGATCGGCACGATGGGCAGTTTGCGGGCGGGCGCGGCCTTGCTGGCCTGGGCTGGCATCTGCTGGTTCTGGTTACTCTTGGACTTTCCCACGTGAGTGCGCTCCTGGAATCGGGGGGCGATTGACGGAGATGTTACCAGGAAGATGTGGAGACGTGGTGGAGGCAGCACTCAGGCGAACCGCTCCGCCTGCAACAGGTAGACGGCGAGCAGCGCGATCCAGAGCAGGAACATGCCGGACATCGTTCGTTCCTGAACCCCGACGGTCGTGACGCCGAAGGCCGCGGGGACAAGGCGGGGGCCGAGCACGCCCCAGACGGTCGCGAGCAGCCACGTGACGATTGTGGCGACCGACACCCATCGGAACCACCCGGAGAACACGACCGACGCGGCGATGATCGCCACGCTCCAAAGGACGACCGTCGACACCGCCATGATCACGACGTTCATCATGTTGGCGGGCGCCGACGTGGGCTCGGCCGGGTGCATCGGGAAGAACGCCGTCGCGATCATCCCGAGCACGGTCGACGCCATGAGCGCTCCCGCGAGCACTCTGACACCGGTGCTGCCCGCAGGGAGCCAGACCCCCACCGAGAATCCGACCATCATCAGCCCGGCGATGAGATCGAGCGTGACGCCGAGCGTCCGGGTGGGAGCGCCTGCCGCGATCAGCTCGCTCATCGATTGGGAGACGAAGTCGTAGCCGGGCGTGAGCGCGCCTAGCAGCCGGTCGGTCGCGAAGTGCAGCGCCGAGGCGAGTATGCCGAGCGCGAGCAGCGCCTTGACGGCCGCTCCGGCCTGTCCCACCGCCGGGTCCATCTCTACCACCTTCCCGTCCCCGGTCAGAGCCAGGGGATCAGGACGCTCCGTTCGTACTCGTCCCACTTGGCCCCGAAGGCGGCAGCAAG
The DNA here is from genome assembly GCA_037446725.1 of Actinomycetota bacterium. Taxonomy (GTDB): domain Bacteria; phylum Actinomycetota; class Coriobacteriia; order Anaerosomatales; family SLCP01; genus JBBIIC01. Next base: position 138,693 of record JBBIIC010000005.1, read on the forward strand.
CGCGGCCTCCTCGGCCGGCGCATACCGCCGCGATGCGATGTAGAGCGCTGCGCCGAGCACGACGCCAAGCCAGGTGTCGAGCAGGAAACCCGCAGCCGGAAGGACGAGAAGCGCCACGCTCGTGTAGAGGGGATGCCGCACGATCCTGAACGGGCCGGTGGTGATCAGCTCGCCGTGCGGCACCTTCGCGAGGATGAGGACCACCGACCAGAGCCACATGATGACGCCGGGCAGGAGCATGGCGATCGACACGATCGCGAGCGCGCGCGACGGGCCGCCGACGCCGAACAGCTCCGGCCAGGCGATGTTGGCGGCTACGCCCACCACCAGAACAGGCAGTACGAACAGCGCGATCCGGTCACCCGCACCGACGAGCTCCATGAGACTCACGTGCCCCCGTGCCCGCACGGACGGATGTCCCGGCGACGAGGCCTTCATCGTCGCCCTCCCCTTGCATACAACGGAGGTATGTTCCCGCTTTCCGGGGCGTTCTCACGCAGGAACGAAGGCCGCAGGACCGGGGTGGCGCGGATTGCCATGACCCTCCTGAGTGACCGGCGCTCGTCCTGTGGATTCTGGGGATACTGTGGACAAGCACCGCAGGTCAGACCGTTCGTATTCCTCTGACGACCGTTCGTCACAAAGCCGCGCGAACTTCGTCCGAGGCATTGTGCTTCGCGCGGATCGGGGCATAATCATCTATGCGAGGTCGTTGAGGAACTCAGATGGGCCCAACCGCAAGGTGAAGGTTCGTTCGAGGGA
>JBBIIC010000006.1:0-94981 GCA_037446725.1 Actinomycetota bacterium
AGGCAGGGGCCTGCAAAGCCCTTATCCCCGGTTCGAATCCGGGCGTCGCCTCCAGTAACGACGAAGGGCCGCCTGCGGGCGGCCCTTCCTGTCTACGCCGAGTACTTCAGCTCCATGCGGCGCGACTGCTCGAGCCGCAGGAGGCCGCGCTCGATGTCGCGCGGATCGGGGATGTTCTCCAGCGCCCACTGAACAATCTCGGCGGGCACGAGCGGGAAGCGCTTGAGCGCCTGTGCCAGGGTCATGGCTGCTACCTCCGTGCTGCGACGGTGACTGCGACTACTACTGTTTCTGATGCTGCGGTTCGGTGGTTCTGACCCTTACGAACACACATTCTCCGCCCCGATTCACGATGCGTCAACCTCAGGCCGAGGGCGATGCTCCCTACTCCCCCCAGCGAGGGAAGAGGTCATGCGGAACGCCGAGCACGTCAAGGACCTTGCCGACCACGAAGTTGACCTGATCATCCAGGGTTTCCGGGTGGTGGTAGAACGCCGGCATCGCAGGCACGATTACCGCGCCCGCCTCCGCAAGCGTGGTGAGATTGCGCAGATGGATGAGGGAAAGCGGGGTCTCCCGCGGAACGAGGACGAGGGGCCGCCGCTCCTTGAGGGCCACGTCGGCAGCCCGTTCGGGCAGGTCCGACGCGAGCCCGGCCGCAACACTCGCACAGAAGCCCATCGATGCCGGAATGACGACCATCGCGTCGGTGGGGTGTGAGCCCGAAGCGAGCGGGTCGAAGAGATCGCCGTGACAGGCGACCCTCAGCGGAGCATCCAGCGGGAGCTCGAGATAGCGAAGCAGAGCGCGTGCCGTCTCCTCGGTGGGAAGATCGATCTCGAGCTCGTAGGACAGCACATCGCCCCCGGCAGGCGTTGTGATCAGAGAGACCTCGTGGCCGGCGGCGAGTAGGCGCTCGATGAGGCGCATCCCGTAGACGCTGCCTGACGCTCCGGTGATGACGACGGCGTAGCGGCTCATCGGTCCCCTCTTCTTAGTCTAGGCCGACAGCCGGTCGGCCAAAGCGCCTGCAAAGACCACCATAGCGATGACTCCGTTGACCGTGAAGAAGGCAGCATTCACGCGCGAGAGGTCCCTCGCGCTGACGATGGCGTTCTCGTAGGCCAGCAACGCGGCCGCCATGGCGACCCCGACGAACCACGGCCACCCCGCGCCCGCCAGCCAGCCCCCGGCGGCGAGCAGCGCGACCGTGAGCGCGTGCGCGACGCGAGTCTGGACGAGCGCCGCGGCGATGCCCAGGTCTGCCGGCATCGAGTGCACTCCGTCGCGCGCGTCACACTCGACGTCCTGGGTTGCATAGATGATGTCGAAACCCGCGGTCCACAGGGTGACGGCGAGTCCGAGGACCCACGGCGCAGGATCGGCGATCGGGCCGCCGACGGCCACCCACCCGCCCACCGGCGCCAGACCGAGACACAGTCCGAGCCAGTAGTGACACAGTGGCGTGAACCGCTTCGTGTACGGGTAGATGACGAACGCAGCGAGCGGGATCGGCCAGAGCACTCTGGTGATCGGGGCGAGCTGCCAGACACCGTACAGGTACGCTCCAAGCATCACGGCGGAGAAGAGCCAGAGCTCCCACGCTTTCACGAGCCCTGCAGGGATGGCGCGGCCGGCCGTCCGCGGATTGCGAGCGTCGATCTCCTTGTCGACCGCCCGGTTGACAACGAACGCGAACGCCCGGGCACCGACCATGACAACGGTGATCCAGAGCAGATCGGCGAGCGAGGGCCACCCCTCCCCGACACCGTACAACGCCCCGATGTAGGCGTACGGCAGCGCGAATATGCTGTGCTCGAACTTGACGAGCTCGAGGAAGACACGGGCCTTCTCGGCGGCCTTACCCAAGTCCGAGCTCGCCCCACATCGCGTCGACCCGGGCCTTCACTGCCGCATCCATCTCGAGCGCATCCGGCCACTCACGCTCATGGCCCTCGTTCGCAATCGGCCGGGTCGCGTCGATACCCATCTTGAAGCCGAAGCTCTCGTAGTTGCTCGTATGGTCGAGGCGGTCGAGCGGGCCCTTGCTGATGAGGATGTCCCTGCTCGGATCGACGTTGTTGAAACAACGCCACGCCACCTGTGAGTAGTCGTGGCAGTCGACGTCCTCGTCGACGACGATCACGTACTTCGTGAACATCATCTGCCCCATCGACCATGCGAAGTTCATGACCCGGAACGCCTGGCCGGCGAACTCCTTCTTGATCTGGAAGATCGCGCAGTTGTGGAAGACGCCTTCGAGCGGCAGGTCGTAGTCGATGACCTCGGGGAGCATGGCGCGGATGACCGGCAGGAAGATGCGCTCGGTCGCCTTGGCCATGTAGCAGTCCTCCATCGGCGGGCGGCCGACGATGGTGGTCGGGTAGATGGCGTCGCTGCGCATGGTGATCGCCTCGACGTGGAAGACCGGGAAGTCGCCGGCGAGCGAGTAGTAGCCCGTGTGGTCGCCGAACGGTCCCTCCCACCGCATCTCGGACGGGTCGCACCAGCCCTCCAGCACGATCTCGGCATGTGCGGGGACGAGCAGGTCGTTGGTGAGGCACTTGACGACCTCGACCGGCTCGCCGCGCAGGATGCCCGAGAATAGGTACTCGTCGATCATCGGAGGCACGGGTGCGGTGGCCGAGAAGATGGTGACCGGATCGCCGCCGAGCGCCACGCTCACCGGCACGCGGGAGAGGCCCGCTTCCTGCCAGGCCCGCAGGTTCTTCGCCCCGTCATGGTGTTCGTGGATGTGAAGGCCGGTCGTGTTGCGGTCGTAGACCTGCAGGCGGTACATGCCGACGTTGGGCCGCCCCTTCAGGTTGCTCGTGACCACAAGTGGTAGGGTGATGAACGGGCCGCCGTCCTCGGGCCAGGTCGTCAGCACCGGGAACTTCGTGAGATCGACCTCGTCGCCGCGCAGCACGACCTGTTGTACCGGCGCTTTGCCCTGTTTGACCTCCTTGGCACCCGCTGTTGCGAGGTCTTTGAGCCCCATCAGCACGTCCAGTTTGCCCTTCATGCTCGCAGGCATGTCGAGCGGCAGGAGCTCCATGAGCTCCTCGGCCTTGATGTCCAAATCGCGCCACGTGCCCGTCTCCGCATCGGCCCCGAGTGCCCACGCCATGCGGTCGTAGCTGCCCATGAGGTTGATCGCGACCGGCATCGCGTAGCGCTCGCCCGTCTCGCGGTTCACCGGGTTCTCGAAGAGCAAACCCGGGCCGACCCGCTTGCTCACGCGGTCGGTGATCTCGCCGATCTCCAGCTTCGGGTCCACTTCGGCAGAGACCCGGGCCAGCTGGCCCTTCTCTTCGAGCAGTGCGATGAACTCACGCAGGTCCTTGATCGCCATCGTGGCCTACTCCTCGGCAGTCCGGGTACGGGTCTTCGGATGATACCGGCCGACCAGGTACGTCGCCAGCGGCGCGAGAAGCGCAACTGCACCGACGGCCGTCATCTGGGTAAGGTCGAGGTCGTACTTGAAGCCCCAGCGCAAGTCTGGCAGACGCCACTCCACTGCAGCGCCCCATGCCCATAGGAACCAGGCCACCTGCAAGGCGAGCGTGGCGAGTATCGCGAACACAGTCGCGGGACCGAGCGCAAGCCAGCCGGCAAGGTATCCCGGTTCCCGCGGCCCCTTCGGGCGTTCCCGCAGGAAAGGATAGACGACCGCCGCCGCCACAACTCCGAGCAGGGCCGCGACGGCGGCTTCGGCCATGCGCAGGTAGAAGAACTGCTGGACGTAGGTCTCGGTGTTGAACGCCGAGAGCGACCACCGGTAGCCGTGCACGACGAAGTACAGGCCGTTGTAGACAGCGTAGTAGACCACGACGCCGAGAAGCGCGGCTGCCGCGGCCCTCCAGGAGAGTGCGACGAGGGCGGCCAGAGCGACGAGGGCGGCCGCGGCGAGAGCGAGTGCGGCCGGCAGACGTGAGGCGCGGTCCTCGTCGAGACGGGTGCTGCGCGCTTCGGCGAGCACGGCCTCGACCTCGCCGACACTCCGGGCCGATCGCGCGGGCTCCGGATCCTGCCCGAGCGCCGTGAGGTACCGCTCCGCGAAGTCCTGTGCGTGCTCGAAACCGTCACCTACCTCGCCCAGCAGGAGCTCCTCACGCACGCGCCCTTCGGCATGTGCGGGGATCGGTATCCCCAGGAACGCAGCGACGGTGGGCGCGATGTCCGTCTGCGATATCGGTGCCCGCTCCAGCATCGCCGCCTGCCCCACGAACAGTGCCGGGACCCTCGTCGCGACGGGTTCGGGGCCTCCGTGGCCACCCTGATCGATGTGGCCGTGATCCGCAGCGATGACGAACAGTGTCCGGTCGTCCTGCAACGCCTTCACCAGCCGGAGTATCTCGGCGTCGACGCGACGCGCCATCTCGACGTACGCATCCGAGGCACCTCCCGAGGCGTGACCCGCCTCGTCGATATCGGGCAGGTGCACAACGAGCAGGGACGGCGAGGCGGTCTGCGCCAGCCCGATGGCCGCGTCCACGTACTCCGCCGACATGTACTCCTTGGTCCAGGGGCGCAGGTACGACCCCTGGGCTCGACCTGCGTCGTAGAGTTCCCCAAAGTCCTCGGGCGCGCTGACCGCTACGCTGCGTCCTGACGCGAGTGCGCTGTCGATGAGCGTCTCTACCGGCACGGGGCCCTCGAACCAGTTCGTCGTAACTCCCGAGACGTCCGGTGTCGCTCCCGAGAGGATCGTCGTCCACGTGGGATAGGACAGCGAGGGTTGCGGTGTCACGGCGACCATGTCGGCGCCGTACTGCCGGAGCGTCTGGTAGCCGGGCATCTGGTCGGTGACGTCGAGCCTCAGGCCGTCGACGATTACGACCACCGCTCGTGGAGCATCCTCCGAAGTGGCCGGGGCATCAGCGGGCGCCCCGGCCCACGGGCGGTCGTAGTCGCCGAACGGCGTGCGGTACTCGACGACCTGGTTCCAGGAGTAGCCCGCGAGAAGGTACGCCCCGTACGCGGCGCCGAGGCAGATCACGAAGGCCACGGCAGCCGCGATCCACAGCGAGGTGCGCTTCATACCCTGACCTCCTTCAGGCCGTCTTCCAGCCGAGGAACGACTCAAGCGCGTCGAGCGTCTCGATCGCCCGGCCGAGGGGCGCGGTTCCGTGACGGTCGATGAGCACCGGCGTCATGCCGACCGCCGACGCCCCGAGCACGTCGGCATAGTGGTGATCGCCGACATGGACCGCCTCGCGCGGCTCGACATCAACCCTGTCGCATGCCAGCTCGAAGATCCGCGGGTCGGGCTTGTGGAGGCCGACGTCGGCTGAGGAGACGATCGTGTCGAGCAGCTCGGCTACCCCCAGGCCCTGCAGAAGAGCGGACAGCCGTGCATCCCAGTTGGAGATCACGCCCACCCGGTACCCTGCCTCCTTGAGCCTCATGAGTGCGGGAATGACGTCATCGTACGCGCGCCACCGGTCCGCACGCCCGAACTCGTCGTAGACACGGCGCGCGAGGTGCTCGGCGTCCTCCTCCAGACCCAGCCTGCGGGCAAGCAGGGAGTACATGCCGACCCATACGCTGCTCGTCTCGCCCTCGTCCGTCCAGAAGGTGTCGTCCTCGCGGTAGCGGTCTTCGTAGTACGCGTCCACGAGCGGCATGAGCGAGTCGATCGCATCCAGGTCGCGGACGTGGCCTGCCTCGGCGAGGACCTGGCGGCAGACCTCGGACACGCTCGGATACGGATAGAGAAGCGTGTTCCCCACATCGAAGAAGACCGCGCGTGCCATCGGTCAGTCGAGGAAGACGGCGATGTCGGTCTGGTGTGCAGGAGGTTCAGGCTGCGCCTCGTGCGGATAGCCGACAGCGACGATCGCGACAACCTGCCGGTCCTCCGGGATGCCGAGCGTCTTGGCGAGCTCATCGCGCACGTAGAACGAGAATGTTATGTTGCAGGCTCCGAGGCCCTGGGCGGTGGCGGCCAGCAGGATGTTCTCGATCGCAGCACCGATGGATAGATGCGTGTTGAGCCGGCGGAAGTCATCTTCGTTCACCGGCATCGTGCAGACTATGACCACCGGGGCGTTGCCGAGCTCGGAGTACCACTCGACGGCCTGCGCGTGAAGCTCGGGACCCATCACCTCGATGAACTCCTCGAGGTGCGTCGTGCCCTGAGCCATCGTCTCGCCCACACGCCTGCGCGTCTCCCCTGCCGTGACGTAGAAACGCCACGGCTGCTCGTTCATCGCAGATGGGGCGAGCGAGGCCGCCCTGATGATGCGCTCCAGCATCTCCAGCGGAACGGGGTCGGAGAGAAACGAGCGTACCGAGTGGCGCCTCTCGAGCGCCTCGAACACGTCCATCTGACGCACCTCACTCCGTTCCCACGTCGGCCCGAGTCCGCTCCACATCATTCTAGGCGTTCGGCCGCCGACCGGAAACTCGGAGGACTTCTAGCGCGACACGCTGACGGATCGGTGCTTCACGAGGGTGACCTCGGTACCCCCGCCCTCCAGCGGACAGAAGCTCACCTGGTCCATGAGAGCGCGCATGAACATCACTCCGCGCCCTCCGACCGCATACAGGTCGTCGCTACACGCATGATCGCCGTCAAAGCCGCTGCCTGAGTCGGTCACCCTGACGGCGACCCTGTCCGAGTACGCCGTTACGTTCACCTGAATGCCCGTGTCAGCGTCGCTCGGCGATCCGTGCCTGATGGCGTTGGCGAGAGCCTCCCCCACGGCCACCTTGATGTCGAACAGCGCCGAATCGGCAAAATCGAGGTCACCGACCATCCGGTACACCTCGTCCCTGACCGAGGCGAGTTCGCGCACATCAGCCGCCATGTGAAGCGAGCGGGACCACTCGACCACCGACCCCGTACCGACCACGTCGAAGCAGGCTACCGCGCTCTCCACGTCGGCACCCTCAGCTACGCAGCCCGCCACGCTCAGGAGGCCCGAGAGCTCGAAGATGCGCGAGACATCGGCGTTGGCGCCGGCCAGTATCGCCTTGCCCTCACGGGTCTGGAGACGATGGTCGAGCCAGACGAGCAGCCCGAGAGCGGAGCTGTCCGCATACGTGACGTCTGCGAGATCGAGCACGATGTTCTCGCATCCGGTCTCGATGACCTGGTCGAGCGCGTCGCGGAGGTCCGGCACAACGGCAACGTCGATGTCGCCCGCAATGTGCACGACGCATGCGCGCTGTTCCTCGCGTCGCTCTATGTCCAGATCCATCGGTGCAGTCCAATCATCTGTCGTCAGCCGGCGGTGCCGCGGACCGCACGATCTCGACTGCGAGCACGGCGGCATCGTCACGTATCGCACCGGGTACGAAACGGTCGAGGGTCGAAAGGAGACGTTGCGTCACATCACCGGCGTTCTTTCCCTGGCGCAACACGCGCTGCACGCGGCCCTCACCGAAGAATGTATTCCCACGTCGGGCCTCGGTCACTCCGTCGGTGTAGAGGAGGATCAGATCACCGACATCGACGGCAACGGTCTCGAGGTCATAGTGTGCGAGCGCCGTGGCACCGAGGAGCGGACCGGTGGGCGGGAATCGCACGATCGATCCGTCCTCGTGTCGCCTCATGAGCGCCGGCGGATGGCCTCCGTTCGCGTAGGACAGCGTCCCGGCCGTGACGTCGAGGCATCCGACCCACAGGGTGACGATGTCGCTCGTCTCCCCCGTCTCGGCCACCATCCGGTTGACCTCCGAGACGATCTGGGCCGGGCCGAGCCCCGCGGCGGCAAGTCCCCTGACCGTGTACTTGATCCTCGACGTCTTGGTCGCCGCCACCACGCCCTTCCCGCAGACGTCCCCCATGACCATCAGGATGCTGCCGTCGGGAGTCCTGAGCACGTCGTAGTAGTCGCCGCCGATATCGGCCTCGACCCCCGCGGGGAGGTACACGCTGCTCGACTCGATCTCGGGGAAGTCCGGCAGCGTCTTGGGCAGGATCGACGCCTGCAGCACCGAGGCCACCAGATGCTCCTTGCCATACATCTTCGCGGTGTCTATGGCGAGCGCCGCCTGGAAGGCGAAGGTGTGCAGCAGGCCGAGGTCCTCGTCGGAGAACGCGTCTCGTTCGGTCGAGAAGACTGTGAGGACCCCGATGCTTCGGCCGCGCGCGAGCAGCGGGACCGCCAGCATCGAGTGAAGTCCCTGCTCAGTGGCGAGCGCACCGACACCGCCCCGGTCGGCATCAATCTCGGCGACCCGAAGCGGCTGACCGCTCGCGAACACCTCGCCCGGCAAATCGACGTCCGGTTCGACCGCGAAGTGCAGCATCTCGGAGGAGACCATGCCGCGTGCCATCTCCGTCGAAATCGTTCCCGACTCGGTGTCGTGCGTCATGAGTGAGACCGCATCGGCGGCGAAGATCTTCTGGACCACGTCGAGTACGCGGTTCAGCACGACCTTCGTCTGCAGCGACGAGCTCACAGCCTGACTGATCCGGAAGATGGTCTCGAGATTGACCGCGCGCGTGCGGGCACGCTCGAAGTTGAGCGCGCTCTCCAGCGCGAGGGAGAGCTGACTCGCCAGCGCCGCCGCGAGTCGATGCTCCCGGGCCGTGAAACGGCGATCGCCAGCCCTCAGGAATGCGAGGGCCGCACACGGCTCCTCGTCGATGGTTACCACCGCAAGCAGCGCACACCGCGCTGAGACCCCGTCGAGCATGCGACGAGCGGCGTCACCGGACGTCGTCTCCACGACCGTCGTGGACTCGTCCGCGTGACCGCTCTCACACCATGCGGCGATGATCGCGTCCTCTTGTGCGGCCCGCGGCGTGGAGGGTAGGCCGAATGCCGCGCGGTCGAAGACCGCCACAGTTGCGGCGGCCGCTCCGAGCAGCACGGCGGTGGCCTCCTCAACGCGTTCGAGTGCGACATCGAGCTGCTGTGGCTGCGAAAGCTGCTCCGCGACGGCTCTGAGCACCTCGGCCTCGGCGCGCGAGCGTGACTCAATCTCAAAGAGACGCGAGTTGTGGACCGCGACCGCAGCCTGAGCTGAGAACGTGCGGACCATCTCCAGTTCGGCCTCGCTGAACGTCCGCGAACCGTCCTCGATGACGACCACGACACCCAGCGGTTCGGTCCCGACAGCCAGAGGCGCGGTCAGCACCGTGACGGTGGGGCCCCACTCGCCCGGAACGTGCGGCGCTATCTCGAGTCCGGGTGCGACCCGCACCACGGGGTCGTCAGCGCGCAGAGCGTTGATCAGCCACGAGTCGTCCTCGAGCGGAACCCCTTTCGAACCCTCGGCCACCAGATCCCGCGCCCGTGCGAGCGAGAGCATGCCCGACTGCTCGTCGACGAGGAAGACCGCCACCGTCGCCGAGCCGACAATATGCCCCATCGCCGACATGATGCCGTCGAGCACCTGGTCGAGCCTGGAGGAGGACGCGAGCAGCTGCGACAGGTCGTGGAGCGCGTTGAGGCGCAGCGCGATGGCGTTGAAGGCCGCTGCCAATCGCCCCACCTCGTCGGTCCGGTCGCTCTGAAGGGGGCGCACATAGGCCCCGGTCACCGCCTCGCGAGCACGCTCCTCGAGGTGCGTGAGGGGCGCGACGAGACGCCGGGCGAACACCGCAACCACGAGCAACGTGATCACCCCGGCCGCGACCAGAGCCACGACCGCGGGGGTCAGCGAGCCCACGGTGGCCATGATGATCGCCGAGCGCGGCTCGACGATGATGCTGCGCCACGGCAGGCCGGGATAGCCCCGAATATCGGCGTACTGACCCCATACGACCGCCTCGTCCTGGGCCACCGCCGACACGGTACCGTTGCCCGCTACCTCACCGGACGGCTCATATACGATGCTGTCTTCCACGAGTTGAGAAGCGCCTACGCTCGTTATCACGACAGGGCCACCGCGCTCCACCAGAAGCACCCAGCGGCCGATTTCGGGGTCCGCGAACCGATCGACAGCCGGCCGCAGGAAGCCCGAACGTACCCGCACCATCATCACGAGCCCCAGTTCGCCTTCGACTGCCTGGGCGACCCACAGCCGGGCGTCCACTCCCCCCTCGACCCGTTCGTAGTAGTAGGTCGGAGAGTCCGTCGTCGCCTCCGAGACGAGCGGGTTGTCCGCTACGCTGCGCGGCGTGCGAAACGTCGGATAGCCGCTCACGACGCTCCCGTCACGTCTGACCAGGAGGAGTTGGTCTGCGTACTCGACGCCGGTGTCGAACTGAGCTGCGAGCACCGCACGGTCGACCTCACCGGTCACCGGGTCCACGCCGACGGCGATCGACCGGGTCACGAGCTTGCCGGCGGGATCGAGACGGAGCGCGATATCGCCGACCAACGCCTGAAGGTAGGCCTGGTGGCGCTCGCTCACCTGGCTTCGAGCCAGGTCGTACACGCCGAACAGCGCGGAAAGGCTCACGATGCTGACCGCGAGCATCGCGAGCACGAACGTCAGCAGTACGACGTTTGCCGCCAGACTGGACGTCCGGCCCCGTCGCTTCATCATGCGGTCCTCACAGCTCGCGGAAGGTCACGGCCAGCACCCATCGTAAAGCACGGCCAGCCCCCGACCAAACGCTACAGCGCCACCTCCGGCAGCAGGCGTGCGAGGCGTCCGGTGAGCACGGCGAGTTGACCGGTGAGTATGAGAGCGCCGACCGCGATGAGCAGAATGCCCGCCACCCGGTTGATCACGAGCGCGTGTCGGTTCATGCGCGACAGCAGCGGTCCCATCGTCCCGAACAGAAGCGCGGTGAGAACGAAGGGAAGTCCGAGGCCGAACGAGTAGACGAGCAACAGAGCGGCCCCCTGGCCGACGCTCTGCGTGGTGCCTGCGAGCGCGAGAATCGCACCGAGCACCGGTCCGACACACGGAGTCCAGCCGAACGCGAAGGCCGCCCCCATCACAAACGCCGCGCCGCGGCCGAACGAGCGCGTCTTCCCGAGGTCCATGCGAGCCTCGCCGTAGAGCCACGGTACCTTGATGATGCCGAGCAGAAGGACACCGAACCCGATGACCAGCACTCCAGCAACGATCTCGAGCGCCCCGCGGTACTCCATCAGGAACGAACCGAGCACCGACGCGGACGCGCCGAGAGCAGTGAAGACACTCGCGAAACCGGCAACGAACAGGAGAGCGGGAACGAGTACCACCTTGGTCGGGCGTCCCGCACCGAGATCGCTCACCGCCATGCCGGTCATGAACGAGAGGTATCCGGGGATCAGGGGCAGCACGCAGGGCGAAAGAAACGAGACAACGCCCGCCGCGAACGCAGCCGCGAAGCCGATCGACCCGACATCCACCTTAAGCGCCTCCCGGTCCGTCGGAAACCATGCACTTCACTATACCCCTATGGGTATATGAGCGCAAGCTGAAGAGCCAGACCTACTTAACCGTGGCGTCGTAGCCTGCAGAGCGGACCGCCACGACAAGGTCGTGCTCGGACAGGAGCGCCGGGTCGTACGTCACCGAGGTTGCGCCGGACACGTAGTCGGTCTTGACCTCCTCGACCCCCTCGAGGTCCCCGAGCGTCATGTCGATGAGCATCGCGCACGAACCGCAGTGCATACCGGTCGTCTTCAGCGTCACCGTCCTGGCCTCAGCCACTGAGACGCTCCTCTCGCATCGGCAACGGGACCCCGCATTCGAGCATCTGCCCGCAGTACGGGCACAGCCGCCACTCCTCAAGCGTCGGCTTACCACACGTGCCGCACGGCGATGTTGCGGAACTCGGGACCTCCAGGTCCCGCTGCGGTTCGAGAAGGAGCAGCGCAACGAGTGCCACGAGCGTGCCCACTATCAAGGCCAGTCCCCACACCAGCGTCACAGGACCCGTGTGGGACAGAGTAAGCATCAGAGCGACGACCGCGAGTGCTACGAGCGCGCTGAAGGCCGCGTTGGCGAGAACGCTTCTGTTCGTGTCACGGTTGCGGGCCACGGCACGCTCCACGGTGGGCGGTGAGGTGCCTATGGAGCGTGCAACCGCTGTGCCAAGGGCGCCGGGCTTCACAGACCGAGACGCTGCATGCGCGCCTCCAGCGTCTTGGACGTCAGGCCTAGGAGCTTCGCGGCTTTCGGGGCACTGCCACCGGTGCGGGCCAATGCCTGACGGACGAGGTCCAGTTCGACCTCCTCGAGATCGATGCCGTCGTCCGGCAGCACGAACTGCTGCGCGGGAATGACACACGCACGCGAGTTCAGCCGGACCTCCATCGGAAGGTCGTCGAGACCGATCTCGTCGCCGTGGCTGAGGATCACGATCCGCTCTATGGTGTTCTCCAGCTCTCTGATGTTGCCAGGCCACTGATAGGTGACGAGTGCCTCCATGGCCTCCGCGGAGATCTTCTTCAAGCCGGCGTTGTACTTCTCGAGGAAGTGGGCTACCAGCAACGGTATGTCGCTCATTCGGGCCCGCAGGGGCGGCAGCGTCACTGGCACAACGTTGAGCCGGTAGAACAGATCCTCCCTGAACGTGCCGTCCGCGATCAGCTGCTGCAGGTCACGGTTCGTCGCAGCGACGACCCTCACGTCCACCTCGATGCTTCGCGTACCGCCCAGTCTCTCGAACCGGCGCTCCTGGAGCACGCGCAGCAGTTTCACCTGGACGGCAGGAGTGATGTCGCCGATCTCGTCGAGGAACAGCGTGCCGCCGTTCGCGAGCTCGAATCGACCCGGCTTCGCGGTCATCGCTCCCGTGAACGCACCCTTCTCGTAGCCGAACAGCTCACTCTCGAGCAGCGTCTCCGGCAGCGCGCCGGCGCTGACCGAGACGAAGGGCCGATCCGCGCGTTCGGACAGGCTGTGGATCGCCCGCGCCACGAGCTCCTTCCCGGTGCCCGACTCACCGTAGATGAGCACTGTCGCGCTCGTCGACGCGACCTTGCGCACGCTCTCAATCACCTCGAGCATCTTCGGTTCGGCGGCAATGATGCCCTCTACGTCGTACTCGCGATCGAGCTCCTCGCGGAGGCGCTCGACCTCGGTCGCAAGGCCCCGCAACTTCAACGCCTTCTCTATCGCGAGCTTCAGTTCCTCCAGATCGAACGGCTTCGTGAGGTACTCGGTGGCGCCCGCCTTCATCGCCTCGACCGCAAGCTCGACGTTCCCGTGAGCCGTGAGCATGATGATGGGGAACGTGCCCCCGCCCGCCCGCAGCCGTCGCAGCACCTCCATGCCGTCAGGCTTGGGCATGCGGTGATCGAGCACCATGAGGTCCGGCTCCGCCTCCGCTACGGCGGCGAGCGCCCCCTTGCCGTCGACAGCCTGCACGACCTCGAAGTCCTCGGCCTCGAGCGCCTGGGCGAGCACCCAGCGCATGTTCTTCTCGTCGTCCGCTACGAGTACGCGTCCCTTCATCGAGCGCCCTCCATCGGTCCGTCGTCGATCGCTGTCGGTATCCATACCCGGAACGTCGTCCCGTCCGGGCTGCTTTCCACCTCGATATGCCCGTCGTGCTCGTCGATGATGCGGTGCACGATCGTCAGACCGAGCCCCGTCCCCGCGTCACGCGTCGAATAGAACGGATCGAATACCTTGCCGATGTCCTCGCGCGATATGCCCGGCCCGTCGTCGCGCACGGTCACCACCACGAAATCGCCCTGCTCGACGGCGCCCAGGTCGATGTTGCCGCCGGTGTCCTCCATGGCCTGGACCGCGTTTGTGATGAGATTGAGGAATACCTGCTTGAGCTGGTCCGGGTCCGCAAGGACGCGAGGGAGGTCGGAAGCGTACTCCTCGGCTATCGTCACCTTCGACTGCGCGGCGAACCGGCTCGTGAACAGCACGACATCGCTCAACACCTCGGCCAGGTCGGTGTGCATCATCGTCGGCTTGCTCGGCCTGCCGAAGTCGAGCAGCGCCTTGATCACCTTGTCGAGCCGGTCGATCTCCTGCTTGATGACCTCCCCCGCCTGCTGCACACGCGCAGCGTCGCACTCGGCGTCCTCGAGCAACTGGACGCTCGCGCGGATTACACCGAGCGGGTTGCGCACCTCATGCGCGACGCCTGCGGTGAGCTCACCCATCGCTGCGAGACGGTCCGCCCGAATGAGTTGCTCGGTGAGTGCCTTGACCTCCGAGATGTCCTCGATCGTCACCACCGCGCCCAGGATGCGACCGCCGACCGCCCGCATGCGTGAAGTCGAGGCCTGGACGTGAATCTCGTGCCCCTCGGCGGTCGCCATGCGCACTTCGCGCAGCGTGAGCGGGATGCGACCCGACAACACCCTGCGCACGTCTTCGCCCAGCCCGCCGTCGTCGCGGAACAGCGCCCCGATGCTGCGGGGAACCATCTCGTACTCGGACATGCCCAGGAGACGCTCTGCAGCGGGATTGGCCGTGGTGATCGATGCGTCAGGACCGACGGTGATGACACCTGAGGTGATAGAGCGCAGGATCGACTGGGTGTAGTCCTGGATGTTGATCAGCTGTATCGCGCGCTCTTCGAGTCGCTTGTATGCCTCCTCGAGCCGCGCGCTGACCTGGCGCAGGTCGGAGGTCTTGCGCTCCTCCATGTCGCGCAGGGCACCGAAAAGGACACCGATCGCGAAGTACATGAGGACTTCGAGGCTGCTGTCGACGGTGCGGCCGGTGAATCCACCGAGAGTGATCTGCGCGTTGATGGCGAACGGTACGGACGCGGCGAGCGCGGTCAGGAAGCCACCCCGTTTGCCGAAGACGAACGCCGCGTAGAGGATCGGCACGTAGTACAGGCGCCGGTACAGGACGTGGAGCATGACCGCTCCGCCGACGCTCGTCGTGTAGAAGTGCAGGATCGTCACGACCGCCAACATCGCGACGATGATAGTGACGGCCCGAATCCGCCCCATTCGCTGTCTATGCTCGGCCTCTTCGCCCGGGCGCGGTTCGTCGGTCACCGCCGCCTCCTCGCCCATGACGGCTCGATGCCGAGCTCTTCGCGGTACTTCGCGACGGTCCGCCGGGCTACGGTGACCCCCTCGGCCGATAGCAGCTCGGCGAGTTTCTGGTCCGAGAGGGGCTTGGCAGCGTCTTCCTCGGCAACAAGTTCTCTCAGGCGCTGCTTGATGCTCGTAGAGGCGATGTCGATGCCGGTCGAGGTGCGATAGCCGCCGGCGAAGAAGTGCTTGAGCTCGAACAGGCCGTACGGGGTGGCCATGTACTTCCCCGTCACGCCACGACTCACGGTGGACAGGTGCACGCCGAGCTCGATCGCAACGTCTTCGAGACGCAGCGGCCTCAGAGGGCCCTTGCCGTCCTCGAAGAACTCCGCCTGCACCTCGAGGATGATCTGCGTGATCCGGCTCACGGTGTCCTTGCGGCGATCGACGTTCTTGATGAAGCTCTCGGCCGAGCGGATCTTATCCTTGAGGTAGCGGCGGGTCTCGTCGTCCGCACGTGACCCCGCACGCAGCATCGATCTGTAGCGGGGGCTGACTCGCAGCGTGGGTATCGAGTCGCTGTTGGGGATGATGAGCCATTCATCGTCGAAGCGGCGGATGGTGACGTCGGGAACGATGTAGCCGGGAGACGGTCCCGGGGAATAGGCGCCGGCCGGACGAGGGTTAAGCGAGCGCAGCAGCGCGACCGCGTCACGCACCTGTTGTTCGGGTGCCTTCAGCGCGCGGGAGATCTTGCGGAAGTGGTTGGCCGCGACGTCGTCCAGATGATCGACGATGATCTTCTCGAGGAGCGAGTCCTCCAGGCCCAGGTAGTCCATCTGGATCATGAGGGCCTCGGCAAGGGAACGCGCGCCCACTCCGGGCGGATCGAGCTGCTGGACGACGCGAAGGCCCTCTTCGGCCTCGTCGAGACCGACCCCGACGAGGGCTGCGACCTCCCCGCAGTCCCCGCGGAAGAACCCGTCCGCATCCAGCGAGCCAATGACGGCGCGGGCAGCCGCCTCGACCGGATCGGTCAGGTCCATCATCGCAAGCTGCTGTTCGAGGTAGTCCGAGAAGCTCACCGCACCGCCGACGAACTCCTCGGTGTTCGCCGCCTGATCGTTGGGGTCGCGCGGGGCGCTGAACTCGGTCGAGTCTAGCTCGTCGTACATGTCGAGCCACTCATCCCACGCGCGCTCCTCTTCGGAGCTCTCCGCACGTGTGTCGTCGGCTTCCGCGGGCTCCGGCTCGATCTCGTCGACCTCGAGCAGCGGGTTCTCGAGCATCTCGGCCTCGATGAGCTGCTGCAGATCTGCGATGGGCATCGCGAGGATGCTGAGCCCCTGGTAGACCTGGGGCGAGAGCGTCACCCTCTGTTTGAGTTCGACCCTGTGACCGAGCTCCATCGCATGTGCCCTTTCCCAGGTGCGCCTGCCCCGCGACCTGCGAGAACTCGGGCGCGCCTAGCAAAGAATATACCACCGGAAGGGCCTTTCCCCGCGTGGAGGTTGTGTGAGGTCAGGTCGCCGGGGGCACCTTGAAAGGTTGCGCGGGTTCGGCGATGCCGGGGGCCTGTATCACGATGATCGCGACCAGGACGAGCACGGCACCGAGCAGCTGGACCGTCCCGAAGACCTCACCGAACACGACGAACGCGGCGATGCCGGCGATGACGGGCTCGAGGGTCGCGACGATGGTCGCCCGCGTCGGGTCTACGTAGTGCAATGCTTTGAGAAACGCTGCGAAAGGGATGATGGTGCTCATCACCGCGATGAACAAGACCGCCGCCGTCGATGCCGGGGTCGCGAATGCCGATGACACACCCGTAGGTCCTCCGAGGTAGAGGAACCAGAAGACGGATGCGAAACCAAGCCCGAACACCAGCAGTGTCCAAGGCGAGAAGCGCGGCGCCGCGTACCGGCCCATGAGCGAGTACGCGGCGAAGAAGACCGCGGAAGCCAGACCCCACGCGATTCCTTCGAAGCTGACGGCCAACCCGTCACCGCCGATGGCACCGACGACGAGCGCGCAGCCGACAACCGACAGCAGAACGCCGCTCGGGAGCGTCCACGTGAGTCGTTCGCCGAGGAACAGCACGGAGAACAGCAGCACGATCACCGGCGCGAGGTACTCGAGCAGGATGGCGGTGGCCACGTTCGTGTACGAGATGGCCTTGAAGTACGTGAGATGGACGCCCGCCAGACCAACGACACCGAAGACGGCCAAGAACGGGAAGTGACGGCGTTCGACGCTCAACGCGCCGCGCCGCGACACCAGCAAGTAGACGAGCAGGATCGAAAAAGCGCTGAATGCACGCGCGCCCGAGAGCACGACCGGGTCGACCGTGATGCCGAGGGCGGACACCCGCCACGCGGCCGTCTGCGAACCTTCGGGTGTGAACAGCCACTTGGCGGTCAGGCCCCCCGTGGCCCAACACGTCGCCGCGAGTCCGGCGAGCGCATAGCCGCGCCAGGCATGTTCTCGATCGTCGCCACCCTCACGCGAGCCCTTCATCGATCTCCTTCGCCGTCTTGCTCGCCTGGTAAACGTCGTAGGGCTCGAGGTGGGCTACGACATCGACGACCTCGTCGAACGAATCGCATATCGCGCGTTCAACGACTTCGGCGACCGCATGGCCACTCGTCACGCTCCATTCCGGGTCAACCTGGACGTGGAGGTCGACGTAGACCTCGGCCGCCGTACCCCGCGTCCGGATGCTATGACAGCCGAGCACTCCCGGGATGGCATGGCAGACGCCCGCAATGAGGGCCGGTTCGATGCGCGCGGTATCTGACAGGCTCACTGTCGCCTGCCGAAACACGTTGAACGCCGTAGACGCGATGACGCCGGAGACTGCGAGCGCGATGAGAGGATCGGCCGCGGGATAGCCTGCACGCACTGCGATCAGCCCGAGGACAACGCCCACGCTCACGAGCGCATCGCTCGCGGTGTGGCTCGCGTCGGCGACGAGGATCTCGCTTCCGAGGCGCATCCCTACCGACCGCTCGTAAAGGGTGACGCCGACGTTGACGGAGAGAGTCCCGAGCATCACCGCAAACGCCATGGCGTCGACGCGCGGTGGCGGACTGCCCTCCAGGAGCCGGTGAACGGCGGTGTTGCCGACGTTGTAGGCGGCAAATGCGAGCATCGCACCGATCGCCGCTGATGCGTAAGTCTCGTACTTCGCGTGGCCGTAGGGGTGGTCGCGGTCTGCCGGACGGGCCGCGAGACCCAGGCCGACGAGACCTACAACGTTCGAAGCGCCGTCGAACAGCGAGTGAAAGCCGTCGGCCACCATCGCCACCGATCCGGCGAAGTAGCCCCATCCCATCTTCGCGAACGCCACGGCCACGTTGAGTGCGAGGATGATCACGAGGACGCGCCGGATACGCCTGATGCGCTCACGCGTTGCTGAGCCGCCACTGTCGACCCGGTAACCCACGTCGTCGCCTCTCAGTTGCGGCCTATACCCCCCAGGGGTATATTGAACGCACACGAACCATGTCTGGAGATGATACCCTACCGGAATGAGGTGACGGCTCGTGGCCGATACGCTTGGACCCCTCGCCGCCGACGCCGAGCGCACGCGCATACTCAACCGTCTGCGCCGGCTCGAAGGCCAGATCAGAGGTCTGCAGTCGATGATCGAGTCCGGCAAGGACTGCGAGGACGTTCTGACCCAGATCATGGCGGCGAAGTCCGCACTCAACCAGGTGGGGCTACACATCGTCGGCCACTCGATGAAGCGGTGCCTCATCGACGACGAGGAGAAGTCGCGCGACGAGCTGATCGACGAGGCTATCGCGGTGTTCCTGAAGTACTCCTCCTGCGTCAGCTGACCGGGCTTAAGCGGTCGCCGAGTCGACGATACCAATCACCGTCTCCTCGATCCCTTGTGCCAGCTTATCGAGGCGATGCTCGGGGTAGATGGCGCCGAAGATCGTGGGTCGGAGCGCCGCCACGATGACCGCACCGTCCTCCTCGTAGATGTTGACGCGGCATGGGAGAACCAGTGAGAGCGGGCTGCCGACCTCCTCGACCGGGCTGATCTCCATGATCACGAGCGGCCGGATGGCGAACCCTTTCGCCACGACGGTCCCGCCGATATCGTACTTGTTCTCAATCACGAAGCCGTGGTCGCGCACGGCGCGCTCCACGGCTTCGATGGTCTCCTCGAATCCCCCGGTCCGTGCACGTTTGTATGCGTGATCCACCGGGGTCCTTCCGTCTATCTCGCCCGACCGGGCGACCCTCTACGTTCAGGTGAACACTCCCCGACCGCACCCGGAGGACGAGCCTCCTGTGGAACGGCCGAACGATACGGAGCCGCCGCCCGGTCCGGTCGTCACGCTCACGGACCCGCACCTGGGACAGACCCGATCCTCGTCGCGGATGATCCGCATCAGGAAACGCTCGAACCGCTCACCGCAATCCTGACACTTCAGGTCGTACGTGGGCAACCGTCACACCCCCAGACCAAGCTCTTTCGAGAGCGCATCGGCGCTCTTGGCACCCACGGCCCGCGCGACGACGGAACCTCTCTCGAACTTGGCGATCGTCGGTATGCTCATGACGCCGTACTTCATGGCGACGTCTCGATTGTCGTCTATGTTGACTTTCACGAACTTCACAGTGCCGTTCGCCCGGTCGGCCAGCTTCTGTACCTCGGGTGCGACCACCCGGCACGGCCCACACCACGGCGCCCAGAAGTCGACTACCACCGGGACGCTGGCGTCGAGCACCTCTTCCCGGAAGAGCGCTTCGCTCACGTCCTTGACCTTGTCCGACATCCTTCTCCCCTTTCCCGTCATCCGCTACGGTGGCCATCTACAATCGCTCTCATGATACCCCCTGGGGTATGTCTCGTCAACGCGCGCACACCGGTCGGCTCGGGGTATCATCGGTGCGTCGGACATGAAGGAGGGTCGATGGCGCCGCTGCTGTGGGCCGGCCTGGTCGGAGGAGCGATGGGTGCGGGTGCGAGCCTCGCACTCCTGCTCGTCGTGGTCCGGCCACGCGAGGCGCTCGTCGCGCTCGGGGGCATCGTCTCCATGGGATTCGCGGTCGTGGCCGGCAGCAGGCTGGTCGCCGCGTACGATACGACCACCTTCACGGTCGTTGCTGGTCTTCTTGCAGTGGCCGGGCTTGGCGGCGGTTTCGCGCTGGTGTCGGCCGTGCTCTCGTACGTCGCGCCTCGCGCCCCCCGCGCACGGATACCTCTTCCCGGTATTTCGGTCCGCACACTTGCCGTCTTGCTGGTCGACACGGAATCCGAGACCTACCGCCCGAGCGAGACGACTCGGGAGATCGCAGAGCTCGTCGCCGCCGGCCTGCCCGAGCCCTCAATCGCCATCACCCCCTTCCATTATGCGGCTCAGAAGGCCCGGTACCGTGCCGTGGGTGGCAGGAGCCCCGAACATGCCGCAGCGAGGGCCTGCGCCGAGAACGTGGAATGTCGCCTCGCGTCCAGTCGATTCGCTGGCCCCGTGACCGTCCGCTGCTCTGAGCCCTCCGCGCTTCTCGACCTAGTCGAGCAGGCGCTGGACGCGGGCTACACCCGCGCCATCGTCGCGGGCGCCCACATCGCACAGAGCAGCCGGGCCGTTACTCAACGCCGCGATCTCGAGGAGGCAGGAGACCTGCTCGCGTCGATCAGCGTGGGCTTCACCCGGCCCCTTTGGACATCAGACGAGCTCGCCCGGCTGATCGCCGAGCGTACGCTTGCCGTCGCCGACGGACCCTCTGACTCAGGCGTGGTGTTGCTCGTCCACGGCCAGCCCGGGCTGCAGGCCGATTCGAATCCCACCTTCGACATCCAGGAGAACGCGTTCGCGAACCGGGTCCGGACACTGCTTCAGGAGGGGGGCCTGGACGAGGCGAACATACGTGTGTGTGCTGCGGAGTGGCGCGATCCGGGGATCGCAGAGACGGTCCGCCACCTCGCGGCACTCGGTTCCCGGCGCATCATCGTCGTGCCCACGTGTTTGCCCTTCGCAAACCTGCAGGTCCTGCTCGACGTGCCCGCGGCCGCACGCGACGCCCGCGTCCCGGATGACGTGCGCATCGTGCACGTCGCTCCATGGGGTGAAGACGAAGTGTTCTCCGAGGTGATCGCGCGGGAGATCGAGCTGGAAGCCGGGACGCGCGCGTCCTAGCGTGCTACCCGGCGCGGCCGGGCTTGCAGACGGCCCTGTTCCACTCGCGCTGGCGCTGGATACGCGGGAAGTGGAATGCGTAGCGCAGGGCGATACCGAGCCCGCCGCGGCCGGTCTCGGCCCGGGTCTCGAGAGCGTCGATGCTGGCCCGCAGATCATCCGCGCTGGTACCGCGGAACACGGTATAGCCCTTACCGATGCCCTGGAGCACGTGGGCGTCAGAGCCGCCGGTCGCCGCGATGCCCTGGCCGCCCGAGAAGACCCTGGCAGCGACCCTGTTCGCGTAGACGAGGAAGGGCATCGAGTTGTAGACCTCGAGCGCATGGAACGCGAAATCGTTCAGTGCCGCACCGAAGCCCTTGACGCCGAAGGGTCCGAAGACGCCCTGTGCGGAGAACGGATGCGGGATCATCGCCACCCCGCCCTGCTCGTCGATGGCGCGGATGGTGTCGGTCACACTCATCCCGGCGTGGATGTGCTCCTGGATGAACAGACCGATGACGTGCCCCGACTTCGTGGAGACCTCTTCGCCCACGACGACCTCGAGCTCGAAATCGCTCTCAAGGGACTTGGCGAGAAGGGCTCCCTCGATGGTGTTGTGGTCGGTGATCGCGATGACAGAAAGGTCGGTGTTGTCCTGGACGTGACGCATGATCTCGGGGATGGTCGCTAGACCGTCGCTATGGGTGCTGTGGATATGCAGATCGGCCTTGCTCCACGTCTTGCTCAAGTGAGGTCCCCTTCTGAGGATCGTGCGCCCCGCGGCGCAACATCGAATCAGGTAGTGCAATAAGCGTGCCGTCGCATCCACGAGACGACGGTCGACAGGCTCGTTGTATGTTTCGGCCGTGGACACGACGCGCGTGAGTGCCGCATCGCCCGGACGTCACTCTGAGGCCTCACCTCGAAGCCCACGAGCGAAGCCGGGCGACCCCTTCGGCGAGTCGCTGGAGGGAGGTCGCGTAGCTGAACCGGAGGAAACCCTCGCCGCCGGGACCGAAGTCGATACCCGGAGCGACCGAGACGTGAACCTCCTCGAGAATGCGGCGCGAGATCTCGAGAGAATCGTCACCCCAGGCACGGGCGTCGGCGAAAACGTAGAAGGCCCCGGTGGGCTCACACGCCACCGTGAGTCCGATGTCGCGCAGCGCAGGTATCAGATAGCGCCGACGCTGGTCGTAGATCTCGCGCATCCGTACGACCTCGCCCTGCGCCTCAGTGAGTGCGACGGTCCCTGCGACCTGGACGAAGTGGTTCGCGCACAGGAAGAAGTTCTGCTGTATCTTCTCGCATGGCCTCACGAAGGGGCGCGGGGCGATGAGGTAGCCGAGGCGCCAACCGGTCATCGCATAGACCTTCGAGAAACCGTTGAGAACGAACGCCCTGTCGGTGAACTCGAGAATCGACCTGCTTCGACCGGAGAAGTCCAGGCCGTGGTAGATCTCGTCGCTGACGATCCAGATGCCGTGCTCCTCGGCGATCGACGCGAGTCCCGCAAGGTCCTCGGGGGGCAGAACCGTTCCGGTGGGGTTGCACGGCGAGTTCACCATGATCGCGCGCGTCTTCGGCGTGATCGCGGCGCGTATCTCTTCGGGGCGGAAGCGGAATCCCTCCTCCGGCCTGACGCGCACGGTCACTGGAACGCCGCCGAGGAAGTTCACGTAATTCGGATACGCCGGATAGCAGGGGTCGGAGACGATGACCTCGTCACCGGGGTCTAGCAGGGCACCGAAGACCAGAAGCATCGCGGGGGAAGTCCCCTGTGTCACCACGATGTCTTCGGGATCGACCGCCACACCGTAGGCGGCCGTGTAATGTGCCGAGACGGCCTCGCGCAGACCGGGCAGTCCCGCCGACTGCGTGTAACCGGTATCGCCCTGCTCCATCGCCTTTTCGGCAGCGCGGGTGATCACCACGGGTGTCGGCAGATCGGGGTCACCGATCTCGAGCCGCACCACGTCATGGCCCATCGCGGCGAGCTCCTTCGCGCGCGCCACGACGTCCATGACCACGAAGGGCCGTATGGCCTCGGCCCGCCTCGAGACGTGCTGTTCTTCTGTATCCACCCGACTCCTCACCGCATCAGATGCGGGCCTGATAGTGCTCCATGAGCGCGTTGCCCATGACTTCGAGCCGTCGCAGGTCTGCAAAGCCTATCTCACCGGTGCTGACGACCTCATGTGGCGGCGCGGGATCGAACGCAAGCCCAACCTCCTCGGCGCGCTGCCACAGGTCGGTGCCCGGCAGGACATGCAGGGTCGACATCTGAAGCATGCCCGGATCGAGCTCGGCGACGAACCGCATGCCTTCCACCACATCGGCCGGCCTGTCACCCGGCAACCCCACGATGAGGTCGCACTCGACGCGTATGCCGGCGCTTCGGAGCGCCTCGACACCAGCCATGAACCGCTCCCTGTGGAAGGAGCGACGACAGACCTCCAGCGCCCGCCCCCCGATGGTCTGGGGACCCGTTTCGACAGAAGCCACTCCCGCGCGGCTCAGAAGCTCGGCTTGCATGGGCCCGATGCGCTCTATGTCGACCTCGACGGTGTGTAGCCGTACTCCCCGGGAAGCGTAGGGCTCCATCACGCCCGACAGCCACTCGAGACGCTCGGGAGTCAGATTGAAAACGGGGTCGATGAAGGTGAAGGAACCGAGTCCTGCCGTCTGCGCGAGATACGCTGCCTCTGCCTCGACACGCTCGCGGGAGAACGACCTGATCCGCCCGAACCCTTTGCCCTCGAAGCAGTACCCACACCGGTGCGGGCAACCCCGGTAGGTCTCGAGATACGCGGTGCCCTCCACCGGTTCGACCGCCCCGGTGAGGTACGGTGAAGGGATCGCATCCAGGTCGGCGATCAGGGGCCGGTCGGGGGCGGAGACGACCTCGCCGTCACGTCGCGCTGTCACGCCCTCGACTCTCCAGGGCGAACGATCCCTCAGTAGGGTCGCCAGCAGCTCGGCGAACGTCTCTTCCCCCTCCCCGCGAACCACCGCGTCTATCGCGGGCTGGGAGCGAAGAACGTCCTCCGCGATCGGGGAGACCTCCGGTCCCCCGACCACGATGTAGGCAGCCGGGAGCACCTGTCGGACGATCCGGCAGGCATCATAGACCGAGCGCGCGTTCCAGCAGGTCACGGAGAACCCGACGACGTCGGGAGCAAGCCCGGCGACGCGGTACGCGACCCACCATGGGTCGACGTTCACGTCGAGATCGAGCGTCATGAACCCGCTCTTGCCGGCGAGTCGGCCGTCGTGCTGTGCGTACGCGCGTACGTAGCCGAGAGCGAGCGAACGGTAACCTGGCGAGTTAAGGCCGACGAGCGCGACCTTCTGTGCCGGACCCCGACTCACGCGACACCCTCCGTCAGCGAGATCACGTCGAGGGCGTGCAGGGCCTTGTCGCCGAGCGCGCCGTCGGGCATGCCGGTCACGGCGACCCACACCCGATTGACGGTACCCGTGTCGCACGCCGCCGCAACCCACTCGGCCGAGCGCCGCACGTCAAGACGCGGATCACACTCCAGCACGATGCTGGTGACGCCCATCTCGGCCAGGCGCATGACGGCCGCCGGGGCATCGTGCAGGTTGTGCGCACACAGACGGATCCTTCCCCGGACCGCAACCTTCACCCCGAGTTCGCCCGCCGCCTCCGAGCACGCGTGGATCGCACCGACCGCGCGGTCGAAGCCGCCGGGAGTGCCGACCAGAGCATCATGGAGCTCCGGGCCGGAGCCGAGGAAGACCACCTCGATCACACGGACTCCGCTCTCCAGCAACAGACGCATCGGGGTCGAGTCCGTGGAGTTTCCACCCGAGATACGCACTCCGATGCGACCGACTCCGAGCGCTGCCAGGCGAGCGGCGTACTCGACCAGGCTGCCGGGATCGAGAGAACCGGTGCCCGTCAGCAACGCCCCCGCGGAGTTCGCCGCCGTCAGCTCGATGTCGAGCACTGCTGAGGAACCGGCCGCGGGTTCGACTGGCTCGATCTCGCTCGCGGAGGCGCACCGGCGGCACGCGGCCTCCTCGCCGGCTCCCAGACGAACCTCGTGAAAACGCAGCATAGCGCGGGACTCCTCACAATGACGTTCTCCACAGCATAGCGGATGGTCCGCAGCGCTTCAGCTCGTGCCCCGGTTGCCGTACCCGCGGCCGAGTGCGACGATGCCACAGCCGGGCCACGTCGCGAGACGATGCCGCGACTATCGTCCTGCGCTACAGTGCACAGGCCGACATGCGGCAGAGCGCTGACGGTCCACCGGCGCCGTAACGAGCCTCATCCGCAAGTACTACAACCTCAAGCTGAGCGAGGTCGACACGCGCGAGCTGCTGTTCGAGATCATGACGCTGATAGGGCGGCGCGGTCTCACGCTTGACTCCGAGTTCGCGCTGCTCCTGACCACACTCGCAACGATCCAGTCACTCGGCACGAATGTCGATCCCGAGTTCCGCTTCGTCGACTCCGTGACCCCGTTCGCCAAACGTATCATCGAGGAGCAGACTCACCCCGCGACGATGGCGAAGGGCTTCACCTCTACGGTACGGCGCACGATGAAGGCACTGCAGGGCCTACCCGACAACGTGAACCGGGCCCTCAAGCGCATCGCAGACGGGGACCTGCGCATGACGGTGCGGCCCGGCGGGTTCGACCCGCTGATGTCACGCATCGAGCAGGCCGTCGACCGGCTCGCGTTCGCACTCGTCGTCTCCGCGTTCGTCCTAGGGTTCTCGTGGCTGCTCGGCCCCACCGAGTTGCCGTGGTGGCTCGAGGCGATCGCAGCGTTCGCGCTCGTGTGTGCCGCCGGCGTCGGGGTCTGGTTCTTCCTGTCGATCGTCTTCAGACGCTGGCGGAGGCGACATCACGAGCACTAGCGACGCAACGCAACTCGGGATGCGCTACGCGAGATCGGCTGCACACGAGAAAGGAGCCGCCCGAGGGCGGCTCCTCATCGAGGCTTACAGCGGCTACGCTAGTGTCGGCGCCGACCGAGCCTGCGCAGATGCCCACCTGTGATGGACGCACCGAGCGCCAGGCCCAGCAGGAGCGCGGCGGGATCTCCTGTGAACGGAAGGTAGTCCTCCTCGAGAGCCGTCTTCTCGACTGTTGACGGCTTCTTCGCCTCGTCGGGCTTGTCCTCGTCGTCGGGCTTGTCCTCGTCGTCGGGCTTGTCCTCGTCGTCGGGCCTGTCCTCGTCGTCGGGTGGCGACTGGTACGAGACATGGCTCAACACCAGCTTCCCGACTCCCTGGCTGCACACGACCGCTGACGCCGAGCGAATCACATCGTGATCGGGTGTGCCGACGTAGAAGTGCTGAGTCGAGCCGTTACCCACAGGCCGACCAGTAGCCGTCAGTTCCCCGGCGTCCTTGAAGGTCACGGTGAGCTGTGCCGGCTCCGTGCCGTGGTCGAGACCGTTGAGCACGAAGTGCCACACCACCGCGTCTGTGAGCCCGCCATCATCCGGCTCACTGCCGGACGTTTTGCTGTCAGCTCCCACGTGCGGATCGTGCAGGTGAACGATCGTCTCACAGGGTTCCGGGTCGGACGAGGCTATGGGACTCCCCTTGCCGGACGGGGGTGCGCCGACAGGCTCGAGCGGCGTCGGATCGTGGGTCTCCCCTCCCGCAGATACCTTGACCTTGGCGGGTTTGACCTTCGCCTGGCCCGGAGGGGTCTTGGCCGAGCCGGCTGGCACTCCTTCCACCGTGCCGCGTTTCGTCTTCCCCTGGCCCGGAGGCGTCTTCGCCGAACCGGCAGATGTTCCATTCCCCTTAGCGGAGCCGCCCGCTTCGCTTGCGTTCTGAACGCCCTCATCACCGGCCGCTACCTCACCGGCCCGCTCATCGACCGCGTCTACTCGTGATGCGCCGGCCGCGAGGGCTGTCTGCGCAGGAAGCAGAAGGGTGAGCGCTACGAGGAGGGTCAGAACCAGCCCTCGCTTCATGGCCTATCGCCTCTCAATCTCCACTTGTCAAAGATCAGTGCGCACGAATGCACAACGACATGTACCAGCGTGGCACGTCGTGGTTGTGCTGGATCTGCTGCGGATTGCCTCTGCGACATCCCCTGTGTTGCCTCGGTGCCCCGCTCCGCTGTGGTACAAGGTCGGCACCGGGCTGCCGTGGATGGCTCGGCAGTGGTGAGTGTGCTGCGTCTGCGCTGCCGCGCGTCCGTCGATTCGGAGACGGTGCGCGCTCGTGCACGCTGCTACAGTCCTTCGCGGGTATTCTAGCCTGCGGCGAGACTGATTGACACCCCAGGGCGCCGCGCGCACGCACGCCCACTCCGGGCGGTGTGGTGTCCCGGCCATACTGACCGTCGGATTCCGGGTACGCTATTCGGGCAGCGGCGGCATGGGCCAGCTACTGACTATGCCCTCCTCGACGATGGCGTCAGCTTGCGCCTCCGACACGTCGTACTTCTCGCGGACTGCCGACTCGTACTTCGCGGTCAGCTCCAGCCACAGCCGAACGTATTCGTCTACCTGAGGAGGGTCTGAATCCATGGGGTGCGCTGCCTCAGCCTCGGCAACAGCGCGGTCCTGAGCCTCGATGAGCTCCCAGTAGAACGCCTTACGCTCCTCAAGACTGAGGTTAGTTGGCGGTGGTCCAGGGCTCGGCGTCGGAGAGGGCACCGCACCATTGGTCGCATCCGGCTTGTCATCCACTCCCGAGGAGGGGGCGTCGCCCTGGGCCACCCGCGCCTGTCGCTCTCACACGCTGTTCGCGAGCGGGGCGAGCGCCGTCCGTGTCTCCGTGACGGAAGAGGCGGCGAGTTCGCCACCGACAACCGGATCGCCTGCCGACGACTCCTCGACCGCAGGATCGAGCTCTGGAGCATACCGTGTGCTCTGGGGAGTATCCCGAAGTACCGACAGAGCCGTCACGGCAGCAACGACGACGAGCATCGTGATGACGGACAGCGTGAACCTGTTGAGTCTCATCGAACCTCCTGAGGACGGACCGATTATACCGCGCCATCAGCAAGCACAGCGGCGGCCAGTGTGTCGATTCTGTGGAGGACCGGAAGCCGCGACCAGCCCGCGCCCCGCAACGACAAAGGGCCCCATCCCAATTGGGAAGGAGCCCTGTCCAGTCGTGGTGTCCGAGGCGAGAGTTGAACTCGCACGTCCCTAAGGACACTAGGCCCTCAACCTAGCGCGTCTGCCATTCCGCCACTCGGACATGACCGCGCCCTGGAGCGCGACGGACGACAGTATAGCGCACTCATACAGGGTGCGCTATACGGAATCCCGGCCGGGAGCAGTGGGTCCTTCCGGCTGGTCACCGCTGCCGGAGGGCGCCGCCGCGGTCCTTTCGGCGGCATCTCCGATCGCGATCGGGAAAGGCTTGGCGAAGTGGCACGCGGCCTGGTGTCCCGGCGCCACGTCGGCCAGAGGTGGCTCCTCCTCCTCGCACTTCGGGAACTGCGCGATCGGGCATCGTGTGTGGAACCGGCAGCCGCTCGGGGGGTCGATCGGACTCGGGACATCCCCCTTGAGGATGATGCGCTCCCTCGAGCGCTGCTTCGCCGGATCGGGCACAGGAACCGCCGACAGCAGCGACTGGGTGTAGGGATGGTGAGGTACGTCGTACAACCCCCTCCAGTCTCCGATCTCCACGATCCTGCCGAGGTACATGACTGCGACACGGTCGGAAATGTGTCTGACGACGGAGAGGTCGTGTGCAATGAACAGGTAGGTGAGCCCGAACGTGTCCTGGAGCTCATCGAGAAGGTTCACGACCTGGGCCTGGATCGAGACATCAAGAGCCGAGACCGGCTCGTCGCAGACAATCATCTTGGGCTGAAGCGCCAGGGCTCGTGCGATGCCGATGCGCTGGCGCTGGCCGCCGGAGAATTCGTGGGGGTAGCGGTTGATATGCTCGGGATTGAGTCCCACGACCTCAAGCAGCTCTTTCACCCGGATGCGCCGGCTCTCCCGATCGCCGATACCGTGCACAAGTAGTGGCTCCCACACGATCTCCCCGATAGTCATCCTCGGGTTGAGCGACGCATAGGGGTCCTGGAAGATGATCTGGACGTCGCGCCGAAAGGTCTTGAGCGCCGAGCGCTTCATCACGCCGACGTCCTGCCCGTCGAAGGTGATGGTGCCCGACGACGGCTCGAGAAGCCTCATCACGCATCGACCGGTAGTGGACTTCCCGCATCCTGACTCGCCCACCAAGCCGAGCGTCTCTCCCGCATTCACCGAGAACGACACGTCGTCGACCGCGTGCACCTTCTGGCCGATACGGCTGCTCAGCACTCCCTTCTCGACCGGGAAGTACTTCGTCAGGTTCTCGACGCGCAGCAGCTCACTCATCGCGCGTCACCTCGCCCGGCGAGTACGCCGCAAGCCTCGGGAGTCAGGCCCGCGGAGTAAGGACACGCTGCAACGTGGGTGCTGCCGGCCGAGAGCAGTTCGGGCACCTCTACGCTGCACTCCGGTCGCGCATGGACGCATCGCGGGTGAAAGGCGCATCCCGGCGGGACGTTGATTAGACTCGGGGGCTGCCCGGCGATCGGGTTCAGGCAGGCCTTCTCGTCGACGTCGTGACGAGGCAGGCTGGCGAGGAGGCCCCATGTGTACGGGTGTCGCGGCCGGTAGAAGACATCGTCAGCCGTCCCGTACTCAACCTGCTTGCCCGCGTACATGACCATGACGTCGTCGGCCATGTCGGCGACGACCCCGAGATCGTGGGTGATCATGATGATGGCCGCACCGGTGCGATCCTGCATCTCGATCATGAGTTCCAGGATCTGGGCCTGAATCGTCACGTCGAGCGCGGTCGTGGGTTCGTCGGCGATGAGGATGTCCGGATCACACGCGAGCGCCATCGCGATCATCGCGCGCTGCCGCATGCCACCCGAGAACTGGTGCGGGTAGTCCTTCGCCCGCTCGCGGGCATGCGGTATACCGACCATGTCGAGCAGTTCGACGGTCCGCTCGAACGCCTCGCTCTTGCTCATGCCCTTGTGGAGCATGAGCGACTCCCCGATCTGACGGCCGACCCGATACACGGGGTTCAGGGATGTCATCGGGTCCTGGAAGATCATCGCTATGCGGTCACCGCGCAGGGCGCGAACCTTGGCGTCGTTCATCTTCACAACGTCCTCACCCTTGAAGAGGACCTCCCCATGAACGATCCGACCTTGTGGTTCCTGGACGAGACGCATGATCGAGAGCGCTGTGACCGACTTCCCGGAACCGGACTCGCCGACAACGCCGAGCGTCTTTCCGGCCTCGAGAGTGAACGAGACTCCGTCAACAGCCTTGACGATGCCGTCTCGGGTGGTGAAGTGGGTAGCGAGTCCCTTGACCTGCAGGAGCGGCGGCATGGATCAGTCCTTCATCTTCACGTCGAGCGCGTCACGGAAGCCGTCGCCCAGCAGCACGAATGCGAGCACGGTGGTCAGGATGGCAAAGCCGGGCCAGATGGTGAGCCACGGCGCGACGAACATGAGCGACTTCGCGTCGGAGAGCATGAGGCCCCATGACGGCGTCGGCGGCTGAACGCCCATGCCGAGGAAGGACAGTGCCGCCTCGGTGATAATCGCTCCCCCGACACTCATCGTGCCGTACACGATGATAGGCGCGATGGCATTGGGCATGACGTGTCGGAACATGATGCGGAAGTCAGACGCACCCATGGCGCGCGCCGCGTCGATGTACTCATTCTCCTTCACGGAGAGGATCGAGCTCCGGAACACGCGCGCGATGCTCGGCCAGCCGAGGATGCCGATAGCGATGAACACGTTGCGGTAGCTCGGTCCGAGGACCGCGATGAGGGCGATGGCGAACAGTATGTAGGGGAAGGCGAAGAAGACGTCGGCCGTTCGCATGACGAAGGTGTCGACCGCGCCTCCGCGGTATCCCGACAGGGCACCAAGCAGGAGTCCGATGACCAGCGAGATCGAGACCGCAAGCACGCCGACCGCAAGCGAGACCCGTGCACCGTAGATGACGCGAGAGAAGACATCGCGGCCGAGTTTATCGGTCCCGAAAGGGTGCTCCCACGACGGCGACTGAAGACTCGCCCCCGGCTCCGTGTTGACCGCAATCGGGTCGGCGAAGAAGAGTGGCACCCACAGGTCGGCGGTGAGGGTCATGGTCACGACGATCATGATCCACACGAGACCGGTGATGGCGAGCTTGTTCTTGCGAAGCCTGCGCCACGCGTCGCCCCACAGCGTGCGGCTAGCCGTGACCGCACTGTCGTAAACGTGCGCGTTACCGGGAAGTGTCGGCAGCGTCGTGCCCTCGGTCTTCACCTCGTGCCCGCACACATCGACCGGGCCGTTGACAGGGTGATCGCGAGGGTCATGCGGCCTGGGGCTCATTCGGCAGCACCCCCGTACCTGATCCGCGGATCGAGCCACGCGTAGCTGAGGTCGACGATGAGGTTCGTGATCATTACGAGGAACACGATGATGATCGTGCCGCCCATGACGATCGGCCAGTCGCGCTGTCCGACCGCCAGGAAGATTTCACGGCCGACTCCCGGCCAGCTGAACACGGTCTCGGTGAGGATCGCCCCTCCCATCATCACACCGAAGTCGATTCCGATGAACGTCACGACGGGGATGAGCGCGTTCTTCATCTGGTGCCTGAAGATGACCGCCCGGCGTGTGAGGCCCTTGGCCTCGGCGGTCCGTATATAGTCCTGGCTTCCGGCCTCGAGCATCTGGCTGCGCATGATGCGCGCAACGTAGGCGGTCGAGACGGAGGCTAGGGTGATGGCCGGAAGGATCAGGTGCGCCCAATCAGGGAAGTCGGCCGATGACATCTGAGACATCGGTAAGTAGAACGCTCCCCCGGTCCACTCTTTCATTTTGATGCCGAAGAGTATCTGGAACAGCATTCCGAGCCAGAACACCGGCACTGAGACCAGGATCGAAGTGGAGAGAGTCACGAGCACATCGCTGAATGAGTACTGTTTGACGGCCGAGATGATGCCGGCACTGAGGCCGATCACCGCCTCGATGATGATTGCTGCTATCGCGAGCCTAATGGTGTTCGGAAACTTCTCCGCGAAGATATCGCGGACGGGACGCCCCCGCTGGTACGACTCACCGAGGTCGCCCTGAAGCAGGCTGGTGAGGTACATCCGGTACTGCACGAGAAGCGGCTGATCGAGCCCGTGCTTCTCGATAATCTGCTGGCGCAGCGTGTCGGAGATCGCGCGCTCGCCGGTGATCATCCGCACCGGATCGCCCGGGAGCACGCCCGGAGCCCGTAGGATGAAGAGGATAAGGGTCACGCCGATGAAGACAGGGATCATCTGAAGGACACGGCGGACTGTGTACTTGAGCATGGCGCTACTTCCCCGCTGTGAGATCGAGTGGCGGTTCGGACGAGTGGTGCCGGGGCACCCGGGCGGGTGCCCCGGCACTCGTCACGTGGCGACTCTATCAGTCAGCCATACGGCCGTTACTGCTCCAGCCAGACTTTCTGGAAGTCGAACAGGCCGGTGGCGCTGTAGACACCCTCCATGACGCGATCCGAAGCCACGTGGCGGTGGCGATAGAACATGAGCGGAACCAGAGGCGTGTCCTCGCCAACCTTCATCTCGATCTCGCGGTACATCTCGATGCGCGCATCATCGTCGACCGTGGTGCGCGCCTCCTCGAGCATCGCGTCAACCTCGGCGTTGCTGTAGCCGGTGTAGTTGTCGCCCGAGCCGGTCTTGAAGAGCGGATAGAGGAAGTTGTCCATGATCGGGTAGTCGGCGATCCAGCCGAGGCGACCGATCTGGTAGTCCTTCGCATCGAGCTTGTCAAGGTACGCTGCCCACTCGGTGCCGGCCAGCTCCGACTCGATCCCAATCTCGGCAAGATCAGCCTGCACCAGCTGCATGATGTCCTCGTGACCGGCGCCGCTGTTGAACTCCAGGGTGATCTTCGGGAAGCCTTCACCCTCCGGATAGCCGGCCTCGGCAAGCAGGGACTTGGCCTCCTCGACGTCGTAGCGCGCGTACTCGAATCCGCTCTCCTGGAACCCGAAGATGCCCTCGGGCGCGATACCCGTGGCTGGCTCGCGGGTGTCCTCGAAGACGGTGGTGCAGATGGCCTGACGGTCGATGGCGAGCGAGAGTGCCGCGCGCACGACCGGGTCGCTCAGGACCTCGTCTCCGTTGTTCATGAGCAGGAAGTAAGTCGCGAGCTCGGTGCCAAGCGAGACCTGCTCACCCGGGTTGAGAGTGTAGCCGTCCGGGCTCTCTCCCCACTCGTCGATCGTCGTCTGGATCTGCCCGGACGGGATGCTCGTGAAGTCCACGTTGCCCGCCTGGAACTCGAGGAACGCGGTGTCCTCATCGGCGAAGATCTTGAACTCGATCCCGTCAATGTACGGAGCATCACCGTAGTAGTCGGCGAACTTCTCGACCTTGATGTACTGGTCGTGTGCCCACGCTTCGGTCATCTTGAACGGGCCGTTCCCGATGGGCATCTCGCCGAAGTCACCGGCCTCCACGGCCTCGGCGGGAACCGGGGCGAGAGCCGGGTGGCCGACGACGGACTCGAAGTCGGCGAAGCCGTAGTTGAGGGTGACCTCGAGCGTGTAGTCGTCGATGACCTTGACGCCCTCGAGCTCGGTCGCCGAGCCGTCCTGCATCTTGTCATAGCCCTTGACGGCCGAGAGGTGATACGAGATCTCGGACTCGTTCACGGGGTTGCAGATGCGTTCCCACGCGTACTTGAAGTCCTCTGCCGTAACGTCAGTGCCGTCGTGGAACTTCGCGCCCTCAACGAGATTGAACGTCCACACGGTTGCGTCGTCATTGGACTCCCAGGTCTCGGCAGCAGCCGGCATGACCTCGGAAGTGATCGGATCGAAGGCCACGAGGCTGTCGAAGAGCACCTGGCCGACCTGGGTACCCTCTGATTCCTGCAGGTTCACGGGATCTATGTAGGCGGGCTCGCTGATGAAGTAGTTGAACGTGCCGCCCTCAACGGGACCCTCGGAGACCGGTTCCTCCGAGACCGGCTCCTCCTCGCCGCCGCACCCAGCCAGACCGAGCACTGAGAGCGCGAGCCCGAGCACAAGGAGAAGCGCGATAGACTTGCGCCATCTCTCTGACAACGTAGTGCCTCCCTTCCAGCATCGTACGGTTATCACGGCCGCGACCTACGACACACGCAGGCGACCACTGCGCGCCTCGCGGCCTTTTCGCAGCCGTTCCAGCCGCTTCACCACACGCGGCACTATTCAGTCTCCGCCTGTTTGGGCACGATGGCAAGCGGCACAAGCAGGTATGTTCCGTGAAGTGAGCCCGGCGAGAAGCGGGTCCTGAGTAGGGCCCGCCCGGCAATTCAAGATTCTGCGAGGCGCGTTGTCGCGCTATGCGCCCGGAGAGTAGGTGACCATCAGCAGCAAGGTTGTCACGGCGAAGGTGATCGCGGCCGCGATGGTGAAGCGGTCCAGGTTCTTCTCTATGATGCCCGTTCCGGCGGAGGTCGGTGACATGACGCCGGTGAACATCGAGGAGACCCCGGTGCCCTTCCCGGAGTGCAGCAGTATGAGCACCACGAGCCCGACGCTAGCGAGCACGTGGATTACGAGCAGGAAGCCGACAAGCACGTTCACCGAGGATTCTCCTTACGTTGGTTCGCGATCACCCCGACCGCGCGACCATTCAGTATAGCAGGAGGTTGTGGCCCGTCCACTCCCGGGGCCGCTCCACGCCAATCAGCGCGAGTACCGTCGGTGCGACGTCGGCAAGGATGCCGCCTCCCACGAGACCGGAGATCCGATCGTCAACGACGATGAGCGGCACATCCGACGTAGTGTGCGCGGTGAACGGCCCTGAACCATCGGGTTCGACCATGCGCTCCGCATTGCCGTGATCAGCCGTGATGACGACAGTCCCACCCTTTCCCATCACGGCGGCAACGACCCGCCCGACGCCCTCGTCCACCGCCTCCACGGCAGTCACCGCGGCATCGAAGACGCCCGTATGTCCGACCATATCGCAGTTCGCGTAGTTCACGATGTAGACGTCGGCACGCTGCTCTTCGATGGCACGGACGAGCTCCTCGGTGACCCCGGGCGCGCTCATCTCGGGCTGCAGGTCATACGTGGGCACGCGCGGACTCGGGACGAGGACCCGTTCCTCCCCCGCTTTGGGTGCCTCGGCGCCCCCGTTGAGGAAGAACGTGACATGTGCGTACTTCTCCGTCTCGGAGATGTGGAGCTGGCGAAGACCCGACTCGGCGAGCACGTCGGCGAGCACACAGCACGGGAGGTCCTTCTCGAACGCAACGGGCGCGGGGATGGTCGGGTCGTACTCGGTCAGGCACACGAAATGAACCGCGGGCCAGGCGTGCCGGGCGAACCCGGAGAACGCCGGATCGACGAACACCCGCGTTAGCTCACGCGCTCGGTCGGGGCGGAAGTTGAAGAACACGACAGCGTCTCCGTCCGAGACCGTACCGACCGCTCCCTCACCCGTGCAGATCACCACCGGTTCTACGAACTCGTCGGTGACGCCTGCCGCGTGCGACGCGGCGACGGCGGCCGGCGCGCTCGTCGCGACGGCCCCTTCCCCCTCGACGAGCGCCTTCCACGCCTTCTCGACTCGCTCCCAACGGTTGTCACGGTCCATCGCGTAGTAGCGGCCTGCGACGCTGGCGATACGCCCGACACCCTCGGCAGCGAGGAAGCTCTCGACCGCCTCGACGAAGCCGAGGCCCGAGTCGGGCGCTACGTCGCGGCCGTCCAGGAAGGCGTGCACGAAGATGCGGGTTGCACCACGGGCCTTGGCGAGGCGCACCAGAGCGTAGAGGTGGTCGAGATGGCTGTGCACCCCGCCGTCCGAGAGCAGGCCCATGAAGTGGACGGCTCTGCCCGCGGAGACAGCGGCGTCAACCGCGGCGCTCAGGACGGGGTTCTCGAAGAAGGTCCCTTCCTCGATCGCCTTCGAAATACGCGTGAGCTCCTGATACACGATGCGGCCCGCCCCGATGTTGAGGTGGCCGACCTCCGAGTTCCCCATCTGTCCGTCCGGGAGGCCGACGGCCTCGCCTGAGGCCCTCAGGGCTGCATGGGGCCAGCGGTCGAACAGCTCGTCGAGCACCGGCGTGTTCGCAGCGGCGATGGCGTTGCCCGGCCCGGGTCCGGCCAGCCCGTACCCGTCCATGATGACGAGACAGAGCGGCAGGCCTGTCGCACTCACCGGGCGGCCTCACAGATCTCGGCGAACGAGGCCGCCTCGAGCGCGGCCCCGCCGACGAGTGCACCGTCGATGTCCGGCTCCGCGAAGAACATCGCGGCATTCTCGGGCTTGACCGAACCTCCGTAGAGGACGCGCGTCGACATCGCCGCAGGTGGGCCGAACGTCGCTCCGACCGTCGCCCTGATGGACCGGGCGACGTCGTTCGCACCTTCAGGGGTCGGTGTGCGCCCAGTGCCGATCGCCCAGATCGGTTCGTATGCGATGACCAGACGGGCGGCGTCCTCGGCGGACACGCCCTCGATCCCCGCACGGACCTGCGCCCGCACGAACTGCTCGGTCTCCTCCGCCTCGCGGACCGCAAGCGACTCGCCGACACACACGATCGGCACCATGCCGGCCGCGAAGACCGCGTGGACCTTCTTGTTGACGGTCTCGTCGGTCTCGCCGAAGTACTCCCGGCGCTCGGAGTGACCCACGATGACGTAGCCGCAGCGCAGGTCGACGAGCATGCGGGGCGCGATCGCACCGGTGTAGGCACCCTCGGCCTCCCAGTGCACGTCCTGCGCACCGAGGCCCATTGTCAGCCGGTCAAGCTCGATCACGGTCGACACGCTCTTCAGCGCCGTGAACGGCGGGCAGACCACGACCTCGACTTCCTCCCAGAGCCCGGAGACGAGCGGCTCGATGTTCTGGGTGAGGATCGCGCCCTCCCCGGCGGTCTTGTACATCTTCCAGTTGCCCGCGACCATCGGTCGGCGTGCCATACGCACCCTCCCTATCTGTCGAGCAGGGCCTCGAGGCCCGGCAGACTCGATCCTTCGAGAAGCTTCATCGAGGCGCCGCCACCGGTCGATACGAAGGTGACCCGCTCCTCCAGGCCGAACTTCTTCAGCGCCGCTACCGAGTCACCCCCGCCGATGACCGACACGGCGCGGTTGTTGCGCGCAACGGCCGCCGCCACCTCGCGGGTCCCCGCTTCGAAGGGCTTGAGCTCGAACACGCCCATCGGCCCGTTCCAGAAGATTGTGCGCGCCCCGGCGATCGCCTCCTTGAAGAGCTCCACGCTCGTCGGCCCGATGTCGAGCCCCATCATGCCGGCCGGGATCTCCGCACGCCCGACGATGCTGGTGTCCGCGTCCTCCGCGAGGTCGGCAGCGGCGACGAAATCGACCGGCAGCAACAGGTCGACGCCGTTGCCCGTCGCCTTGTCGAGCATGGCCTTGGCCGGTTCGACCCACTCGGCCTCCACGAGGCTCCGCCCGACGTCGATCCCCTTCGCCACAAGCGGGGTGAAGCACATCCCGCCACCGATGATGAGAGTGTCGACGCACTCGAGCAGCCGGTCGATCACACCGAACTTGTCCGAGACCTTGCTGCCACCGAGGATCGCCACGAACGGCCGCTCGGGGTCGGCCAGCATCCCGGTCAGCGTCTCTACCTCACGGGCGAGCAGCAGGCCGGCATACGCGGGCAGGTACCCGGCCACACCGGCGGTCGAGGCGTGGGCGCGATGCGCCGCGCCGAACGCGTCGTTGACGTATACGTCGCCGAGAGACGCCAGCTCGCGCGCGAAAACGGGATCGTTCGCCTTCTCACCCGGGTGGAAGCGAACGTTCTCGAGCATGAGGATCTCCCCGTCCACCATGCGGTCGACCGCTTCGTGGGCCTCCCTGCCGACGATGTCGTCGACGAAGACCACGTTGCGGCCGAGCAGCCGCTGCAGCACGCCGCGCACGGGGCGCAGCGAGTAGCGCGGGTCCGGCTCGCCCTTCGGCCGGCCCAGGTGGCTCATGATGATGACGCGCGCGCCGTGGTCGACGAGGTAGCGAAGGGTGGGCAGTGCCGCGCGCACACGCGTGTCGTCGGTGACCGAACCCTCCTGTAGCGGAACGTTGAAGTCAACGCGCACGAGCGCGCGCCTCCCGCGGACATCGGCATCTTTCACGGTCAGCTTCGCGAACATACACCCTCCCTGCGCACGGCCGCCGGGAGCCCGGGATGCGGCCGCCGGCGGGCCAGACGGAGCGGATCAGCCGACGACGATCTTCACGAGGTCAGCGACACGGTTGCTGTAGCCCCACTCGTTGTCGTACCAGGACACGCACTTCACGAAGTTCCCGCTCCCGCCCATGACCATGGTCTGCATCGAGTCGAAAACCGACGAGGCGGGGTTGCCGACGACATCGATCGAGACTACGGGGTCGGTGCAGTACTCGAGGATGCCCGCCATCGGGCCGTCCGCGGCAGCCTTCATCGCGGCGTTGATCTCCTCGGCGGTCACGTCCCGCTCGAGCTCGGCAACCAGGTCGACGACCGAGCCGTCCGGAGTCGGCACTCGCATCGACATGCCGTCGAGCTTGCCCTTCATGTCGGGCATGACGAGCCCGATGGCCTTCGCGGCACCGGTGCTCGTCGGGATGATCGAGACTGCGGCAGAGCGCGCCCGGCGAAGGTCCTTGTGCGGCGCGTCGAGCGTGACCTGGTCGTTGGTGTAACTGTGGATGGTGTTCATGAAACCGCGTACGAGCCCGAATTCGTCGCGCAGCACCTTAGCGAAGGGCGCGAGGCAGTTCGTGGTGCACGAGGCGTTGCTGACGATGTGATGCGTCGCGGAATCGTAGTCGCCGTCGTTGACGCCGATGACGACGGTGATGTCCTCGTTTGTGGCCGGCGCCGAGATGATCACCTTACGGGCGCCCGCATCGATGTGCGCCTTAGCCTTCGTGGCGTCGGTGAAGAAGCCCGTCGACTCGACGACGACCTCGACGCCGAGATCGGCCCACGGCAACGCTGCCGGATCGCGCTCGGAGAGCACCCTGACCTTGACCC
The DNA here is from genome assembly GCA_037446725.1 of Actinomycetota bacterium. Taxonomy (GTDB): domain Bacteria; phylum Actinomycetota; class Coriobacteriia; order Anaerosomatales; family SLCP01; genus JBBIIC01. Next base: position 38,969 of record JBBIIC010000006.1, read on the forward strand.
CATCGACCGCGAAGCCGTCGTCGTGCGCTGCTACCTCGGTACCGAAACGTCCGTGCACCGAGTCGTACTTGAGCAGGTGCGCGAGGGTCTTCGCATCGGTCAGGTCGTTGACCGCGACCACTTCGATGTCCGGATCGTTGAAGCACGCCCGGAACACCAGGCGCCCGATACGACCGAACCCGTTGATGCCGACCTTGATTGCCACGTGGATCCCTCCTCCGGAATGGGCGCGGACCCGAGTGCCCGACGCCACACGAACGCCCGCTCCGCGGCATGCGGCACGGGCGCGACCTTCCCTATCGTCAGTGTTCCCCTGAGGAGTCGCCCGAAGCGAGCTCCTCGATACGCCTGATCCTATGATATACCGCCGACTTCGAGAGCGGCGGATCGGCCAGCTCGCCGAGTTCGCGCAGGCTGACGTCCGGGTGTTCGAGCCTGAGCTCGGCGAGCTCCCTGAGGGCACGGGGCAGATTCTCAAGACCGCGGGTAGCCTTGAGAGTCCTGATCGCCTCGATCTGCGTCATTGCTGCCTGGGCGGACTTCTGCAGGTTCGCCGTCTCGGCGTTCACGAGCCGGTTCACCTCGTTGCGCATCGACTTCACGATGCGGACGTCCTCCGTGCGCAGGAGAGCCCGGTGGGCGCCCACGAGCGCGAGAAAGGTCACGATGGGCTCCGCACCCTTGAGGTAGACCGCCTGCAGCCCGCGCCGCTGCGTCACCTTGGCATGGATGCCGAACCTGCCCATGAGCGCACGCAGTCCCTCGGCCATCTCCGGGGTCTCCGCCGTGAGCTCGAAGTGGAAGTCACCGTGCGGGTCGGCGACGAAACCGCCGCCGAGAAACGCGCCCCGCAGGTACGCGATCGCACAGCAGTCGCGCCGCACGAGCCGCGGTGAGATAGCGTACGTGAGTGCCAGGGCGTCGTCGAGGATGCCGAGTTCGTTGAGCGCCTGCGGGAGCCTCGGCTGGCTGACCACGGTGATCAGGTAGTTGTTCGTCTTGTGGAGCACGCTGCGCCGCACGGTGAGCTCGGTCTTCAGATCGTACAGCCCGTGCAGCAGCTTGATCGTCTTGCGTGCGACAGGGGCGGTCTCCGTGGCGATCTCGAGGCGGTAGCGTTCCCGCCCGGTGATGTGCAGCGTGCCCTCGATGCGCACGAGTGCTGCGAGCTCGGCCTTCAGACAGCACTGCCGCTTCGGCTCGATGCGCGAGAGCTCCTCTTTTACTTCAGCGGTGAACGACACCTACGCGACCAGCCTCCCGAGGACGCGACGCAGTTTGTGATACGAGTGGTGACGATGGTCGGCGGGGTCGACGACGTCCGCTGCGACCACGCGCACCCCCATCGCCTCGATGCGCGCGATGACAACCGGCCCCGCCTCGACGGCCTCGACCGGTTCGTCCCTATCTTCCCACATCACGCAGCGGCCGGGGTGCGCCGGCGAGCACTCCGGCTCGTGGACCACGACGACGTCGAGCGCCCCTTCCAGCCCGTGATCGAGCAGCGCCTGCACGTGATCGGCCGCGTCCATGCCATTCGTCTCGCCTCGCATGTTCGCGACGTTGCACACGTAGACGCGCCGGGCAGAGGTCTGCCGGAGCGCTTCGGAGATTCCGGGCACGAGCAGGTTGGGCACGACGCTCGTGAAGAGACTGCCCGGGCCCATCACCACGGCCGACGCGCCGAGCACCTCGTCGACGGCCGGAGCATACGCGGTCGGGTCGCGCGGCTCGAGACGCACGTGGGTCACCGGCCCGTCGCTCACCGCGATGCGTGCCTGGCCCGACACGGGCTCCCCGAGCGCGTCGGTCGCGTGCAGCCACACGTCATCCAGGGTGGACGGGAGCACCCTGCCACGAGCGCCAAGCAGTCGTCCTGCCTCCTCGATGGCCTCTGGGAACCCCCCGGTGATGTCGGACAGAGCGGCGATCACGAGGTTGCCGAGCGCGTGGCCGGCGAGCCCCTCGCCGTGCGGGAAGCGGTACTGGAAGAGTCGCCCGAGGACACTGTCGGCGTCTGAGAGGGCCACCAGGCAGTTGCGTACATCACCCGGTGGCAACATGCCGAGTTCGCGCCGAAGCAACCCGGACGACCCGCCGTCGTCTGCCATGGTGACGACGGCGGACGTCTCGAAACCAAGCTCGACGAGACAGCGCAAGACGTTCGGCAGGCCGGTGCCGCCGCCGACCGCGACCGCGCTGCGCATCTCGCTCACCGGGCCTCACGGTCCTTCCCGATGTCCCGGTGACTTACCGCGACACGGAATCCGTGGGTGGACAGGAAGCGGGCCGTCTCCTCCGCCAGCGCGACGCTGCGGTGCATGCCGCCGGTGCACCCCAGTGCGATGACGAGGTGGGTCTTTCCCTCCATGAGGTAGCTCGGCACGAGGAGCTCGAGGAGGTCGAACCACTTCGCAAGGAACTCACCGGCCTCCTCGCGCTCGAGCACGAACCTGCGGACGGGGTCCTCGAGTCCGGTTCGTCCGCGCAGCGCCGGGATGTAATAGGGGTTGGGCAGGAAACGGACGTCCATCACGATGTCGGCGTCGGTCGGCAGCCCGTACTTGAAACCGAAAGAGACAATGGTCACCGCGAGCGAGTCCGCGAGACTGCCGGTGAAGAACCTCTCACGAATGGTCGTGCGCAGCTCGGCCGGCTTGAGCTCGGTCGTGTCGATGATCAGGTCGGCCCGTTCGCGGATGTCCTCGAGCGCCTGACGCTCTGCGGCGATCGCGTCGACCACCGAGTCGCCCTCCGCACACAGCGGGTGCAAACGACGGGTCTCCTTGAACCTTCGGACGAGTGCCTCGTCGTCCGCCTCCAGGAAGAGCAGGTGGTACGGGACACCGGCGGCCTCGAGGTCGCGAAGCTCGCCCTGGAGCTCCTCGAAGAACTCCTTGGCGCGCACGTCGCAAACGACAGCGATACGCGCGATCCGGCTGCCGGGGAGCCGCGTCAGATCGACGAGCTGCCGGATGAAGGCGGGAGGCAGGTTGTCGATGCAGAAGTAGCCGAGGTCTTCGAAGGTGTGGATCGCCTCGCTGCGCCCCGCTCCGGACATACCCGTGATGACGACGAGCTCTTTCTCGGCGGTGGTGCCGCCACGGGCACCCTCGGTTTCTGCGGTATCGGCGCACTCCTCGCGCTTCTCGGACATCAACGCCTCCTTGCCGGTCGAGGTCAGTCCTTGTCGATGGCCTTCGAGATGAGTGACGTCACCACCGAGATGATGATCGCCGCGAGCACGGTGCGGAAGAAGCCGACCGTGTCCACCCCGGGCACGATCCAGCTGACGAGATAGGGCATGAGCGCGTTGACCACGAGCGAGAACAGTCCGAGGGTGATCACCGTGATCGGCAGGGTGAGCAGCTTGACCACCGGCTTCACCAGGGCGTTGACGACGCCGAGCACGAGGGCCGCCCAGAGCGCCGCGACTGGACCATCCACCTGGAGTAGGCCGCCGTCGGAAAGGTAGTAGACGCCGAAGATGACGACGGCGGACATGACGAGCCTCAGCACGAACTTCACGGCTGCCCCTTCCCTACGGTCGCGTGCCCGGTGACGAGAGTATACCCGCGAGACGGCGTGCTAGCTGCCGTGCTCGCCCGCCTGACGCAAGACCGCCGCGACCTCCTCGGCGACCTCACGCGGCACGCCGGGGACCGCGGCGATGGCGTCCACGTCGGCCTCACGCAACCGCTTGACCGAACCGAACGCCCTGAGCAGCAACTTCTTGCGCCCGGGTCCGACCCCGGGGATGTCGTCGAGCGCGCTCGCGGTCATGGCCTTGCCGCGGAGCTCCCGGTGGTATGTGATGGCGAAGCGGTGCGCCTCGTCCCTGACACGTTTGATCAGGTAGAGCGATGCCGAGCCCGCGGGGAGCGTGACCGGTTCGTCCCACCCCGGCAACCACAACTCCTCCTCGCGCTTCGCAAGGGCCGCGAGCGGCACCTCACCCGCGCCGACCTCCACGAGCGCCGCGCGCGCGGCCGAAAGCTGAGGTCTCCCTCCGTCGACGATCAGCAGATCGGGCCGGGAGGCCGCGAATCGCTCGTCCGATTCACGCGTGGCGGCAAACCGGCGGCGCAGCACCTCGGCCATCATCGCGACGTCGTTGGAGTGCCCCTCGTCCATGCGCACGCGGAACCGGCGATAGGCAGACGTATCCGGTCTACCGTTCGTGAAAACGACCATCGAACCGACGGAGTGGCGCCCGTGCAGGGTGGAGATGTCGAAGCACTCGATGCGAAACGGGCTGCGGGGAAGCGCGAGTGCGCTCTCGAGCTCGAGAAGCGCCGTGTTCAGACGCTCGTCATCGTAGCGTGTGCGTACTTTGTGCCGCATGAGCGTGTGGCGTGCGTTGAGCTCGGCCATCTCGAGCAACCTGCGCTTCTCGCCGCGCCTGGGGATGACGAGCCGCACCCTCGAGCCACGCAGACCGCCGAGCCACTCCTCGACAGCCTCCGCGCTCTCGGGCAGCTCCTCCACGATCACCTCTCGCGGAACATGACCGGCCTCATCGTAGTAGCGCAGGAGGAACCCCTCGACGAGCTCGGCGATGGGCACATCGAGGCCTTTGTCGAGCACGAACTCGTTCCCGATGAGTACTCGCCCTTCCCGCACGACGAAGACGTGCACCCCTGCGATGGTCTCCTCGCGGTGAAAGCCGATGACGTCGATGTCGAGCGGCCGGTTGGAGACCACCGTCTGGCGCTGCTCGATCCGGCGTATCGCATCGAGCCGGTTCCTGAACCGGGCGGCGCGCTCGTAGTCCAGGTCCGCGGCGGCCGCGCGCATGCGCGCCTCGAGTTCCTCGGCCACTCCCCGGTGCCGGCCTTGCAGGAACGAGATCACCTTGGCGACGTTCTCTGCGTAGCACTCGCGGGTGACCGCACCCACGCACGGCCCCGGGCCTTTGCCGACGTTGTAGTCGAAGCAGGCCTTGCCGCTCGGTGCCCCGCCTTTGGCGTTGACGCGTTTCCACTCGACGCACTGCGCGCTGCAGATGGGGTAGATGCGGCGCACCACGTCGACGGTCTCGCGGGCGGCCCGGGCGTCGGTGTACGGACCGAAGTACCGCGTGCCCTGCCGGTGGCGCTCGCGGGTGAACTTGATCGCCGGGAACGGATCGCCCGTGGTGACCGCGATGAAGGGGTAAGACTTGTCGTCCCGGTAGTCGACGTTGTAAGGCGGGTTGAACTGGCGTATGAGGTTCTTCTCGAGGATGAGGCTCTCGACCTCGTTCTCCGTGACCACGTAGTCGAACGATCCGACCTGCGCCATCATCAGCGGGACCTTCTCGCGGTCGTCCTGGCCCGAAACGTACTGACGCATCCGCTTTCGTAGCGACTTGGCTTTGCCGACGTAGAGGACGCGGCCGCCCTCCTCTTCTTTCCAGAGGTAGACGCCGGGCTCGTCGGGGACCCCGGTGACCTGTTCTGCGAGTGTCGGTCGATCCTCGGCCATGCTTCACTCCGCCGTGAAGAACGCCTGAACGCGGCCGCATCGTACCGCGTCGACCACCGCGGCCCGCCGCGCGGAGAACGCCCATCCGAGGACCGAGGCGTCCGTGAGTGCTACCGTGCCATCGTCGCCGGCGAGCCAGTACGTACTACCGTCGGCACGCCGGAAGGCCTGCCATGCCCCGGGAGCAGCCGTCTGGCCCCCCGCGGGTGTCGACCAGCCGAGCGCCGGTGGCGTCCCGGTCCGCGCGTGGAGTCGCAACACGACGGCGGGCAGTTCCGTGCCGCCTGCCGAGAGGCCCGATCCCACATCCCGGTCGGGCATGCGCTCGAAAGCGCGCACCTCGACCGCGTCGCGTGGCGCGTCATCGCTGTCCGCCGCGGCCAGCACCGCGTCCGACGGCGCGCCCGGCTCGAGCGGCGTCTCGGCGACCCGCCGCGCGAGGTCCGCGCATCCCCTGAGCATACCTGGCGCACTTCGCACAGCATCCAGCGCCTCCGCGCAGATAACCAGGGCCCTGAGCCGGGCGACCGCATCCCGGTCACCGCTGCCGGCCAGTGCCTCGGCCTCGGCGAGCAGGCTCTCTGTTCCGCCGGCCGCAGACGCGCCGATCGCGGCGCCGAGTCGCTCCACGTAGCGGGTGACCACGGACTCGCCGGGTCCCGGCGCGGCAACCGGCGGCGCGGAGCGGCGCGCCGCCGCCGCGGCACCGGACAGCGGCCCTTCGTCTCCAAGAAGGCCGGCCGCGCGGTTCTTCGCATCCAGGTAGCCGCCGGCAAGGTCAACGTCGATCGCGACGGCACCGGCCGGAAGGGCCATCGCGCCTTCCGGCGCCGCGCCGACCAGCGATTGCGCGACGGCGAGCTCAGGCGCGGGGACGACGCGGGCGACGTCCCCGGAGACCTCGGCAGGCCCGGTCTCATCCCCAAACCGAGCGATGTAGCGCGGATCGACGGCCGATCTCAAGGCCGCGGGGTCGTCGGCGTCCACCGCGGCACGCGCATCGGTACCCGCGGCGCGCAGCTCGATGAGCGGACGGGTGTCAGTGAAGAGCTGGACGACGTATTGCTCGGCGTCGGGGAAAGCCTCAGCAAGCGCCGCGAAGCCTGCCTGCCAGGCGATCTCGACGTCAGGGGCCGAGGTGATGGCCGGGACGTCAAGCCGCAGCACCGCGGTGCCCTCGGCAACACCGACCACCGCACGCTCGATGCCTGCGAGCCGGACCACCCGTAGCACCGTCTCCTCGGGACCCGAGGGCTCGAGCGGCCCTCCCGCGTCAGTCAGAGCGTGGAAGACCAGCGTCCCTGCGAGCACCGCTCCGAGAGCCATGGCTGCGAGCCAGACCGGGCGGGGCAGAGATATGCCGCGGGGAGCGCTCACGACCGAGTGGATGATGCGACGCGGTCGGGGTCGACGGTAGCCGCGCGGCCTTCGAGCACCGGGCGCAGGAAACGCCCCGTGTGGGAGTGTCCGCAGCGCGCGATCTCCTCCGGCGTACCGGTCGCCACGATCTCGCCACCGGCGTCCCCGCCCTCCGGTCCCAGGTCGATGATGAAGTCCGCGCTCTTGATGACGTCAAGGTTGTGCTCGATCACGAGCACGGTGTTGCCGCTGTCCACGAGCCGCGTCAGCACGATCAGGAGCTGCCGGACGTCGTCGAAGTGCAGGCCGGTGGTGGGCTCATCGAGGATGTAGAACGTGCGGCCGGTCGAACGCCGCTGCAGCTCGCTCGCGAGCTTGACGCGTTGCGCCTCACCACCCGAGAGCGTGGTCGCGGGCTGGCCGAGCCGCAGGTAACCCAGCCCGACGTCGTAGAGGGTCTGGAGCTTGCGCCTGATCGGGGGGATATTCTCGAAGAAGTGGAGCGCCTCTTCTACGGTCATGTCGAGGATGTTGCTCACCGTCTTGCCCTTGTAGGTGACCTGGAGCGTCTCCCGGTTGTACCGCGCTCCTTTGCACACCTCGCACGGCACGTACACGTCGGGCAGGAAGTGCATCTCGATCTTGATCTGGCCGTCGCCTTTACACGCCTCGCAGCGGCCGCCTTTCACGTTGAACGAGAAGCGGCCCGGGGCATAGCCGCGAGCCTTCGACTCGGGGGTGGACGCGAAGAGCGAGCGGACATCGTCCCACACACCGGTGTAGGTGGCCGGGTTCGAGCGCGGCGTTCGCCCGATGGGCGACTGGTCGATGTCGATGACCTTGTCGATGGCCTCGAGCCCGGTCAACGAGCGGTGGCGCCCGGTGCGTTTGCGTGCGCGGTGGACCTTGTTCGCGAGCGCGGGCGCAAGCGTGTCCGTGACGAGTGAGGACTTACCCGAGCCCGACACGCCGGTCACCAGGATGAGAGAGCCGAGCGGCAGCTCGACGTCTATGTCCTTGAGGTTGTGCTCGCTCGCGCCGGTGAGGACGATGGCACCGCGTTCCGGCGTGCGACGCTCTTCGGGACGGGGTATCTCCCTGCGGCCGGACAGATAGGCCGCGGTGAGCGAGTTCTCACACGACAGCATCTCCTCCGGAGGACCGGCACACACGATGTGGCCTCCGTGCTCCCCGGCCCCCGGGCCCATGTCCACCACGAAGTCCGATGCGCGGATGGTCTCCTCGTCGTGCTCGACGACGATGACGGTGTTGCCGAGGTCCCGCAGCCGCTCCATCGTCGCGATCAGGCGGGCGTTGTCTCGCTGGTGCAGGCCGATCGACGGCTCGTCGAGGATGTAGAGCACCCCCATGAGCCCCGAACCGATCTGCGTCGCAAGCCGGATGCGCTGCGCCTCCCCTCCCGAGAGGGTGGCGGTTGCGCGCTCGAGCGTTAGGTAGTCGAGCCCCACGTCGACGAGGAAGCGAAGCCGCTCGACGATCTCCTTGATGACCCGCCTGGCAATGTGCTCCTCCCGCTCGGTGAGCTCGACGCCCTCGAAGAACGCGAGCGAGGCCTTCGCGCTCATCACCGTGACCTCGTGGATGTTCTTCCCGCCGAAGGTGACGGCGAGGATCTCAGGCTTGAGACGGGTTCCTCCGCACGCCTTGCACGGGATGACCGCCATGTACTCCTCGAGCTTGTCCCTGACCGCCTCGGACTCACTCTCCTCGAAGCGCCGCATCACGCTGGCCAGTGCGCCTTCGTACCGGGAGAACCAGTGCGTCTCCCGGCCGTCACGCGTGAGATAGTCAATCCGGATGCGCTCTTCGCCCAGCCCTTGCATGAGCGCGGTGCGCGCGGGCTCCGGCAGCTCGTCCCACGCGATATCGGTCGGGATGCCGAGGTGCTTGGCGGCCGCGCTCAGCAGCTGAGGGTAGTAGTTGGTGCCGCTCGCGAACGGCTTGATCGCGCCCTCGTTGAGCGAGAGCGACCCGTCCGGTACGACGAGGTCCGGGTCCACCTCGAGCCGCGAACCGAGACCCGCGCACTCCGGGCATGCGCCGTACGGCGCGTTGAACGAAAAGTCACGAGGAGCGAGCTCGTCCATCGACACACCGTGGACCGGGCACGCGAGCGCCTGCGAGAAGGAGAGCTCCTCGCCATCGACCACCGAGACCAGCACGGTGCCTCCGGCGAGCCGCAGCGCTGTTTCCACGCTGTCTGCAAGGCGCGTGCGGATACCGTCCTTCATGACGAGCCGGTCGACCACGACCTCGATGTCGTGCTTGTACTTCTTGTCGAGCACGATGTTCTCGTCGAGCGTGCGCATCTCGGTGTCGACGCGTACGCGCGCGAAGCCCTCGCGGCGCAGGTCCTCGAAGAGCTTGCCGTGCTCTCCCTTCCGACCCTTCACCACCGGCGCAAGGACCTGGAACTTCGTGCCCTCCGAAAGCTCGAGGATGCGGTCGACGATCTGGTCGGGGGTCTGACGTTCGATGGGCCTGCCGCACACCGGGCAGTGCGGGATCCCGACCCGGGCGAACAACAGACGCAGGTAGTCGTAGATCTCGGTGACGGTGCCCACGGTCGAACGCGGATTGCGCGAAGTGGTCTTCTGGTCGATGGATACCGCGGGCGAGAGCCCTTCGATGTGGTCGACGTCGGGCTTGCTCATCTGCCCGAGGAACTGCCGCGCGTACGCGGAGAGCGACTCGACGTAGCGACGCTGGCCCTCCGCGTAGATGGTGTCGAACGCGAGCGAGGACTTCCCGGAACCGGACAGGCCGGTGATCACGACGAGCTGGTCGCGCGGGATATCGAGATCGAAGCCCTTGAGGTTGTGCTCGCGGGCGCCGCGGATCGAGATGGATTCGAGAGACACTGGACGGACCTTCCTGAGGGCGAAGACGGCGTTTCCGGCCAAGTTTCTATTGTACCCGCCTCGACCAGAGGGCGCAGGATAGCCAGGTGCCCCGCGTCGTCCGACTAGCCGAGCACTATGGCCAGGGTTGCAGCCTGCAGGGATCCGACGTGCGCCGCGACTCTCGTGAGGAATGCGATGGCACCACTGAGCACCGTCAGGGCATGTGCGTCATCGCGCGATGCGAACGGAGAGTCCACCGGAAGCCGGGCGATGTGCAACTTGGAACCACTCGACGCGCCGTAGGATTCCCAGACAACCGTGTCGTCGTCGATCGCCGGAGCATACGCGCACCTTGCGCCCGACACCAATGTTGCGGAGACGCCGGTGGCAAGGTCGAGGGCGCATATCTCTCCGAGCGATTCACCCCAGCGGGCGTACACGACGGTATCGCCGTCGAAATCGGGGAACTCGGTCCGATGCGGGGAGTCGAGGATGGTCTCCTGCTCGGCGCTGCGCAGATCAAGGAGGTGGAGGTTGCCGCCACTGTCGTGAACGGCTCTGCCGTCGCACAGTGCAGCCACGGTGCCGGACTCGACCTCGATGAGCGTGCCTTGGTAGCCAGTCCGGAGGTTCTTGTACATCAGGAGACTGTCGAAGACGGACTCACGCGTCCAGACGACGTCATCACCCCAGATGGATGGGGCGCAGTCTCGGTGACCCTCGGTCAGTGACTGCTTCTCCAGTGTCCGGAGATCACACAGCACTATGACGCTTCCGTCGTGCCGCCATTCCTGCCACACGACGTAACGATCGTAGATGTCAGGCATGTCCGCGCTGACGTTCGGATCCGAGAGCATCCGGACACGGCCGGTATCAAGCTCCTCGAGCCACACCGAATGCACTCCGGCTTCGGAGCGCACGTAGACCATACGGTTGCCGTGGATCGCGGGCTTGAGGACGAAATGCGCTGCTTCGATCGTGCGATCGGTCCTGAGCGGCAGCGCGAACGCCGACGTCGCATGTGAGATGAGGATCGCGAAGGCACACAACAGCACTGCCGCGATCCCAACGGGCGTATGCAGTGACTTCGTGTTCATCGAGCTCCTTGTGACCCGAGCGCATCGTGCGCGCACCCGCGAAGAAGACCCCCGCGTGTGATGACGCTCACAGTAAGCCAGTATAGCTGTCGGCATGCCCCAGGCCCCCCTTGAGCATCCTGGCCCCCGGTTCCGCTCAGCCGACGATCCAGTCCGCGCCAAGGCCCCGATTCTCTCGTCTCTCGATGTTCACTCCCCCGCAACACCGCCGAAACATGGGGCGCCCACCATCGTCTGCAAGCCGCACGGCGGCACGTCGTCACGGAAGGGAGTGGCAATGGATCTGAAGATCGCGCTGGACACCGTCTGGGTCCTCGTGGCCGGGATGCTGGTGTTCTTCATGAACCTCGGCTTCGGACTCGTGGAGTCGGGATTCACCAGGGCAAAGAACACGGTCAACATCATCTCGAAGAACTTCATCGTCTTTGCGGTGGCGACCATCGCCTTCTTCGTCGTCGGCTGGGGGCTGATGTTCGGGGACGGCAACGGGTTCTTCGGCACTCAGGGGCTCTTCATGCTGAGCGGGGCGGACAACAGCCCCGCGGTCGCCGAGGCCTACGAAGGAGTCTACTCGGCCATCAGCTGGACCGGCGTACCGCTGCTGGCGAAGTTCTTCTTCCAGCTCGTGTTCGCGGGGACGGCGGCGACCATAGTGTCCGGTGCCGTGGCAGAGCGCATCAAGTACGTGTCGTTCATCGTCTTCTCGTTCGTGCTCGTCGCGTTCGTCTACCCGGTCGTCGGCCACTGGATCTGGGGCGGCGGATGGCTCGCTGAGCTTGGCTTCTGGGACTTCGCCGGCTCGACCGTGGTGCACTCGACCGGTGCGTGGGCCGCGCTCGCGGGCGTGCTCGTACTCGGGCCGCGTCTGGGCAAGTTCGGCAAGGACGGCAAGGCGCGTGTCATCCCCGGGCACAACATGACCTCGGCGATGACCGGCGCGATGGTCCTGTGGTTCGGCTGGTTCGGCTTCAATCCGGGCAGCACGATGGCGGCCGACCCCGGCGCCATCTCGCACATCATCGTGACCACGACTTTCGCGGCGGCGGCCGGCGCGCTCGCCGCCACGGTTCTCGCCTGGACCATCCTCGGCAAGCCCGATATCGGCATGACCATCAACGGCGCTCTCGGCGGGCTCGTGAGCATCACCGCCGGTTGCGCCTTCGTGAGCCCCGGCAGCTCGCTCATCATCGGCGCGATCGCAGGTGCGATCATCGTGCTGGGTGTCCTGCTGCTCGACCGGGTCAAGATCGACGATCCCGTCGGCGCCATCGCCGTGCACGGGATGGGTGGCATCTTCGGCACGCTGGCAGTCGGCCTGTTCGCCCAGGACGCCATCGCTCCGGGCACGACCGGCAACGGACTTCTCTTCGGTGGCGGTTTCGGTCTGCTGTGGAATCAACTCATTGGTGTCGCGGCGGTCGGCGCCGCGGTCTTCGGCGTCTCGCTCGTGGTCTGGCTCGCCATCAAGGCGACGATCGGCGTGCGCGTCTCCGAGGAAGAGGAGATGGAAGGTCTGGACATCGGCGAGCACGGCAACCGGGCGTACCCCGACTTCGTCGTCACCGAGACCACCTTCTAGGCATCTGCCTGCAGCAGCAACGACTCATCTGGCCATCGAGGTCGAGTGAAGGAGTGACAGCATGAAGAAGATCGAGGCGATCATCAAGCCGCACAGGCTCGAGGACGTCAAGGAGGCGCTCAACGCCATCGGCGTGGCCGGCATGACCGCATACGAGGTCAAGGGCTACGGTCGCCAGAAGGGCCACACGGAGATCTACCGCGGAGCGGAGTACACGGTCGACTTCCGTCCGAAGGTCAAGATCGAGCTGGTCGTGGACGACGACGCCGCCCAGGCGGTGGAGGACGCGATCGTCGAAGCCGCCAGGACCGGCAACATAGGCGACGGCAAGGTCTTCACCTACGATTGCGCGGCCGCAGTGCGGATCAGGACCGGCGAACGCGGTCCGGAAGCCCTCTAGCGCACGGCTTGCCCATGCGCCGCTACACGACAGAGCGGCAGGAGCTGCTGCGAGCCGCCGTGCCGGGGACCCCCTCGGCGCGGCGGCTCGCCCGGCTCACCGACGAGATGCTCGCGGAGCTGGCCGAGGGGCCGGCCGCCGTCACGCTCCCCCGCCGCACCAGGTGGTGCCTCATCGCTCTTGGTGGATACGGCGCCGGTGCACTCCTGCCCGAGTCCGACCTCGACCTGCTCATCGTCTCGGCCGCGGCAAGCAGCACCCTCAAGCCCTTCGTCGAGGTCTTGCTCTACCCCCTCTGGGACGCCGGCCTGAGCGTGGGACACCAGGTGCGTTCGAGACGCGAGCAGCTGGCTGCCGTCCGCAGCGATCTCACGATCCTGACTGCCACCCTCACCGGGCGTGTCATCGCGGGAGACGAGGATCTCGGCATCCGTTTGCTCCGGGAGTGCGCCGCGGATGCGGCCAGCCGTTCGAACGCAATGCTGACGCAGTTGCGCGAGCGCCGCCGGACCGGATCGCCCTACCTGCTCGAGCCGGACCTGAAGGAGGGCGCGGGCGGGCGGCGCGACTTCGACGAACTCACGTGGACGGCGGCGGTCCTCACGGGAGCTCCCCAGTCGGACCCTTCGCCGCTCGTCTCGCTCGGTCTGCTCGGCAGCGAGGAGTACGACCGCCTCCGTCGGGCTTCCGACACTGTGTGCTCCGCACGCTGGGAACTGCAGCTCGACGGCGCCGCCTCCCTCATGACAGAGGAAGCCGCCGGACAGCTGCGGACCGACCCCGAAGACGTCCAGCGCGCGATCGCGGACACGCACCATCTGCTTCTCCGGACCCGACGAAGGACCGCTGGCCGGGGACTCCCCGATGACGCCCCAGTATCCCCGCGCGCCTTCTTCGATCTGGTCGGTCACGGCGAGGGGGGACTGTCCGAGCTTGAGGATGCAGCCTGGGCCGGCCGACTGGACCACCTCGTTCCCGGCATGAAGGAACTCATGACCCTGCGGCGTCCGGGCATCGCGCACACGCTGACGGTAGGTGCACACTCTCTCGTGTGTGCAACCACGAGCGCCGACATCCTTTCGAGCGCGTCACAGGGCGGGAGCGGTGACCGGATCCTTGCCGCGTCCGCCCGCCGGGTGCTCGATCGCGAGGTGCTGTGGACCGCTGCACTCGCCCATGACGTCGGCAAGGCCCAGCCCGGACCGGATCATCCCCGGCGAGGTGCAGGATCGGCGCGGGCGGCCGCGGAACGCTTCGGGCTCGGGAGCGAGCGATCGGCACGGGTCGGTGCGCTGGTCGGGCACCATCTGCTCCTCCCTCAGGCAGCATCCGGGATCGACCTCGACGACCCGCATGCCGTCGCCGAAGTAGCCCGGGCTCTCGAAGATCCGGATCTGCTCGCGCCGCTGCACGTGCTCACGGTCGCGGACTCCCGCGCAACGGGGCCGGGCGCCTGGACGCCCTGGCACGCGGCGCTCGTCGGCACCCTCGTCAGCAGACTCGACGAGGCCTTCTCCACCGGCGCGCCCGATACCGCGATGGCAGGCCCCATCGACGCGGCCCGCCTCGATCAGCTCGCAGCACGGCTTGCGGGGGACCGGGCTCCCGGCGCTCACGTGCTGGATGTGAGCGCCGGCCCGATCGAGGGCACGTTCCTCCTGCATGTCGCCGCGGTCGACCGCCCCGGTCTGCTTGCGACCTTCGCGGGCGCGATCGCGCTCGCCGGGCTCGACATCCTCTCCGCACGCTCGGTCCCCGCGCCGCGGGAGGTCGCCGTGGACACCTTCGTCGTCACCTCGGCCACCCTCGCGCCCGTGGCAACCGAGACCTGGAGCCGCCTCGAACGGCAGCTCTCGGCGGCGCTCTCGGGACGCTTCGCGCTCGGCGTGCGACTTGCCGAGCGCAGACGCCATTACGCTCCGCGGGTGTCGGGCTCTCCGGACATCCGGATCGAGCACGAGGGGGATGGCGCGCTGCTCAAGGTGCGCGCTCCGGACCGCGTCGGGCTGCTTCACGACATCGCACGTGCGATCTCGGAGAGCGGGCTGAGCGTCCGGTCGCTCACCGCTACCTCCCGTGCGGGCTGGGCGGAAGACACCTTCCGGCTGCGTTTCGCCTCCTCGAACGGGGCGGGCGCACTCGGCCAGCTGGCGATGCGGCTGCGGGAACTCTGAGCCGCTCGGGGGCGTGCTGTGCCATCCTGCGTCGACGTGCCTGACGGGACGGGTATAGTCGTGCCGTGACCATCGGCGACGCGGGAGGCTGCTGTGACGAAGATCTACACCCGGACCGGGGACACCGGCCAGACCTCGATCGTCGGCGGGACACGCGTACCCAAGAACAGTCCTCGCGTCGAGGCCTACGGCAGTGTGGACGAGGCGAACAGCTGCGTCGGCCTGGCGCGCGCGGCGCTCGAGGTCGCGGCCGAGGAGGATCTGCGTCTCGACGTCATCCTCGACTTCGTTCAGCATCGGCTCTTCGACTGCTCGAGCCTGCTTGCGACGCCAGCGTCGGTCCGAGCGGAGCGCGCGGACGGCCCGGCCATCGTCCCGGGGGACATCGAGCGCCTCGAGGCCTGGATCGACGAGCTCGCCGACGCCGTCGGCGAGATCGACCACTTCGTGTTGCCCGGAGGCTGCGAGGAGGCGTGCCGGCTGCACGTCGCCCGCACCGTCGTCAGGCGGGCCGAACGCCGGATCCACGACCTCGCCGCCGAGCAGCCGGGCGAGGTGGACCAGCAGGTACTCAAGTTCGTCAACCGGCTGTCGGACCTGCTCTTCACGATGGCGCGCTACGCGAACCACGCCTACGGCGCGGGCGACGTGTTCTGGGACGCGCGCACGAGCTGAGCGGCGTGTCGTCTCGCCGGGCTAGTACGTGTCCCCTCCTTCGAGGAGCTCCTTCACCACCTTAGGATCAGCGAGCGTCGACAGGTCGCCGAACGCCTCGGTGTCCCGCTCCCCGGCGGCTATCTTGCGCAGGATCCGCCGCATGATCTTGCCCGAGCGGGTCTTGGGCAGGTCCCGTGAGAACTGGATGTGATCGGGCTTTGCGATCGGACCGATGAGCTTGCGGACGTGGCCCGACAGGATGGTCGCGAGGTCCTCGGACGGATGGTGCCCGTCGCGCAGGATGACGAACGCGTGGATACCCTCGCCCTTGACCGGGTGCGGGAATCCGACGACCGCCGCCTCCGACACGGCCTCGTGGCTGACGAGCGCGCTTTCGATCTCCGCGGTACCGAGGCGATGACCGGAAACATTGATGACGTCGTCGACCCGGCCGAGCAGCCAGTAGTAACCGTCGGAGTCCACACGCGCGCCGTCACCGGTGAAGTAAACGCCCGGGAACCGCTCGAAGTACACCTCTCGCATTCGCGTGTGGTCCGGGTCGCCCCAGGTCCCCCGCATCATTCCCGGCCAGGGCTCCTTGACGACGAGATACCCGCCCTCCCCCGGCTCGGCGTCGCTGCCGTCCTCGCGCAGCACCCTGGGCACCACACCGAAGAACGGCACCGTAGCGCTGCCCGGCTTGAGCGGAGTCGCACCCGGGAATGGCGTGATGAGGAATCCGCCGGTCTCGGTCTGCCAGTACGTGTCGACGACCGGCAGCTCGTCGCGGCCGATCGTGCGCCGGTACCACTGCCAAACCTCGGGATTAATGGGCTCCCCGACCGTGCCGAGAAGGCGGAGGCTCGACACGTCGTAGCGCTGCGGCCATCCTTCGCCGTGCCGCATGAGCGCGCGGATCGCCGTCGGGGCCGTGTAGAACGAGTTCACCCGGTACTTCTCGACGACCGCCCAGAACCGCCCCGGGTCCGGATAGGTCGGCACGCCCTCGAACATCAGCGCGGTGGCACCGGCCGCGAGCGGGCCGTAGACGATGTAGGAGTGCCCGGTCACCCATCCGATGTCAGCCGTGCACCAGAAGACGTCCTCGTCACGATAGTCGAACACCGTCTTGAACGTGTACAGGGCGTAGAGGAGGTACCCCGCGGTCGTGTGCAGAACGCCCTTCGGGGTGCCGGTCGAACCGGACGTGTAGAGGATGAACAGCGGATCCTCCGCTCCCATCTCCTCGAGCACGCAGGGCCTGCGCACCTCCGGCGCCGTGATCTCCTGCTGCCACCAGGTGTCGCGCCCCGGCTCCATGTCGACGTCACCGGCGCCGCGCTTGACGACAATGCACGCTTCAACGCTCGGGCACTCGAACAGGGCCTCGTCGGCCGCAACCTTCAGCGGCACCTTGCGCCCGCCACGGATCCCCTCGTCGGCCGTGATGAGCAGCTTCGCCCCGCAATCCTGGATGCGCCCGCGCAGGGCCGAGGAGGAGAAGCCGCCGAAGATGACCGAGTGGATGGCCCCGATGCGCGCGCACGCGAGCATCGAGATGGGCAGCTCGGGGATCATCGGCAGGTAGATGGCGACGCGGTCTCCCCGTCCGATGCCCTTCTTGCGCAACACGTTGGCGAACCTGCTGACCTCGTGGTGAAGTTGCTGGTAGGTGTAGGTCCGCGATGAACCGTCGTCGCCTTCCCAGATGAGAGCGGCCTTGTTGCGGCGCCACGTCGACAGATGGCGATCGAGGCAGTTGGCCGAGACGTTGAGCGTCCCGTCCGCGAAGAATGTGTAGTCGAGGTCGTCGAATCCGCCCCGAAGGCCGACGGTCGGCTCCTTCATCCAGTCGAGATGCTCGCGGGCCATGTCGAGCCAGAAGCCGTCGCGCTCGGTGACCGAGCGGTCGTAGAGCTCGCGGTACCGCTCCATCCCGCCGATGACGGCATCGGCGGCGAACCCGGGCGGCGGCACCACGACGACCTCGTCTGTTGCCAGGTGTTCGATACCGCTGTCGGCGTTCTGTTCGGCCATGAGTCCTCCCGGGGTCGACTACAACGACTACAACGTGACGCTTCCTTCAGTTCATACCCGACCAGGAATCTCGGGCTATACTCGAACTCCACCTTCGAGAGGACGGGTGTGGAAGCGGCGGCCAAGTACGACCTTCTTCGGGCACGTCTGAAGAACCTCAGCAGCGTGCTCGTCGCCTTCTCGGGCGGCGTCGACTCGACACTGCTTGCGGTGACCGCTCACGCGGTGCTGGGTGAGCGGTGCCTGTCGGTGCTGGCGCGCTCGGACACCTATCCGGAGAGCGAGTGCGCATACGCCCGCGAGATCGCGGCCACGCTCGGTATACCGCTCGTCGAGGTCGAGACGCACGAGCTGGTCGACCCCCGGTTCCGCGCGAACGAGCCCGACCGCTGCTACCACTGCAAGCATGAGCTGTTCGGCCTGCTCAGAACGCTTGCCGACCACCGGGGCCTCGCGTACGTGGCAGACGGATCGAACGCTGACGACCTGCGCGACCACCGGCCAGGAGCGACGGCCGCGCGCGAGCTCGGCATCGTCAGCCCGCTCCAGGACGCGGGCATGAACAAGGCGGACGTCAGGGCCATCGCCCGCGATCTGGGACTGCCCAACTGGGACAAGCCGTCGATGGCGTGCCTGGCGTCCCGCTTCCCCTACGGCGAGCGAATCACGGAGGACGGTCTTGCCCGGGTCGGGATCGCCGAGGACGCGCTGCGCGCCCTCGGGCTTCAGCAGTTCCGCGTTCGTTCGCACGGACCCGTCGCCCGCATCGAGGTGGACGGCGGTGAGATGGAGCGCGCGTGGCTTCTGCGCGATGCGATCGTCTCGGCCGTCCGCGCCGCCGGGTTCACGTATGTCGCGCAGGACCTCGAGGGGTACCGGAGCGGCAGTCTCAACGAGACGCTCGACGACACCCAGCATCTCGGCCGGCAGAAGACCTGAGGCTTCGAGCGACGCGGCTCAGGCCGTGAGCTCGCGAATCGCTGCTCGCAGGGCGGTCGGCAGGCGCTCGGCGAGCCGGTCCGGGCGGGCCATCTGCGCAGCGATCAGGCGGGTTGCGAACGGCTTCGCAGACTGCGTGATGTCGATCTCCGGATAGATCGCCCTCGCGACACCCTCCACCGTGACGAGCGCCTTGACGAGAAGGCCGTACCCGGCGGGAATGGGCACGCGGGCATCGGCCATGATGGCGAGGAACCCGGTCGCGAAGCCCTTGATGTCCGCCGGCTTGCCCGGCACGTTCAGTGTGCGCCCCATCAGCTCCCCCACGCGCTGGCGCACCTCGCGCTGCTTGTGGTCCGGCACGACGAGTCCCAGCTTCGCGGAGTAGCAGAGCGCACGGTCCGCGTCACCGTACACGGTGGCCGCAAGCACCTGCGCGATGTGCACCCGCTCGGCCGGCTCAGTGGTGCCGACGATGCCGAAGTCGAGGTAGCAGATGCGCGAATCAGGCGTCACGAAGAGGTTCGCCGGGTGCAGGTCGGCGTGGTAGCGGCCCAGGACGAGCACCTGGCGCATGAAGACCTCCGCGCCGTGAAGCGCGAGCCGAAACGCGTCGACCCCGGCCCGGGCGGCGTCGTCGATCTCGGTCAGTCTCCAACCCTCGACGAACTCCATCGTCAGCACGCTGCGTGCGGAGTGCGTCCAGGCGATGCGGGGCGTCATGACGAGCGGGTCGTCTCTGAAGTCGTAGGCGAAGCGATCGGACACCCGGCCTTCGTTTCGTAGGTCGAGCTCGCTCGAGAGAGAGCCTGCGAACTCCTCGAGCAGCGCGGGTGCATCGATCCGCCTCGAGAGCCCGAGCCGGTCGAGTCGCGCGAGGAGCCGGCGCGCCTCAGCGAGATCGGCCTCGATGGTCTTGGCGGCACCAGGACGCACGACCTTGACCGCGACCGGTGTGCCCGCAGGCATAACCTCACCGATGACCGGCCTCACGTCACGCGCCAGCGTGGCCCGGTGCACCTGAGCGATCGAGGCCGCCGCGACCGGCTCGCGGTCGAAATCAGCGTACAGCACGGACAGCGGATGCCCGAGTTCGCGGGTGATCACCGCCTCGATCTGGGCCGTCGGCGAAGGCGGCACGCGCTCTTGAAGCTGCTCGAACTCGAAGACGTACTCGGGTGGCACCAGGTCCGGACGCACGGACGCGACCTGGCCGAGCTTGACGAAGGCAGGACCGAGGTCTTCGAGTGCCATGCGGGTAGCAGCCGCGAACGCCGCGCGGCGGGCCGAGCGTGGTGCGAATCCGAATCGCGCCGCCGGCGCGCCTGCGGCCCAGCGCCGAGTGAACGTCCGGACGATGACGCGACCGCGCCTCGACACGGATGCCCCCTATCCGGTCTCGGAGCCGTCGTCTGCGGCGAGGGTTGCGTCGAGCGTCGCCTGCATCGACTCGAGGCGGCCTCTCAGCTCGCTGACCTCGAAGAGGAGGTCGTCGAGTTTGGACTCCAGATCGGCCTTCGAGCCGGGGGGCTCCATATCGCCCGCTGCGAGCGCGGCCTTAAGGCGCTCCTTCTCCTCGGCGACCATGGCCGAGAGACCGTCGACGAAGGCTTCCGGTCCAGCCTGCATGGCTCCCGGCTGCTGGTCCTCCCCGCGTACTACAGCCGCCTTCCAGCCCTCGTCGGCGGTCTCGTGCACGAGTGCCCACGCTGCGAGGAAACGCATGAAGCTGTCCTCCGCCACCCTGTCCACCTCCGTCATCGCGCCTCGGGTTGCTGCGCGCCCACCGAACAGATTATGCCCCGTACGACGGCGCGCTGCTCACGGGCGCCGTGCGAGCAGTCGCATCCCGTTCAACGTGACGAGCAGCGAGATCCCGGTGTCCGCGAACACCGCCATCCAGAGCGTGGCGGTCCCGGTCGTCGCGAGTCCGAGTACGGCGAACTTGACGATGACGGAGAGTGCGACGTTCTGCCGGATGACAGACACCGTCCGCCTGCCGAGCTCGAAGAAGCGCGGGAGCTGCATCAGGTCGTCGGACATGAGTGCGACGTCGGCGGTCTCGAGTGCCGTGTCGCTGCCCGCTGCGCCCATCGCGATGCCGAGGTCGGCAGCTGCGAGCGCGGGAGCGTCGTTGATCCCGTCGCCGACCATGGCAACCGCTCCGTAACGGGCCCTGAGCCGGTGGACCGCGTCGACCTTCTGTGCGGGAAGCAAGCGCGCCTCATGCTCGGGGACACCCGCGCGATCGGCGACGGCGGCCGCCGTCCGCTCGTTGTCCCCAGTGAGCATCACCAAATGCTCGATAGAGCTGCCGAGCAGCCGCGAGACAGCCTGCGGGGTGTCCCGGCGCACCTCGTCAGCCACCCCGATGACTCCTGTGGCGCGCCCGTCTTCGACAAGCACGAGCGCGCTGCGGCCCTCACTCTCAAGGCGATCGACGACCGGACGGGCCGCGTCTGTGCTCGCCCCCTCTGACGCGGCGAACGCCGCGCTGCCGATGGCCATGCGGACACCGCCTACTGTGGCCCTCACCCCGCCGCCCGGGACATCTTCGAACGCGGTCACGCGCTCCCGTGCGCGCTCGCCCCCGTCGGCGCGGACCACCGCGCGCGCGACCGGGTGGTTGCTGTGGGCCTCGAGTGCAGCCGCGGCGCCGAGCACACGAGCGGTGTCTCCGCCATCGAGCGCGATCACATCGGTGACTTCTGGACGACCCCACGTCAGCGTACCGGTCTTGTCGAACGCCACAACGCGCACGCGCGCCGCCGTCTCCAGGTGCGCGCCACCCTTGACGAGCACTCCGTCGCGGGTCGCGCGCGTGATCGCCGAGACGATCGAGACCGGAGTCGATATGACGAGCGCGCACGGACACGACACCACGAGAACGACGAGGGCACGGTAGAACCACTCGCTCCACGAGCCCCACTCGGCTCCGAGCAGCACTCCTGCCGCGGGCGGGAGGACTGCAAGTGCGACGGCGAGCACCACGACCGCCGGGGTGTAGGAGCGACTGAACCGGTCCACGATCTGTTGTGATGGTGCGCGCGTCGTCTGCGCCTCCTCGACCATGAAAATGATACGCGCGAGCGTCGAGTCCTCGGCCACCGCCGTGACGCGGATCTCGAGACGACCGGTGGTGTTCATAGAGCCCGCGAACACGGGATCACCGATCGACTTGTCCGCCGGGACGGACTCTCCGGTGATCGGCGACTCGTCCACCGCCGACGCGCCGTCGACGATCCGCCCGTCAAGCGCGATCCGCTCGCCCGGCCGGACCACGACGACATCGCCCACCCCGACGTCAGCGGCGAAGACCTCCGCCTCCACCTCGCCCTCGAGCACGCGGGCGACCGGCGGACTGAGATCCATGAGATCTCGAATCGAGCGTCTCGTACGCTCCAGCGAGCGCGACTCGAGCAGCCCGCCGAGCGAGAACAGGAACAAGACTATCGCGCCCTCGGCCCACTCCCCGATGAGAGCGGCACCGATGACCGCGATGGTCATGAGGACGTTCATGTCGAGCGAGCGGGCCCTGACCGACACGAGCGCCCGGCGGAACACGAGCCAGCCACCACTGACAATGGCTGAGGCGTACGCCGCGACGGGGACTCCGCCCGCAATCGCCTCCCCGGAGCGGTCGAGCAGCCATCCGACGGTCACGAACACACCCGCCGCCGCGGTGGTTGCGGCGTGTCCGTTCGCCGCCCACCACCCCGGAACGACGGAGACACCGGGTCTCTTTCCCGGGGTCGCCGGAGCGCCGAGTGGCTCGGCGTGGTGACCGCTCGCCCGCAGCACCGCGAGCGCTCGCTTGCGCGGATCGGTCGCGGGATCGTACTCAATCACCATGACGCCGCTCGCGAAGTTCACGTCGGCGCGCACGACGCCCGGTATCCGCTCGACGGACGTGGCCACGGTCCGCGCGCAATCCGGTCAATCGAGACCGGTGAGGCGGTATGACGCGTGCGCGACCGCCGCCCCGATCTCGAGCCCGAACTCCCGTGCGGCCAACTCCACGTCCGCGGCCGCGAGCACCCCGGGGTCGAAGGTGACCGCCATCGTCCACGTCCGGGGGTCGACGATCACGGAGTGCACGCCCGCCACTCCCCCGATCGCGGTCCTCAGCCGCTCGATGCATTCGGCGCAGCGTTCAGCGTCGGGCATGGCGACCGGAAGCCGGATCTCACCGACGCGCTCGGCGCTGCTGGTTGCCGGCCCGACGTTCACCGGCGCTCCCCGGCATGTTCGAGGCCCTGGGCGAGCAGGCTCTCGACATGGGAGTCGGCCAGACGGTAGACCACGCGCTTCCCGGCGCGCTCGAAGGTTACGAGCCGCCTGTCACGCAACACCCGGAGCTGGTGGCTCACGGCCGACTGGCTGGCAGCGGTCACCGCGGCGAGATCGCAGACGCAAAGCTCCTCCCGCGAGAGGGCAAGAAGGATCCTCAGCCTGGTCGGCTCAGAGAGAGCGGCGAAGATCTCCGCGAGCATGAGCAGGTCCCGCTCGTCCGGGAGTGCGTCAGCGGCGCGCGTGACGGCGCGCGCGTCGACGATCCGCGCCGCGCACAGGTCCGAGGCTTCATATGCACGCCTGCTCATACGTTCATATGTACCGTCCTCCGGCCACGCCGTCAATCCTCCCTGCCCGCGCGGGAATAGTCTGTTGTGAGATCGACCCGCGGTTCTCCGGTACGGGAGGCAGACATGGGCCATCCAAACGTTGTGACCCTCTCGCAAGCGGCTGACCTCGACGCGTCCATCGTGGGCGGGAAGGCGGCGCACCTCGCCCGGCTGGCGGCACACGGACTGCCGGTACCGGATGCGCGGGTCGTCACGACGGTCGCATTCGACGCCTTCCTGTCGGACTCGGGCGCCGCCGCGTTGGTGGACGATCTCGCGTCCCTGCCGCGACACAGGGTGACGGTCGAGGAGGCGGCTGCCCGCGTCCGCGCGGCGATCATCGGGTATCCGCTCGCTCAAACGCTCGCCGGTGAGCTCGCTACCGCATTCGTAGAGCTGACGGAGGCGGGCGGCACCGTCGTTGTCAGGAGCTCGGCGACGGTCGAGGACAGTGCGTCATCGAGCTTCGCCGGGATGCTCTCGTCGATCCCTGCGGTGGCGAGCGCCGAAGAGATGTACTCGGCCGTGAAGCGATGCTGGGCCTCGGCGTTCGAAGCGAGAGCGGTCCTCTACGCGCTCGAGCGGGGCGTGGAACCCGCGGACGTCCGGGTCGCGGTCGTGCTGCAGCGCCAGGTTCTCTCGGAGCGCTCCGGTCTCGCCTTCGGCCGCGATCCGGCACGACATGAAGCCGACATCGTCATCGTCGAGGCGATACAGGGTGCCGGTGAGGACATCGTCTCAGGCGAGGTGACGCCCGAACGCTACGAGTACTTCCCCGCCGACGGTCGTGTAACGGTGGTAGGCAGACCGAGCAAGTCCCTCTCGGTCGAGCGCAAGCTCACCGAACGCGAGGTGGCGCTCCTGGCGACCTGGGCGCGCGAGGCAGAACGCCTCTTCGGCTCTCCGCAGGACATCGAGTGGGCATCGGTCGGTGACCGGTTCTTCTTGCTCCAGTCCAGGCCGCTCGTGTTCTCCTCAACCGATTCGATGGTCTTCCCCGAGATCGCCGAGCACACAGTGCTCCTGCGGGGAGTGGGGGCGAGCCCTGCCGTCGGCACGGGCGAAGTCGTCAGGCTCATCGGCGAACAGGTGCAGATCCTGCCGCCCGGGGCGGTGGCCATCGTCAGCCGGCTGACCAACGATCTCGCGGTCCACCTGCGTGGGGCCTCGGCCGTCGTCGCGGACGAGGGCGGAGCGACGAGCCATGGTGCCAACATACTGAGAGAGTTCGGAGTCGCGTGCGTTCTCGGCACCGGAACGGCGACTTCGACGCTGACGGACGGGCAGCGCGTCACGGTCGACGGATATCGTGGCGTGATCTACCTCGGTGACCTGTCGTTGCGCCCCGCCGACGTCGAGGAGACTCCGCGCACGCGCACCCGGGTCTTCGTTTCGGTGCTCGTCCCGGACCAGGCACGTGTCGTCGCCACGCACGCCGATGGGGTGAGCTCCCTGAGAAACGACTACCTCCTCCTGCAGTCCGGGGTGCATCCGGCGAAGATGGTCCGCTCCGGTCGGAGCGAGCAGCTCCTGGGCACCATCGCGTCCGGCATCGTCCAAACCGCCGAACTCTTCGCAGGGCGACCGGTCTGGTACAAGACACTCGATGCGCCCACCGATGAGTTCAGGCGTCTGGTCGGGGGGGACGAGGAGCCGACCGAGCGCAACCCGCTTCTGGGATGGCGCGGCCTCGGTCGCGAACTGGAGGAACCCGAGCTCTTCATGCTCGAGCTCCGGGCTGTGATGCGCGCACTGGAGTCCGGTGCCGAGAACGTTTCGCTCAAGCTGCCGTTCGTGCGCTTCCCCGAGGAATACGAGCGCGCGAAGCGCTTCATCGAGCGTGCGGGGTTGCGCCCGCACGAAGACGTCGGAATCGGCGTGTCGGTCGAAACGCCGGGGATCGCTGCACGCCTTCAGGTCCTGTGCGATCTCGGGGTGGACTTCATCAGCGTCGGCGTGAGCGACCTCGTGATGTGCATCCTCGCGCTGGACCGTGAGAGCGAACGCGTCGCCTCGCTCTTCCAGCCCGCACACCCCGCGGTGCTCGATGTCCTCGGCCATATCGCAGAGACCTCCCGGACCAACGACGTATTCCTGTGCGCGTGCGGAGAGAGCGCGCACGACGAAGCGCTCCTGCCCGAACTCGTTGCGCTCCGGTACGACGCGGTCGGGGTCTCGCTGCCCTACTTCGCGCCCGTCAGACGGCGCATCGCCGGAATCGAGCGCACCTCGATCTAGGCTCTGCGCTACTCCGCCTCCATCGCAACACCGCTCGAGGGTGATGGATGCGGTGACGGATGCGGATCGTGACCATGGCCGTGACCCTCGGCGACCTTGAGCTTCTTGAGCCCGAAGAAGTCGAGGCTGCACGGGATGTCGACCGTTAGCGAAAGGTAGAAGTGCGCCGTCACCATGATGATGAACAGCCAGTTGATGATGTAGTGGAAGATGCGCATCCACCAGCCGGCGAGGTCCGTGCTACCGAGAAGTGCACCGAGCCACCAGCCGACGAGGATGTCGCGCGGACTGAGACCGAAGATGAACGGCGTCACCACAAGCGCGAACCCGGTGAAGACCTGCGCGAACATCAGCACCAGGAAGATGAGATAGACGAGCTTCTGCATGACGTTGTACTTGGCGACGTGCGGCTTGTAGTTGCTGAGGTAGGCGTAGAACTTGGCGACTGCGATCAGCGAAGCTATGTCCTCGCGCCGTACTGCGAACTCGCGCCAGTCCTTGGCCTTCGAGAAGAACGCGTACCACAGGCGCCAGAACAGCGTGATCGTGACGACGATCATCGCAACGTAGTGCAGGTAGCGCATCGGTACCCTGCCACCATCGAAGAACGGGAAGCGAATGTACATGCCGCTGAACGCGAGCAGGAGGATGCACGCCATGTGCACGGCGTGGATCACCTTTGGCAGCGCCGGGATCTCCACGTCGTGCTCGGGCCACTTGCCCTCGAACCACTTCTTCTGGAATCGGCCGGTGATGATGTCGAAGGCGAAATGGATGATGAGCACGAAGAGCACCACCGCGTAGAGCACGACGAAGACCACGTCGAGCCAGACGTTCAGATCGGTCAGGTTCATCCTGTCCCCCAATACCCCACCGGGCCCGTCCCGGGCCCCCGGCATACGGTTCCGGACCGCTCGCGCGACCTCGCCACCTGCACGTGCCTTCTTTCGCGAGTTCCTCGCCCATTCCTGCCATGCAGCGACGACCCGCACCTGTCACGGTACCACGAGCGGAGAACGCGGGTCGACCGCCGGATCACCCTCGAGAACGGCACCATCATCGCAATCGAGGAGCAGTACCTGCCGTAACGGCAGTGATGCTCATCGCTTCCGCTTGCGTGCGCCGTACGCGCTTCCCTTGCGCGCTCCTTGTCGCAACCGTCCGAGCACCTCATCGGTGCTCGCCTTCTCGACCTCGGCGCGCAGCTTGACGACCTGATCGCGCAGACGGGCCGCCTGCTCGAAGTCGAGTGTCTCGGCAGCTTGCGCCATGTCCTCCTCGAGGGTCGAAATCAGTCGCATGACCTCGTCACGCGGCATCTTGGCGAGCTCGCGCGCGGCCTCGGCGGCAGTGGTGAGTTCGGCCTGTCCTTCGCGAACGTACTGAACGATGTCCGCAATCGCCTTCCGGATCGTCTTGGGCTCGATTCCGTGCTCCTGGTTGTAGGCGATCTGCAGCGCGCGTCGGCGGTTCGTCTCGTCGATGGCAAGCCGCATCGAGTCGGTGACGCTGTCCGCGTACATGATCACCTGGCCCGAGACGTTGCGTGCGGCGCGACCGACCGTCTGGATGAGACTGCGGAAGTTGCGGAGGAACCCTTCCTTGTCGGCGTCGAGGATCGCCACGAGCGAGACCTCGGGCAGGTCGAGCCCCTCACGCAGCAGGTTGATGCCGACGAGGCAGTCGAAGGTGCCGAGGCGCAGGTCACGCAGAATCTCGACACGCTCGAGGGTTCCGATATCCGAGTGCAGGTAGCGGACCTTGAGTCCCTGCTCGAACAGGTAGTCGGTGAGGTCCTCGGCCATCCGCTTCGTGAGGGTCGTGACGAGGACCCGCTCTCCCCGTTCGACCCGCTCGCGCACCTCGTGGATGAGGTCGTCGACCTGCCCCTTGACCGGCCGCACCACGATCTCGGGATCGACGAGCCCGGTGGGCCGGATGATCTGTTCGACTACCTGTGTCGACACGGAAAGCTCGTAGTCGCCCGGCGTGGCCGAGACGTAGACGAACTGTGGCACGCGCTGCTCGAACTCGTCGAAGCGAAGTGGGCGGTTGTCGAGCGCGCTCGGCAGGCGGAACCCGTGCTCCACCAGGGTGAGCTTGCGGCTGCGGTCCCCCTCGTGCATGCCGCGGATCTGAGGAACCGTCACGTGCGACTCATCGATGAAGCACAGGAAGTCGTCGGGGAAGTAGTCGATGAGCGTGTTGGGCGGTTCGCCCGGGTTGCGCCCGTCGAGGTGACGCGAGTAGTTCTCGATTCCCGAGCAGAACCCCATCGTCTCGAGCATCTCAAGGTCGTAGTTCACACGCATCTCCAGCCGCTGCGCTTCCAGCAGCTTGCCCTCGGCCTTCAGCTCGCCAAGCCGCACGCGCAGCTCCTCGCGGATCGTGTCAAGAGCGACCGCGAGCTTATCGGGAGCGGTCACGTAGTGGGTCGCAGGCCAGACGGGAAGCCACTTGTAGGTGAGGATGACCTCACCGGTAAGCTGGTCCACCTCGGCGATCGAATCGATCTCGTCGCCGAAGAACTCGACGCGCACCGGGTGGTCGGCGTAGGGCGGGAACACGTCGAGCACGTCTCCGCGTACGCGGAACGCACCCCGCTGCAATTCGTAGTCGTTTCGGTCGTACTGGATCTCGATGAGGTCGCGGATGAGCCGATCCCGATCGTAGTCCTCGCCCACCGTCAGGAACGCTGCCATCCCTGCGTAGTCCTCGGGCGATCCAATGCCGTAGATGCACGAGACGCTCGCCACGACCACGACATCTCGCCGGGAAAGCAACGCGGCCGTGGCGGCATGGCGCAACTTCTCGACCTCTTCGTTGATCGACGCGTCCTTCTCGATGAACGTATCGGTTGTCGGAACGTACGCCTCGGGCTGGTAGTAGTCGTAGTACGAGACGAAGTAGACGACCGCGTTGTCCGGCATGAACTCCCTGAGCTCGGCCGCGAGCTGCGCTGCGAGCGTCTTGTTGGGGGCCATGATGAGCGTGGGCTTCTGGACCGCCTCGATGACCTTGGCCATCGTGAAGGTCTTGCCCGAACCGGTGACGCCGAGAAGCGTCTGGCAACGCTGTCCGCCGCTCACTCCCTCCGCAAGCTCGGCTATCGCCTTCGGCTGATCGCCGGCGGGCTCGAAGGCCGCCTGCACCGACAGACGGATGTCGCTCACTCGCTGCCTCCGCTCCACTCGGGAAACGCGTCCGGGTAGATCTCCTCGTATCGCTCCTTCGCGCGCACCACGCGGACGACGAAGTGGCGGGTCTCCCGGAAGGTGATCGCATCACGTATGTTCCCGCCCTGCGCCGCCCACTCGTCCGCGTAGCGCAGTCCGGCGTTGTACGCGGCAAGCGCCGTCTCGACCTCGTGGTAGCGCTCCACGAGGTAGCGCAGGTATGCGGTCCCGTACTCGATGTTGGCAGCGGGGTCGGACAGCGCCGCCTCACCGACGACGGCCTCCGAGACGATGCCGCGCGCGAGTATGTCTTGAGCGGTCGCCGGCATGACCTGCATGAGGCCGACCGCTCCGGCACGCGAGACCGTGTCGGGGTCGAACCCCGACTCCTCGTTGATGACCGCCGCGACGAGATACGGGTTGACCTGGTGTCGTTCCGCCGATGCCGAGATCTCGGCCTCGTAGGCGAGTGGGTAGTAGAGCTTCTGGAACCACAGCGGCCCCCGCAGAGCGGCGAGGGCGAGCGTGCCGAGCGCCACGAGCACCAGCAGCAGCGCGACCCGGTGGGTCGCCCACGGGCTGCTACGGGGCATCCGCGATCACCTCGTCCCAGTAGCGCTCGAGCGCGCTCTGGAACTCCTCCCGGGTCCCCTCGTTGCGGATCACGTCGTCGGCGATTCCCTCCCGCTCGGCGTCGGTCGCCTGGCACGCGATCCGTGCCCGCACGTCCACCTCATCCATCCCCGACGCAACCGCCCGGGCAACGCGCAGATCCTCCGATGCTGAGATCGTGAGGACCCGCTCAGCGAGTTCCGCGAAGACCGGTGCCTCGACAAGCAAAGGTATGTCGAGCACGACAACGCGCGGCGGATTGAGCAGGAGCCCCATGTCGCGCAGCCCCGGGCCGATCTCGCGCAGAATCGCCGGGTGGACGATGTGGTTCAGGCGCTCGGCTTCCTGCGGCGACGCGAAAGCAGCCGCGGCTAGCGCGGCCTCGTCGATGCGACCGTCTTCGCCCACGATCCCGTGTCCGAACTCGGCCACAACGGCCTCGTGCACCGGCGTGCCCGGGGACAGGTGTCTCTTGGCGATCTCGTCGAAGGCGAGGACGACGGCTCCCCGCGCGCGGAAGACCTCCGCGGCGGTGCTCTTGCCTGCGGCGATCCCACCGGTCAGAGCGATTACGTACATCTCGACCTCCGGTCCTCCGACGGCAGGGGCCGGACGCCACGTCGCCGTGCGCCCGGCCCCTTGATACCGCTCCCCCGCGGGGCGGACTACTCCTTGGTGTCCTCCTCGGCGGCGGCCTCCTCGGCCTCCTCCTCGACGGGTGCTTCCTCTTGAGCTGCCTCTTCGGTCGCTTCTTCGGCAGCCTCAGGCTCGGTGGCTTCCTCGGCCACCTCTGCAGCGGCTTCCTCGGCGACCTCAGGCTCGGCGGCCTCCTCGGCAACTTCTTCGGCCTCGGGTTCAGCAGCCTCCTCGGCAGCCTCGGCTTCTTCGGCCTCCTCGGAGACCTCAGCCTCGACAGCCTCTGCAAGCTCAGCCTCGGGCTCTTCGGCATACTCATCGGCCTCGGGGCTCTCGAGCTCTGCGACCTCGATCACAGTCCCGAGCGCGTCGGCGGCATCTTTCATCGAGAGCGAGATGCGGCGGCGGTCGAGGTCGACCTCCTTGACCTTGATCATGACGCTCTCGCCAACGGCAGTGACCTGCTCGGGCGTCTCCACGTGGACCTTGGCCATCTCGGAGATGTGCACGAGGCCCTCGACGCCGTCGCCGAGCTCAACGAACGAGCCGAACGGCACGAGCTTGGTCACGCGGCCTTCGATGATCGAGCCGATCGGGAACTTCTTGACGAGCTCCTGCCACGGATCGGGCTGGGTCTGCTTGAGACCGAGCGAGATACGCTCGCGGTCCATGTCGACGTCGAGGACCTTGACCTCGACCTCGTCGCCGACCTTGACGACCTCGGACGGGTGGTTGACGTGGCTCCAGGAGAGCTCGGAGATGTGCACCAGGCCGTCGATACCGCCGAGGTCCACGAACGCGCCGAAGTCGACGATGCTCGAGACGGTACCCGGCAGGATCTGGCCCTTGGCGAGCTTCTCCAGGATCGCGGCGCGCTCGTGCTTGCGGCCCTCTTCGAGGACGACACGGCGCGAGAGCACGACGTTGTTGCGGTTGCGATCCATCTCGATGACACGAGCCTCGAGACGGTCACCCATGAACGCGGCGAGGTCCTTGACGCGGCGCAGGTCGACGAGCGAGGCCGGCAGGAAGCCGCGAAGGCCGATGTCGAGGATGAGACCGCCCTTGACGACCTCGATGACCTCGCCTTCGACGACCTCGCCCGCGTTGAACTTCTCCTCGATCTTCGACCAGGCGCGCTCGTACTCGGCGCGCTTCTTGGAGAGGATGAGCCGGCCGTCCTTGTCCTCCTTCTGGAGAACGAGGGCCTCGACCGCATCTCCGAGGGAGACGACGTCGGTGGGGTTGACGTCCTTGCGGATGGAGAGCTCCCGGGCGGGAATGACACCTTCGGACTTGTAGCCGATGTCGAGAAGCACTTCGTCGCGCTCCACCTTGACGATGGTGCCGCTGACGAGATCGCCTTCATCGAAGTCGGTCATGGTGCCGTCGATGAGGGCGTGCATCTGCTCGTCGGTGTACTCCTCGTGCTCGATAACCGTGCCGTTGTCCTGCTCACTCACTGTGGGGTGGCCCCTTTCCTGAAACGGGGCCCTCCGCCCATGTACCGTCGTCGCCTACAGGTCCGCTGATCGCCGAGATCAACACAATCCGTCGCCTACAGGTGTCATGCATACATGTCGGGGGCCAACATTACCGTGGCCGCAGGATTCCTGCCCTGACAGCCGACCCTACATGTTACCCGACGAGCGCAAGCGGTGCCAGAGGAGAGCATGCCTACTTCGCACTCGCCCAGTCCGGCCCGCTCGAGACGTCGACGACGAGCGGTACGGCGAGATCCGCCACACCCGACATCGCCTCGCATGCGAGCGTGGAGAGCGCCGGGACCTCATCGCGGGGAGACTCGAAGACGAGCTCGTCGTGCACCTGGAGCACGAGTCGCGCGGTCAGGCCTTCGTCGCGCAGCCTGCGGTCGACCTCGATCATCGCGAGCTTCATGATGTCGGCGGCCGTGCCCTGCATCGGGTGGTTCATCGCGGTTCGCTCGCCAAACGACCGCAGGCTGAAGTTGCTGCTCTTGAGCTCGGGGATGCGCCGCTTGCGGCCGAACATCGTGATCGAGACCCCCGTGCGGTGCGCCTCGGCGACGCACTCGTCAAGGAACGCCCGGACGCGTGGGTAGGCCGCGTAGTAGCGGTCGATCATCACCTGAGCCTCCGCCCGGCCAATCTTGAGCGTGTCGCCCAGCCCATGCGCGCTCTGCCCGTACACGATTCCGAAGTTCACCGCTTTGGCGCGGCTGCGCTGCCCGGTATCGACCTCGCTCACGTCGATGCCGAAGACCCGCGCCGCGGTCTCCGCATGGAAGTCCTCGCCGCCGGTGAACGCCTCGATGAGCCCTTCGTCTCCCGAGAGGTGCGCGAGGATGCGCAGCTCGATCTGCGAGTAGTCGGCGCCCACCATGAGGTGCCCGGGCTCGGCCGGCACGAACGCCGCCCGGATGCGGCGGCCGAACTCGGTGCGCACCGGGATGTTCTGCAGGTTGGGGTTGCTGCTCGACAGCCGCCCGGTCGCGGCCACCGTCTGGTTGAAGGTCGTGTGGAGCCGTCCGTCCTCGGCGATGAGGCGCGGCAGCGCCTCGAGGTAGGTCGAAGTGAGCTTGGCGAGTTCGCGGTAGTCCATGACCATCTGCGCGATCGGGAAGTCCGCGGCGAGCGACCTGAGCACCGAGGCGTCGGTCGAATACCCGGTCTTCGTGCGCTTCGAGCGCGGCAGGCCGAGTTTCTCGAAGAGCACCTCGCCGAGCTGCTTGGGCGAGTCGATGTTGAACTCGGTACCCGCCTCCTCGAGGATCTGTGACCGCAGCTCCTCGATGCGCCTGCGTGTCTCCTCCGCGAGCGAATCCAGCACCCCGGTATCGACGCCGACACCGACGCGTTCCATGCGGGCGAGCACCGGAACGAGCGGCATCTCGATGCGCTCGAAGCACTCGTCCGAGCCGTCCTCGGCGAGACGTCCCGCCAGGACCGGCGCGAGCGCAGCCGCCGCGCGCGCCTCAAGAGCCGCTCTCCCCCGCTCCTCCGCCGGCTCTGGAAGAGGGGCTGCGAGGTAGTCTGCGGCAAGCGCGTCGAGCCCGTAGGACGACCGATTCGACTCGAGCAGGTACGCGGCGATGCCACAGTCGAAGAGGCGCGTGGGGTCGGCCGCGTCGAACGAAAGGTCGCACCGCCCGTCCGAGACCGGCGGACAGAGCTCGTGCAGCAGGGTCTTCACGTCACCCGCAGCCACCCGCGCCTCTTGCAGAAGTGTCGAGAACGCGTCGGCCGACTGATCGCCGGCAAGCAGTGCCACCTCGTCACCGGCCGCGACGGCGAGGTCACGGCGCACCGCGAACAGCGACTCGGCCGTGCCGTCGTCGAGCGCCACGCCGAGCCAGGCCGTGAGGCCCGCCCACTCGCCGAGCCGTGCCAGGGCCTGTGCCCCCCCGACCACTACCCACGCGGGAGCGGCGTCGGGTGCGGTCTGCTCGCCCGCTCCGGGACCCGCCGGCCGCTCGAGGCCGTCGGTCGCGAGCACGCGGTCGAGGAGCGAGGTGAAGCGCAGCTCGGCGAAGGCTGCGGCGACGCGCGCGGAGTCGAACCCGCCCCACTCAACGGCCGCGAGGTCGATGTCGAGCGGCACATCGGTCCGGATCGTCGCCACCGTGCGGCTCACGCGCGCATCCTCGGCGTGCATCACGAGGTTCTCGCCAAGCTTGCCCCTCATTTCGGGAGCGGCCGCGAGCACCGCGTCAAGGGTCGCGTGCTCGGCGATGAGCCTGGCGGCTGTCTTCTCTCCCACGCCGGGCACGCCGGGGATGTTGTCTGACGTGTCGCCCTTCAGCCCGAGATAGTCCGTGACCTGGGCCGGTGTCACGCCGTAGCGCTCGAACACGCCCGGCGGATCGTACACGACGATGTCCGTGATCCCCTTGCGGGTGCTGACGACGTGCACGCTGTCGGTGACAAGCTGCAGCGCGTCGCGGTCGCCGGTCACCAGCAGCGCACGGACACCCGATTCCTCGGCCATCCGCGCAATGGTGCCGAGCACGTCGTCGCCCTCCCACCCCTCGACCTCGAGGATCGGTACCCCGAGCGCTTCGAGCAGCTTCTTGACCATCGGGAACTGTGCCTTGAGCTCGTCGGCGGTGGGCGGCCGGTGGATCTTGTAGCACTCGAGCGCCTCGGTACGGAAGGCCGGCTTGCCCCGGTCGAAGGCGACGACGACGCCGTCGGGTCCGAACTCCTGCACGAGCTTGACGAGCATGGAGATGAAGCCGAACGCGGCGTTCGTGGGCCTTCCGTCGGGAGCGGTCATCGTCGGAGGAAGCGCATGGAACGCGCGGTGGAGCAGGCTGTTGCCGTCGATCGCGGCGATGGTGCGGGAGGTCATGCGGCCTGTCCTTCAGGGGGTATATTCGGAGGGTCCGCGGGTACGCGGGGTACGTGGTGATTGTACCCGAGACGACCGACGCGACCGGCGGCCTTCGGGTGCGGTCAGGATCGCGCGTGTGTCCGGGTGCAGGGGGCGGGAGAGGCGCATGGGTTTCTTCAACTGGGCGGCACCGGCGTTCAACCGGCTCGCTGACCGCTGGTCGCCCGAGAGCGTCGAGGATATCGTGAGTTGGCTGCGGCCGTACGTGCCGCCCGGCGGCCGGCTCGTCGACGTAGGCGGCGGTACCGGCGCCCTCGCCGTCAAGCTCGCCGATGGCCTCGACGCAGACGTCGTTGTCCTCGACCCGACGCCCCAGATGCTGCGCTACGTCCCCGCGCGCGGTAGGGTGCGGGCGGTGCTTGGCGGCGCCGAGGACATGCCTTTCGAAGCGGGATCCGTTGATGCCGTTCTGGTGTCCGACGCCTTCCACCACTTCCGCGATCAGTCCGCCGCGGCCGCCGAGTTCGCGCGCGTCGTGCGCAGCGGCGGTGGCATCGTCGTGCTCGAACTCGATCCACGACCGTGGATCATGCGGCTCATCGTGGTCGCAGAGAAGCTCCTCGGCGAGCCGGGAGCGTTCTTCACTCCGGGTGAGATGTGCATGTTCTTCGCGCGACAGGGCATCGACGGCGAATGCACGCCGATCAAGGGTCCCTCGTACCGGTTCACCGGAACGGTGCGCTGAGAGGATTCGCACACCGCCGCATGCCGGCGCGCGCTATCCGTTCCACAGATAGCCGACGTTGCGCACCGTCTCGAGCCTCTTGCCGAGCTCGGGGCCGATCTTCGCGCGCACGCG
Organism: Actinomycetota bacterium; assembly: GCA_037446725.1. Taxonomy (GTDB): domain Bacteria; phylum Actinomycetota; class Coriobacteriia; order Anaerosomatales; family SLCP01; genus JBBIIC01. Next base: position 73,998 of record JBBIIC010000006.1, read on the forward strand.
CCTGATGTGCACGTCCACGGTACGTGACCCGCCATAGTAGTCCGAGCCCCACACCCGGCGCAGCAGCACCTCTCGGCTGTAGGCGCGATTCGGATGCGTTATCAGGAACGAGAACAGCGCGTACTCGAGGTAGGTGAAGTCGATGGGCGTGCCGTCGAGAGACGCCTGATAGGTCGCCAGGTTCACGGTGAGGTTGCCCACGCGCAGCAACTCCTGGGAGCCCGCCTCTTCGCCGGGCCACAGCAGGGTCCTCGCCCGGGCGGTCAGCTCCTCGGAAGAGCTGCCCCGCACCAGGAAGTCCGAACCCATGCGCGTGGGCATCCGCAAACCGGAGAGCGCGGAGGACTCGATGATTAGGAGGAGCTTCGTCTCCTGGCCCCCGGTCATCGCCTGGTCGACGAGGTGCACGAGCGGCTCGGGGTCGCGACCGCCATCGACCACGACAAGATCCATTTCATCGGCGCCCAGCCTGGCGGCGACTTCGTTACCCGAGCATTCCACGACCGTCAGGTCGAGGGAGTCCAGCGCGCTGCGCGCCCACGCACGCGTATGGGCGTCGTCTGAGGCGATGAGGACGCGCTTCATGTGCATCTCGGTGACCTCGCCTGGCGCACGGCTCTCCAGGCTTCCCGCCCCGCCGTGTGCCGATGAACCGATGACATCCATGTTGAACTCTACTTCCGTTGCGTTTCGAGTCCGTTTCGTACCCGCATGTCGTTCGCACGGGTTCGTCCGACCAAGGTGCGCCGGATAGACCGCCTCGTGCTCTCCCCCACGTGCGCGACAATCCTACCAGCCGCGGGCGGCAACCTGCACGGTTGGGACCTCGACAACGCGAGGCGACCCCGGACCGATCGGTCCGGGGTCGCCCTCCGTGCCTGGATTTCGGCCGCGTCGGCCGCCACACCTAGAGGATCGAGAGGTACTTGTCCTGCTCCCACTTGGAGACGTAGGCCTTGTACTCGTCCCACTCGGCCTTCTTGTTCTCCACGAAGAACCGGTGGATGTGGTCGCCCAGGATCTCCTTCATGACCTCGGACTCCTCGAAAAGCTTGATGGCCTCGCCGAGGTTCTCCGGCAGCATCCTGATGCCGGCGGTCTCGAGCTCCTCCTCGGTCATGTGGAAGATGTTGTTCGTCGCCTCGGCGGGAAGCTCGAGGCCCTCCTCGATGCCCTTCAGGCCGGCGCCGAGCATCACGGCGAAGGCGAGGTAGGGGTTCGCCGAGGGGTCGGGCGAGCGGAGCTCGACGCGGGTGGCGTTCTCCTTGCCCGGCTTGTACATCGGCACGCGGACCATGGCCGAGCGATTGCGACGTGCCCAGGTCACGTACACCGGGGCCTCGTAGCCCGGGACCAGACGCTTGTAGGAGTTCACGAACTGGTTCGTGACGGCGCAGAACTCGGGAGCGTACTTGAGCAGGCCGGCGATGTACTGCTTGCCTATGGTGCTCAGGTTATAGCCCTGCGGGTCGTTGGCGTCGAAGAACGCGTTGCCGTTCTTGTCGAACAGGCTCTGGTGCGTGTGCATGCCCGAGCCGTTCTCGCCCTGGATCGGCTTGGGCATGAAGGTCGCGTAGACGCCGTTGGCGTAGGCGATCTCCTTCACGGTCAGACGGTAGGTCATGACGTTGTCGGCCATGCCCAGCGCATCGCTGTAGCGCAGGTCGATCTCGTGCTGCGAGGGGGCAACCTCGTGGTGCGAGTACTCGACCGGGATGCCGAGCTTCTCGAGCGCGAGCACGGTGTCGCGGCGAAGGTCCGACGCAACGTCAAGCGGGGTCAGGTCGAAGTAACCGCCGTGGTCGAGCACCTCGGTGCCCTCGGAGTCGGCGAAGTAGAAAAACTCAAGCTCCGGCCCTACGTACATGGTGTAACCCATGTCGGCGGCCTTCTTGAGCATCCGCTTGAGAGCGTAACGTGGATCGCCATCGAACGGCTTGCCGTCAGGGGTGACGATGTCGCAGAACATGCGAGCGACTCCACCCTCCTCCGGGCGCCACGGGAGCAGCTGGAAGGTGGACGGGTCGGGAATCGCGATCATGTCCGACTCCTGGATGCGGGTGAAGCCGTCGATCGAGGAGCCGTCGAAGCCCATACCCTCTTCGAACGCCGTCTCGACCTCGGTGTCGGTCACCGCGAAGCTCTTGAGGAACCCGAGCACGTCAGTGAACCAGAACCTCACGAAGCGGATGCCCCGCTCCTCGAGGGTCTTGAGTACGTAGTCCTTATCGAACGTGGTTGTCATGCCAAGTACCTCCTTGATCGACCGACACGACCGCTCATACTGCGGATGCACGACGGAGCGCGCCCGTCGGCTCTACGTAGGCTACCGGCCGTATGTTTCGTGAGTGTTTCGATTCGCGGTCCAACTCTGTGAGAATCTGTCCCATCCACTGTGTTTCGAACGTATATCGAGCGCGTTACAATCGCATGAACCTGCATCCGGCAGTTGATGGTGAGGAGAATCCCCATGAACCTGCAGCGCCCGAACGGGACCGACGTCACCCAGACCTCGAACCGTTCGAAAGACGTGGTCCCCGGCTCCGGCATCTGCTCGCGATGCATCGATGGCTGCCGGGGCAACTGTGAGGTCTTCAAGTCGTCCTTCCGCGGTCGCGAGGTCATCTACCCGGGCCCGTTCGGCGAGGTCACGGCGGGTGGCGACAAGGACTACCCGATCGACTACAGCCATCTGAACATCCTCGGTTACGCGTACGGCGCGAAGGGGCTCCCCGGGAATGCGGAGGGCAATCCCGACAACACGCTCTTCCCGTTCGCCGACACGGAGACGGTCTTCGGGACCGAGCACAAGGTCAGGATGAAGGTTCCGGTCTTCACCGGCGCGCTCGGCTCGACCGAGATCGCGCGCAAGAACTGGGAGCACTTCGCTATCGGGGCCGCCATCAGCGGCATCTCGCTCGTGTGCGGCGAGAACGTGTGCGGCATCGATCCGGGGCTGGAGCTCGACTCCAACGGCAAGGTCACCCGCTCGCCGGACATGGAGCGCCGCATCGAGAACTACCGGCGCTACCATAGCGGCTACGGCGACATCCTGGTGCAGCTCAACGTGGAAGACACGCGACTGGGCGTTGCCGAGTACGTGACGCAGACGCTCGGCGTCGAGACGGTCGAGCTGAAGTGGGGCCAGGGAGCGAAGTCGATCGGCGGCGAGATCAAGGTCAACGACCTCGACCGCGCCCTCGAGCTCCAGCGCCGCGGCTACCTGGTCACCCCGGACCCAAGCGATCCGGCCATCCAGGCCTCCTACCGTGACGGGGCGATCCGCCAGTTTGAGCGCCACAGCCGCCTGGGTTTCATCGACCGCGAGGAGTTCGCGGCGAGCGTCGCGCGCCTGCGTGAGCTCGGCGCCAAGCGCGTGACGCTCAAGACCGGCGCGTATTCGATGCGCGAGCTCGCGATGGCGATGAAGTGGGCGAGTGAGAACCGCATCGACCTGCTCACCATCGACGGCGCCCCCGGCGGCACCGGCATGAGCCCGTGGCGCATGATGGAGGAGTGGGGTATCCCCACCTTCTACCTGCAGTGCATGGTCAACGAGCTTGCCGCGAAGCTCGCTTCCAAGGGCGAGTTCGTGCCCGACCTCGCGATGGCCGGCGGCTTCTCCACTGAGGACCACATCTTCAAGGTACTCGCCCTCGGCTCGCCGCACATGAAGGCGGTCTGCATGGGCCGCGCGCTCATGATCCCCGGCTTCGTGGGCAAGAACATCGACCTGTGGATGGCCGAGGAAGATCTCCCAAAGACGGTTTCGCAGTTCGGCACCACCAAAGAGGAGATCTTCGTCAACTACGAGACGCTCAAGGGCGAGTACGGCGACGTGGTCGACGAGTTCCCGCTCGGCGCCATCGCGCTGCACGCGTTCACCGACAAGCTCAAGGTCGGGCTCCAGCAGCTGATGAGCGGATCGCGCAACTTCTCGCTGCCGGCAATCTCGCGCGCGGACCTGGTGGCGTTGACCGAGGAGGCCGCAAGGGTCTCGGGCATCCCCTACGTCATGGACGCGTACCGCGACGAGGCGATGCGAATCATCGAGGAGTAGCGTCTACAGGAAGCGAGCACCCGGTCCGTCACGCACGACACGAAGGGCCACCCGGACGGGCGGCCCTTCTTTCGTTCGCCGGTCGAGAAGCTACACGTTGAAGCGAATGTTCATGATGTCGCCGTCTGCGACGACGTAGTCCTTGCCCTCGACCCGGAACAGTCCCGCCTCCTTGACTGCGTGCTCGGAGCCGTGCTCGACGAACGCCTCGTACGCCATCACCTCAGCCCTGATGAAGCCGCGCTCGAGATCGGAGTGGATCTTGCCGGCGGCCCTCCGAGCGTTCATGCCGCGTGTGATCGTCCACGCGCGCACCTCGTCCTCACCAACGGTGAAGAAGCTGACGAGGTCGAGCAGCCCGTACGCGGTCCGAATGAAGCGTGCGAGCGCGGGCTCAGAGAGTCCGAGATCCTCGAGGAAGGCCTCCTGGTCCTCCTGGTCGAGGGCAGCGATCTCGGCCTCGACGCTTGCCGAGAGCGCGAAACCCGCCGCGCCGAGCTCCGTAACCCGCTCCAGCAGCGTACCGGCGAGCGACTCGGCCACGCGCTGCTCGTCGCGGTTGACGACCACGAGCAGGGGTCGGTCGGTGAGCAGCTGATAGCCCTTGAGTGAGTCCCGCTGGAGTTCGGCGGCCGAGAGCGTGCGAAGCGGCCTCCCCTCCTCCAGCACGCGCTGCATCAGCTCGAGGCGCGCGCGGTCCGCGGCGGGCAGGTTCTCCTTACGGGCTTTCACGAGAAGCGTTTCGACGATGGCGAGGTCGGCGAGGATGCACTCGTCCGAGAACGCCCCCAGGTCCCGAAGCGGATCGGCATCTCCTTCGACGGCCGGGTTCTCAAAGTCGCGCAGGACGAGCGCGAGCGCCTCCTGTTCGCGAATGGTCGAGAGCGCTCGCGACGACAGGCCTTTGCGCTCGGCACCGTGCTCGCCCGGCACGTCGCAGAAGGTCATCTCGGCGTAGGTCGTCTTCTTGGGGCTGAACATCGCCGAGAGCCGGTCGATGCGCTCGTCGGGGACGCGCACCGTGCCCAGGCGCACCTCGCCACCGTACCCGACGGGTACGTCGAGACCGGTGATCGCGTTGAACACGGTCGTCTTGCCCGACCCGGCGAAACCGACGAGTCCTATCTTCATGGCTGCCTCACATGCTCCTCGCAGTCGTGTATTCCGTCCGGTCCCCCGAAACAGGGGGCTCGGGTACCTTCGGCCCCGGGAGTCCTCGCTGGTACCAGTGCATTATGCGCACAGCCTCCGTCACGTCCAGGTGAGACACCTCGTACGTCGCCTTCGACGAGCCCGACACCGAGACGGTGCGCAGACTGGCAAGCCCGCTCATGCGCTGGAAGGGGTTCTGTTGCACGCTCAGCGACTGGATGCGCGGACGCGTCAGACGAACGTGCCTCACGCCCAACCCGCCGGAACGCAGCACGACCGAGACATCATCCGTCCCGGTTCCCGCTCTGCGCCAGTTCAGTACGCGCATGCCCGCGGTCATCACGGCCACAAGCGCAACCGCCGCAAGCCCCCACGGTAACGCAGGACGGTAGAGCAGCCAACTCGTCGGGCCGACCGCGGCGAGTGTGATCGCAGAGGCGAACACCGTCGGCATCAGGACGTAGAAGCGCAGCGCGCGCGCTGGGACGCCGCGTGCGGGCGGGAACGCCTCGGCCTCGGGAAGCAACCGGTGCATCAATCCGGGCACGTCCGCTGCCCTGGCCACGGGCACCATCGACTTGCTCCGCGTGGCCTCGTCGGCCTGCTGCCCACTCCGCTCGATCCCGGCAGTGTCCACCTCGATGGCAGCAAGGCCCAGCAGGCGCCTCAGCCACGACTCCTCGATGCGGACCGCCTGGATGCGGCCGATCGGCATGCTCACCTGCCGACGCTCGAGCAACCCGGCCTCGATCTCGATCCGCGTCTCGTAGCGTCTTGTCGTGAACCCGAAGTCCCGTGCAACGCCGACAATGAGTGCCACCGCGACCACGAGCAGGCCGATCGCGATGACGAGTGCTACCAGGATCGGGGTCGCGTACTCGGCCGCGCGCAACACGGTCTGCTCGACGATCTGGTCGCCGGCGATCTCGATACCCTGTGCTACAGCCGCGACGCCGATTGCGATGATGACGGGAACCCGGTTCGAGGTGATCGCTCCGACGACCAGCAGCCCCAGTGGCACCTTGTGCTCTTGAAGCACGTCTCGCCCGCGTACTTCCGCGCCCCCGAAGGCCCCCCTGAAGTCACTGATGCGCCCCACCGGGTCCAGCACATCGGGCGCTGCGGCGGGCTGTTCCACGACGTCGTAGAGCAGGGCGTTGCGCAGCTCCTCGGCGCGGTCGAGCGGGATCGCACCTATCTTCGCCTCGGGCTCGCCCGCCCCACCACCGGCTGTCTGCACCACAATCTCCACGAGACCAAGCATCCTCATGAACGGGTCGGCCTTGATGTTCACGCCGTGGACGCGCGCGACCGGGATCGTGCGGCGTCTGCGGACGAGCAGGCCCTGGACGATGAGCAGGTCGGCCCCGACGATGCCGTATACGAACCGCCACCAGGTAACCCACGACACCGCCAGCGCGACGAGCACGGCTGCGCAGAGGATGCCGGCCACCCCGATCGCGGGCAGCACCCTGTCGTTCGCTGCCCCGAAAATGACCAGAGCGAGCAGGGCGAGGCTCGCCTGCACGAGCGTTCGCACGGTACGCACCGCTATGGTCGCAGGATGGGTGCGCCGGAGCTCAGAGTCCGCCATCATCGGTCACCTGGGCCAGCGCTGCGATGCGGTCGCGGATAGCGCCGGCGTCCTCGTCAGCGAGTTTCGGGATCTTGTGCACGCCTGCCGCGGTCGAGACGTGCACCTCGGAGAGCCCGAAGGCGCGCAGCAGGGGACCCTGGGTCGTGTCGACGTGCTGGATGCGCGCCATCGGGATGACCGTGCGCTTCACGACGATGAGACCGGACTGCAGCCGGACCTCGACGTCGGTGATCTCCCAACGCCATCTCCGGTACATGAGCTCGACCGAGGGGCCGATCCACAACACCGCACCGACGAGCGTCGCGACAAGCGCGAGTGCCCAGACGAACGTCGGGGCCTCGATAAGAACCATCCCGGCTACGAACGCAGCGCACACAAACAGTGCGAGTGCGCTGCCGATGAAGGCGTAGATGCGCCACACGCGCTTGGCGCGCGGGTCGAGCCGATGAGCCGGTACGCCCGAGGGATCCATGGTGAGATGGTACCCCATCGGGCTGGCATCGTTGGCCGTGCCGTCCTGGCGCTACACGTACGTGTACAGCTTCCCGTACGGGCGGTGACTGACCGGCACGAGCTTCGTGAACGGCACCGAGAGCACCTCGTCGATGTCGATGTCGAACGCCTCGCAGTACTCCTGGAGCACCGGGCGCAGGGTCGCGAGGTCCTCCTCATCGGCGGTGAAGATGCCCACCTCCTTGCCGCACTGCCATGGTTCGACCTCGCCCCGCAGGTAGATGAAGCCACCGTGCATGCCGGTGCCGACATAGCCTCCCACGAGCGGCCCCTCAATCCGGGTGTCCATACCGAGCAGCACGAGCATACCGCCCGCCATGTACTCGCCGAAAAAGTCGCGCGACTTGCCGCCGCACACCATGACCGGGACGTGGCCCTCGTATGCCTTCATGTGGATGCCGACCCGGTAGCCGACGTCTCCCTTGATGAAGACGCGTCCGCCCCGCATGCCATAGCCCAGGACATCGCCGGCGTCGCCGTGCACGATGACGCGCCCAGCGTTCATCGTGTTGCCCACACCGTCCTGGGCGTTGCCGAAGACCTCGACGGTCGGGCCGTCCATGAACATCGCCATGTCCTGGCCAGCGGTGCCGTGTACCTCGATGCGTTTCTCGGCGCCCTTGATGCCGGTCCCGATGTAGCGCTGGCCGTTGATGTTCTCGAGTACGACATCGTTCACGCCCTCGGCGAAGCAGCGGCGCACCGCTTCGTTGAGATGCTTGTAGTAGATGCCCCGCGCGTCGATGGTCGCGGTCTCGCCACCGACGGTAACCTGCGGATCGACCTGCAGGTAGCCCTCGATGGGTTTGCGCGTCTCGGTTGCGACTGACATTGCCGCTCCTCCCTACAGTCCCGCGGGCTTGACGCCCAGGATCTTGCACGTCTGCTCGTCGAGGCCGACCGAGCGCAACCGCTCGCGGCTCCCCCGAAGCGACTCGACCGCGTTCACGCCGAGCGCCCCGAGGATCTCCTGGAGCTCGTGGCTCCATGCATGGATGAGGTTCGTGAGGCGCTCGGCTCCCCACTCGGGGTCGACGCGGCGCGTGAGCTCGGGCTTCTGGGTGGTCAGACCCCAGGAGCACGAGCCGGTGTGGCACCCCTGGCACATGTGGCAGCCGAGCGCCATGAGCGCCGCCGAGCCGATGGCCACGACATCGGCGCCGAGCGCGATGGCCTTGGCGAGATCGGCCGAGGAACGGATGGAGCCCGCCGCGACGATCGACGTCTGGTTGCGGATACCCTCGTCGCGAAGACGCTGGTCGACCACGGCGATGGCGATCTCGACCGGGATGCCGACGTGGTCGCGAATGACCTGCGGCGCCGCACCGGTGCCGCCCTTGAAGCCGTCGAGGTAGACGTAGTCCGCACCGGCACGCACGATGCCGCTCGCGATGGCCGCGACGTTGTGTACCGCGGCGATCTTCACGCCGACCGGCTTGTATTCGGTGGCCTCCTTGATGGAGTAGATCAGCTGGCGCAGGTCCTCGATCGAGTAGATGTCGTGGTGCGGCGCGGGGCTGATGGCGTCTGATCCCTGCGGGATCATGCGTGTCTCGGAGACCTCCTTGTTGATCTTCTCGCCTGGAAGGTGACCGCCGATGCCCGGCTTCGCGCCCTGGCCGACCTTGATCTCGACGGCTGCCCCGCGGTTGAGGTACTCGGGGTTGACCCCGAACCGGCCCGAGGCGACCTGGACGATGACGTGGTCCTGATACGGATAGAGGTCGGCGTGCAACCCGCCTTCCCCGGTGTTCATGAGGATGCCGCAGCGCTCGGCCGCCATCGCGAGCGAACGGTGGACGTTGAGCGAGACGGACCCGTAGCTCATCGGGGAGAAGATGATTGGCGTGTCGAGCTTGGTGTTCTTGTCGACGCCCGAGCCCTCAGCGAGGCGGAATCCACCGTTGCCGTCGGAGGTCACTTCGACCGCCGAGGGCTTGCGCCCGAGGTAGGTGCGAAGCTCCATCGGCTCACGCAGCGGGTCGATCGACGGGTTGGTGACCTGGCATGCGTCGAGGAGCAGGTGGTCGAAGATCGACTGGTAGGGCTTGTCGTTGCCCATGCCCGTCAGCATGACGCCGCCGGTCTCGGCCTGGCGCCACACGCCTTGCCTGAGCGACGGAGACCAGTTGGCGTTGTCGCGCAGCGCGAGGTCGTTCTTCTTGATGGTGATGCAGTGCGCCGGGCAGTAGGTAACGCAGCGGTGGCACGCCCGGCACTTCGAATCGTCGGGGATGGGCCGCTCGTTGAACGAGTAGACGTTCCACCCGCACTGCTGGACGCACCGGCCACACTTGTGGCACTTGTCGTAGTCGATGTGGACCTTGAACTCGGGCTGGATGAGAGTGATCGGCATGCTAGCTCACCTCGACGGTCTCGCAGGTCTCGGTAACACCGGTGACGGCGCACGAGACCTCTTCGGCGGACAGGTGCAGATCGCCGTGGATGAGCGCCTCGGCGCCGTCCACGGTCGCTATGACGGGCTCGCCGGCCTTGGGCGCCCAGACCCTGTCGGGCGCGTCGAGCACCTCGCGCATCGCGCTCTCCTCGGAGGCGACCATGAGGATCGAACCCTGCCGGGCGGCGACGAGCGGCCGCAGCTTGATGCGGTCGTTGAGGGCGACCATGCCGCCGTTGAAGCCGAGCACGATGGCGAAGGGGCCGTTGAGCATACCGGGGCCGTAGACGGCACGGAGCGATCGCATGACCGCCTGCTCCTCTTCGGGCATACGGTCGATCTCGGACCAGAGCGGACTCGCCAACGCCTTGCACGCGAGCTCGATCGGTAGCTTATGGCGGCGCAGCATGAGGTCGAAGAGGTACGCGGCGACCTCGGTGTCGGTACCGAGCGTGCACTTGTAGCCGAACTGCTCGAGGTAGCGGCTGTTGATGCCGTAGCTCGAGATCTCGCCGTTGTGAACGATCGACCAGTCGAGCAGCGTGAAGGGATGCGCGCCACCCCACCAGCCCGGCGTGTTCGTCGGGAAGCGGTTGTGCCCGACCCAGGTGTGACCCTCGTACTCCTCGAGCAGGTAGTAGTGGCCGATCTCCTCGGGGAAGCCCACGCCCTTGAAGGCGCCCATGTTCTTCCCGCTCGAGGCGACGAACGCGCCGTCGACCGTCGAGTTGATGAGCATGACGGTGTGTACCACGAAGTCCTCGGCGCTCATTTCGGCGGTATCGAGGCGGTGGGGGTCGGGCTTGAGGAAGTAGCGCCACAGGAGAGGCGCGTCCGAGATGCCCCTGACCGGACGCGTCGGCATCGGCTCGGCGAGGTCGACCTGGAAGTAGCGGTCGAAGACGGCCTCGGCGTCCTCCTTGGCCTTCACGTCGTGATACATCATGTGGAAGCAGAAGTGGTCCGGGAACTCCGGGTAGATGCCGTATCCGGCGAATCCTGCGCCGAGCCCGTTGCCGCGATCGCGCTGGACGGCCATGGCGCGGATGGCGTTCTCCCCGCTCATGAGCGACCCGGACTCGTCGCAGATGCCCATGAGACCGCAGCCGCCGTGGATCTTGAAGGGTGCTTCCGCGGTGTAGGTCGGGCGCTCGCCCGCTAGCACCCCCTCGCGGTCGGCGAACGTCGGCTGTTTCGTGGTAGGCATCCGCTCGAGCAGCGGTTCGAAAGCCATCTCTACTCTCCCTTGATCTCGGTTGCGCAGTCGATCAGTCGGGTCACGGCGTCACCGCCGGTTGCGGGCAGCGAATCGAGGCCGAGCTTCTTGCGCGCGGACTCCCTCGGCTTGCCGAGCATCCCCGTCTCGAGGAACGTCTGATAGGCCGCCGAGACCGACTCGGGGCCGCTGCCGGCCGCCATCGCGAGCTCCTTGAGCTGCCGAAAGGTCCCCGCCATACCAATGTCGGAGTGGCAGAGCTCCTGGCATGTGTAGCACTCGAGGCACTTCCAGAGCAGGCTGTCGGCCACGACATCGTCGAGGTGGCCCCGGAGCAGGTCGCCGATGATCTCGGTTGGCTGGAAGTTCGGGTCGACCTTGCACACGGGGCAGTCGTCCTTGCACGCCTGGCACGAGTAGCACGTGCCGAGGAGCGAGACATCGAAGTGTGTCGCGAGGCGCGCCTTGTCCGCCGCACGCGCACCCCAGCGCTCGAGGAACGGCTCGACCGAGACCCGGTGCATGTCCAAGCCGATCTCCTCGGACTCGTGGCCGTAGGTGAGCGCCAGGAGTTCCGCCAGGTACAGGACGGGCACGTTCACGTCCTCCTTGGCGCGCTGCAGCGCGGCCTGATTGAGGTCGAACTGCTGGAAACAGCTCGGGCAGACGACGACGAGTGCGTCGACCTCCTCGCGCTGCAGGTCGATGAGTTTGCGGCGTGCGAAGGCCAGCGACGACTCGCGCTCGCCCACCCGGTCGAGGGCGCCGCCGCAGCACTGCATCTTGGTCGGGTAGTCGACGACGCGCGCACCGAGCGCCCTGATGATGTCCTCGACCTTGGTGGGATGGAGCGGGTCGTCCCAGCGCACGGCCGGCTGCGGACGCAGCAGGTGACACCCGTAGTGCACCGCGATGCGCATGCCCCACAGCGGCCTGATCGCTTTCGAGGCAACGAGCCCGGTGCCCATCTCGTCGGAGAGCCACTCGGCGAAGTGGACGACCTTGTTCGAGCCGCTGTAGTGGAGACCCTCGGTGGCAAGCCGTTCGTTGATCGACTCGCGCTCACGCCACTCGGTGCGCAGGTGGCTCTGCGCCTCCTTGAACGTGGAGTAGCAGCCGTTACAGGGGGTGACGACGTCGAGCTCGGCACGCTCGACGATCGCGAGATTGCGGGCGGCGGCCGTGAAGAACGCCTGCTCGTCATTCGCCTTCACGAGCACGCCTTCGGGGCAGCACGTGTGACCCTCGAGCTCGTGCACGCGAGCGCCGACGTCTTCGAAGACCAGGCGCGTCGCCTTCTCGATGAACGGGAAGCGTGCGGGGATTGTGCAGCCCCAGAACGCCGCGAACTCCTTCATGCCGCCATCCTCCTGTCGTGCCCGCCGGAAACGAGAAAAGCCCGCCGCAGCCCACAGAGGGCCGGGCGAGCTTCATCGCTCGTTCCGCTTGATGCGACACGCCGTTGTGCCGCGACGCGCAGTATAGCACGGCGCGACCACACGGGGAAACCGCTCGAAACACAACTCGAAACACGGTCGTGTCCGGATCGTCGCCAACGGGTTCCGGGCGTTCTCTCAGGCGAACGGGGAATCTACCCGGTAACCAGCCGAGGAGGTGTCTCGATGCAGCCAGCCGCCCGCGACCGGTTCGTCATCGCACAATTCTCCGACCTGCACTGCGGCGACCCTCGCTTCGACCCGCAGATGCTCGAACGGGTCATCGACGAGGTGAACGCGGTCTGCCCCGACCTGGTCGTCGTCACCGGTGACCTCACCGTGAGCGGCTACCGCGACGAATACGAGGCCGCAAAAGAGCAGATCAACCGGCTCACCTGCCCCGAGGTCGCGGTCATCCCCGGCAATCACGACAGCCGCAACGTCGGATACGTGCACTTCACGGAGCTGTTCGGGAGCCGCTGGGACCGGCACGAGATGCAGTTCGAGCATCACGACCCCGAAGTGGGCTGCGAGCTCGTGCGCGTCGTCTCCATCGACTCGAGCAAGCCCGACCTCGACGACGGCGAACTCGGACGACACCGCTATGACTGGCTCGCCGAGCAACTCGAGGGCCCGCCGGCATTCACGATCGTCGCGGTCCACCACCATCTCGTCGGTATCCCGGGTACGGGACGCGAGCGCAATATCGTGCTCGACGCCGGGGACGTGCTCGCAATCCTCGACCGGTACTCGGTCGACCTCGTGTTGGCCGGCCACAAACACGTGCCATACGTCTGGCGCGTCAACGACACGCTCATCACGACGAGCGGCACCGCGGCGACCTGGCGCACGCGTGGCCAGACCCCGCCGTCGTACAACATGGTTGAAGTGACCGCGGACGCGATCGAGGTCGCGATCGTCGCGCTTGACGACAGTGGCCGGGTGGAGCGCTCACGCTGGGCCCGGAACGGTCGCCGCGTCTGACCACTGAGCGCCGCATCCAACATGTCGGCGGGCGCACGCCTCACAGCGAGAGCAGCTGTGAGGCGAAGAAGAAGTAGATGAACAGACCCGTGGCGTCGGCGATGGACGTGATAAGCGGACTCGAGGCCACCGTCGGGTCACGGCCGATCCTGGTGAACACGAACGGCAGAGACATGCCGATGAGGTTCGAAACCACGACGATCGAGGCCATCGAGAGCGCCACCACCATGCCGATCATGACGTCGCCGCGGAACAGCCCGAGCAGGAAGCTGCCGGCCGCCAGGGTCGCGCCTAGCATGACGCCCACGCCAAGTTCCTTGGCAAACGTCGACCCCCACTGCCCCATCGTCACGTCGTTGGTGACGAGCGCTCGGACCATCATCATCGCCGACTGAGAACCGGTGTTGCCGCCGGTCGCGATAAGGAGCGGGATGAAGAACGCGAGAGCGATCGCAGCCGAAAGCGTCTCCTCGTAGGCGCGGATGATGCCCGAGGACACAAGGTTCACAAGAAGCAGAATCGCAAGCCACCCGATGCGCTTGCCGTAGAGCTCGAGCACGCTCAGCCGCCGGTAGCTCTGGCGCAGCGGCGCGACGGACGCCGTGCGATGCACGTCCTCGGTGACCTCTTCTTCGAGGACGTCGAACACGTCGTCTGCGGTGACGATGCCGATGAGCACGCCGGCCGAGTCGACCACGGGCAGCGCGACGGTGTCGTGACGCTGCATCTCGCGGACGGCCTCCTCCTGATCGTCGAAGGCGGTCACCCGTGCGTGTACCGGCTCCATGACCTCGCCGACGAGCTCTTCAGGCTCGGCGAGGATTAGGCGCCTCAGCTCACATACGCCCTCCAGGTGCCAGGTGCGGTCCGTGACGTAGATGACGTCGATGGTCTCTGAGTCGCGGCCGCGCTGACGGATGTGCTCGAGCGCGTGCGCGACCGTCCACTGCGGACGGATCGCGACGTAGTCCGTGGTCGCGAGGCGCCCGACGCTCTCCTCCGGATAGCCAAGGAGCTGGCGGACCTCGGCGAGGTCGTCGGCGTCGAGCAGGTTGAGCAGCTTCTGGGTGATCTCACCCGGCAGCTCTTCGAACAGCTCGGTACGGTCGTCCGGAGCCATCGAGGCGAGCAGGCGCCGCGTCTCTCTGTCGGTCAGCCCGCCGAGGATGACGTCCTGTTCGGGTCCGTCCAGGTACGAGAACACGTCGTCTGAGAGGTCGCGCGGCAGGAGACGGAAGACGAGGAGACGCTCGGGCATCTCGACGCCCTCGAGCAGGTCGGCCACCTCGGGGACGGACATATCCGCGAGCAGCCTGCGGACCGCAAGCCAGTCGTGAGCATCGATGAGGATGCGCACCTGTTCACGGATCTCCTCCACGGTCGGCGTATCAGCGTGCACGGCGCACCCCCTTCCTGCCCGACGGGCCGGCAGAGGCCCGACTGACTACTTTACCCTTCGGCCGCCTCCTCCGCGAGCAGAACGGCCTCGGCGACCTGTCTCAGCGACAGGCGTTTGTCCATCGCCATCTTCTGCAGTCGGCGGAAGGCCTCCGGCTCGCTCATGCCGCGGGCCATGAGCACACCTTTCGCCCGGTCGACGAGCGTGCGCGTCACGAGGCGCTCCTTCAGGTCATCGACCTCCTCGGCGAGTTGCTGCGACTCGGCGAACCGCGAGACAGCGACCTGCATCGCCGGGATGATGTCCGCTTTGGAGAAGGGCTTCACCAGGTAGCCCATCGCCCCCGCTTCGCAGGCGCGCTCGACGTAGCCCGTCTGCGAGAAGGCCGTCACCATGACGACGGGCGCGACGTGCTCGGTCCCGAGGATGCAGGCCGCGTCCAGGCCGCTCATCAAGGGCATCTCGATGTCCATGAAGACGATGTCGGGAGCGAGCTTGCGCGCCATGGCGACCGCGGTCTGGCCGTCACCGGCCTCACCGACGATCTCGTGCCCGTCTTCTTCCAGCATCTCCCGCAGGTCCATGCGGATGAGAGCCTCGTCTTCGGCGATAAGCACGCGCACGCCCTTATCCCTCCTCGTCGGGCTCGGGGGCGTCTTCGAGCGGGAAACGCACGGTCACGGTCGTGCCGCGGCCGCCGCTGAACGAAATGGTCCCGTGCAGGTTGTCCTCGACCACGGTGCGCACGATCGCCAGCCCGAGTGTCGCGGCGGCGAGGGGGTCGACGCCGTCGGGCATACCCACGCCGTCGTCGCGAACCACGAGCGCCAGCTCCCCGGGCAGCCGGCGCATCGACACGACGACGCTACCCCCACGCGACTCGTGGAAGCCGTGCTCGATCGCGTTGTGCGCCAGTTCGGCGACGACCAGCGCGAGCGAGGTCGCAACCTGCGACGGCACGAGACCGGTAGATCCTTCGACCGAGACCGAGACATGCTCGCTCTCGCCGGCGAGCCCCCGGCGCACCATGTCGACCACAGTGCGGGCCGCTTCGGTGAAGTCGATGCGCTCCTCGGCGGCGGCCGCAAGCATGTCGTGAACGACAGCCATGGACGAAACGCGCTCGGTCGCCTCGGCGAGAGCGCGACGGGCCTCGTTGGTCTTCGCGCGACGGGCCTGGATGCGCAAGAGGCTCGCAATCGTCTGCAAGTTGTTCTTCACGCGGTGGTGAACCTCTCGGATGGTCGCTTCCTTGACCTTGATCTCCTGTTCGCGCCGATAGGCCTCCGTCCGGTCCTGGACGAGTACGAGAACGCCGTGCTCGAGGCGGATGGCGCGATAGCCGAGCACCCGGCCCTCCGCCTTGATCTCGGTAGCGGCCGCGTTGCCCGCCCTTCCCTGGATGACCGGCGCGATTGCCGACGGACCTCCCGGCAGGCGCGTTCCCACGGTTCCCGGGATCCCGCCCTCGAAACCGGCGAGCCGCATGATGTTGACGGCGTTCGGGCTCGCGTAGGCGACGCGCCCCTCGGCATCGAGCCGCAACACGCCATCACCGGCGACACGCAGCGTCGAGAACGGCTCGCCGTCGGCGCTCCGAAGCGGACCCGCGCACAGGACCGCGAGTAGGTCCTCGGCAGCCTGCATGAACTGCAGCTCCATCGCCCCGGGCGCATCGAGCACCTGCGCTGCGACGTTGCGCACGATCACGGCGTGGGGCCGGGCGCCGGAGCCGACCGGGTATGCCGAGGTCATGTACGAGATGCCCCGGCTGATGCGCCGCCGCGTTCCCCGGGTCACCCGGCCCAGCGCGATCGCCTCGTGAGCCTCGACCTCGCGGTCGCGCGCGAGCACCGTTCCCGCCCGCGAGGCCGCGAGTGCGGCCACGGCGGTCACCGGGCGTGCATCGGCGACGACCTTGAGAACGTCATCCGCATCGCGTGTTGCAAGCGCGACGTCTCCGTAGCCCAGGTCCGCGACAAGCTGCAGGTTCTCGGCAACGTTGTCGAGATGACGAACGACCGTAGGCTCGGGTGCGGGTGTGATATCGGTGGATTCGGACATGGGGAGAGTATAGCCCTACCGCAGACCACCGGCCGCACCGAACACCCCGCCTGAGCCGCGCGGACCGTCCGCTCGACCGGTAGCGGACACGTCGTACCTCCGATACACTCTCAGGGCGGTTCAGCGTGCCCGGGTGGCGGAACTGGCAGACGCGCCGGTCTCAAAAACCGGTGGCCGAAAGGCCGTGCGGGTTCGATTCCCGCCCCGGGCACCACTCGCTCACAGCCGGGCGTGTGCCCGACGCACGGCGCGCCGGACAGTGCTCCCCGGAACACGCCTGCCAGCCCGAGGATCGCGGAGCGCACGAGGTAGGGCCAGGCCGAGCAGGTACGATGCCTTCCAACCGATGGTGTCGGCGACCACGCCGGTCGGCACCTCGATGAGCACCTGCCCCGCACTGAACGCGGCGTTGACGAGCATCACTTGGAGGATGTCGAGACCGGCGTCGAGCAGGAAGAGCGTGTTCACGCCCAAAATGAGCGAGGCGGCGAGTGTGAAGAGGCCGCCCGACGCAAGGAAGACGTTCATCACGTGTCTGCTGCTCGGGATCTTCTCGCCTGCGCGCATCCCGCCTCCTGGCCCCAAAGCTGTCGTTCCCCGCACGGCACCCCGTCATTGGATACGAACATATGTTCGACACCACGCGCATCCGCTGCTAGACTCGGGACGTACCCTGCCGAGGAGAGCAGATGGACGACGCAGCCCCTCCGTCACGAGATGCGACCTCGTCGTGGGACACCACGCTCGACGCCGCGCAACTCGAGGCCGTCAACCACGGCGACGGTCCGCTCCTGATCGTCGCCGGTGCGGGGACGGGTAAGACCACGACGCTCGCCCACCGGGTCGCGCGCCTGATCGAGCGCGGCGCGAACCCCTCTCGCATCCTGTTGCTGACCTTCACGCGTCGCGCGGCCACTGAGATGCTCTCGCGTGTCGACACCATTACCGGAGCTGCCGCGCGCCCGGGTCGCCCGCGAGCGTCGCGCATAACGGGCGGAACGTTCCACTCGGCCGCGGCGTACCTCCTGCGCGCTCACGCACGCGATACGGGCCTGTCCCCCTCGTTCACAGTGCTCGACCGTGGTGATGCCGAGGACCTCATGCACGCGTGCCGCACGGATCTCGGCCTCGGGTCCGCCGGTGGCGAGCGTCGCTTCCCGCACAAGTCGACGTGCCTGGACATCTACAGCCGGTGCGTGAACGCGCGCGAACCGCTGGCCGACGTGCTCGCCACGCGTTTCCCCTGGTGTCGCGAGAGCGCTGAGGGGCTGTCGCGGCTGTTCGACGAGTACACCGACCGTAAGGCCGACCAACACGTGCTCGACTACGACGACCTGCTGCTCTTCTGGCACGCGCTGCTGCTGTCGCCGGCTGGGGAGCGCGTCCGGGCACGCTTCGACCACGTGCTCGTCGACGAGTACCAGGACACCAACGTCCTGCAAGCCGAGATCGTCTCGGCCTTGCGCCCCGACGGCAGCGGGGTGACGGCCGTGGGCGACGACGCGCAGGCGATCTACTCGTTCCGTGCGGCCACGGTACGCAACATCCTCGACTTCGAGGAGCGGTTCCCCGGCGCGACCGTCGTGACCCTCGAGCGCAACCACCGCTCGACCGGCCCGGTGATCGCGGTCGGTAACGCGCTGATGACCGAGGCGCACGAGGGTCGGGACAAGACGCTCGTCCCCGTCCGGCCGGGCGGTGCGCCACCGTCTCTCGTGACCTGTGTCGACGAACACGAGCAGGCCGTGTGGGTCGCCGACCGCGTCCTTGCGCACCGCGAGGAAGGCGTCCCGCTCCAGCGCCAGGCGGTGCTCTTCCGGGCCGCCCATCACGCGGCAGCTCTCGAGCTTGAGCTCGGCAGACGCGATGTCCCGTTCGTGAAGTACGGGGGGCTGAAGTTCGTGGAGGCCGCACACGTCAAGGATCTGATGGCTGTGCTCCGGCTCGCCGAGAACCCGTTCGACCGCACGGCCGGACTGCGCGTGCTCGGCCTGCTTCCCGGCATCGGGCCGAAGGCGGCTGCGGCCCTTGCTTCCGCGCTCGCAGACGCGGGCGGGGACTTCGAGGTGTGGGCCGCCGCGCGCGTGCCGACAGCCGCCGCCGCGGCATGGCCCGACTTCGTGACGCTCATGCGCGGACTCGCCGGCGCCGCCCCGCACGAACTGCCCGCACAGGTGCACGCGGCACGCATCTTCTATGCCCCGCTGTGCCGGATGCGCTACGAGGCCGCCGAGCAGCGTCTCGGAGACCTCGAACGCATCGAGGCGATGGCCTCACGCTTCCCGACCCGCGACCGGCTGCTGGCCGAGCTCGCCATCGATCCCCCCGCCTATACGCAGGACCTGGCCGGCCCCCCGTTGCTCGACGAGGAGTACCTCGTGCTATCGACGATCCACTCGGCTAAGGGACTCGAGTTCGACGCGGTCTTCGTCATCCACGCGGCCGATGGCAACATCCCGTCGGACATGTCGTGCGGAAGTGCAGAGGAGATCGACGAGGAGCGGCGCCTGCTCTACGTGGCGTGCACGAGGGCTCGCGACTGGCTCGCGGTGACCGTGCCGCTGCGCTACTACGTCCAGCCCTCCGGCGGCTCCGACCGTCACGGCTACGCCCAGCCGTCGCGGTTCCTAACGCCGCTGGTGCGCGGATGCTTCACCGCCGAGCAGCCAGGCGACACGGCACGTGGTGCGGACGGACAACT
Source organism: Actinomycetota bacterium (assembly GCA_037446725.1). Lineage (GTDB taxonomy): Bacteria > Actinomycetota > Coriobacteriia > Anaerosomatales > SLCP01 > JBBIIC01. Next base: position 93,518 of record JBBIIC010000006.1, read on the forward strand.
CATTCCCGCCCCGGACCCGATCGACCCAAGGTCCTCCGTTCGGGCACTTTGGGCAGGCTGACCCGCTACTCTCGCGCGTCGTCAGGCACCGAGCGGTGGTTGCAGCTGCGGGGGTGTCCGGAGATGAACTCGACTGCGTCCTCGACCGAGTCGGTCAGGAAGATGCGATCGATGTCCGCGACATCGATCGTGCCCTCGGCAGCAAGCTTCGCCCGGAAGAACTCGATGAGCGGCTCCCAGAACTCCGTGCCGAGCACGACGATAGGGAAGTCCACCATCTTCCCCGTCTGGATGAGTGTGAGCGTCTCGAACAGCTCATCGAGGGTACCGAACCCGCCCGGCATGATCACGAACGCGCACGAGTACTTCACGAGCATCACCTTGCGGACGAAGAAATGCTCGAAGTCGATCAGGCGGTCGACGTAGGGGTTCGCGTGTTGCTCGGTGGGCAGGTTGATGTTCGCACCGATAGACAGTCCGCCTTCGTCCTTCGCTCCCCGGTTCGCCGCCTCCATGATGCCAGGTCCGGCTCCGGTCATCACCGCGAACCCGTTGCGGGCGAGTGCCCGGCCCATCTCACGAGCGAGCTCATAGTAACGGTGCCCGTCGGGAAAGCGCGCGGAGCCGAACACCGTGACGGTCGGCTCTTCGATCGACAGGAACTCGAAGCCCCGAAGGAACTCGAGGAAGAATCGGACCGCGCTCTCCACGTTGTCGGAGTGCTGGCGCTTGCCTGCCAGAAACTCGGTCTCGGCGCCCTGCACCTGCTCGAGGAGAGACGGGCGCTCGAGTGCCTTGCTCAGCTGCAGGTCGACCGGGTGTGTGCCGTGCTGGTCGTCCGTCACCATCTGCCGTACTCCTCACCGTGCTCGCGGTACTCCTTGAACTCCCCACCGACGCTGTCGCGCAGGTTGAGTATCGTGCACGCCATCTCCAGACAGCTGATCCACTGGAACGCCTCCTCGAGCACCGTGCCGATGGCGAACGGCCCGTGTCCCCTCAGGAGAACGCACTTGTACTCCTTGAGAGCGGTCGACACGGTGTCGGCCACCTCGCTCGAGCCGGCCGTCTGCGGCAGCGAGTAGACCGGCACCTTGTGGAGCAGGTAGCTGCCCTCAGAGTCGATCGGAACGATCTCGTCCTCGATCATCGAGCGGAGGATCGAGTTGGGTGAGTGGGTGTGCACGATGGCAAGCCCGTTGGTCGCCTCGTAAATCGCACGGTGCACCACGATCTCGGTCGAAGCGAGTGCGATCTCGGAGTCCTCGTGCTCGAGCGAAGTCTCGATGATGTCACGCGCGGTCAGTCGGCCGAGCATCGAGCCGCGCCGCGTGATGAGCATCCGGTCGCCCACGCGCACGCTCATGTTCCCCCCGTGGCTCGATATCAGCCCCGAAAGGAAGATGTCACGCCCGATGTCGCGGAACTCCTCGTACATCCTCATCCCTCCGACAGGCCGAGGCG
>JBBIIC010000006.1:95081-112449 GCA_037446725.1 Actinomycetota bacterium
CGCCCGATGTCGCGGAACTCCTCGTACATCCTCATCCCTCCGACAGGCCGAGGCGGGCGAGCTTCTCGGGCCGCGGCACGCCCTCGGGCGTCCAGCCCCTGAACCGATAGTACTCGGCAAGCATCTCATCGAGGTGCACGACCTCGCCTGCGGCGGTGGGCTCCTCGAGAAGCCTGACCGGCAGACGGTCGTCTGCACCCGTGAAGCCCTCGCGCAGGTTGAACATGCGCTCGAGGTTCCATATGCGCTCGCCGCACAACAGCAGCTCCTGGCCGCTCAGCTCGAAGCCGGTGACAGCCGAGTAGAGCCTGGCGTAGTGCTCCTCGTTGAGCGCGAAGCTCGAGAACTTGCAGAGCGAGAGCGAATCGAGGGCCGCGCCGAGGTGCTGCGCCACGATGAGCAGCCCCGCTTTGCCCCCGACCGCGGAGCGGTCGACCAGTTTAGGGATGCCGAGCACCTCGAAACCGAGCATGTTGCCGCGCAGGTGACACCCGCCCCGGTTCGACGTCGCGTAGCCGAGCCCCTGTCCCTGCATCCCGCGCGGGTCGTACGCGGGAAGCTCGAGACCCTTGACCTGCATCGCGACCTCGGGCCGGCCGTGGGCCGCGGCCAGGGCACGAGAGCCGTTCGCGGCGAGGTCGCCGAACTCCCCCTCGCGTTTGGCCAGCGCCTCGATCGCGGCGCGTACCGACGGTACATCTCCGCGGCGTACCGGCAGTCCGGCACCGCCCTCGGCGAGCTCGACGGCGGCGGCGAGCGTGCCGCCGACCGAGATGGTGTCGAGCCCCAGCTCGTTGCAAAGGTAGTTGAGCCCGACCACCGACTCGAGGTCGTCGATGCCCAGGTTGGCACCGAGCGCCCAGACCGTCTCGTACTCCGGGCCGTGCCCCTCCCCGCTCGCCGTGCGTGTCTGCCGCCCGCACGCGATCGGGCATCCCCAGCACCCGGACCGCTTGACGAGGAACTCCTCGGCGAGGCGCTCCCCGGAGAGCGAGTCCACGAAGGATCGTCCGTTGTCACGGTAGTTCAGCGCGGGCATCAGACCCCGGTTGCCGAGCACACCGACGAGCATGGCCGTGCCGAACCTCGGCAACGCCGTGCTCGTCACTGGGTTGGCCGCGATCATCTTGTTCACTTCGTACAGGAAGAACTCGAGATCGTCGGGACGGGCGATCGACGGTCGGCCCGACCCGCTCACCACGATGGCTTTCAGGCGTTTGGAACCCATGACCGCGCCCATGCCACCGCGGCCGAGCGCCCGTTTCGCGTCGACCATGATCGTGGATATCCTGACGAGCCGCTCGCCCGCCGAACCGATCACGGCCGCACTCGTCGCCTTGCGACCCTCCAGCAACGCCGCGGTGGTCGCGTGTACCTCGAGGCCCGCAAGGTCCGCCGCGGGTTCGAACGTGACGCCATCATCGTCGATGCGCAGCACACTGCTCTCGTTCGCAGCACCGGTCACGACGAGCACGTCGTAGCCGGCGCCTTTCAGGCGCGCTCCGAGGGCGCCGCCGCAGTTGGTATCGAGGACGGTGCCGGTCAGCGGCGAGCGGCCCGTGAGCGAGAATCTCCCCGAGGTCGGGGCCTTCGTGCCCGTCAGCGGACCCGTTGCGAAGATGAGGGGCGCCCTGGGCGCGAGCGGGTCGGTTCCCGGCGCCGCCAGATCGAAGAGCATTCGCGCGCCGACGCCCCGACCCCCGATGTAGGCCCGGGCCACGGCCTCGGGCAGGCCCTCGACGCGCCAGGTACGCGAGCTGAGATCGACGTGAAGGACTCGGCCGGTGTAACCGTGCATCCGCGCTTCTCCTACTGACATTCCGGCTCGGGGTGCTCGGTCTTCTGGTACTCGAGCGAGCGTGCAAGGCGGTAAAGATCGCTCTCCCGCTCGATGAGCCGCACGCGCGTCTTGAGGGTCTCGGGATCGATGAGCTCGCCGAAGGGCACGTACTTCAGCTGGAGCTGCTTCTCGACACTCACCATGTGACCGCTCAGGCGCTCCTCGACGAGCGCGCGCTGTGCTCCGACACCGAGCTGCGTGCCGAGTAGCACATCGAACGCGCTCGGCTCCGCACAGCGGGTCTCGTAGCCGATCTGCTTGTGGCGGACCTTGAACGACCCGCCGGTTCGCTGTGCGTACAGCCGTTCCATTTCCTGGGCAAGCGTCCTGCCGACGTGGGCCGAGCCCATCACGATGTTGCCGTGCTCGTCGGTGGTCGTGGGACGCTGCTCATCGGGAAGGATGTCGGCAAGCCCCTCCGCCACGCAGACGATGCCGTGGCGGCGTCCGTCGCGTTCGCGCGCCATCATCAGGTCCACGAGTTCGCCCGCGGCGGCGCGTACGTCGAAGACGCCGTCGTAGTCCTCGACCGAGAGCATCCGAGTGGCCTCACCGGCGATGCCGGAGGCGTAGGTGAGCCAGCCGGCTTTCCGGCCCATGATCTCCAGCACGTACCAGACCTGCGTCGAGCGGGCATCCGCGCCGAGATTGCGGATCTCAGCCGCGGCGAAGTGCGCCGCCGAGAAGAACCCAAAGGTCCAGTCAATCCCGAAGTAGTCGTTGTCGATCGTCTTCGGAAGGTGCACCACCGCGAGGCGCCGCAGCTCGGGCACGGCCTCCTGCATGCGGTAGAGGTAGTTCGCCGTCTTGAGCGTGTCGTCGCCGCCGATCGAGACGAGCCCGTCGATGCCGAGCGAATCGAACGCGCCATAGACCGCGCGCAGCTTCGCGCTGCGCTCCGGGTCGGAGAGGTCCTCGAATGAGGTGACCTTCTTGCCCGGGTTCGCCCGGGACGTCCTGAGCACGATGTCCTTGCGGTTGCGGATCTGGCTCACGTCGTTGCGCCGCAGGCATACGAAGTGCTCGCCCTCGACGAGCGGGGAGTCCGGCGAGTACTGCTCGAGATTCTCGTACCCGTCGAGGAACCCGTAGACCGACACGCCCGAGTTGAGGAAGTTCAACGCCGCGGCCGAGATCACCGCATTGGCCGCGGGCGCGGGCCCGCCGGAAAACAGGATCCCTACGCGCTTGATCTCGTGCCCGATCTTCACTCGCGACACCCCCAGGTTGGCTCGCCGGTCTCGCGGGAGTACTTACCCGGAGGTCACTTCGATGACCCCGATACGGCGCAGACGCTCGTAGCGTGCCTGCACCAGCGCATCGGCGTCCGTGCCGGCAAGCGTCGTGAGCGCTCCGACGATGCTGCTGCGCACGGCGCCGTACACGACCTCCGGCTCGCGGTGCGCCCCGCCGAGCGGCTCGGGAATGACCTCGTCCACGATGCCGAGCCTGACGAGATCCTCGGACGTCATCGCCAGGCATGACGCCACATCGGACGCCTTGCCGGCGTCCTTGTGCAGGATGGAGGCACACGCTTCGGGGCTGATGACCGAGTAGTAGGAGTTCTCGAGCATGATCAGACGATCGCCGAAACCGATGGCGAGCGCGCCTCCCGAGCCACCCTCGCCGATACCGACGGCCACCACCGGAACGCGCAGACCCGACAGAAGCGCGAGAGACTCGGCGATGGCCCAGGCCTGGCCCCGCTCCTCGGCCTCGATACCCGGGTATGCGCCGGGCGTGTCGATGAAGGTCACAAGCGGCAGGCCGAACTTGTCCGCAAGCCGCATCACCCGCATCGCCTTGCGAAAGCCCTCCGGGTGGACCATGCCGAAGTTGCGCGCGATGTTCTCGCGCACGTTCTTGCCCTTCCGGTGGCCGAGAACGGCCACCCGGCGGCCGTCGATGGTCGCCAGTGCGGCCACGATCGCCTCGTCGTCACCGTGCACGCGATCGCCGTGCACCTCGATGACGTCGGTGAAGATGGCCGCGAGGTAGTCCTGGGTCTTGGGCCGCTCGGGGTGGCGGCTGATCTGCACCCGGTCCCACGCGGAGAGGTCCGTGTACGTGCTCTCCCGCAGGTGTTCGAGCTCCTCAACGAGCGAAGCGACCTCGGCGGCAAGCTCGGGGTTCTCCGAAAGGTCGATTCGCAGCAGTTCCTCTAGCTTGGATTCGAGCTCGACGAGCGGGCGCTCGAACTCCATCACGTGGCGCTTCGTCACGGCCGCTCACCCCCGCCGACGAGGTAGTCGAGCAGCAGCGTCACGCGCGCGGGCAGCTGGCCACGCGGGACCACCTCGTCGACCATGCCGTGCTCGAGCAGGAACTCGGAGGACTGGAATCCCTTCGGCAGATGCTGCTTGATCGTCTGCTCGATCACGCGCGGGCCCGCGAAGCCGACAAGCGCGCCGGGCTCGGCGAGGATGATGTCAGCGAGCACGGCGAACGAAGCCGTCACGCCGCCCATTGTCGGATTCGTGAGCACGGAAATGTAGGGCAGCCGGGCCTCCGAGTAGCGGCGGACCGCGGCTGAGGTCTTCGCCATCTGCATGAGCGATAGCATGCCCTCCTGCATACGGGCGCCCCCCGACGCCGTAGAGAGCACGACCGCTCGCCTTTCGTCGAGCGCCAGCTCGAACGCCCGGGCGACCTTCTCCCCGACCGCCGATCCCATGGACGCGCCGATGAAGCGGAAGTCCATCGCGCCAAGCACGGCAGGATGTCCGCCGACCGTCGCGCGGCCGAAAACGATACCCTCGGCCAGGCCCGAGCGCTCGCGCGCGGATGCGAGGCTCTGTGTGTAGGGCTTGGCCGCCACGAAGCCGAGGGGATCAGTCGAACCGATGCCGGCGTCGAACTCCTCGAACGTGGCGCCGTCGGCGAACAGCCCGACGCGTTCGGATGCGGTCAGGTCGAAGTGGTGCCCGCAATGCTGGCACACCCTGAAGTTCTCGACGAGCTGACCTTCGTAGACGATGCGCTTGCACGAGGCACACTTGCTCCACACGCCATCAGGGACCCCGGTCCCGGCAGAGCGCTCACCGTTGACAGCCGTGTACCGCCGCGCCTCGCGCGCCTTGAACCAGTCTGAGATCGACATCTAAGCCTCGTTGTCGGCCGGCCGGTCGCCGGCGGCTCGCTACAGCGAGTAATCCTCCGTGCCCTCGAAGACCTTGAGCGCATCGTCGGCGCTGTAGTCGCTCAGGGTGATGGCGCTGATGGCTTTCGTCAAGCGGACGGCCTCATCGAGCGGGCGCTGGTGGATGTTGCGCCCGGTCGCATTGCCGGTCGCGCCGCCCACATGGATCTGCTCCCAGAGCTGCGTGAGGAAGGTCCTCGCATCGACGGTCGAACCGCCGGCACACACGAGCCCGGTGCGGCCCGCCGCCAGCGAGGCCTCCTTGAGGAGCTCGGCCGAGGATGCCTCGTCGGTGCCCTTTGGAGGGTTGACCTTGACGAAGTCCGCACCGAGCGAGACCGCCACTCCCGCGGCGCCCGCGATGAGGTGAGCGTCCTTCTCGTTGGGAACCGCCTTGCCGCGGGGGTACATCCACAGCACGACGATGAGGCCGAGCGCGTGTGCGTCCGCGATGAGCTGAGCGGCCTCCATCATCATCTGCGACTCGTACTCGGAGCCGATGTAGATCGTGTAGCCGATGCCGACGACGTTCACGCCGTTGTCACGCAGGTCGACGACGGTCTGGATGTCGTAGAGCTGGGGCGAGTAGGGGTCGTCCTGGTGCTTGGCCGGGTCCTGGCTCGTCTTGATGAGATGCGACTTGCTGTTCATCTTGACGAGGTAGTTGATGTCCGGGTAGTCCGCCGCGTACTGGGCCACCAGGCCGCGCTGGGCGGCGAGCACGCCGCAGATACCCTGCGAGCCGATGCGGAACAAGTGCTCGGGTTCGGCGTCTTCGGACGCGATACCGTCGCCGTAAAAGTCGTCGTTGAGGTGCTCGATCTTCTGGTCGCACGCGAACAGCATGAGCCTGCCCGTGTCTTGCGTGGCCTTCATGTAGCTGTCGATGTAGATCTCGCGGGCCGCGGCCGGGACGTCGACCGGCACGCGAACCTGATCACGGGTGATGCTGGGCATCTTCGAACCCCTCCTCGAGTCTCGGCACACCGGGTGAGGCCCCAGACGGGCACCGGCAGCACGCTCCGCCAGGCGCGGAAGTGCACCCTACAGGTTAGGCGAACAGGGCGTCGATTGCCAGACGGCTCAGGTCGCCGAGAGGCGCTTGCGCATGAGCCGATGCGGTGTGTGTGCGCGGCCCGAGATGAACTCCTCGCCCTCCGTCTCGTATCCGAGACGCCGGTAGAACGTGACCACGTGAGACCTGGCGTGAAGCTCCACCTCACCGCGGCCCTCCGCGTGCGCGATTCGCTCGAGCGCTGAGACGAGCAGTGCTCCGATGCCCACCCCCTGCCGGGCGGGAGCGACCGAGACCTGGAAGATTCGCGACTCGCCCTCCTCAAGCCAGATGCGTGCATAGCCCACCAGGACCGGGCCGTCGAAGACGGCCACATGCCGGTAGGTCCGTTCGTCCGTGTCGGTGATGAGCGATCGCGGGAGCCCCCACTCGCGATAGAGCGCGTCGTAGCGCACGTCGGCCGCCTGCTCGTACTCTGGAGTCCCCGGCTCGATCTCGCGCACCTCGAAACCGGACGTCCCGGACGCCACGTTCAGCCCCGGTACCGGTTCGTCACCGGCATGCGACGGTCCTTGCCGAACGCCTTCGGGGTGACCCGGATGCCCATCGGACCCTGCCGCCGCTTGTACTCGGCGGCATCGACCATCCGGCAGACCCGGTCGACGGTCCGCGCGTCGTGGCCGGCCGCGGCGATCTGCTCGCGCGACAGGTCTCCCTCGACGTATGCCGCGAGGATCGCGTCGAGGACCTCGTAGGGCGGCAGCGTGTCCTGATCGGTCTGGTCCGGCCTGAGCTCGGCGCTGGGCGGCTTGACGATCGTGCTCGCGGGGATGACCTCGACCTCGCGGTTGCGCCAGCGCGCGAGCTCGTAGACACGCGTCTTGAAGACGTCCTTGAGCGGCGCGAACCCGCCGACCATGTCGCCGTAGAGTGTCGAGTAGCCGACGGAGAGCTCGCTCTTGTTACCGGTCGCCAGCACGAGCCACCCGAACTTGTTCGAGAACGCCATGAGCAGCGTGCCCCGAACTCGCGCCTGCAGGTTCTCCTCGGAGACATCGGCTGCACGGCCCTCGAAGACCGGCCCGAGCGTCTCGAGCATCGCCGAGAAGGCGGGTTCGATCGAGAGCTCGTGCAGGTCGATTCCGAGGTTGTGCGCGAGCGCCCGGGAATCGGCAACGCTACCTGCCGAGGAGTAGCGCGAGGGCATCGTCACCCCGTGCACGTGCTGTGGACCGAGCGCATCGACCGCGATCGCCGCGGTCAGCGCCGAGTCGATGCCGCCCGAGAGGCCGACCACCACGTCGCTGAAGCCATTCTTGCGCACGTAATCGGCGAGCCCCAGGCGCAGCGCGCCGTAGACCTCCTCGACGCCGACTACCGGAGGCGCAACCGCCGGGGGACCACCGGCGGCCGGGATGTCGACCACGAGCAAGTCCTCGACGAACGCCGTGGAACGTGCCACCACCCGTCCATCGGGCGAAAACACCACCGAGCGGCCGTCGAAAACGAGTTCGTCCTGGCCGCCCACCAGGTTGCAGTAGGCGAGCCACACGCCGTTCTCGCGCGCACGCGCTGCGAGCATGGCTTCACGGTCCTGCCCCTTGCCGGCATGGAACGGCGAGGCGGACAGGTTCACCACGAGCGCAGCGCCCGCGTGCGCGGCCTCAGCCGCCACCCCGGACATCCAGATGTCCTCGCAGATGGTCGGGGCGACGGCGGTACCGGCGATCTCGCGAACCACCGTCGACGTGCCGGGTTCGAAGTACCGCTCCTCGTCGAAGACGCCGTAGTTGGGCAGCAGCCGCTTGTGGTAGACGGCCCCGACTTGCCCGTGGGCGCAGAGCGCCGCAGCGTTGCGGAGGACGCCGTCGGAGCGATCGACGAAACCAACCAGCGCCGCACAGTCAGCGGTCGCCGCCACCACCCGCTCGAGGCATGCACGGTTGTCCTCGACGAAGTGAGCCTTGGCGAGCAGGTCCTCGGGCGGGTAGCCGGTGAGCGCCAACTCCGGCGTCACGACGAGATCGGCGCCGACAGCGGCCGCGCGCGCTATCGCGCTGATGACACCGTCGGCGTTAGCCGTGATGTCGCCGACGACGGTGTCGAGCTGTGCAAGCGCCACGCGCACGGTCAAACCCTCCGAACGGATGTTGCCGGGAGGCTCCGGCACCGCACAGCATAGCACTCACACGGTGCTCCGCGGCACCCCGCCGCAGGCAGGAACTGCCACTGTGAACTGCTCGGATGGCGGGTATGTCGCGACGGTATCCTCGAGATCCGGGTGGCCGGAGGCGCACCCCGCCACGCTGCGACCCGCAAGATCGAGGTCACAGCGCAGGCGCCGGGCGAGCTTGTCGCGCATCACTAGCGCGCCGCACCCGCTGCCGAAGGCCAGAGCCTCCCGCAGGTCCCGGCTTTCCCGTGAACACACCAGAGATGGCACGTCTCATGCTTGAACGCCTGTGAACGGAAACACGATACGCACCCCTTGTGCTGCTAGCTTAAGCCGTGCTAATGTTTGGGCAGACACATGCCGAGGTTAGGTGTAGACTCGCACCGCACCTCGTCTGGAGGATCGTCGATGGTACGTAAGCAGACATGCCCGCGCTGCCGGGGAGACCGGTACGTCAAGGTCGAGAAGACAGCCGGAGCGAAACATCAGAAATGTCCCGAGTGCAACGGGACAGGCTACAAGGTCCAGGTCGTGCATCACTTCCGATAGACGCGATCAACACGAGCGAACCCCGCGACACCGGACGGCATCCGCCGCCGGTGTCGTTGCCTCTCCGGCGGGGATCACTCCCGCGCGCCTCGCACTGCAGTCGCCAGCGACGCGACGAACGCCCCGACGGCCTCCGGCTCCCGCTGACGGCGCACGACGGCCGAGCCCACCACGACCCCGTCAGCGATCCGGGCCACGGCGGCCGCCTGATCCGGCCCGCCCACACCGAAGCCCACCGCTACCGGCAGCCGCGCATGACGTTTGACGCGCTCGACAAGCGTTGCGATCTCGGGCGGAAGCGCTGCCCGCTCCCCCGTCACGCCGGTCGTCGAAACGCAGTACACGAACCCGGCCGATGCGGCGCCGACCGTCGCAAGCCGCTCGTCGGTCGACGTCGGTGCGACGAGGAAGACGGTGTCGATTCCAGCGGACACCGCCAGCCACGGCCGGGCAGCCTCCGGGGGCATGTCGGGGACGATGACGCCGCCGACGCCCGCCTCGCGAATGGCCGTGGCCGCACGGGGCAGACCTGCGCGCATGAGCGGGTTGAGGTAGGTCATGAGCGCCACCGGCGGCGCGGCGGGAACCGTCGCAACGAACTCCGCCGCGAGATCGATCGACTCCGCAAGCCCGAACCCGCCCTCGCGCGCGACCTTCGCGGCATCGGCGATGACCGGCCCGTCCGCGAGCGGGTCCCCGTAGGGAACACCGAGCTCGATGACGTCGGCCCCGGCCCCGGCGGCTGCGCGCAGGGCAGCAAACGAGGTCTCACGGTCCGGGTAGCCGGCCATCAGGTAGACGACGAGCGCCGCCCGATCGGCCGGAAAGCCCCGGCTCAGGCCGGTGTCAGGTGTCGCGCCGGGCTCACTCACCCGCGAGGCCGGCCTCTCTGACGATGTCCATGTCCTTGTCGCCGCGGCCGGAGACATTGACCACGACGATCGCATCCGGGCCGAGTTCGGGCGCGAGGCGTGGGAGCAGCGCGAGCGCGTGGCTGCTCTCGATGGCGGGGATGATCCCCTCCGTCCGGGTCAGAAGCGCGAAGGCGTCGAGCGCCTCGGCGTCGGTAACGGCCTCGTAGCGCACGAGCCCCTCGTCCTTGAGGTAGCTGTGCTCGGGGCCGACTCCCGGGTAGTCCAGACCGGCTGAGATCGAGTACGCCTCGAGCGGGTTGCCCGCATCGTCCTGCAGCAGGTAGGAGTAGAACCCGTGCAGCACGCCGGGCGAGCCTTTGGTGAGCGCCGCGCCATGCTTGTCAGTCTCGATGCCCAACCCGGCGGCCTCGGCGCCCACGAGCAGCGGTCTGCGCTCGGCGGACAGGTCGCGCAGGAAGGGATAGAACATGCCGATGGCGTTGCTACCGCCGCCAATGCACGCGATCACTGCGTCGGGCACTCGCTCCTCGCGGCCCTGCAGCTGCACGAGCGTCTCCTCGCCGATGACCTTCTGAAACTCGCGCACCATCGCCGGATAGGGATGCGGGCCGACGGCACTGCCGAGCACGTAGAACGTGTCACCCACGCGTTCCACCCAGTGCCTGAGCGCAGCGGTGACGGCATCGGCGAGCGTGCCGGTACCCTCGGCCACGGGAACGACCTCGGCGCCGAGCAGTCGCATCTTGTAGACGTTGAGTGACTGTCGGCGGATGTCCTCGGTGCCCATGAAGATCGTGCACTCCATGCCCATGAGCGCGGCTGCGGTGGCCGTGGCGACTCCGTGCTGGCCCGCACCGGTCTCGGCGATCACCCGGTGCTTGCCCATCCGGCGCGCGAGCAGGCACTGGCCGATCGTGTTGTTGATCTTGTGGGCCCCGGTGTGGTTGAGGTCCTCTCGCTTCAGGTAGACTCGGCCGAGCCCGACCGCTTCGGCAAGCCGGTCCGCACGGTACAGCGGCGAGGGGCGGCCGACGTAGTCCTCGAGCAACGTGCCGAACTCCGCCGCAAATCCCGGGTCCTCGAGCGCGACATGGAACGCCTCGTCGAGCTCGGTCAGCGCCGGCACCACGGTCTCGGGCACGAACGTCCCGCCGTAGGGGCCGAAGAAGCCCTGGGCATCCGGGCTGGAGTACGCCATCTCGGCGGAGGGCAGGAACACATCACTCACGAGCGTACCTCCTCGTCTGCGGCACGCACCGCCGCCACGAACGCGTGCAGTTTCAGCCGGTCCTTCTGGCGCAGCCGCTCTTCGACGCCGGAAGAGACATCGACCCCGTACGGGCCGAGGGCGCGGATAGCGCCTCCGACGTTGACGGGATTGAGTCCACCCGCGACGATCATCGGCGCCCACGCCGGCAGAGGCGCAACGGCCTCCCAGGGGAACGTGCGGCCAGTGCCCCCGTCCACGCCCTCGACGTAGGTGTCGAGGAGCAGCGCGGAGACGCGGTCCCTATACGCCTCGAGGTCCGCGGGGTCGAGACCGGGACGCACACGCACGGCCTTGATGACCGGCACCGGCGCCGCCGCGCACCGCCCGGGGCTCTCGGACCCGTGGAACTGGACGGCAGCGAGGCCGAGCCTCGTCACCGCCCGCTCCACGTAGTCGGCGGGAGCGTTGACGAACACGCCCACGCGGGCCACGAACGGCGGTACCGCCGCGAAGATCCGCTCGGCCTCTGTCAGCGTCACCTGTCGCGGTGACTCGGCCAGCACGACGCCGAGCGCGTCGGCGCCGGCGCGCACCGCCTCGGCAGCGTCGAGCGCCGAGGTGAGGCCGCAGACCTTGACCCGTGTCCGTCCGTTACGCACCATTCACACTCCTCGCTCGCCACTCTAGGCGCCTTCGCACATCGAACCGGCGGCGAAGTCGTAGTCCTCCAGCATGCCCGCGTTGTACGCCTCGTAGGCCGCAAGATCGAAGTGACCGTGGCCGGACAGCCCGAAGAGGATCGTCCGGTTCTCTCCCGCCTCCCGGGCAGCGAGCGCCTCGTCGATGGCCGCGCGGATCGCGTGGCTGCTCTCCGGCGCGGGCAGGATTCCTTCGGTCCGGGCGAACTGGACCGCGGCCTCGAAGCACGCGTTCTGATGGACCGCGACGGCCTCGATCGCGTCTTCCTTGCGCAGGAGCGAGACGAGCGGCGAGTCGCCGTGGTAGCGCAGGCCGCCCGCGTGGATGCCGGCGGGCACGAAGTCGTGTCCGAGCGTGTACATCATCATCTTCGGCGTCATGCCGGCCTCGTCGCCGAGGTCGTAGCGGTACTCGCCCGCGGTGAGCGTCGGGCACGCTTTGGGCTCGACTGCGACGAGCCGCGCGTTGGACTTCCCGTCCAGCTTGCGCTTGTAGTAGGGGAACGCGAGACCGGCGAAGTTGGAGCCTCCGCCGACGCACGCCACGATGACGTCGGGCTCGGCCTGCGCCATGTCCATCTGGACGATGGCCTCTTCTCCGATGATCGTCTGGTGCAGACAGACGTGGTTGAGTACGCTGCCGAGGCAGTAATGGGTGTCGTCGCGCATCGCCGCGTCCTCGACGGCCTCCGAGATCGCGATACCGAGGCTGCCGAGCGAGTCCGGATCGAGATCGAGCACGTGGCGGCCGGCGTTGGTGCGGGTGGACGGCGAGGCGATGACCTCGGCGCCGTAGGTCTCCATCAGGATGCGGCGGTAGGGCTTCTGCTTGTAGGAGATGCCCACCATGTAGACGACGCACTCCATGCCGTAGAGCGCGCACGCGATGGAGAGCGCGCTTCCCCACTGGCCCGCGCCGGTTTCGGTCGAAATGCGCTTGATGCCCTCCTGCTTGTTGTAGAACGCCTGCGGTATGGCGGTGTTGGGCTTGTGACTTCCCGCCGGCGAGACGCCTTCGTACTTGTAGAAGATCTTGATGCCGTCAGGCAGGCCGAGCAGCTTCTCAAGCTGACGGGCGCGGTTGAGCGGGGCGGGCCGGTAGGTCCGGTAGACCTCCATGACCTCCTCGGGAATCTCGATGTAGCGCTCCATCGAGACCTCCTGTTTGATGAGCTCCATCGCGAACAGCGGCGAGAGCGCGTCCGGGCCGATGGGCTCGTCGGTCGCCGGGTGAAGCGGCGGAGCGAGCGGGGCGGGCAGGTCCGGGTTGATGTTGTACCACTTGGTCGGCATCTGCTTCTCGTCGAGCACGAACCTGGTCCAGTCTGGCATGACGATCTCCTCCTCTACCGGTGCGTATCCCTGTCTCGGACTGTCATCGTCTCCGTGCCTCCTTCTCCTCCGACCTCGAAGCGCGGGTGAACACCTCCCGGGCGACACCCGTGAGTTCTGCGAGCACGTCCTCGGGAAACCGCGTGCGCATGAGCGCCTCGCCGACGAGTACGGCGCTGGCGCCGGCAGCAGCGGCGGCACGGACGTCGTCGCGCGTCCTCACGCCGCTCGCGGCAACCGTGGTGGCCCCCGTCTCGGCCGAGGCCGCGACCACACGCCTTGCACGCTCGGAATCCATCTCGAGCGTGCGCAGGTCGCGGCTGTTGACGCCGATCAGTGCCGCCCCGGCGCCGAGCGCCACGTCGAGTTCGCCCTCGTCAACCACTTCCACGAGGCACTCGAGCCCGAGTGTCGCCGCGAGGTCGAGATAGCGTGTGACCTCCTCGCCGAGCACGCTCGCCATGAGCAGGACCGCGTCGGCGCCGTGACCGCGCGCCACGAAGAGCTGCACTGGGTCGACGACGAAGTCCTTGCACAGCACCGGCACCTCGACCGCGTCGGCGACGTCGGAGAGGTCGCCGAACGATCCGGCGAAGACCTCGGGCTCGGTGAGCACGCTGATCGCCGCCGCCCCGCCATCCTCGTAGTGGAGCGCCTGCTTGGAGGCCTCGCATTCGAGCGCGATCGGACCCGCGGCGGGGGACGCCTTCTTGACCTCGGCGATGACCGCGACGTCGACGCGGTCGTTGAGCGCTGCGGCGAACGGCCGGGGCGGGCGCGAGCAGCACGCTAGCCGCTCGCGGTCCGCCGGAACGAGGCCACCCCACTCGGCGGCGATGCGGGCGGTACGCTTCGCGATCATGTCGTCGAGGAAGCCGGTCACGACGCCTCCCTCTCTCCTGCCAGGCGCCGCGAGACCGCCACGAGCGCCTCGAGCCGGGTGAGCGCCTCACCTGAATCGATCGACTCACGAGCGAGCGCGACGCCCTCGGCCATGTCGGTCACGCGCCCGGCGGCAAGCATCGCGGCGGCTGCGTTCATGAGCACGACATCGCGGGGCTGTCCGTGCTCGCCGCCAAGCACCGCCCGCACGATGGCGGCGTTCGTCTCGGCATCCCCGCCCGCGATGCCCGCCAGCGTGCCGCGCGCGATACCGACCTGCTCGGGTGTGACCTCCCAGACCACGACGGAGCCGTCGCGGTACTCGCCGACCGTGGTCGGACCGCTAGCCGAGACCTCGTCCATGCCCGGATGCCCGTGCACGACGAGCACCCGCTCGGCGCCGAGGCGCCCGGCGACCTCGGCCATCACCGGCACGAGCTCGGGCGCGTAGACGCCCAGGAGCTGCCGCTTAGCGCCGGCGGGGTTCGTGAGCGGCCCGAGAACGTTGAAGACCGTGCGGATGGCGATCTCACGGCGCGGGCCTGCCGCATGGCGCATGCTCGCGTGCAGCGCCTGGGCGAACAGGAAGCCCAGCCCGGCCTCGTCGATGCAACGCGCCATCTCCTCCGGGCCGAGGTCGATGCGCACGCCGAGCTGCTCGAGCACGTCGGCGCTGCCGGCCGCCGAAGAGACCGCGCGGTTGCCGTGCTTGGCGATCGGCACGCCGGCACCCGCCACCACAAACGCGGTGGTTGTGGAGATGTTGAAAGTCGCGAGGCCGTCCCCGCCGGTGCCGCAGGTATCGACCACACCGGGCACGCGCGGGCGCACCGGGGTCGCGTGCTCGCGCATCGCGCGCGCAAACCCGACGATCTCGTCCACGCTCTCCCCCTTCATGCGGATCGCCGTCACGAGCGAAGCGATCTGCGCGTCGGTGGCCGCACCGTCCATCACCGCCGTCATGACCTCGTATGCCTCGTCTTCCGAGAGTGACCCTCCGGAGGCGACCGAGCCGATCGCGGCCGCCACCACCGGACGAGGTGGCTGAGGCGCCGGTGCGCGCGCGGACTCGTCCGGACGAGAGACCGGCTCGATCTCGCCGGCAAGCTCGAGGAAGTTGCGCAGGACTGTGCCGCCTTCGGGCGTGAGCACGCTCTCGGGATGGAACTGCACGCCGCAGAGCGGCAGTTCGCGGTGGCGCAGCGCCATGACGAGCCCGTCGGCGGTGCGCGCGGTGACCTCGATCTCGCCGGGGAGTGTGTCCTCCTCGACCGTGAGCGAGTGGTATCGAGTCGCCGTGAAGGGCTCGGACATCCCAGCGAGCAGGCCGGTCCCGTCGTGATGGACCTCGGCGGTCTTGCCGTGCACCGGCGAGGGCGCGCGGTCGACCACGCCGCCGTAGACCTCGGCGATGCACTGGTGACCGAGGCAGACGCCGAGGAGCGGGATGCGCGCATCGGCGGCCGCACGCACGACATCCTTCGAGATCCCCGCCTGGGACGGCGTGCCCGGACCGGGCGAGATGACGATGCCGGCGGGCGCCATGCCGATCGCGTCGGCGGCGGTAAGCGCGTCGTTTCGCATGACACGCACCTCGGCGCCGAGTGCCGCGAGCAGCTGCACGAGGTTGTAGGTGAACGAGTCGTAGTTGTCGACGACGAGTATCACGCGCCCACCGCCTGGGGCTCGACGTGCATGCCTGCAGCGAGTTCGAGCGCGTGGTGGAGCGCCCTCGCCTTGTGCAGAGTCTCCTCGTACTCGCACTGCGGGTCTGAGTCGGCGACGATTCCGGCGCCGGACTGCAGGTAGGCCCGTCCGTTCGCGATCACGAACGTGCGGATGGTGATGCACATGTCCATCGCCCCATCGAGGCCCACGTAGCCCACGGTTCCGGCGTAGGGCCCTCGGGCGGCAGGCTCGAGCTCGCGGATGACCTCCATGGCACGGATCTTCGGCGCCCCTGAGACCGTACCGGCCGGGAAGGCGGCGCGCAGTGCATCGAAGGCGGACTTGCCGGGAGCGAGCGTGCCGGTGACGTTGGAGACGATGTGCATGACGTGGCTGTAGTTCTCGACCTCCATCAGTTCGTCGACGGTCACCGAGCCGGGCACGCAGACCCGGCCGAGGTCGTTGCGCCCGAGGTCGACGAGCATGACGTGCTCGGCGCGCTCCTTCTCGTCGGCGAGCAGGTCCGCGCGCAACCGGCCGTCCTCGACCAGGTCGGCGCCGCGCGGGCGGGTTCCGGCGAGCGGGCGCGTGAGCACGGTGTCGCCCTCGACGCGGACGAGGGGCTCCGGGCTCGAGCCGACGAGCGTGACGTCACGAGTGCGCAGGTAGAACATGTACGGGCTCGGATTGACGGCACGCAGCACGCGGTAGAGGTCGAGCCCGTCGCCGTCGTACGGAGCGCTGAAACGCTGCGACAGCACGACCTGGAAGACGTCGCCGGCGGCGATGTAGTCTTTGGCGCGCCCGACGCTTGTCAGGAACTCCTCGCGGGTGGTCTCCGCCGCAAGCGGGACCTCGGCGCTCTGCCCGACAGCGCCGAGACGCGCGCCGGCGGGACCGGCGTCGATGCGACGTAGCGCAGCGTCGATGCGGCCGAGCGCGCGGTCGTAGGCGGCCGCGGGAGCGGCACCCGGGCGCACCGGCGCGATGACCTGCATGACGCGCCGCGCATGGTCGAACGCGATGACGATATCGGCGAGCATGAACGCCATGTCGGGCACCGGAATCTCGGCGTCGTGGCGCGGCACGCGCTCGAATCCCGCCGCCACCTCGTAGCCGACGTAGCCGACCGCACCGCCGACGAAGCGCGGAAGCCTCGGCACGCGGGCGACAGTCCCCGCAGCCAGCCTACGCTCGACGACGGTGAGCGGGTCTGCGGCGCGCTCGCCCACGACGCCACCGTTCTCGACGACGACCTCCTCGCCGTGGGCGGTGATGGTCTCGCGGTCGCCCAGACCGAGGAAGCTGTAGCGTCCCATGCGCTCGCCGCCTGAGACGCTCTCCAGCAGGAAGGCGTGCTCGACATCCTCGGCGAGCGCCATGAACGCCGAGATCGGCGTGGTGAGGTCCGCGTAGACCTCGCGCGCGACGGGGACCACGTCGTGGTCGGCGGCGAGCCTCGCGAACTCGTCTCTGCTCGGTACGATCATGCCCTGCTGCTCCTCACCGGTGGCGTTCGGGCCGCACGGTACGCGGCCGGTCTCCTCGGCGGGATGCGGGGCCCGGAAAACACAAAACCCCTCATCCCTCAAGGGACGAGAGGTCATCTCGCGGTGCCACCCTTGTTGCCCTCCCCGTGCGGGGCGGGCCACTCATCCTGTCGGTACGTGGACCTTCGTGAGCACCATACGCCGAGCGGCGTCACGCGCTCCGGTCCGGATACCCGGCCCCTTGTATCGGTGGGGGTCCGCCGGGACTAGCGGGCTTTCGCCTTTGTCCTCGGTGCCTCAGGGGTCCATTCCCTCCGGTCGCTCACGTCGGTTTCCACCAGCCACCGACTCTCTCTGCTTCGCATCCGGGGTACTCCTCCCCGTCTCAGGCACGTATTCGTTTGTGCGGGCGAGTGTAGCACCGCGGCCGAGACTGGCGCAACCGGCCGGGCCGAGCGGCCGGGCCGGGCGACACGCGACGGCCCCTAAGCCGCCGA
>JBBIIC010000007.1:0-111290 GCA_037446725.1 Actinomycetota bacterium
CGGCGCGGACGTCTGCGAGATCTACACCGATGTCGACGGCGTCTACACCGCCGATCCCCGCGTGGTGCCACAGGCGCGCAAAATCGACGAGATCTCCTACGAGGAGATGCTCGAGATGGCGGCCGCCGGTGCGCGTGTCCTGCAGCTGAGATCCGTCGAGTTCGCGCGCAACCACGGCGTGGTCATCCACTGCCGGTCGAGCTTCCACGACGGCGCGGGCACTATCGTCAGAGAGGGCGACGCAAACATGGAACAGGCGATCATCTCGGGCGTCACGCACGACACCTCCGAGGCCAAAGTGACCATCCGCGATGTTCCCGACCGGCCGGGTGTGGCTGCTGCCGTGTTCGGCAGGTTGGCCGACGCGAACGTCAACGTCGACATGATCATCCAGAACGTCTCGGAGTCCGGCACGACCGACATCTCGTTCACCACGCCCAAGGAGGACCTCGCCCGGGCGAAGCGCGCCACCGAGGCGGTCGTCGCCGAGCTGGGAGCGCGGACCTGGGTCGTGGACGAGGCCGTTGCGAAGGTCTCTCTCGTGGGAGCGGGGATGAAAACGCACCCGGGAGTGGCGGCGCAGATGTTCGCCGCGCTGGCTGACGCGGGCGTGAACCTCGACATGATCTCGACCTCGTCGATACGCATCTCCTGCGTGATCGGCGCCGACGACGCCGAGCGGGCGGTGCGCGCGCTTCACGCCAGCTTCGGGCTGGACAGTGCCGAGATCAGCGCCGAGACCTCTCCGGCCTGCGGTGAGGTGAGCTGAGATGGCCTGGGACCGGAAGATTCCCGCTCGCCCCGTCGTCGCGGTCGCCGGCGTCACCGGTGCCGTCGGGCGGGAGATGCTGGCCGTCCTCGAGCAGCGCGGCTTCCCGGCCGAGCGGGTCATCGCCCTCGCGTCGAAGCGCAGCGAGGGCAAGCGCGTGCCATTCGCGGGCGGGGAGCTCGTCGTCGAGGAGATGACCGAGCGCTCTTTCGAAGGCGTCGACATCGCACTGTTCAGCGCGGGCGGCTCGGTCTCCAAACGCTTCCGCGACGCGGTCGTCGGGGCCGGGTGTGTGATGATCGACAACTCCTCGGCGTTCCGTATGGACGACGACGTCCCTCTCGTCGTGCCGGAGGTGAATCCCGATGACGCGCGCGTGCACAACGGGGTGATCGCCAACCCGAACTGCTCGACGATACAGCTAGTCGTGGCGCTCAAACCTCTGCACGACGTGGCGGCCATACGGCGCGTGGTGGTCGCCACCTATCAGGCGGCCTCGGGCGCGGGGGCGGCGGCCATGGACGAGCTCTACCACCAGACCGGTGCGTTCCTCGGCGGCCGCGACTACGAGCCCGAGCACTTCGCGCACCGCATCGCCTTCAACTGCATGCCGCAGATCGATGTCTTCCTCGACGACGGCTCGACCAAGGAGGAGTGGAAGATGGTCGTCGAGACGAAGAAGATCATGCACGCGCCGGAGATCGAGGTCATCGCCACCTGCGTGCGAGTGCCCGTGCTCAGGTGCCACTCCGAGGCCGTGCACATCGAGTTCGAGCGTCCGATCACGGTCGAGCAGGCCCGCAGTGCGCTCGAGGCGGCCCCGGGCGTGACCGTGCTGGACGATCCTTCTCAATCCACGTACCCGATGCCGGCACTGCTCGAGGGGACCGACGACACCTACGTCGGACGAGTTCGCACAGACCCCACCGTGCCCAACGGCCTCGCCTTGTGGGTCGTCGCCGACCAACTGCGAAAGGGTGCCGCACTCAACACCGTTCAGATCGCCGAGTTGCTCGTGTAGGCGGACACGCGGTGAACGAACGGCGTATCATCTGAGACAGGCCCTGCGTCCCGGGAGGTGCGATGTCCGGCGAGAGGATACTGGTCGTCGAGGACGACCGTACGATAGCACGCTTTGTCGAGCTCGAGCTCACTCACGCAGGGTATCGGGTCGACAAGGTGGCCGACGGCGCGGCGGCGCTCGGGGCCCTGAGAGACGACCCACCCGATCTGCTCGTGCTCGATCTCATGCTTCCCGGAGTCGATGGCCTCGAGTTGGCGAAGGAGGTCCGGGCGAGCGGGAGCCGGATGCCCATCCTCATGCTCACCGCCCGCTCCGAGACGAAAGACGTCGTCTCGGGATTCGAGTCGGGGGCCGACGACTACCTCCGCAAGCCCTTCGAGGTGCCCGAGCTGCTCTTGAGGATCGCCGCGCTGCTCAAGCGCAGTGCGCACGAGCGCTCCGGTCAGCCGCTCAGCGCATCCGGAGTCGAGGTCGACGTCCAGTCACGGCGCGCGACGCTCGCGGGCGAGCCGCTCGACCTGACCGCCAAGGAGTTCGACCTGCTCGCATACCTCGTGGCCAATGCCGGCACGGTGATTCCCCGCGACAAGATCCTCGCCGCCGTATGGGGCCCCGAACGCTCCAACGACAGCAACGTCATCGAGGTGTTCGTCTGCCACCTGCGCAACAAGATCGGGGACCGCGAGAACGCCGTCATTCAGACGATCCGCGGCGTCGGCTACTTCTTCGCCCGCGGCTAGATGAGACGCTCCTCGCTCAGGTTCCGGCTCTTCGTCGTCTCGGTCCTCGTGGCGGTCCTCACCGTGGGCGGCATCTCTCTTACCTCCTACATGATCGTCTCGGACAGCCAGGCGGCGGTCGCGGAGGACCGCCCCGTGCGCGTGGCTAAGATCAACGCGCGGGTCATCGACATCCAGGCCCGAGAGGCGGAGGAAGACGTCGGGGAAGAGGCGCTCGCGACCGAGGAGGGGCTCGAGACCGCTCTGGACGACTTCGTCTCCCGTGTGGATTCGATCTACGGGCGCCGCGCACCGGTCGAGCCGCAGATCGCGGTGCTCGATCCGGACCTCCAGCCCCTCTGGGTGAGCTCGGACATCGCCATCGTGCCCGGAGTCGATGCCGCGCGGCGCGCCGCGATTGAGACGGGCGTGCAGACAGCGTCGGTCGTCGAGCGGGGCACGGCCTTCTCCGGTCTCGTAGGCCCGGCGGTCTTAGACATCTACATCTCCCACGCCCCGATCGTGCTCCCGGGGAACGCGGTGGGGGTTCTCGACGTCGCGTACTACCCCTTCCGCGAGGAAGCGGTCATCGACTCGATCCGCCCGCCCATGTCGGCGCTCGCGATCTCCGCGACGATCATCATGGTCGTCATGATGCAGACGGGCATGGGATGGGTGTTGCGGCTCGTCAACGAGCTGCGGCGCACCGCGGACTCGCTCGATACAGGTCGGCTGGATGCGAGCCTGCCCGAGAGCGGCGATCACGAGATCGGTGAGCTCGCCCGCTCTATCAACGACCTGATCGGTAAGCTCCGGCGGCGGGCGGAGATGCAGTCGCGCTTCGTAGCCGACGCGTCGCATGAGCTCGCGACGCCGGTCGCGGGCATCCGGGGGTACACGAGCATTCTGCGCGCCTGGGGCGGTGAGGACCCCGAGGTCAGGGAAGAGGCGATCGCCGCGATCGACCGCGAGTCACGCAGGATGGCGCGCCTGTGCGGCAACCTCCTCTCGCTCGTGCGCTGCGACCATGTCGTCCACGTGAAGTCCATCCAGTTCGATGCGAACGCCATCGCCCGGGAGGCGCTCGCCGCCGCCGCGACCCACCACCACGACAAGGGACTCGAGATCGTCGGTCCGGACGAGGGCCAGCTGTTCATGTCGAGCGATCCCGATCGCGTCGAGGACGTGCTCTCGGTGCTCCTCGACAACGCGTGCAAGTACACACCCGAAGGGGGACGGGTCACGCTCTCGACACGGCGCGCGCAGGACGAGGTCGTCTTCGAGATCGCCGACAACGGGGTCGGGATCCCGCCCGAGGACCTTCCCAACATCTTCGAACGTTTCTACCGTTCGGACGCCTCCCGCGCCGAGGCGACCGGTGGTTTCGGGCTGGGCCTTGCAATCGCCAAGGCCACGGTCGACGTGCTTCACGGCTCGATCTCCGTGAACAGCGTTGTCGGAGAAGGTACGGTGTTCACGGTCAGCCTGCCGAGGGGTTAGCATGACTCCGTCCCGAGCGACAGCCAGGACGCGCACCGTCGCACAGGCCGGCGTCATCGCCGCCGTGCATGCCGCGCTCACCGTCGCAGTCATCCAGATGCCGGCCCAGCTCGGCTGGGGCCCCGTCCAGCTGCGATTGAGCGAGGCGCTCACGGTGCTTGCCCTGTTCACTCCGGCGGCCGTGCCCGGACTCGCACTGGGAACCGCACTCGCCAACGCGTCGCTGCTCGCCCAGGTCGGTCCGGTCGGACTACTCGACGTCGTGTTCGGCTCGCTCGCGACGCTGCTCGGTGCGTGGTGGACGTGGCACTTCCGCGAGCGCACCGCTCTTGCCCTCGCGGGGCCGGTGGTCACCAACGCGCTCATCGTGCCCGCGTATCTGCCAGTCCTGTTCGCCGCACTCGGTTTCGCTCAGGAGCCGCTCTTCGGGCTGGAGCTCGGGGACAGCTGGCTCGCCCTCTACCTCGCCGGGGTGGTGACGGTCGGAACCGGCCAGGCCATCGTCGTGTACGGGTTGGGCTGGCCGCTTGCGGCACTCGTGCGACGCTCGGGAGTGGCCGGAGCGCTCGGCGGACAGGGGCGCCCGTGAGCGGGGACGGATTCCTCATCGTCAGCCCGACGGGTGCGTGCCGCGAGTGCCGGGGATGCGTGCGCACGTGTCCGGTCAAGGCGATTCGGATACGCGAGGGGCGGCCGGAGGTCGTGCCCGAGCGTTGCGTGAAGTGCGGCGAGTGCGTGGACGCGTGCGGGGTCGGAGGTCACGCGGTCAGGAGTGACCTGCCCGCGGTACGGGCGCTGCTGGACTCCGGCCGGCCCGTCGTCGCCGTGCTCGCAACCGAATGGCGAGCCGCGATGCACCCGCTCGCGCTCGCCGACCTCGAGTGGGCGATGGCCGAGGCCGGGTTCGCCGCCACCGAGACCACGCTGCTCGGCGAGGAGGTGATCGCTACCGAGTACGAGCGGGTCCACGCCGAGGCCGACGGGTCGGTCGTGCTGAGGTCGACGTGCCCGGTGGCCGTCGAGTGGGTCAGACGCTACCACCCCGGTCTCGTTGACCTGCTCGTGCCGGTCCTGCCTCCGTATCAGGCCCAGGCGAGACTCGTGCGCAGCGTCTACCCCGACGACGTGGCGGTCGTCTACGTCTCGCCCTGCTACGCCCGCAAGGACGAGGTGGCCGATCCTGCGTTCGGGGGCGCGGTCGACGTTGCGATCGGATTCGACGAGCTTAAGCAGCTTCTGCCTGCCCCGGCGTCGCTCGAGCCCGCCAGCCGCAGACCGGCGCCCGGTTCCTGGAGGCCCGACCTCGCGAAGGAACTCTCGCTCACCGACGGCTTCCCGCGCACGACGCTGGCCGCGCGCGACATGACGGCCCGGGACGTCGTGCGCGTCAGGGGAGCGGCGCGCATCAGCGGAGTACTCGGGGCTATCGAACGAGGCGAGACCGGCCCGCTCATCGTCGACGTGCTCTACTGCGACAGCTGCATCGACGGCCCGGCGGTGAGCACGGATCTCTCCGCGTACGCGCGGCGCCGGCTGTTCGCGGTCCCGGAGCGCGGCGCCGCGCTCGCGTCCGTGCGCGTGGGCACACGCTCGGTGCTCGAGCACCTTCCCCCCCTCGAACTCGGCCGTGCGTTCGAACCCGATCCGGTGGCGGCTCCGAGCTTCTCGGACGCCGAGATCGACGCGTGTCTCGCCGAAGGTGAGTTCGCGAGCCGCGCGGACGTCCTCGACTGCGGGGCGTGCGGCTACGATACGTGCGTCGAACACGCGGTCGCGGTGCTCGCAGGCGACTCGGCCTGGGAGATGTGTGTCCCCCTGGAGCGCGCCCGGTTCGAGAGGGACGCCGAGGCGCTCAAGGAGTCGGCCACACTGGACCCGCTCACGGGTCTGTGGAACCGGCGTGGCTTCACCGAGCGGCTTGACACCGAGGTCGCGCGCCACCAGCGCTACGGATCGCCGCTGACCCTGCTGATGATCGATCTGGACGGCTTCAAGGGCGTCAACGACACCCACGGCCACTCGACGGGTGACGCGCTGCTTCAGGCGGTCGGCGCCGTGATGCGCGCGTGCATCCGCGAGACCGACGTCCCGTCGCGCTACGGGGGCGATGAGTTCGCGCTCATCCTGCCGGGCGTCGGCAAGACCGCCGGCTACGCCGTGGCCGAGAAATTGCGCGCGGCCGTCGCGGGCACGCGCGTGGCGGTTGCAGCCACGGGGGGAGTGGTCGAAACGGGTATCACTCTGTCGGTGGGACTTGCTGCGGCGGGCCCGTCGGCGGCGAACGCTCACGACCTGTTCGAGGCGGCGGATCGCGCGCTTTACCGTGCCAAACAAGCAGGTCGAGACCGGGTGATGATCGCTCCGGACTGACGGGCGCTTCGAGCCGAGGGAGGCGGACCGTGCACGTCGCCGAGGTGTGGCGAACGGAAGGGGGCCGCGTCCGCTGCGCGCTGTGCCCATGGCGCTGCCTGATCGCCGAAGGCCACACCGGCGCGTGCGGCGTGCGGCGCAACACGCGCGGCATGCTCGAGGCTCTCACCTACGGGCTCGTCTCCTCCCTCGCCGCCGACCCGATCGAGAAGAAACCGGTCTTCCACTACCGGCCGGGGACGTCGGTGCTCTCGCTCGGCAGCGTCGGATGTTCCATGCGCTGCGGCCACTGCCAGAACTGGCAGATCAGCCGCGCGGGAACGGAGGACGGCTCGGTGCGCTTGGACCGCGTCTCGCCCGAGGACGTGGTGGCCGCGGCGCGCGCCGAGGGTTGTCCCGGAGTCGCTTTCACCTACAACGAGCCGGTGATCTGGGCCGAGTTCGTGCGCGACTGCTCGGCCCTGTGCCACGAGGCGGGGCTGTTCACCATCATGGTGACGAACGGCTACATCACCACCGAGGGACTAGACTTCCTCGGCGAGCACGTCGACGTGTGGCGCGTCGACGTGAAGGGGGCGAGCGAGCGGGCGTACAAGACGCTCTGCAAGGTGCCCTCACCCGGGCCCGTGTTCGCCGCGGCAGAGCGCGCGAAGCACCACTGGGGGATGCATGTCGAGGTGGTCACCAACGTCGTGCCCACCGTCAACGACACCGACGGCGAGCTGCGAGCGATCGCCGCGTGGATCGCGACGGCGCTGGGTCCCGAGACGCCCTGGCACGTCACGAGGTTCTTCCCGTACCTCGACTTCGCCCACCTCGACCCGACTCCCATCAGCGTGCTGCGCAATGCCCGCCGCATCGGGGCCGAGGAGGGCCTTCACTTCGTCTTCCTCGGCAACGTCGCCGAAGACGGCGCCGAGGACACGGTCTGCCCTTCGTGCGGCGCGCACGCCGTCATCCGGAAGGGGTACACCATAGCCAGGCGCGCTACCGTCGCCGGCGCGTGCGCGGCGTGCGGTCGTGACCTGGGGATCTTCGAGTAGAGAGGCTGGCGCGGATGGCCGAGCACACGCACGAGCATGAGATCCTCGAGCGCCCGCGGGTGCTTGTGTTCTTCGACTACGCCTGTCCGTTCTGCTACGTGGACCAGCACCGCTTCGACGCTCTCGAGCGTGACCTGGACCTGGACTTCGACACCTTCCTTGTCCCCTTCGAGCTGCGCCCGAACATGCCCGAGGAGGGCCTTGACCTCACTGAGGCCGGGACCGGACACTCCGAGCGGGTCGACGAGTACCTCGCGCGCGCCTCCGAGAAGGAGGGATTTCCCTTCACCCAACCCCGCTTCCTGCCGAGCACGCACCGCGCGCTCGTCCTCGGCGAGCTCGCGCGCGAGCAGGGCGATGAGGTGCACCGCCGAGTGCACGCGGCAGTCTTCCGCGCGTACTTCGGAGAGGGCCTCGACATCGGCTCGGCCGACGTGCTGCGCGAGATCGCGCGCCAGGCCGGCATCGACACGGACGCGCTTGCGCGGGCATGGGAGGACGGCACCTACGACGAGCGGCTGCACCAGTTTCGCCATGTCGCGATGCACCTGGGCCTGGATGCCACGCCCGCGGCACTGATCTGCAACGAGCTGTTCATCGGCTCGCGTCCGGTGGGCGTGCTGCGCGAGGCACTCGAGAGGTGCGACTCGCATCTCGAGGCGGAGCGCGCCGGTGTCACCGATGCGGCGGCCGGCCACCCTCCCGTGGAGAAGGGCGGGGAGGGCGCCGAACGACACGCGACGCGGGCGGAAGCGGTAGAATCGTAGCGCGCGCACCGGGCGCGCACGACCTGCGAGAAGAAAGCGGACCGCACGTGGCCCCCTGTGTGATCATCCCGACCTTCTGGACCCGCCGTCGCGGCCGCGTTCCGGAGAACCTGCTCACCGTCTACGATCACCCGACACCCGTCGACTCCGACGGGACGCTGCCCGCGTGCCTGCGCTCCCTCGAGGAGCTCGAGGGACTCGGCAGGGTCGTCATCACGGTGGCGGCCACCGACCCGTCGATCGAGCACGCCGCCGAGGACCGCGTCCGTCAGATCCTCGCCGACTTCCCCGGCATCGACGCGCTCGTGTTCGGGCCGGCCGAGCTCGGCTCTCTGCACCGGCGTCTCGAGCAACTGGAGTTCGCCGACCTCATTCCCGGTGTGAGCCTCGTCGGCTACGGGGCGGTGCGCAACGTCGGCCTGATTGCGGCTGCCGTGTTCGGCTGCGACGCGGCCCTGTTCATCGACGATGACCAGGTCATCAACGACCCGGCGTTCCTGCGCAAGGCGATGGAGGGCCTCGGCGATCGTTACGAGGACAGCCCGAGGACCATCCTTGCGAAGACCGGCTACTACACCGACGAGGACGGTGCGTACCAGCGGCACGAGCAGCCCCGATTCGCCGACACGTTCTGGCGGCGCGACGATCAGTTCAACGAGGCGCTGTCGATGGTCGACCGGCCACCCCGCATCACGCCCTCGCCGCTTGCGTTCGGCGGGTGCCTGGTGCTGCACCGCGACATGTTCTGCAACGTCTCGTTCGACCCGTGGGTGGTGCGTGGCGAGGACATCGACTACGTCATCAACGCCCGCATGCACGGGGGCGACGTGTTCTTCGACGGCGAGTGGTCCATCATCCACCGCCCGCCCCGGCTCGCGAGTCAGGCGCTGCAGTTCCGGCAGGACGTCTACCGGTTCATCTACGAGCACCGCAAGATCGAGTTCGCCAAGTCGCAGGTCGATCTGCGCCAGGTCACCCCCGAGTCGATGGCGCCCTATCCGGGCACCTTCATCTCCTCGGCGGTCTCCTGGCGGGCCGTGCTCACCGCTCTTCTGCATGGCTTCTCCCGCAAGGAAGGTGGCCGGTACCTGAAGGTGGCGCGTGTGGCGCTCAAGGACGCTCCCGACTACGCGCGCGAGCACTGCCAGCACTACTTCGACTTCCAGCGTCGCTGGCCCATCCTCATGGACCGGATCTGGGACGATGTCGCCCTCAAGCCGCTCTTCACCGGCGAGCGCCGGGTCGATCGGGGGGCTATCACCGGCCGTTTCCCGGTCGTCCGGAGTGACGACGAGCAGTGACCGGGTGGCTTGCTGCCGCGCTCGTCGGCGTCGCAGCCGGTGTGCTGTCCGGAGCGTTCGGTGTGGGCGGCGGCGTGGTGACGACGCCCGCCATACGCATCCTCCTCGGCTACCCCGAGCTCATCGCCGTCGGGACCCCGCTGCCGGTCATCCTCCCCACCGCCATCGCGGGCGCCGTGGCCCATGCGCGGCAGGGGACCGCCGACGTGAGGACGGGACTGGTGGTCGGTGCGTGGGGCGCGCCCGCCGCGATCGTCGGTGCGCTGCTCACCCGCGTCGTCGGGGGAACGACCGTGCTCATCGTCACGGCCGTCGTCATCGTCGCCGTGGCCGCCGACATGCTGCGTGCTGTGGTTCGGAGGGAGGCCGCTCCATATGAGGCCGCCGCGGGCCCCGGGACGCCGCCGCGGATCGGGCTCGCACCGACCGGTCTTGCCGCGGGCCTCTACTCGGGGTTCCTTGGGCTCGGCGGCGGATTCCTCCTCGTGCCGCTGTTGAACCGGATGCGCGGCTTCGCCATCAAGCGGGCCATCGGGACGAGCCTCGTCGCTCTCGCGCTCTTCGCGGTGCCGGGTTCGCTCACCCACTGGTGGCTCGGAAACGTCGATATCGAACTAGCACTCGCCCTGACCCTCGGCGTCGTTCCGGGGGCGTTCCTCGGCGCGCGGCTGAACGCTGGGGCGAGCGAGCGTACGATCCGGGTGCTCTTCGCGCTCCTGCTCGCACTTGTCGGCGTCTGGCTCGGTCTGCACGAGACGGGCATGCTGTGAGCTCCCGCGTCCTGCACTCGGCGTCTGCCGGACAGGCCGACGCGCTGTGGCCGGCGGTCAACGCCGCCCACCTTTTCGAGTCGCACGTCGCGTACCAACGCTTCCGCTGCGAGGCCCCCTGGCGCGTGCAGGTGACCGAGCGGGGCGAGGCCGTCGTGCTCGAGGAGTGGCGGTCTCATCTCGACGTGCTCGCGATGCGCGGTCTGTGGTGCTCGGGTGACCGGGTCGCCGACCTCGTGGCGCAGGTGTCGCGGCTGGCGGCCGACCAGGGATACGGCCGGGTGTTGAGCCCGCTCGTTGCCGAGGAGGTCGCCCCGCTCTACGAGCGTGCGGCAATGGCGGTCCGTGAGTCCATCGTGACGCTGCGCCTCGACGGCCGCAGCGATCGGATGGGCGAGGACCGGCCCGTTCCGGGCGTCGCGCTCAGGCGTGCGCTCGCCGACGACCTCGGCGGGCTCGTGCGCCTCGATGCGGAGTGTTTCGACGAGTTCTGGCGCTACGACACCGCTCACCTGTCGCGCTACCTGGCCGAGGACCGGGTGGTGGTGGCCGAGGGCCCCGGAGGGACCATCGGCTATACTCTGGCAACGGTCGCGCTGGGCAGCGGCACGCTCGGTCGCCTCGCCGTCAGGCCGTCCGAGCGAAGGCGGGGAGTCGGCGAGATGTTGTTGTGTGATGCGCTCGATTACCTCGTACGCGCCGGTAAGGGCAGCGTCAGTGTGTGCACGCAGGAGGACAACGCGGCCTCCCGGGCGCTCTACCGCAGGGTCGGCATGACCGAGCTGCCGGGCAGGCTCGTCTTCATGATGGGGCCGGCGGCTCGCGCAGGGGACGCGGGAGAAGCGGGATGAAGGTGCGATGATCACACCGAGGCGGACCATACTCTTCGACTCATTGCTGCTCTTCGCTGTGACGGTGCTGGCGATCGTGGCGGCGTGGGTGCTCATCAGCACGGCTCCTCCGAGGTGGGTGCTCCTGACCTCGCTCGTGGGGCTCACGCTGATCGCCATGGGCAGCGTCATCGCCCGCTGGATCAGCCGTCCCGACCAAATCAAGGCGAGACACTCCGACCAGATCCTGCAGATCGCCAACGAGTCGCTCGCACACCTGCGCAGGGGGCTGAACCCCGAGACCGCCGACGCCGTGTGTCGTTTGGCGCTCGAGGACTCCGAGGCCGCGGCGGTTGCCATCACGGACACCGAGACGGTGCTCGGCTTCGCCGGGCTTGGCGAGAACCACCATGCGGCTGGAGGGCCGATCATCACCCGGGCGACCCGGGAGACGCTCGAGCTCAACCAACACCGCATTCTCGAGAGCAAGGCCGAGATCGGGTGCCCCGACCGCAACTGCCTCCTGCGCGCGGCGATCGTCGTCCCGCTCGAGATGAGAGGCCGTGCGGTGGGGACGCTGAAGTTCTACTACACGACACCCCGGCTGCTCAACGCGACACAGGTGGCGATGGCCGAGGGCCTCGCTCGCCTGCTCTCCACCCAGCTCGAGCTGTCTGAGCTCGACCGTCAGACCGAGCTTGCGTGCCGGATGGAGCTGAGAGCGCTCCAGGCGCAGATCCATCCGCACTTCCTGTTCAACACCATCAACACTATCGCCATGCTCATCAGGACCGATCCGAATCAAGCCCGCATCCTCCTGCGGGAGTTCGCCTGGTTCTACCGCCGCACGCTTGAAGCGAGCGACGAGCTCGTGCAACTGGCCACGGAGATACAGTACGTTCGCACCTACCTCAACTTCGAGGTCGCCCGGTTCGGTGACCGCATCGAGGTCGTGGAGGAGATCGACCCCGAGGTCCTCGACACGCTGGTCCCCGCGTTCGCCGTCCAGCCGATCGTCGAGAACTCGGTCCAGCACGGGATGAAGGCCGAGGGCGTGCTCCGTATCTGCGTCGGAGCGCACCGGTCCGATGGGCGTATACAGGTCGAGGTCTCCGACGACGGAGCGGGCATCAGCCCCGAGGACATCGGGCGTGTGCTCGAACCGGGCTTCGGTCGTGGTCTAGGAATAGCGCTGAAGAACGTGGACGATAGACTCAAAGGGCATTACGGACCCGGATCAGGACTGACGGTCACAAGCGAGCAGGGCCGAGGGACCCGGGTGCTCATCACCATCGATGCCGGGGAGTCCGTCGAGGGAGGTGCCGATGACGCTCAAAGCGCTCGTGGTCGATGACGAGGCGCCGGCACGCTCGGAGCTGCGTTTCCTGCTCGACGAGGCTGGCGGTGTCGAGGTCGTAGGCGAGGCTTCCAACGCGTCGGAGGCCTTCCAGCTCATCAAGGCGATCCCGTACGACGTCGTCTTTCTCGACATCGACATGCCCGGCCTGTCCGGCGTGCAGCTCGCCGAGGCGCTTGCCGAACTCGAGCGGCAACCCTCGATCATCTTCGTGACGGCTCACAGCGAACACGCGGTCAAGGCCTTCGAGGTCGCAGCCACGGACTACCTCGTCAAACCCGTCGAACTCGACCGCCTGCGTGTGGCCATCGACCGACTTGGGCCAGCGCACCAGGAGGGTGCGCGGATCGAGCGCATCCCGGTCGAGAAGACCGGCAAGAAGCTGCTGCTTCAGGTCGAGGACATCTACTACATCATGGCGAAGGACGACTACTCCTACCTGCACACCGGGACCGAGCGTTACCTATCGACGATCTCGCTCGCGCAGCTCGAGCACCGCCTCGAGCCGAGCGGGTTCTTCCGCGTCCATCGCCGCTACCTCGTGAACCTGGCGCAGGTCCGCGAGGTCGTGCCGATGTACGGCGGTACCCTCCTCTTGACGCTGAAAGATCCCGAGGGCACCCAGGTCCCGGTCTCCCGCAGACGAGTGCCCTCGCTCAAGAAGGCGCTGGGCCTGTAGGTGCGGCCGCGCGCGCCTGTGACCGTCGGTGTCATCTCCGACACTCACGGGAGGCTACATCACCGCGTGCCCGAGGTCTTCGAAGGCGTGGATCTGATCGTGCACGCGGGAGACGTCGGGGGGCCGGCAATCCTCATCGACCTCGAGGCGATCGCGCCGGTGGTCGCGGCGCGCGGGAACACCGACACCGGGGCGTGGGCGTGCGGGCTTCCCGCACAGGCGTCGTTCGGGGCGAGCGACGCGCTCGGTGTCGTGGTTCACGACCTCGCCTGGGCCGATATCCCTGAGGACGTGGCGATCGTCATCAGCGGCCACACCCACCGCTCGTCGATCGAGTACCGTCGGGGGATCCTCTACGTGAACCCCGGCTCGGCGGCCGACTCCCGCGTGCGGGGCGCCGGCGAGAGCGTGGCGCTTGTCAGTGTGGACGCCGGACAGGCCAGCGCGAGGATCGTCCACCTCTGACCGCCGTCCGCACGTGCGCCTGTGACCGCGCTCCCGCCGTCTCATGGCGGCGCGCCGGGGCGTGGTGTATGAAGCTCCCTGCCCCTTCTCCTGAAGCCTAGCACTAGCCAGTCATGAGCGCTGGCACCACCTCCTCCGTCTCGGTCGCAAGCGCGGTGAGCGGCGGGCGCATGGCAAGAGCGATCGACTCGCTCGAGATGTAGCGTCGGCTCACCTGCCACTCGTCGTGCCGCTCTGAGAGCATCGCCCCTACAAGCCGGCTCACCGACGCGCGGTTCGGGAAGATGCCCACGACGTCGCTTCTGCGCCGGATCTCGCGGTTCAGGCGTTCTTGGGGGTTGTTGGACCAAATCTGGCGCCAGTGTGCGGCCGGGAAGCTCGCATACTCCGTGATGTCGGGACCGGCCCCCTCAAGCATCGCCGAGGCATCCGGATACGTCTCCTCGAGTTGGCCGACCACACGTGCGAGCTGAGCCGCGGCCTCGTCTGTGGATGGCTGGGCGAAGATCGAGCGCACGAGAGTGGCCACGAAGGGCTGGGCGGCCTCGGGGACCCGGGTGAGCGGGTTGCGCATGAAGTGGGTGACGACCGCTGCCAGCATGCCCCGGGCAACACGGCGTCAATCGCGCCCATCAGCCCCTTGTGGCGGTCGGAGACGGCGAGTCGCACGCAGCACAGTCCTCGGCGGCGAGTTCGCGCAGAAACGCCGTCCAGGCCGCCCCCGTCTCCTCCGTCGATGTCTCCACCCCCAGTATCTGGCGGCGTCCTTCGGCGCTCACGGCTGTCGCCACCATCACGGTGACCTTCGTGACGCGACCGGCCTCGCGCACGCGGATCGAGAGCGCATCGAGCCACACGTAGGGATAGGCGGCACCGTCGAGCAGGCGCGAACGAAACGCCTCGACCTCGGCATCGAGGCTCTCTGCCATGCGCGAGACCTGGGAGCTTGAGATCCCGTCGATGCCCAGCGCTTTCGCGACGCCGTCGACACGGCGCGTCGACACACCCTTGACGTAGCACTCGGCGATCACGGCGGTCAGTGCGCGCTCTGAGCGCCTGCGGTTCTCAAGCAGCCAGTCGGGGAGGTAGCTTCCACTCCGAAGCTTGGGGACGGCCAGATCGATCGTGCCCACGCGGCTGTCGAAGTCGCGGGAGCGATAGCCGTTGCGTGAGTTCACGCGCTCGTCTGAGCGCTCACCGTAAGCTGCGCCACACATCGAGTCGGCCTCGGCGCCCATCAGGGCCTCGAGGAACACCTTCATGAGTTCGCGCAGCACATCAGGCTCGTCGCCGGAGAGCACGTTGCGCAAGACGTCTTGCAGTTGCATCTTGTTCATGGTCACTGTCTCTTTCTTCTCGGTCTTGGTCGACTTCGAAGAATGGAGCAGTGGCCGCCTTTGTCAGGCGGCGTTCAGACCTTCATACACCACTCCCGCGCTCCCGCCATCTCATCAGCCGTGAACGGCGAGTTTCACCTACTCCGCTCACCGACGCCTTGAGGCCGATGGCCGACAAAGGAAGGCCGTTCAGGGGAGGTTCGTTGTGCTCGCTCTATCGCGTTGGCAGCATCGTGGTGAGGTGCCCGCCAGCGATGCGGGAGAATCTGGAGCGACCGTGTCGCTAGGGCACATTGCTGAGACAGTGCGAGAGTGAAGGAGGTGGGGAGCGTGTTTCGTAAGATCCTTGTCGCCGTTGATGGGTACGCACCGTCGATGTGCGCGGCCGACAAAGCCGTCCACGTGGCCCAGGGGACAGGTGCACAGGTCTTCGCACTTCAGGTAGCAGAGGAGTTGCCGCTACTACCCGAAGAGAAGGAAGCCGAGGAGGCGGCCCTTACGGTCGAGGTTCACACGAAGACCGGAGACCTGGAAGTGCACGTCGAGAATCCGCTGGACATCGTAACGGAGTTCGGGAGGAGCAGAGGGGTTACGGTGACCCCCATCAAGCGCACCGGATTGATCACGGCGACGATACTCGCCGTTTCCGAGGAGGTGGATGCCGACCTTATCGTCGTCGGAGACTCCGGACTAAGAGGGCTGAAGAAGCTCTACTTCGGTAGCGTCGCCCGGGCAGTTTCAGAGAAGTCGCCCCGTCCAGTTCTCATCATGAAGACCGATCCCGCCTGCGTCACCGAAGTACTCGATGCAATCCGCGGCCCCGAGGTCGCTCCGACGGTGCCTCCAGTGGCGCGCAGGTTGGATCCGGCTGCGATCAGGCGAAATCTCACGATCGGCGGCGGCCTCACATTCGCCTTCGCGCTGCTGTACTTCACCGCTGCCGTGATGACGTCGGCTCCCTACAAGGATGTCGCCGCCAGAATGGTCGCTGGTCTGCCGCTCGCCTTCTGGACGGGCCTCGCCGTTCTTCTGGGGGGAGTGGTCGCCTCGAGGGTCTACCTCGTCAGATCGGATCATGAGGGAGGTAAGTAACATGGAAAACCCGATCGCTGTATTGATAGTCGTGGCGAGTATCGCCCTCACGATCTGGATCAGCTTCGCCAACAGGCGCCATACAAGAACCACCTCGGCATTCTACATCGCTGACGCGAACATCACCTGGAAGGTGAACGGTCTCGCGGGACTTGGCGAGTACTGCAGCGCGGCAAGCTTCTTGGGTGTCGCTGGGGGCATCGCCCTCGTCGGCGTGGACGGCTGGTGGACCGCGCTCGGGTTCTTTTCGGCGTGGGTGGTCGTCTTGCTCGTGATCGCTGGGCCCCTGAAGAACGCCGGCCTGTTCACCGTCGGCGATGCCCTGAGCGCCCGCTTCGGCGGAGATACCGGGAACATCAAGGGAATCCGTTTCGTGTCGATGCTCGCTACCGTCGCCCTGTGCGGGCTGTACCTTGTTCCTCAGATGGTGGGAGCAGGACACCTCTTCAAGCTGCTGCTCGGCATGGAGTACTTGCCGACCGTTCTCACCGTCGGCGTGCTGATGGCCATCTACGTGATCGTGGGCGGCATCCGTGGAACCACCTTCAACCAGATGATCCAAGGCATCATGCTGTGGACCGCGATGCTGGCTCTCTTGATCGGCGTGAGCGTGGTCTACTTCAATGGCAACCCGTTCGGCATCGTGGCCAAAGCCACGGAAGTCGTCCCGCCACAGGTTCTCACCGAGGAGGTCACGACCACCCTGCTTGACACCGGGGGTTCCCCAGAGGTGATGACCGGGCAAGCTCGAGAGATGATGCCGGACGCTCCTTCGGCGATGACGCCAGGCGTGAAGCTCGGTGATCTGCAGAATCAACTGAGTCTCGTGCTGGCACTGTTCTTGGGAACACTTGGGCTCCCGCACATCCTCACCAGATTCTACCTGGTGCGCAATGCCAGCGAAGCGCGGAAGGGTGCGGAGCTGACTATCCAGACGCTCGCCGTGTTCTACGCCATGGCATTCCTTGTGGGCATCGGAGCGATGTACGCCCTCTATCCCACGCTGGTAGAACTCCTATCTGCTGGAGAGGTTGGCAAGGCGACCAACATGGCCGTCCCGATACTCGGTGACAAGCTCGCCGGTGAGGTATTCCTCGGTATCATCGCTGCGGGAGCGATGGCTGCGATGCTCAGCACCGCAGCCGGTCTGCTGATCGCCGCCATCACCAGCCTCGGGCACGATCTGTACGCCGGCATCCTGCGACCCAAGAGCTCGGACAAAGAGCGACTCATATTCGCCAAGACGAGCGCGGGTCTCCTCGCCGTCGTCTCAGTTCTTCTCGCGATATGGCTCAAGGACGAGAACGTAGCAGTGCTTGTCGCGATGTGCTTCGGTATAGCTGCGAGCACATTCGCCCCGGCCCTGGTCTTCGCCGTGTGGTGGAAGCGTCTGACGAACCATGGAGTCGTGGCCGGTATCAGTGTCGGTCTCGTGACATCTCTAGTGTTCACGTTCGCGAAGTTCTTCGAACTGCCAGAGCTGTTCGGTATCCCGGTTCTCGTCAATCCTGCGTTGTACAGCGTCCCCGCAGCTGTGTTGACGACTTTGGTGGTGTCGTTGATGACGAAGCAGACAACGGAGGATGTCAAGCGGACCGACGAGTTCCTCGCTTTGGCACACGGAAGCTGATCTCCCACGACTTCGAGAGTTCAGCCTGAGGTCAAGCTGCGTGGCGGTGATCGTTCAGCCAGCCGGGCGCCGGGAGGACAACACTTCTCCCGGCGCCCGATGCAATCGTAGTGAGCGCGTCATCCTCTGGCGGAGTTGGGCCGGAGGGTTCGGAAGACCTCGTGAGTACCGTGCCGCACCATGCGGTTGCGGCGGCTCCGGATCTCGTGGACACGATCTCGTGAAGCATCCTGACAGGGCAAGCGGTGAATCGCATGAAGGTCTGCATCAGGGGCGCAGCAGAGGACGTCGAGTTAGGCGACATCCAGGAGGTATGCGTCGAGGTCGATCGAGATGGCCGTATCATCGCGAAGGCGTTCGGCGCCACGTCGGAGGCCATCCATGTCGACACGGGGCACGAGCAGCTTGAGCATCCCGAGGAAGCGATGGACGAAGAGCTGTTCGAGGGCGCCCATCCTTCGGTCGAGCGCATCGTCGCACAGGCCATCGCTCGGGCCGCGGACATGATCATCTGCGGCGACACCGGCAGGAACGGTCTCAAGCGCATTGTGCTCGGTCCGGTCGCCGAGACAGTCGTCAAGGGATCGCCGACCCCGGTGTTCGTCGTCAAGCGGGACTGATAGGCGGCCACGCGCCGGTTGTCAGCTGGACCGGCCGCACGGGAGGAGACCGGTGGGGAGGTGCAGGAGTTGACGAGCGCTGCCGAGACGACCGTCAGGACGGGGTCGGGCGCGCAGATGCGCCACGGCGACCACATCGACACCATCGAAGACGTCGATGCGGTCTTCCGCGCGCAGCGCAGACTGAGTTTCACCTACGGCGCCGTGTTCTTCGCGGTGACCCTTGTGATCCCGGCGGGATCGGCCTGGTGGAAGACGTGGCATGCGGTCGAGATCTGGGGCGGATTCACTCTGAACTACCTCGTGGTTTCGTTGCTCTACTACCTGTTCTTGTGGACGTTCAGCTACTCGTACATCAAGAAGGCCGACGCGCTCGACGAAAGCCTCTCGCACACCGCCGATGAGACCGCGGCGAAGACTGCGGTCTCATCGGCGGAAGGTGAGTGGCGTGGGTGAACTCAACGTCATCGCGATCGTCATGGTCGTCGCGCTCACGGCATGCACCGTGGGCCTGGCCATCTTCGTTCGTCGCTTCACCCGTACTACCGCAGGCTTCTACCTTGCAGGACGAAAGGTCGGCATTATCGCTAATGCTTCCGCGATCTCGGGCGGCTACCTCTCTGCCGCCTCGTTCCTCGGTGTCGCTGCTGCAGTGTATGCATCCGGCCTCGACGGTGTGTGGTTCGCCGCTGGTTTCGCCGGCGGATTCATCGTCGTGGTTCTGTTCATCGCTTCGGCGCTTCGCCGATTCGGCGAATACACCGTGGCTGACTTCGCCTACGGACGCTTCGGCTCGGACCGCATCCGCCTGGTGACCGTGGTCATGGTGCTCGCGACGAGCCTGTTCTACATGGCCCCGCAGATGTACGGTGCGGGCACCACATGGACCGTTCTCGTGGGTGCGGGTATTCTCGGTCTGACGCCCTACCAGACGGGTGTCGTCATCGCGTCACTCATCATCATGTTCTACGTGATGGTCGGCGGCATGAAGGGCACCACTCTGAACCAGATCTTCCAGTTCTGGTGGCTGTGGACCGCGATGTTCCTCGTCGTCGCGTTCGCATTCACTGCCGGCGACTTCAACTATCCGAAGGGCCTCGCGGAGGCGGCCAACGAGCCTCACCTGGACGTCAAGACCCTCACCGTCGCCGAGCTGACCGCCGAGGATGGGGCACTTCTTAAGGCAGCGGAAGGCCACATGAGCCAGGATGCGTTCGCCGAGGTGCAAGCGGTCGTCGAAGCGGGTGATCCCGAGGCTACCGCGAGCGTGCTCCTTCCGGCGAGAAACAAGCTCCACACACTGCGCGACGCGTTCTTCAATGAGCCCGGTCATCGCTACAGCGGTCTCGACCAGTTTTCGATGGTACTCGCGCTCGTGCTCGGTACGGCCGGTCTGCCGCACATCCTCAACCGGTACTACACGAATCAATCCGGCTCCGCCGCGCGGCGCTCGACGTTCTGGGTGCTCGTCTTCATCGGCACCTTCTACATCCTCGCGCCGATCGCCGGCCTGGCCGGGAAGCTCATCATCGACAACGCATGGAGGGCGGGCAAGGCTCCCGCGAACGCAGGCTACGTCGATGGCCTGCTCCTCAACTCGGACGCGGTCATGCCGACCCTCGCCAAGATCCTCGGCGGGGAGTGGCTGATGGGCGCGGTCGCCGCCGGCGCCTTCGCGGCGATGTTCTCGACGACGGCCGGTCTACTCATCGCAGCGGCGTCGGCGGTCGGTCACGACGTGTACGAGAAGTACATCAATCCGGATGCGGACGAGCGCCGCAGGGTATTCGTGGGCAAGGTATCGGTGCTGTTCTTCGCCGTACTCGCCCTCGTCATCGGGCTCGGCATCCCTGCGGTCGGCCTGGACAAGGCCTATCCGGCCCTCATCGCCATGATGGTCACGTGGGCGTTCTCGCTCAGTGCCGGAGCGTTCGTGCCGATGCTGCTGACGGGGATCTGGTGGAAACAGACGACCGAGCGTGGAGCGATCGCAGGCATGATCGTCGGCGGCGGCGGGTCGGTCTTCTTCATAGCCATGAACATCCTTGAACAGCTGGGACATCTGGGGACCGAGGGGCGCCTGTTCAACCTCGGCAGCCTGACCTTCCCGACACTTTTCACCTTCCCGGCGGCCCTGCTCACCATCATCATCGTGAGCAAACTCGACGGGCAGCTTCCCAAGAACGTCGATGAGATCTGGATGAGGATTCACGGGACGGCGAGCGAGCGGCACAGGCGCGACCTCGGTCTCGACAAGCTCGGCACCATGGTCAAGAGCAGCGGGAAGTAACCTTCGGCAAGAGGCTCCGCCCCCGGGAGCTTCTTGGACTCGCGGACCCGGCCCCTACGTCCCGGGGGTCGGGTCCGCATCCCGCACGGAGCGCTCCGCACGGGGCGCCCGCAGCCGCCTCTCAGTCCTGAGCGGCGGCCTGAAGCGCCTCGGCCAGTGCGCCCACCGAGGCCGCATCCTCGTCCGGCAGATCCACGCGCAGCACAGGCCGGTCCCGGGACGCGAGCGTCACGAGATCCCCCTCGGCCTGCGCCCGGAAGAGCTGCGCGAGGGGAAAGGTCCGGCCGGGGATCGGAAGATCGCTTCGTCTCCGCGCGGTGACGAGCAGGAATGAGCCGGTCGCAGGCCCGCCTTTGTGCAGCTGTCCGGTCGAGTGCAGATAGCGCGGACCGAGCTCGAGACAGACCGGCACCCCGAGCGCGGTCGCGACCTTCGCGGCAGCGGCGCGCAGGGGCGCGACGAGCTCCTCGTCTTCCGGAAGGTAGGCGAGGACCCCCAGGTAGCCGCCGGGCCGAAGCGAGGCGGCGAGCGGAGCGAGCGCGCCCGCGAGGTCGGCGGGCGCTTCTGCGGCCGCAAGCCTGCCGGTCGCCGTCGTCCAGACGCCGTCGAGGTCGGCGTCGGCGGCAGGTACCGTCGCGGTGCCGTCAAGGACCCCGGTCGTGGCCGCCTTCGCCTCGGCGACGTTGGGCTCGTCGAACGGGTTGACGCCCATGAGGAAGCCGGTGAGAGCGACGGCGAACTTCCAGCGGACGAACTCCGCCCCGATCGCCGCCGGCTCCGGCGGCAGGTGCTCCACAACGGGGATGCCAGCGTCACGGGCCGCCTGCGCGAACGCCTCCTCGGCACCGTCGGTCTCGTCCCTCACGACCACGAGCATCCGGTCGGCGCCGTACGAGGCGACGGGGACGCTTCCGTCCTCAAGGACCGGCACGATGCCGGTGCCCGCCTTGCCCGTCGACTCGGCGACGAGCTGCTCGACCCACAGGCCGAACGACCGGTACCGCTCCGAGGTGACGACGGTGAGCTTGTCGCGGCCTGACGCGAGCCCGCCGGCCATCCAGGCGGCGAGCCGTGCACCGGGGTTGGATTCCGCCGGGCCGTGGCATGCCCGTTCCATCGCCCGCGCGTACTCCACGATCCGCGGCACGTCGATTCCCGCAAGACCGGTCGGAAGCAGGCCGAAGACCGACAGAGCCGAGAACCTGCCGCCCACGGTGGTCGGAGCCGCGACCGCCACCCGCATCACGTCCTTCTGGCGCAGGGCCTCGAGCGGGCTGCCCGGATCGGTGACCACGATGAAGCGCTTGCCGGCGGCCACGCGCCCGAGGTCGGCGTCCATCCATGCGCGGAAGATCGCGTAGAGCGAGAGTGGTTCGATCGTCGTGCCGGACTTGCTTGAGATCACGAACAGCGTCGTCTCCGGCGTTAGTGCCTCCATGATCCCGGAGACCGCCGAAGGGGCGGTGGTGTCGAGCACGTGCAGGCGCGGAGCGTCCTCGGCGGGGCCCATCACCCGGTTGATGACGAGTGGTGCGAGCGAGGAGCCCCCCATGCCGAGCAGGACGACGTCGGTCGCACCCTCGCGTGCGACCTCGGCGGCGAGGTTGGCAACGAGCGGGAGGCGCTGGGCGGCCTTCTCGGCCAGGTCGGTCCAACCGAGCCGTTGCAGTATCGGCTGGCGCAGGTCCACGTCGGCGGAGAAGAGCGTGGGGTCCCGGTCGACGAGGCGGCGGACCGCATCGGCTTCCAACAACCGGCTCATGGCATCCATCGGGTGCCTCCTCGGAATCAGCGCGGTCGCACAGGTGCGTCGAATCCGAGTATAGCCGCTCGTCTCAGGTGGGTTCGGTGCGCGCGGCCACGGGTTCGTCGGTAGCCGTCACCGGGACGGGCGGGCCCTCCACGGAGGAGGTGTTGGCGGGCGCGAGGCGGGCGACCATGATGCCGGCGGCCACGACGCCCGCACCGCCGGCGATCACCGGCAGCGTGAGTGGTTCGCCGAGGAACAGCGAGGCGAAGACAACCGCGCTCACCGGCTCGGCGTAGGTGAGGATCGCGGCCCGGTCGGCGGGTACCAACCGCAGGCCGGTGAGGAAGAGCGCGCCGGTGAAGGCGGTATGCACGAGGCCGAGCGTTGCGAGCGCAGCCCACTCGGTCGCCCCCTGCGGTCCGGGCAGAAGGAGCGCAGCGGGCAGCAACACGGTCGCCGCGACCAGGTACTCGCCGAGCATGTACGTGCTTGCCGGAACACCCTCGAGCAGGCGCTTGACGAAGACGATGAGGAGCGCATAGGTGAGCGAGGAGAGCACCGCGAACACCGCGCCGAGCAGGTGTCGCCCGTCGCTGAGCGCGAGGTCCTGCGGCCCGACGATGACCGCCGTGCCGGCGAGCGCGAGGACGAGGGGTAGCGCGATCCTGCGGTCGAACGGCCGGCGAGAGACAATGGGATCGAGCACCGCGACGAACACCGGGCCGAGGTAGCCGAGCAGCACCGCAACGGCGACATTGGTGAGCGTGAGCGCGGCGAGGAAGAGCACCCAGTTGACGGTGAGCAGCACTCCCATGCCCGCGATGCGGAGCTTCATGCGGCCGGGAAGCGCGGGCAGCTCGCCGAGTCGGCCCTTGAGCGCGAGGTAGGCGCCGATCGCCAGCGCCGCGAAGAGCACGCGCCAGAAGACGATTACGGCGGGGTTTGCGTCAGTCGACCGCACGAGGAGTGCGATCGATCCCCAGACCGTGGCTGCCGTCACGATCCGGGCGTAGCCGGATGCGGTCGTGGGGCGCAGCAGAGGGCTCACGGGCGGTCCTGTCGGGACGGGACGGCGCTCAGCAGATCCTCGGCAGCTGCTCGCCGACGAGCATGTCCATGATGCGCGTCGCGCCGAACGACGTGCGCACGTAGACCGTGCCGGCATGATCCTCGCCGACCACGCCGATGACCGCCGCGTCCTCGCCGTAGGGTGCTCCGCGCATCGCGGCCAGCGCAGCCTCGGCCTGGTCCGCGGGCACGACGGCAACCATCTTGCCTTCGTTGGCGACCTGGTAGACGTCGTAGCCGAGCATCTCGCACGCGCCGAGCACCTGTGGATGCACGGGGACCGCGGTTTCGTCCACGGTGATCGACACACCCGAGGCACCGGCGAGCTCGTTCAGCGTCGAGGCGAGGCCGCCGCGCGTAGGGTCGCGGAAGCAGCGGACGCCGGGTGCGGCCTCGAGCACGGCGGCGGTCAGGTGGTTGAGCGGCGCCGCGTCGGAGCGCAGGTCGGTCGAGAACTCGAGGCCCTCACGGGTCGAGACGACGGTGATGCCGTGGTCGCCGAGGGTGCCGGAGAGGAGCACGACGTCGCCGGGCCGACAGTTCGCGCCGGACAGCGAGACGCCGGGGGCAAGAGCGCCTACCCCCGCCGTGTTGATGTACATCCCGTCGCCGTGCCCGCGCTCGACGACCTTGGTGTCGCCGGTGACGATGCGCACGCCTGCCTCGTTCGCGGCCTCGTGCATCGAGACGAGCACCCGACGCACATCGTCGATGGGCAGGCCCTCCTCGAGCACGAAACCCACCGAGAGGTAGAGCGGACGCGCCCCGGAGGTGGCCACGTCGTTGACGGTGCCGCAGACTGCCAGCCGGCCGATGTCGCCGCCGGGGAAGAACAGCGGCGAGACCACGTACGTGTCGGTCGACATCGCGATGCGCCCGTCGGTCACCTCGAGCGAGGCGGCGTCGTCGAGGGCGGGAGACCCGGCGTCGCCGAAACCGGTGACGAAGACCTCGTCG
Source organism: Actinomycetota bacterium (assembly GCA_037446725.1). Classification (GTDB taxonomy): domain Bacteria; phylum Actinomycetota; class Coriobacteriia; order Anaerosomatales; family SLCP01; genus JBBIIC01. The sequence continues at coordinate 24,339 of JBBIIC010000007.1, forward strand.
ATCAGGCGGCGCATGAGCGTACCGCCGCTGCCGTGCGCGAGGAGGATGGTGTCCTGGGACATGGGGCTCCTGTCCGGGACCGCGGCGCCGTGCCGGCGTCCCTCTTACGACTTGCCGTGGTCGGTATAGCGGTGGTAGGCCGCGCACGAGCCTTCCGAGGAGACCATGCACGGTCCGACCGGGTGCTCGGGGGTGCATGCCTTCGCGAACAGGCGGCACTCGTAGGGCAGGGTCACGCCGCGCAGCACCTCGCCGCACTGGCACCCCGCGATCTCCTTCGGGGGTTCGGGCGTCACCGGCACGCGTACGAGCGCATCGAAGGAGGAAAACTCGCTCCTGACTGCAAGGCCGGTACCGGGGATGACGCCGATACCGCGCCACTCGGCGTCGGCGGGCTCGAAGACCTCGTCGATGAGCGCCCGTGCGGTCGGGTTGCCCTCCTCGGGCACGCCGCGCGTGTAGGCGATCTCGATCTCGGCGCGGCCCTCCGCGAGCTGCTTCGCAAGCATCCAGACGCCCTGAAGCACGTCGACCGGCTCGAAGCCGGTGACCACGCTCGGCACCGAGTACTGCTCGGCGAGGAAGCGGTAGGGCTCCAGGCCGATGATCGCAGAGACGTGGCCCGGGAGGATGAGCGCCTCGACCGCGACCTCCGGGTCGTTCACGAGCGCCTCGAGGGCGAGCGGCACGGTCTTGTGTGCCGAGTACACCGAGAAATTGCCGAGTCCGGACTCGGCGGCACGCTTGATGGCCGCGGCGATGAGCGGCACGGTGGTCTCGAAGCCGACGCCGATGAAGATGACCTGCTTGTCCGGCTCACGGCCGGCGAGCGCGAGCGCGTCGAGCGGCGAGTAGACGATGCGCACGTCGCGGCCGTCCGCTTTCTCGCGTGCGAGGGACGACCGGGAGCCGGGGACCTTCATCATGTCGCCGAAGGTGGTGACTATGACTCCCGGCTGACGGGCGAACTCGATCGCGGTGTCGATGTCGGCGTTGCTGGTCACGCAGACCGGGCAACCCGGTCCGGACAGCAGACGGATAGTGTCGGGCAGCACGTCTCGAAGGCCGTTCTTGGCGATGGCGACGGTGTGCGTGCCGCAGACCTCCATGAGCGTCATGGGGCGCGTCGCGGTCTGATGGAGAGCCTCGATGAGGCGACCGGCGACCGCCGGGTCGCGGAACCCCGAGAAGTCCACGGCGCTACGCCCCTTCGGGCTGGAACATGTCGAGCTGCAGGAGCAGGTCGAGCGTCTCCTTGGCGTCCTTCTCGTCGATCACCTGAATCGCGAAGCCGGCGTGCACGAGGACGTGATCGCCGGCCAGCGCTTCGGGTACCAGATCGAGGCTCACGTGACGCGTGACGCCCATGATGTTCACCTCGGCCATGTTGTTCTCACCGACGGCCGTGACCTGGGCGGGGATTGCGAGACACATGTGGCTGAATACCTCCTCGAAGCACGGAAGGCACGTGCCGCCCTGGCCCTACGCGTCGTGTCTTCGCGACCACGCCACGATGCCCTGCCCGAAGGCGACCGAACCGTCGCTCACGGGAAGCCGCACGTGGGTCAGGGGCTCGAGACCCGCTTCGCGGATGCCCTGCCACGCACCTTCCAACACGAAACGATTGAGGAAGACACCACCTGAGAGCGCCACGTGACGAGAGCCGGCACTCGCAGCCACTGTCTTCCCTACCGAGACTATACAGCCCACGACCGCTCGATGGAAGCGTGCGGCGATGACCCCGGCTGGCACACCTACCGCAATGTCGGCGAGGATCGCTTCGATGACCGGACGCGAGTCGATGATCGCGGGTTCCGCTCCAACGAGATCGAACGCATACGACCCATACGCGTCCGGGTCGACGGCAGCCTCAAGCTCGATGGCTGCCTGCCCCTCGTAGATCGCGTCGACGCGCACGCCAGCGAGCGCTGCGACCGAGTCGAAGAGGCGGCCCATCGAGGACGTCGGCGGGCAGTTAACGCCGCGTTCGACCATCTGTCGCAGGAGCCGCTCCTCGCCGTTGGCCAGGCGGCCGAGCAGCGGCTGTGCGCCGGGGTGGTCGAGGAGTGCGGGATCGAGCCCGAGCAGCGTCCCTACGGCCATGCGCGCGGGACGCCTGATCGCCGCCGCCCCGCCGGGCAGGGGGACTTCGCGCAGGTGGGCGAGCCGCTCATAGCCGGCCCAGGTCGCCAGCAGTACCTCGCCCCCCCAGATGTGGCCGTCTTCCCCGTAGCCCGTGCCGTCGAACGCGATGCCGACCACCGGGTCGATCACCCCGTGCTCGGCGGCCACTCCGGCGATGTGCGCGTGGTGGTGTTGCACGCCCACCTTCGGCAGGTCGAGCGTGAGCGCATACTTCGTCGAGAGGTACTCGGGGTGCAGGTCGTGGGCGATGAGGCCCGGCCGGACGCGGAAAAGCCGCTCGTAGAGTTCGATCGTCTGCTCGAAGTGCTCGAGCGTGAGCGCGTTCTCCATGTCACCGACGTGTTGGGAGACGAGCGCGTATCCACGGGTCAACAGTGCGAACGTGTTCTTCTGCTCGGGCCCGACCGCTAGGATGTCGATGTCGGTCTCGAAGGGCAGCGCGACCGGGTGCGGGGCGTACCCGCGAGCCCGCCGGACCGGCTGCTCGAAGCCGGCGATCATGCGCACGACCGAGTCGTCGTAGCGTGAGCGGATGCCGCGGTCGTGCACGAGGAAGGCGTCCGCGATCGGCGCGAGCCGCTCGAGTGCCTCGTCGTTGTCGGTCGCGATCGGCTCCTCGGACAGGTTGCCCGAGGTCATGACGAGCGGGCGGCCGACGGCTGCCAGCAGCAGGTGGTGCAGGGGAGTGTAGGGGAGCATCAGTCCGAGGTCGGGCAGTTCGCCTGCGACCGGGGTGGCAAGGTTTGCGCCGGGGCGGCGCCGGGCGAGCACGATAGGCCGTGCCGTCCCGGACAGGAGCGCACGCTCCTCCTCCCCGAACTCGCAGAGCGCCTCGGCCACGGCGAGCGACGGGACCATGACGGCGAGCGGCTTGCCCCAGCGCTGCTTGCGCTCTCGCAGGCGGGCCACGGCGTCCACATCGGTCGCGTCGCACGCCAGGTGGAATCCGCCGAGCCCCTTGAGGGCGACGATGCGGCCGTCGAGGAGCAGCGAGGCGGTGGCCTCGACGAGCGCGTCCGAGCGCGCCCGCTCGGCGGCCCGGTCCCGGTGGCGCGGCGGCGTCGCCTGCCGCCACGATGCGTCTGCGGGCAGCGTGACGCGGCCCGGGACGCTTACGCCCTCCGCGAGGTCGAGGTAGAGTCGCGGGCCGCACACGAAGCACGCGTCGGGTTGCGCGTGGAAGCGCCGGTCGGAGGGGTCGATGTACTCCGCGGCGCACTGCGCGCACATGCCGAACTCACGCATCGCCGTCGAGGGGCGGTCGTAGGGCACGCTGTCGATGATGGTGAAGCGCGGGCCGCAGTTCGTGCAGTTGATGAAGGGGTAGCGGTAGCGCCGGTCGGCCGGGTCGAACAGCTCGGCCGTACACGCGGGGCACGTGGCGATGTCGGGGGAGACGAGCGTCATCGCGCCGTCGACGTCGGTCGACTCCCGGATGGCGAACCCGTCGAGCACCTCGGGCTCGACCTCCTCGACGATGACGGCCTCGATCACCGACATCGGCGGCGCATCGGCACGGAGTCGTGAGGGAAACGCGTCGACGGCGGCCGGGTCGCCCTGGACGAGACAGAACACGCCTTCGGAGGAGTTGAGCACCCATCCCTCGAGGCCCATCGAGCGCGCGAGGTTGTAGACGAACGGCCGGAAGCCCACGCCCTGGACGACACCGGTGATGTGAAGTGCGAGCGCCTTCACGACGGCCGGATCACAGCCCGTTCGCCGGCTCGCACCGCGGAGTGTGAGTGTCGGCCACGAAGCGGTTGTTGAGCAGCACGAACAGACGGTATGCCTGGCCGAGCAGGATCATGGCCTCCCCGGCCATCGCGTTGTCGAGGCGCTCCTGCGGAGCGTTGAACGGCGAATCGTGGATGAAGGCATTGCGCGCCGCGCGTACCTCGCGCCAGCGGGCAGGGAAGCCGCGATAGCCGAGTTCGGCGGCAGCGTCCTCGAACTGCTCGCCGGTCAGGTGCGGGAACAGCCGTCCGATCCTGCCACCGACCGCTCGCTGACCGTCGAGCACGACCTCGCGTACCTGCACGTCGGCGCCGCGCGCGGCGAGGATGCGATCGAGGATGTCCTCGAGGATCGCCTCGAGGAACGCGGCCACGAGGATGACGACGATCTCCGACTCACCGTCGTCGTGGTAGCGCCGGATCCGGGCGTCGAGGCGCTGCAGTCGCTCGGTGGGGAAGACGCGCCTGGAATCGCCGAGTGCGGCGCAGTATGGACACGGTTCAGTGCCGGCACCGAACTTCGGGTCGGCACTGAGGAAGCCGCAGTGCGGGCACTCGAAGTAGGTGGGCGCCGTCGCCGGGACGTCGTGGACGGGCTCGCTGCGCCTATCGCCCTTGTGGTGGTGTTTCGTCACACCGGCATTGTAGCAGCGGGGCCGCGTATCGCGGTGTCCTCGCCGGCGCCGTGCTAGCCGTGCGCGGTCCGGTTCGCCGAGCGGCGCTTGAGAGCGTAGCCGATCAGCAGCGCCACCCCGAGGGTGATGGCGGCACCGACTACGCCCGCGGTGGTCGTCCCGACGTCGACGGCCGGCCACACCGCCTCGGCTTCGGCCGCTTCTCCGGAACCCGCCGGGAACGCGTAGTCGGGCATGAAGCTCAGTCGTTCCTGGACGGACTGCGAACGCTCGTGAGCCGCCGCGGTGGCGCCTTCGATCTCCGCGGTGCCGGCCACACGCTCGATCGACCACTCGAGCCCGTCCGGGTTGGCCGAGGCGAACCAGGCGATGACTCCTCCGGCGACGAGGGCGGCGACCAGCAGACCGATGACGACCGGCCTGACCGAGACCCCGCCGAGCGATCGGCTCGCCGCGGTCCGCGCCAGGATCTCCGGCTGGGCCTCGCGCACGAACAGCAGCACCCCAGCGGTGATCAGACCCTCGATGACGCCGATCGCGAGGTGGATCGGGATCATCACTAGCATGAAGGTCGCGAAGGGCAGCTCCGAAACGCCCGAGACGGTGGTCTGGACCACCACCGCCACCGCGCCGAGCGTGAGCCCGACCACCACGGCGAGGACGCTGCCGAGCACGAGCCGCGCTCGCGTGGGGTTCGTTCCGACGATCGGCTTGAAAATCAGCGGATAGGCGATGAAGGCAGGGAAGACCCCGAGGTTGAAGATGTTGGCGCCGAGCGCGATCAGCCCTCCGTCGGCGAAGAAGAGCGCCTGCACGCCGAGCACCGACGCGATGACGAGGAACGCCGCGTGGGGTCCAAGCAGCGCTGCGAGCAGCAGGCCACCCCCGATGTGCCCGCTCGAACCGGTGCCGGGAATCGCGAAGTTGAGCATCTGGGCCGCGAAGACGAAAGCTCCGGCCACTCCCATCAGCGGTATCTTGCTGTCGTCGAGGCCCTCACGGACCTTCTTGGCGCAGTAGACCGTGGTGACGGCCGTGGCACTCCACATCGCCGCACCGACAGCCGGCGTGAGGAGTGCGTCTGACATGTGCATGGGACCCTCCGATCGTACCCGGCCGCGCCGGCGACAGTCATTCCATGAGTGCTACTACTTCTGAATCCGTGCTACGATGGGTCAACGGTAGTGAGCGGACAGCGGGTCGGTCAAGCCCTTCCGGTCGATTCGCACGAAGTCGTACCGCGGAGCGCGGACGGTGCTACGCAACCGCGCTGAACGTGCCATCCGGGTGCCACGGAGGGAGGCGGACGTGTCGGGAGTCGTCAGATTCGGGGTGTCGGCTGACGAGCGCCTGCTCGACCGGTTCGACGAGCTGATCGCCGAGCGTGGCTACGTCAACCGGTCGGAAGCAGTGCGCGACCTCATGCGCGCCGCACTGGTCGAGGAGCAGTGGAAGACCGGCGAGGGCGAGGCCGTCGGCACCGTGACGCTCGTCTACGACCACCACTCCTCCGACCTCGCTGACCGGCTGACTGCGCAGCAGCACTCTCACCATCAGGAGATCGTGTCGACCCTGCACGTGCACCTCGATCACCATCACTGTCTCGAGGTGCTCGTTCTGCGCGGGATGCCGCACGTCATCGGGCGCATCGCCGCCGAGCTCATCGGAACCAAGGGCGTCAAGCACGGCAAGTTCGTCGCCACCACCACCGGCCAGGGTCTCGCGTAGGGGGAGCCGTGTCAGCGCTCGAAGAGGGCATCTACGATCTCGGCCGGCTCGACCGGTTGTCGTTCGGGGACACGGCGGTGCACCGGCTCGACCCGCGGGCGAAGGTCATCACGACGATGGTGTTCCTCGTCTGCGTCGTCTCGTTCGGCCCCTACCAGCTGCTGCCCATGCTGCCGTTCGTCCTGTTCCCGGTCGTGCTCGCCGCCGAGGCCGATCTGCCGCTCGGCTTCCTGCTGCGGAAACTGCTTGCTGTCGCACCGTTCGCGGTGGTCGTGGGGATGTTCAACCCCCTGCTCGACACCGAGACGCTTGTGACCCTCGGTGGTCTGCAGATCTCTGGCGGATGGGTGTCGTACCTCTCCATCCTCATGCGGTTCTTCCTGACGACGATCGCCGCGCTCGTGCTCATCGCGACGACGAGCTTCGCGGGTGTGTGCCGTGCGCTCGGCAAGCTCGGACTGCCCGACGTGCTCGTCACCCAGCTCCTCCTGCTCTACCGCTACATCTTCGTGCTCGGTGGCGAGACCATGCGTATGGCGCGCGCGCGGGCGCTGCGCTCGTTCGGGAAGCGCGGGATGGGCATGGGTGTGTACACGCAGATCCTCGGCCACCTGCTCCTGCGGACCTACGACCGCGCCCGGCGTGTCTACGAGGCCATGCTCGCGCGCGCGTTCGATGGCGAGGTCCGGCTGGAGGGCGCGCTCCACTTCGGCGCACGGGACACCGTCTTCATGCTCGGGTGGTCCGCGGCGTTCGTGTTCTTCCGCGCGGTGAACGTCCCGCTCCTGCTTGGCAGCCTCATCACGGGGGTGATCGGATGAGCCACCACTCGATCGAGTGCAGCGGCGTTCACTTTCGGTACCCCGATGGCACGCCGGCACTCAACGGCATCTCGTTCTCAGTCTCCCATGGCGAGTCGGTCGCCCTCGTGGGCGCCAACGGCGCGGGCAAGTCGACGCTGCTCATGCACCTCATGGGCTTCCTCGTGCCGACCGGGGGTGAGGTCCGGATCGGTGAGATACCGGTGACGAAGGGCACGGTGCGCGACATCAGACGCTCGATCGGGATGGTCTTCCAGGACCCGGACGATCAGCTGTTCATGCCGAGTGTCGCCGAGGACGTCGCCTTCGGCCCGCTGAATCTCGGGCTGCCCGATGCCGAGGTCGCCGCGCGTGTGGACGACGCGCTCGCGCGCGTCGGCGCATCCCATCTCAAGGATCGTCCGCCCTATCGGCTCTCGGGCGGGGAGAAGCGTGCCGTGTCGATCGCGACGGTGCTCGCGATGTGCCCGAGCGCTCTCGTCATGGACGAGCCGTCCTCCAACTTGGACCCGCGCGCACGCCGACGCCTGATCGAGCTCCTCGCGACATTCGACCACACGAAGATCATCGCCACTCACGACCTCGACCTCGCACTCGAGCTCTGCGAGCGTACGATCGTCATGAGCGGTGGTGTTGTCACCGCCGACGGGCCGACGCGGGACGTCTTCGCTGACGACGAGCTGATGGCGCGCAGCGGACTCGAGCGTCCGCCCGCAATGCAGCCCTGCCCCGTGTGTGCGGGGCCACGCACCGGGCTGACTTAGACGCGTTCGACGGTTGCCGAACCGCCGGAGCCGGCCTCGATGACCTCTGTCGAGGACTGCAGCTTCGCGCGCGCCTCGCCGAGCAGGACGCTCGCCTGGGCCACGAGTGCGCTTCCTTCGCGCTCCTCGGCATGGTCGGCGAGATGGTGGATCTGCTCGAGCCACTGCTGCGCCATGGCGAGCGAGTCGTCGACCTGGGCGATCATGAGTCTGAGTTGTCCGGTGTGGACTCCGGTCTCACAGATGGCGATCAACCTCTCTTCATCTCTGCGTCATGAGACGCGCTGAACGACGGCCGCTGAGGGCCGCGGACCCGCGATCGGAGGGACGGGGGAGCCTAGCCGATCCAGGGAGCGAGCTCTTCGACGAGCCGTTTCTTCGGCATCGCGCCGACGAGCTTCTTGACGACCTCGCCACCGCTGAAGATCAGCAGCGTCGGTATCGACAGGATCTCGTACTTCTGCGCGGTCGCGGGGTTCTCGTCGACATTGAGCTTGCCGATCACGAGCTTGTCGCCGTACTCGTCGGCGAGCTCCTTGAGGACCGGCTCCATCATGCGGCAGGGTCCGCACCACGGCGCCCAGAAGTCGAGGACGACCGGCTTGTCGGCCTTGACGACGTCGCTCTCGAATCCGGCGTCGGTGACCTGGATCAACGCATCGCTCATCCTACGTCTCCTTCCATGGCGCACCTAGATGGCGCAGACCTTCTCGTCGATCAAACGCAGTGCCTCAAACGCCGCCGAGGCCCCTTTGGCTGCGGCGGTGATGACCTGCTTGAGCTCCGAGTCGGTGACGTCACCGGCGGCGAACAAGCCAGGCCACGTGGTTCGCCCGTCGTGGTCTATCTTGATGTACCCTTTCTCATCCACGTCGACAAGGTCAAGGGCGACCTCGTTCACCGGATCGACACCGACGAAGATGAAGACACCGTCGAGCGGCAGGTGCAGGTCGTCTTCGCCCTTGGTGGAGTGCAGGACGATGCCGGTCACCTTGCTGCCGTCACCCTCGATGGCAGAGACGACGCGGCTCCACTGCATCTCGATCTTCCCATTCTCGAAGCTGCGCTCCTGTATGCACTTGGTGGCGCGCAGCTCATCGCGGCGGTGCACGAGGTGCACGCGGGTCGCGAACTTGGTGAGGAACAGCGCCTCTTCGACGGCCGCGTCGCCGCCTCCGATGACGCACACGGTCTTGTCCTTGTACAGGGCGCCGTCGCAGGTGGCACACCATGAGACGCCGCGACCGGTGTACTCCGCCTCGCCGGGGACCCCGAGCTTCTTGGGCACCGCGCCCGTCGCGATGATGACCGCGCGCGCGAGGTACTCGTCCCCGTCCTCGGTCGTGACGACGAAGTCGAGCGCCTCCGGCCGGATGGAGACGATGTTGGTGAACGGCTTGACCTTGGCCCCGAACTCCTCGGCCTGGGCGAGCATGAGGTCGCCGAGCTCCTGGCCCGAGAGACCCTTCGGGAAGCCGGGGTAGTTCTCGACCCAGTCGGTGGTGACGATCTGTCCGCCGGGGATACCGCGCTCGAAGACGACCGTCTTCGCCCGGGCCCGGGCGGAGTACAGGGCGGCGGTCAGACCCGCGGGGCCACCGCCCACGATGGCGATGTCGACGGTCTCCATGCTAGAACGTCCCCCCTTCAGGAAGCGGCTGGCCGGCGTCGGTGGCCTCCTGGCGCACCTGCGCGAGCGCAGCGGTCGCCTCCTGATTGATCTGCTGCGCCTGGGCGTCGCCGCCGCCGGTGAGTTCGATGACGCGCTGGAACTGGGTGGCCGCGGCCGCGAAGTCCTGTCGGCCTCGCCAGTAGAAGACGCCGAGATTGAAGATCGCTTGGACGTGCTCCCCGTCCTGCTCGAGGATGCGCGTTGCTTCCTGGATGGCGCGGTCGGTCTGCCCCCCGTAGAAGTAGGAGGCCGCCAGATCGGCGCGCACGTCGGCGTTCTCCGGCCGCAGTTCGAGGTAGCGCTCGTAATGACGGGTCGCCAGCGACGAGTACCGGATGTCGCCGGTGCTCAGCCGCAGCTCGTAGTAGAGGTTGGCGAGCGCCAGCCGGGTGTCGAGGTTCGTCTCGTCACGCTCGAGGATCGTGAGGTAGTCCAGGATCCGCTGCTGCGCGGCGGGGAGCTGGTCACGGAACTCCACCGGTACCGCGGTCGGAGCGCCCTCGCGGGTGCCCGGGCCCCAGATGGTGATGAAGACGATGGCGGCGAACACCGCGAGTGAGGTCCCGAGGATGCCAAGGGGAACCCGGTACCGCTGGAACGGCCGGATGATGTAACGCTTGGCGAAACCGCCGTCCGGGCCCTCCGCGTAGCGCTCGACCTCCAGGCCGTAGGTCTGCGCCTTAAGCAGCATGTTGAGGTCGTTCGTCACCATCACCAGGCCGTCGGCACAGCCGCTCTGGCACTGCTGCACGGCTACGGCAAGGATGCGGTCGTCGGCGTTTCGCGTGGACAAGCCGTCGGGCATCGGCGCGTCCGGGTCGACGGGTACGACACGCAGGCGGCCTCCGTCGGGCAGCTCGATGCCCTCGATCAGGCTGCCGTCCTCGGACAGCTCGAACAGTATCCTCGAGACCTCGCGGCCCCGGAACCTCAGGTCGGGATCGACCCGGGAGGTCTTGAGCTTGTCGAGTTCGCCGAGGACCGTCTCCGGGATGATCACCTCGGCGTCGGGGAAGGCAAGCAGTGCCTGCGGGTCCGCAAGCAGCACGTTGGTATCGAGCACGATCGTCTTCATCGGCGGGTCGTTCTCCGGGTCGTCATCGGATGGGTGAGGTCGCGTAGTAATTGAGCACGGGGAGCTGGTCCGGCGGCCGGCTCTCGATCCAGCCGGTCACCGGAGCGTACACCCACGTGTCCTCGACCTCTATCTTGCCCCAGACTTCGACCCGTGTGTTGTCCTGGTTGTAGAGGTACACGGTCACTCCATATTCGGCGGCGGTGTCGGCTGCCGCCCGGGCGGCCTCATCGCGGCCCGTGGTCGCCAGGCCCGCTGCCACGTCCGCGGCAGAGCGCGTGGCCTCGATCACCGCTCGGCGCGCGCTAACGTACGCGCCCAGGTCGTGCACGAACGTCACGGCCAGAGCGATCCCGAGCGCGATGAGCAGGACCTTCTTCACTCCCGGCCATCCTTCCCGGACGCAGGCTCGTCCACACCAGGCATACTACCAGCATCGGCAGCCCGGACGCGCTTCCTTATGTATAACAGCAGGCCCAGCATCAGCGCGCTCACCCCGGCGACGATCGCGAGGCGGTCCAGGTACGAAGCGCGCACGGTGCTGGTTCCCGTCGCAAGCAGAACTTCTCCGGCCCAGACCTCGAGTACGAGAGAGCCCGAGAGGGCCGACCGCAGGTCGACTCCGACGGTGTGGAAGTTCTCCTGCGGACTGAGCGTGACGACCTCGTCGGTCTCGCCGACGATGTCGAGACTGTCACCCCGGACCGCGAGTCTCACGTTCAGGTCCTTGGCTGAGCCGTTGACTATACTGACCGGTACGTCGCCCGTTGCCCCTGCGAGGGTCACGTCCTTGGCCGCCACCGTCACGCCTTCCAGCACCTCACGGGAGGTGCGTTCGGCGTGAGACGCGAACGCCCGCCCCCGCTCGGCGAAGCTCCACAGGCCGTCGGGCCCGGCCCACCGGGCACTCTGCGCGATGAGGGAGGCGTCCGCAGCCGAGCGGGCATCCGGATCCGAGGCACCCGCTGCCGATTCGAGCGCCGCGGCCCAGGCACGCGCACTTCCCGCGTCCTTCCAGTAGCCGGCGGGGGCGGCCGGGCCGCCTGCCGCCGCCTCGGGTACGGCGAGCGCGGGCAGGTCGGCGTCGAGGCCGAGCTCGGAGGGGAGCGCGAGCCGCGCCCACGCCGCCTCCCGCATGTACTCGGCGAGGGCGAGCACGGTTTCGGCCGTTCCGGGCCGTCCGGGTCCGAGGTCGGTGAGGGTGACGATCGGCCGCTGCCCCTCCTCGGAGATTGCGTGCCGGAACGCCAGCAGCGCTCCCGCGGACGCATCTGCGAGCTCGACGGCGTTGCAGACGTCCCTGTCGAGCACCAACGCCGCGAGTGGCGAGTCTTCGAGGGGATAGGCGCCGCCCGAGAGGAGCTCGTCGTCATCGTCCCCGAAGAGCTCCGGTGCCAGCAGCGCATACCGAATGTCGCGTTCGGCGAGCACCGCGAGTGCGTCGGTGGTCAGCTCGTCGTAGGCGAGTGCGGCACCTGCGGACGGGGGCGTCTCGAGTGTCGCCAGATAGGCCGAGTGCCCGCGGGCGAAGTGCGCGGCGAGATCGGGGCTGCGTTCCAGCGCGCTCAACGCGGCGACGTTCGGGTCTGCGTATCCCACGTCGAGCAGCTCGAGCCGACCGGTCGTCACCGCGCGGCGCAGTGTATCGAGCACCGTCGCATAGCGGATGGGGCCGGGTTCCTCCGGGCCGACCTCCACGAGACCCTCATCAGCCTCAGCGATGGCGTAGCCCTGCGCGATCCGCGCCCATTCGTCGAGGGTGACCGGTGCGACGGCGAGCGCGAGGTGCAGCGTCGGGTCCTCGAGTATGGCGGTCGCGATCCGCTCAGCCTGTTCAAGCGCCCCGGTCGAGCGCGCCGGGTCGGACAAGAAGATACCCTGTGCATCGAAGCGTGGTGCCGACGAGATTCTGACGGCGATCGCGACGGGGGTCACTTCCGGTTCGGGTGCGTGAACGAGCAGGTACCCGGAGGCTACCGTCTCGCTGACATCGCCGGCCGTCTGGGTGCGCACGCGCACCTCGTAGGGGTACGCGTCGGGGCGCAGTTCGAGGTCGGCCAGCTCACGTGAGAACTCCACCTCGACGGTGCCGGTCTCCACGTCCGAGCTCACGTCGGTCCGCTGGAAGAGCAGGCGGCCGCTCGGCCGGTGTATCTGGAGGCGGACCTCCAGGTACGAGGTCGGCTCGTCGACGTCGACTTCCACCCCGATGCGGAAGGCACCATCGGCGGGCACCGAGAGCGGACCCGTGTCCACCCGTACACCCTCGGGTTGCGTCTGGAGGGGCTCGAGCTCGGGTTCGGGGGATACCGAGAGGCCCGCGCTCGTCAGAGGCGCGGCGAGCGTGAGGCACGTCGCGAGCATGATGGCGATGGCTCCGTGGCGGTTTCGCCGCCCGGTCCGGCACTCGGCAGGTCTCAACCGGACTCCGTCGGTCTCGTTTCGGCACCTACCTGCGCAATGTCGGTAGGTGTCCCGTGTATCGTGCAGAAGATTGGGGCAGAATGATTATCGCACGGCGCCGAGGAAAGGAACCACGCCGCGATGTCCCAGCAAAGCGACGTTCGTGACATACCCGATGTGCTCCCTCTCATCCCGCTGAGAGACCTCATACTCTTCCCGAACCTTGTTGTCCCGCTGTTCGTCGGGCGCGAGCGTTCCATCAACGCGCTCGAGGAGTCGATGCGCGAGGACCATCTCGTCGCACTCGTCACGCAGCGCGAGGCAGAGGTGCAGGACCCCGGTCCCGGCGACGTCTACGAGATCGGGTGCATCGCCTCGATCATGCAGGAACTGAAGCTCCCAGACGGCACCGCCAAGGCGCTCGTCGAGGGGCAGCAGCGCATGCGGATACTCGAGTTCGTGCAGACCGACCCGTACTACCTCGTTCGTGTGGAGCCCATCGAGGAGTCCGAGGAGGTTGACATCGAGACCGAGGCGCTCATGCGCGCCATCGTGCACGACTTCGAGCGCGCCTCGGAGCTCGGCAAGCCGATCCCGCAGGAGGTCCAGCTCGCGGCGGCTGCCATCGAGGAGCCCGGCCGCCTCGCGGACTTCATCGCGTTCCACCTCAACCTCAAGGTCGAGGAGAAGCAAGTCATTCTCGAGGCCATCAAGCCTTTCGAGCGCCTCGAGCGAACGAGCACGTTCCTTCGCAAGGAGATCGAGCTGCTCGAGCTCGGCTCGAAGATCCAGAACCGCGTCAAGGAACAGATGACCAAGACGCAGCGCGAGTACTTCCTGCGCGAGCAGCTCAAGGCGATCCAGCAGGAGCTCGGTCACCTCGACGAAGTCCAGGCCGAGGTCGACGAGTACAAGGAGAAGATCGCCGAGGCGAAGATGTCCGAGCAGGTCGAGGAGAAGGCACTCAAGGAGCTCGGACGCCTCGAGAAGATGCCGCCGGCCGCCGCCGAGACGAGCGTCATCCGCACCTATCTCGACTGGCTCATCGGGCTGCCGTGGAATGCCGAGTCCGACGAGAAGCTCGACCTGATCGAGGCGCAGGCGATACTCGATGAGGACCACTACGGGCTGGAGAAGGTCAAGGAGCGGGTGCTCGAGTACCTTGCCGTGCACAAGCTCACCGACCGCATGCGCGGCCCGATCCTGTGCTTCGTCGGGCCGCCGGGTGTCGGCAAGACGTCGATCGGTAAGTCGATCGCTCGCTCGCTCGGCCGCGAGTTCATCCGGATGTCGCTCGGCGGCGTGCGCGACGAAGCGGAGATTCGCGGCCACCGGCGCACGTACGTCGGTGCCCTGCCCGGCCGCATCATCCAGTCGATCAGCCAGATCGGGACGAACAATCCGGTCTTCATGATGGACGAGATCGACAAGGTCGGCATGGACTTCCGCGGCGATCCGACCTCCGCACTGCTCGAGGTCCTCGACCCCGAGCAGAACTTTGCTTTCCAGGACCACTACCTCGAGGCGCCGTTCGACCTCTCCAACGTCATGTTCATCACTACCGCCAACCTCCTCGACCCCATCCCGCCGGCACTGCGCGACCGCATGGAGGTCATCCACTTTCCCGGCTACACCGAGGACGAGAAGCTCCACATCGCCGGGCAGTACCTCATCCCCAAGCAGCTCAGGGAGCACGGGCTCACCCCCGGCAAGCTCGAGTTCACGGCGGAGGCGCTGAGCGAGATGGTCCGCCGCTACACGCGTGAGGCAGGGGTCCGCAACCTCGAGCGCACGATTGCGATGGTCTGCAGGCAGGTCGCGCGCAAGGTAGTCGAGGGCAGGAGGGGCAAGACGCGGGTGACCGGGCGCACCGTGCACAAGTACCTCGGGCCGCCGAAGTTCTCCTTCGGGCTCGCTGAGGAGAGCGATGAGGTCGGGGCGGCGACCGGGCTCGTGTGGACCGAGGTCGGCGGCGACGTTATCACCGTCGAGGCCACGAAGATGCCCGGCAAGGGCGGGCTCACACTGACGGGCCACCTCGGCGATGTCATGCGCGAGTCGGCGCAGGCTGCGGTCTCCTACATCCGGACGCGCGCCGACGAGCTGAAGATCGAGCCGGACTTCGCCGAGAAGTACGACATGCACATCCACGTGCCCGCCGCTGCGATTCCCAAGGACGGCCCGTCGGCGGGCATCACCATGGCCACGGCGCTCGCCTCGGTGCTCACGGGCTGCCCCGTGCGACGCGACATCGCGATGACGGGCGAGATCACGCTGCGCGGCAGGGTGCTGCCGATAGGCGGCCTCAAGGAGAAACTGCTCGCCGCGCACCGGGCGGGGCTGGCGACGGTCCTCGTGCCGAAGGAGAACGTCCGGGACCTCGAGCTCATGCCGCCTCACGTGCGCGAGGAACTCAAGATCGTCCCGGTCTCCGACATGGACGAGGTGCTGTCGAAGGCGCTGGTGCAGTCGTGCAAGCCGAACCTGAAGAGGCGTCGCGCGGCGAAGTAGTACAACTCGATACGGAGCGGGTGTCCGTCAGCCTGATACTCACGGACGATGCACCAGGTGCGCTGGCAAGTGCTGTAAGTGGGTATAGTTGTGTCAGGTAGCCGGACAGGGCGCTGCCTGAAAACCCAAACGTGGGCCCGACTGCGTCGGGCGCCTCTCGGGAAGCGAAGATCCGCCGACAACGTTCCGGTCACCTGACGTCGGCGTGGAGCCAATGGTGAGACCGGCCCGTCTCAGACGAGCCGGTCTCTTGCGTTCCCTCTGCAGGACCGACCCCACCGGATGGTTGCGTCCGCACGGACGGAGGTGAGGGTGGTAGCGGAATCATGTGAAGCGTCTCGCACGTCTGTTGCGTTACTCACTCGTGATAGAGGGGAGGCGAACAGCCTTGAAGATCTCAAGAATCGGTAGGTCGCGTGCGTTCGTGTTCCTGGCGATGGCGGTTGCGCTGGTCTTCGCGTTAAGCGGTATCGCATACGCTCTCACCGCAACGCTGCATGCAGCTCACGTCGGTGCCGACAGCGAGGACTGGGGAGACCCGATGGCCGATGACGGCGGGTTGACCGAGCCGGTTGTGTGGCACTTCGTCCTCAACGGACTCGACCCTGACACCGAACCGGCAACGCTGAGCGTCGTGTTCCAGGACGCCGGCGCCAAGCAGGCGACAGGGATTCCGGTCGGCAACGGCAGCACGCAGCACTTCTACATCGGTACGCCGGCCCACGACATCCTGCTGAGCGGTTCCGCCGAGGTTGCATCCGAGTCCTACAACCAGCTCGTTCTGAGCCACGTTGCTCTCAACGAGGAGGGGCCTCCGGGCGACGATGATGAAGAGCCGCCGGGAGACGATGACGACGAGGAGCCGCCGCCAGGCGACGACGATGATGAACTCCCGCCGCCGGGCGACGAGGAAGAGCCGTCCCTGCCGTTCACCGAGGAAGAGGAAGAGGAGTCTCTGCCCTTCACCGGTGCCGAACTCGTGGTCCTGCTCGGAGCGGGCCTTGCTGCGACCACCGGAATCACCCTCCGGAGGATCAGCAAGTAGACCGCAACTGAGGTAGGTTGAGAGTGTCCCGAGGCACGACCTGTGGCCGGGATTCGTGGTACGCGGATCGCAACGGTGGTCACTGACGAGGTCGACCAGCCCGCACTCCGGCTACCGCCCTGCGGGCTTGGACGATGAGGGGCCCCGGCGGGGGTATCCCGCCGGGGCTCTGTCATGCGGGCAGCGGGTCATCCGTCGGACCTACCCTTCGCTCATACCATCGGGTGAGGGGTTTCGTCCCCGAGGAACCCCTGATAGCGGGTATAGTTCTCTCAGGTAGCCGGAGTTGACGTCCATTCACAAACTCATACATGGGCCCGACCATGCGTCGGGCACGAACGGGAGGCATAGATCCGTCGGCACAAGTGCGGTCACCCTACGCCGGCGGGGAGCCAGTGGTGAGACCGGCCCGTCATAGACGAGCCGGTCCTTTCGCACTCCTCATCCCCCTCGGACCGGCCCCATGGGTTCAGGACGTCCAGACAGTGAGGGGATGAGCGACATGGCACGAACGCTGCGCCGTAAGTCAGCGCTCTCCCGGCTTTTCACGACGTATCTCACACTTGTGGTCGTCGTGATGTTCACGGGAATCGCCGGAGCGGTGCCCGTGTCCGTTGCCGAGGAGAGTGCGCCGGAGTCCGCCGTGAGCACGGCGACTCCCGAACCGGTCGTCGAGCAGCCGGAGGATGCTCCGCCCGAAGAGCCTTCGGTGCTGGATGCCCCGGATGAAGAGGCCGCCCCCGTCGAGCAGGGCGATATCGCGCCCCTGGCGGCGGCGTTCTCGTTCGGTGCGATGAAGATCTCACCGACTCTGGCAGAGCCTGGCACCGGCATCGGTGTCCGCTTCTTCCAGGGGTATAACCGGTGGTCCAGTTGGACGACGGGCAATCTCGGCAAGAACTACGAAGAGGGCGACTGGGTGCCCTACCGCTTGATTCTGCGCAACACGGGAACCCAAGATGCCAGCCCGCTCGACCTCATCTTCGGTCTTGACCACTTCAACAGCGGCAAGAACGCCGTGATGTTCGAGTCCACGAGCGGTTGGGGCTATCGAATCTACGACTCCGAGCCGGTGAGCGGCGATCCTGACACGCCGCCCGCGGGCCTCATCCCTCTGTCACCGATGCCGAAGGACGCCGGCGTTCAGGGCAGTGCTCCGGTGATCAAGTCCACGATTCCGACGGGCTCCTTCGTCATACCGGCCGGCAAGTACGCGATCGTCTACTTCAAGGCCAAGCTCGCGATGACGCTCCAATGGATGCCGCTTCAGGGCAGCTACGGCGCCGGCGGCTATCCGGGATCGAGCGGCCAGGGCTACCTGCTCATGGCCGGCGGCAAGAAGACCGTTCCGCTCCCGTCGGTGATAGTGCCCGGCGGCGACATCACCGTCTTCAAGTTTTTCGACACCGATAAGGACGGTGTGAAGGACGGGAATGAGACGCGGTTCTTGCCCGGATGGGACATCCACCTCTCGAACGGTCAGACGCTTAGCACGAAGACCACCGATGCCAATGGCAGGGCTTTCTTCGACTACCTGCCTCCCGGTACGTACTACGTCAGCGAGACGCTGAAAGACGGCTGGCAGAGCAATACGGCACAGCCGATCGCCGTGATCGTGGGCAGGGGCGAGTCGAAGACCGCCTACATCGGCAACTTCGAGCTGACTCCGTCACTGGCGATCGACAAGACCACGACGACTCCGAGCTACTCCGCTGTCGGAGATGTGATCCACTACAGTTACAAGGTGACCAACGATGGCGAGGTTACCCTGTCCGCGCCCTGGGCCGTCCTCGACGACACGGTGGTCGGAGTGATCGACGTCAGCGGGGCACCGGCGACACTCGCGCCCGGCAAGCACTTCACGGTGACTGCCTCCTACTCGGTCACGCAGGCCGACATCGACGCGGGATTTGTGACGAACATCGCATACGCCACGGGCACGTACGGTAAGCGGACCGTCACCTCACCGACGGACTCCGTCACGGTGCTCGGGGTGCAGCGGCCCGCGCTCACCCTCCTCAAGAAGGCCGCCCCGGCGACCTACGACGCGGTCGGCGACGTGATCACCTACACCTACACGCTCACCAACACCGGCAACGTGACCCTGTCCGGCCCGTTCAGCGTCACAGACGACAAGGCCACCGTGGTACCGGACAACCCGGCGCTCATGGCCCTTGCCCCCGGCGCGTCTGCCACCTTCAGCGCGAGCTACACCATCACCCAGGCGGACCTCGATGCGGGCAGCGTCACCAACACGGCGCGCGGCAAGGGCTTCTACGGTGATGACGAGGTCTTGTCCAACTTCGACGACGAGACCGTGACCGCAGACCAGCGGCCCGCGCTCACGCTCCTCAAGAAGGCCGCCCCGGCGACCTACGACGCGGTCGGCGACGAGATCACCTACACCTACACGCTCACCAACTCCGGCAACGTGACCCTGTCCGGCCCGTTCACGGTCGAAGACGACAAGGCAACCACGAGCCGGGTGGGCGTCGTGCCCGACCCCGACGTGCTCGCCCCGGGTGACGACATCACCTTCACGGCGACCTACGTCATCACCCAGGCGGACCTCGACGCGGGCAGCGTGAAGAACGTCGCCCAGGGCTTCGGCTACTTCGGTGAGGACAAGGTCGAGTCCAACGAAGACGACGAGACGGTCGCGGCGGACCAGAACCCGGCCATCGACATCGTCAAGCTCACCAACGGTGAGGACGACCTCCTTGTCGCCACCGGCGCGGACGTGACCTGGAGCTATCTCGTCACCAACACGGGCAACGTCACGCTCAGCGACATAGTCGTCACCGACGACGTCATCGGTGAGATAGGCACCATCGACGAGCTCGCACCCGGTGAGGGCGAGACGCTCTACTCGTACGGTACCGCGGAAGCCGGAGCCTACGAGAACGTCGGCACCGCCAGCGGAACCCCGCCGATGGGCGACGACGTCTCTGACAGCGACGACTCCAGCTACTTCGGCGCGAGCCCTGCCATCGACGTGGAGAAGTCCGTGAGTTCCGCGCTGGTGCTCGAGGGCGAGTCCGTCACGTACACCTTCGTCGTACGCAACACGGGCAACGTGCCCCTCTACGATGTCACGGTCGTCGATGACCACCTCGGCTCGATCGCCTCGATTCCGATGATGGAGGTGGATAAGGAGCGCACCTTCACGGCCACCGCGGCCATCACCGAGCCGACGACGAACATCGTCGTCGCGACCGGTGTCGATGGCGTGGGCCAGGAGGTCTCCGACAGCGATGAGGCGTTCGTCGACATCGACAAGCCACTGTCGTTCCCGCCCGACCTGACCATCAAGAAGTCCGCTGACCGCACGACGGCCGATCCGGGTGACGTCATCACCTACACCGTTGTCGTCAAGAACATCGGCGGCGAGCCGGCGACCGACTACGTCGTCGAGGACACGTTCGACCAGCGGTACCTGGTCGTGGTCGACGCCGCGGGAGGCACGATGTCCAACGGCAAGATCACCTGGAACTTCGCCGGCCCGCTGGCCTTCGGCCAGACCCAGACGATCACCTACAAGCTGATGGTCGTCGAGACGATGCCCGACGGTCGCACGGAGCTCGACAACACCGCCGTGGTCATCCTTGATGACGACGTGGACACCACCAACAACACGAGCACCTGGCGCGTCACGGTCGATGTCGAGGAGCCGTTCCTGCCGTTCACCGGTGCAAATCTTCTCGGCCTGCTCGCACTCGCGGGCGCGACCGGCCTCGTCGGTGCCGAGATGCGCAGGCGCTCTCGCAGAGCCGCCTAGAGTCGCGATCCTGCCCGCAGCCGGCTACCCCCTTGCGGGCTAGGACATGAGGGGCCCCGGCGGGGTTATCCCCGCCGGGGCTCTGCCACGTCCACGGTGAGCTCCGGCCTCACCGCTAACGCCGTGCTATCCGCGGTAGTCCGCCGCGTTCTTGGGGGGTATGCTCTCGCCCCAGTTGATCTGGCCGTTGTCGCGCCAGTCGATGATGTGCCAGATCTCGTGGTTGATGATCGTCTCGAGGCTCCGGGTGTGGTTCGGGTTGATCACGATGCGCCCCGACTTGTAGTAGCAGATGCCCTGCGGGTTGCCCTTGGTGTTGCCGAACTCGACCGTGGCCCCCTGGAGGATCGGGTACGTCGCGATGCGAGAGGCGAGGATCGAACGCGCTCGAGCCAGCGAGTCACCCGAGCTGGCAGGCTTCGCGGCAGTGGCGGTTGACTTCGCGCTGGAGCCCGAAGACGTGGTCGGTACTCGCCCCGTCCGTGATGCGGTCACGACAGGCTTGGGCTTCGGCAGCGGTGCCTTCGCCCTGGCGAGCGGCGTCGTGTAGCCGGCCTGCGCCTCCGAGGACACGGCGTCGGCACCGGTCTTGGCCGCCGCGGTCACTGCGCCGGCGTCCGGGTCGAGCGCCGAAGAGAACTTCTCCGTGACCTGGAGCGGGCGTGTCTCGGTCATCGCCGATGCGGTGACCGGCGCGGCGCCGGCGAGCAGTGCCGCTGTGAGCAGCACCGCCACCAGTCGCATGGTGTTGGTCGTCGTCCGGGTCGGTGCGTTCATTCGCCGTACACCCCTTACGAGCCTGGTGTGCACACCGGCCCGTCCCTCCTGTGAGTGCCATGGGTGGGATCGGGCCGGTTGTCGACCAGATCTCGTGCCCGGCGGTCCGGCTGTCGTGGGAGGGCGTGCCCTCCGGTAGACCCGTGACTTTGCGAAGCGCGCCTTTCGGTGCGCGGAGCCTTGATCGGGGAGTCTGAGGCGGTGTGCAGCTTTCAACGTTTCGTACACTGGGGTATATCGGCAAGGGACGTGCTTGACCTTAGGGAGAACTGTGTCGGCCGTCACAATGTGAGAGAGCTCGTCAGACGCGCGAGAGAGGTCCCGATCACGTGAGCTCAGGTGCCCATGACATACAGGCTCATCGCCCGCGCTCGCGTGTCGCCGTGCACGCGGTCGGCAATGTCCTCATCGGTATCGCGCTCGGGTTGGTCTCGTACTACTTCGTGACCGATATCGTCACCGCTCGCGAGCAGGACGCTCTCAGGAGCGAGGTCTCCGACAGTGTGCTCGGCGCCCCCTCGCCTGACCGGCTCGTGCCCGTAGAGGAGCCCGAGCTCACCGGGTGGGAGACCTGGAGGGAAGAGGACGTCGCGTACTGGGCCGGCCTGGAGGACGGCGGCGTGTTCGGTCGGCTCGTCATCGACAAGATGGACCTGGACGCGGTCGTGGTGCTCGGTTCAGGCACCGAGGCGCTCAAGAAGGGGCCGGGCTGGATCAAGTACACCGACCTTCCCGGCGAGACCGGCAACGCGGGGATCGCCGGCCACCGCACCACCTACGGTGCGCCCTTCAGGCGCCTCGATGAGCTCGCGGTCGGAGACGTCATCGAATTCTACTCGCCGTACCGGCGCTACACGTACGAGGTGGCCGAGGTACTCGTGGTCACTCCCGACCAGGTAGAGGTCATGAGGACCACCGAAGACCCGCGGCTCACGCTCTCGGCATGCCATCCGCCGTACAGCGCGCGCTATCGTCTCGTCGTACAGTCCAAACTCGTCGAGATGCAGCGTCTCGAGGAATCAGCTGAGGCCGTTACTCCCTAGGAGGTCTGCGCATGCGCGTTCTCGTCACCGGCGGAGCGGGGTTCATCGGCTCGAATCTGGTGCACGCCCTCGTCGGATCGCATGAGGTGGGCGTGATTGACGACCTGTCGACCGGCACGGCCGCCAACCTGCACCCCGCCGCATGGACCCGGACGATGGACATCCTCGATGACCGGCTCGCGGCGGCTGTGGTCGAGTTCTCACCCGAGGTCGTCGTGCATCTCGCCGCGCAGTCGAGCGTCCCCCGCTCGATCGTCGACCCGATTCGAGACCGAGCGGTCAACGTCGACGGAACGCGCCTGGTGGCCCAGGCTGCAGCGGCGGCAGGCGCGCGTCGCGTCATCTCGGCGTCGTCCGCAGCCGTCTATGGTGAACCGGCCGAGCTTCCTCTGCGCGAGTCCTCGCCGACGGCGCCTGCGAATCCGTACGGCTCCTCGAAGCTGGCTGCGGAGACCGCGCTTGCCGAGGCGCTCGCCGGCACGGGGGCCGACTACGCATCCTTCCGCTTCTCCAACGTCTACGGACCGCGCCAGGACGCCGAGGGGGAGGGTGGCGTGGTCGCGACCTTCTGCTCCGAGCTCGCGGCAGGCAGAGCGCCGGTGATTTACGGAAGCGGGGAACAGACGAGGGATTTCATCTATGTCGCGGATGTGGTGTCCGCGATCATATGTGCCATGGACTATGGCGACCGGCTGTCGGACGCAGGGCCTGCCGGCGCCGCCTTCAACGTCTCGACGGGCGAGGAGGTCAGTGTCTTCGCCCTGGCCAACGCGCTGCGGCCGATCGCCGGATTCTCTGGCGAGTTCGGAAGCGGACGAGCGCGTGCCGGCGACGTGGTGCGCAGCGTGCTCAACCCCGGCAAGGCGCGCGAGGTCTTCGGCTGGGAGGCCCTCGTCCCGCTCGCAGCGGGTCTCGGCCCGACGTACCGGTGGTTCGCCTCGTCATGAGCGAGAGTGTCCGCACCGAAGCGGTGGCGCCGGAGGAGCTGGACCGCCTCTACCGGGCGAAGGCGCTTGCCGAGCTGGCGGCCGCCGACCGGCTCGCACCCGGCTCGGATGCCGTGCGTTCGGGTGGTGACCCCTTCGCCGAGGTGTTCCTCGTCAAGGGGGAGCCCGGGCCCGCGGAGGTCTCCGGTGGTGCCGCGCTCAGCGGGCCCGATGGCGAGGCCGCGCGCAAGGCGCTCGGTGCGCTGGGGTTCGACCCCGATTCGATCTTCGCAAGCGTGGCACGCCCCGGGGCGGGCATCGAGCCTGCGCTGCTTCGCGAGCGCCTCGTGATGCAGGTCGAGGCGGTCGACCCCTGGGTGGTGTTGGCGCTTGACGTCGTCGCCGCGGCCGAGGTGAGCGCGGCGTTCAACCTCGGAGGACTGGCGTTCGGCAGGCCGGTCTTTGCGGGCGGACGTCAGTTCGTCGCTGTCGACGGACTCGAGGCCTCGCTCGCCGATCCGGGGGCCAAGCGGCGGGTCTGGCAGCAGCTGCAGGTGCTTGAGATGCGTCCGCCGTCGTTGTGATGCATCGACGCCAGCCGGGAGGTCGCTCTAGGCATCCTCGATCTCGGCGATGGCGCCCATCGGGCAGACCTCCATGCATGCCGCGCAACCGGTGCAGTCATCGTCGTTGACCGGCTCGACAACGTCGCCCACGAGCTCGAGCACGCCTTCCGGGCACTCATCTACGCAGATTCCGCAGGCGGAACACTCGTCCTCTTCGATGACAGGTCGGGGCATGGATCCTCCTCGTACAGGTTCGGTCGGTCGGGCCGCAGGGTCCCTGGGTTCTGCCGTACCTTAGCGAGGGTCGGCCGCTCTGTAAAGCGTGCTGCCGTGACGGGACAGCCAGCGCGTCGTGTGCGCTACAGTCGGGGTGCACGACGGCTGTGTGCGATCCCTCGGGAAGGCGCCCCGATGATCACTCGTCCATCGCGCGGGCTCGCGTACCTTTCGAGCCTGGCGTTCCTGGCCCTGTTCACGGTGACACCGGTCGTCGCCGGTGCAACGGACAGCGGGACGCTCGTCGTTGCGGCGGACGCGGGCGGCGTACCCCTGACGCACGGCCTTGTGGCTACCGGATGCGCCGTCGTCGGAGCCGTCCTCAGAAGGTTCGGCCGCGCGACCTGATTCCCGTGTACCTCGTCGATCGCCTGCGTGCGCCCGCGCTCCACGTGCGGGCGTTTTCATTGCGCCCTGTCCGGGTATACACCAGATGCTGTAGAAAACTTGACAATAAAGGACTCAGATTCTAGCATCTTCGATGCGCCGCCACAGGCGGCCCGAACAGACGAGATCGCCTCCTCGAGGAGGCGGAAGAACGAAAGGAGACCCAGAGATGGGCAAGGTCATCGGAATCGACCTCGGCACCACGAATTCGGCTGTCGCCGTGCTCGAGGGCGGGGAGCCAGGCGTCATCATCAACGCGGAGGGCGATCGCACGACGCCTTCCGTCGTCGCGTTTCGCAAGGACGGCGAGCGCGTGGTAGGCAAGGCTGCGAAGAACCAGGCGATCACCAACCCCGAGAACACCATCACCTCGATCAAGCGCTTCATCGGCCGCAAGTTCGAGGAGACCGAGTCGGAGCGCAAGACCATCGCCTACAACGTCAAGAAGGGCAAGGACGGCCGGACCAACGTCGACGTAGAGGGTAAGACCTACACGCCCGAGGAGATCTCGGCGTTCGTGCTGCAGAAACTCAAGGCTGATGCCGAGGCCTACCTCGGCGAGAAGGTGACCGAGGCGGTCATCACCGTTCCCGCGTACTTCAACGATATGCAGCGCCAGGCCACCAAGGACGCCGGCAAGATCGCCGGCCTTGAGGTCAAGCGCATCATCAACGAGCCCACTGCCGCGGCGCTCGCCTACGGCCTGGACAAGGGTGACCAGTCGCAGACCATCCTCGTCTTCGACCTGGGAGGCGGCACCTTCGACGTGTCCATCCTGGACCTCGGCGAAGGGGTGTTCGAGGTCAAGTCGACCTCGGGCGACAACCACCTCGGCGGAGACGACTGGGACCAGCGCGTCATCGACTGGCTCGCCGACAAGTTCAAGGCCGACCAGGGCATCGACCTGCGTGCCGACAAGATGGCGCTTCAGCGCCTCAAGGAGGCCGCCGAGAAGGCGAAGATGGAGCTCTCGACCACCCAGACGACGCAGATCAACCTGCCGTTCGTCACGGCCGACGCCTCCGGGCCCAAGCACCTCGACTACACGCTCACGCGTGCCGAGTTCCAGAAGGTCACGAGCGACTTGCTCGACCGGTGCAAGAAGCCGGTAGAGACGGCGATCAAGGACGCGGGCATCAAGGCGTCCGAGATCGACCACGTCATCCTCGTGGGCGGCTCGACCCGCATGCCGGCGGTTGTCGAGATGGTCAAGACCATCACGGGCAAGGACCCGCACAAGGGCGTCAATCCCGATGAGGTCGTTGCGGTCGGGGCCGCGATCCAGGGCGGCGTGCTCGCGGGCGATGTGAAGGACATCCTGCTCCTCGACGTTACCCCGCTCTCGCTCGGCGTCGAGACCCTCGGTGGCGTGATGACGCGCATGATCGAGCGCAACACCACCATCCCGACGCGCAAGACCGAGACGTACACGACCGCCGCCGACGGGCAGACCTCTGTGGAGATCCATGTCCTGCAGGGTGAGCGCGAGATGGCCGCCGACAACAAGACGCTCGGCAAGTTCAACCTCATGAACATCCCGGCGGCCCCCCGCGGCATCCCGCAGATCGAGGTCACGTTCGACATCGACGCCAACGGCATCGTTAACGTGTCGGCCAAGGACAAGGGCACCGGCCAGGAACAGAAGATCACCATATCCGGCACGACCGCACTCTCCGACGAAGAGGTCGATCGCATGGTGACCGACGCCGAGGCGCACGCCGATGAGGATCGCCGCAAGAAGGAGGCCGCCGAGGCGCGCAACACCGCGGACACGCTCGTCTACAGCACCGAGAAGACAATCTCGGACCTTGGCGACAAGGTGCCGGAGGAGACCAAGACCGCGTGCGAGGAGGCCATCGCCGAGGTCAAGTCCGCCATGGAGGGCGAGGACGTGGAGGCCATCAAGGCCGCGACCGACAAGCTCCAGCAGGCCGGCTACAAGCTCGCCGAGATCGTCTACGCCGAGGCGCAGGCCGAGGCGGATACCGGCGAGGGCGGCGAAGGGGCGCCCGAAAGCGACGAGGAGGAGGTCGTCGAGGCGGACTACGAGGTCGTTGACGAGAGCGAGGACAAGTAGTCATGCGCAGGGAGCCGCGCGACATGGAAGAGGTCCCG
The DNA here is from genome assembly GCA_037446725.1 of Actinomycetota bacterium. Taxonomy (GTDB): domain Bacteria; phylum Actinomycetota; class Coriobacteriia; order Anaerosomatales; family SLCP01; genus JBBIIC01. The sequence goes on from JBBIIC010000007.1 coordinate 50,739, forward strand.
CTGGACCCCGAGCTCGAGAGCGACTTGGGCGCTGAGCTCGAGATGCGCGGCGATCGTATGGCGGCGGAGCTCGAGGAGGCGCGCGAGGAAGCGGCGCGCAACCTCGAGGCGGCGCAGCGGACGCAGGCGGAGTTCGAGAACTTCCGAAAGCGGATGGTGCGCGATCACGCCGATGCGGTCAAGCGGGCCGGCGAGCGCATCGTCGCCCACCTGCTGCCGGTCGTCGACAACCTCGAGCGGGCGATCGATCACGTCACCGCCGGCGGGGACAGGGGTGACCTGCTCTCCGGGGTCGAGATGGTCCGCGGTCAGCTGCTCGACGTCCTCGCCAAGGAGGGTGTGGAGCAGATCGACCCGTTCGGGCAGCTGTTCGACGCACTCAAGCACCAGGCGGTCGGCCAGAAGGAAGACCCGGAGGTGCCCGAGGGTACGGTCGTCGAGGTCTACCAGAAGGGTTACGACATGCATGGGCGGACGATCCGCTCGGCGATGGTCGTGGTCTCGACCGGAGGGCCTGCATCTCCGGGGAAGTGAGCGTGACGCATGCCGGCGACGAAGAACTACTACGACATACTCGGTGTGAAGAAGGACGCCTCGGCTGATGAGATCAAGAAGGCGTTTCGCCGGCTCGCGCGCAAGCACCATCCCGACGCGGGTGGCTCCGAGGAGAAGTTCAAGGAGCTCAACGAGGCGTACGAGGTGCTCTCGGACGCCGAGAAGCGCACACAATACGATCAATACGGCCAGTACTTCGGTGGCAACGTCCCGCCGGGTGCCGGTGCCCCGGGCGGAGCCGGGTGGCCCGGGGGCGGAGGCTTCAGCTACCAGCAGGTCGACCTCGGAGATCTCGGGGACGTCTTCGGCAGCATGTTCGGCGGAGGCTTCGGAGGGGCGACGCGCACGCAGGGGCGCCAAGCCCGTCGCGGTCGCGACCTGACCTACGAGCTGACGCTCGACTTCGACGAGGCGCTCGAGGGCGTGTCGACCAAGGTCGACGTTCAGCGCTCGGAGACCTGCGCGACGTGCAAGGGTTCGGGGGCGAAGCCCGGCACCTCGCCGACCACCTGTCCGAGCTGCAACGGCTCCGGACACGTGAGCCAGGGCCAGGGGCTGTTCGGCATCTCGCGGACATGCCCGCGCTGCGGCGGGACCGGAACCGTCATCGAGCAACCCTGTACGACGTGCAAGGGCAAGGGTCGCGTGGTTCGCGTGAAGCCGGTGACGGTGAACGTGCCTCCCGGCGTGACCGACGGCGGCAAGCTGCGTTTCAAGGGCAAGGGCGAGCCCGGACAGGCGGGTGGCCCGGCCGGCGACCTGTACGTGGTCACCCACATCCGTCCGCACCCGTACTACACGCGGGACGGGGCCGACGTGGTCATGGAGCTGCCAGTCTCGATCGCCGAGGCCGCACTCGGCACCGAGGTCACGATCCCGGTCCCAGGCGGCGGCAAGGTCAAACTGAAGGTCGCCCCCGGGGCCCAGGACGGCAAGGTGCACCGCATCTCGGGCAAGGGCGCGCCGAAGCTCAGGGGCAAGGGCAAGGGAGACTTGAAGGTGCGGACGAAGGTCGTGGTGCCCGAGGAGCTCACGGCCGAGCAGAAAGAACTCCTGAACCGCTTCGCATCGTCGCGCGATGACGATCTGCGGGCGCACTTCAGGTAGGAAGGAGGCGAGCGTGGCCGCACGTCAGGACAGAGACGACCGCACGAGGCCGCTCTACATGATCAGCGTGGCGGCCGAGCTCGCGGGCATGCACCCGCAGACGCTCCGCATATACGAACGTCGCCGCCTCGTCTCGCCGCAGCGCTCGGCGGGCAACACGCGGCTGTACTCGCAGGCCGACGTCGACCGGCTCCGGCTGATCCAGCAGCTCACACAGGTCGAGGGCATCAACCTCTCCGGTGTCGAGCGGATCCTCGAGCTCGAGCGCGAGGTGGTGCGGTTGCGCGAGGAGACCGAGCGGCTGCGCCGCCAGGCCGAGCAGCTGCGCGCGCGCGCGGGCGAGATGGCGCGTGCCGAGTGCGCGACGGGCATCGTCATGGTGCGCAGCGGAGTGCTCGCACGGAGGTCGTGATGGGCGCGTTCACCCGATGGCTCGAAGGCGTGCACCGGGGCGAGATCCCCGGCGGCCCGCTTTGAATGCTTGCGGCCTGGGTGTGGTCACGCCTGAAGCCGGAGAGCACGAGCGGCCCGAGTTGACGGGTGAAGCGGTGACGCCCGGGTGGCGTCAAGGGAAGTGATGTGACGGCGCAAGGCGCCGTGGAGGTAGTGAGGACATGAGACTCGACAGACTGACGGTCAAAGCGCAGGAGGCTCTGGAGGCCGCGCAAGGCGTGGCCGACGACGCGTCCTCGCAAGTCATAGAACCGGAGCACCTGCTCAAGACGCTGCTCGACGCAGCCGAGGGCATCGTGCGGCCCATCGTGCAGAAGGTGGGCGCCGACGCCGACGCTCTCGAATCGCAGGTGAGCGCCGCCATCGAGCGCGCGCCGAAGGTGAGCGGCGCCGGCATCGGGCAGGCGGGAGTAGGGCCGCGCCTGTCGAGCGTGCTCTCGGACGCGTTCAAGCAGGCCGAGAAGCTGAAAGACGCCTACGTCTCGACCGAGCACCTGCTGCTCGCGCTCGCCGCGGACGCCGGCGAGGCCGGCCGGCTGCTGCAAGACGCCGGCGTGACGCAGGCCCGCCTGCTCGAAGCGCTCGAGGAGCTGCGCGCCGGCGCGCGCGTGACCGACCAGAACCCCGAGGCGCAGTTCCAGGCGCTCGAGCGGTTCAGCCGCAACCTCACCGATGCCGCGCGCGACGGCAGACTCGACCCGGTCATCGGCCGGACCGAGGAGATCCGTCGCGTCATCCAGGTTCTCTCGCGGCGCACCAAGAACAACCCCGTGCTCATCGGCGAACCAGGCACCGGCAAGACCGCGATCGTCGAGGGGCTCGCTCAGCGCATCGTAGCGGGCGACGTGCCGAGCAGCCTGCGCGACAAGGACGTCGTCGCACTCGACCTCGGCGCGATGGTGGCCGGCGCGAAGTACCGCGGCGAGTTCGAGGACCGCCTGAAGGCGGTGCTGCGCGAGATCGAGCAGGCCGAGGGTCGCCTCATCCTGTTCATCGACGAGCTGCACACGCTCGTCGGCGCGGGAGCCGCCGAGGGCTCGATGGACGCGTCCAACATGCTCAAGCCCGCGCTCGCCCGCGGCGAGCTGCACGCCATCGGTGCAACGACGCTCGACGAGTACCGCAAGCACATCGAGAAGGACGCGGCGCTCGAACGGCGCTTCCAGCCGGTGTTCGTCGGCGAGCCGAGCGCGGAGGACACCATCGCCATCCTGCGCGGCCTGAAGGAGAAATACGAGGTGCACCACGGCGTGCGCATCACCGACAGCGCCATCGTGGCGGCCGCCACGCTCTCCGACCGCTACATCACCGACCGCTTCCTGCCGGACAAGGCCATCGACCTTGTGGACGAGGCGGCCAGCCGCCTGCGCATCGAGCTTGACTCGGCACCCACCGAGATCGACGCGCTCGACCGCCAGCTGCGCCAGCTCCAGATCGAAGAGGCGGCGCTCCAGAAGGAGACCGACGCTGCGAGCGCAGAGCGTCTCGACACGCTTCGTGGCGAGATGGCGGAGCTCAACGAGAAGCTCTCGGGACTCAAAGCCCGCTGGGACAGCGAGAAAGCGATCATCACCGACGTGCAGCGATTCAAAGCCGAGCTCGACGAGGCGAAGATCGACTCCGAGCGTGCCGAGCGCGAGGGCGACCTGCAGCGCGCCGCCGAGATCCGCTACGGGCGTATCCCGGAACTGGAGCGCGCGCTCGAGGAGGCCGATGGGCGGCTCCGCGACCTGCAGGCGGGTGCCGCGATGCTCAAGGAGGAGGTCACCGAGGAGGAGATCGCCGAGGTCGTCGCGTCGTGGACCGGCGTGCCGGTGAGCAAGCTCGTGGAAGGCGAGATGGCCAAGCTCGCGCACCTCGAGGAGCTGCTGCACGAGCGCGTGGTCGGCCAGGACGAGGCGGTTGCCGCCGTTTCGGCAGCCATCCGGCGTTCACGCGCGGGGCTCTCCGACCCCGACCGGCCCATCGGCTCGTTCATCTTCATGGGCCCGACCGGCGTGGGCAAGACCGAGCTCGCCCGCGCGCTCGCCGAGTTCCTCTTCGACGACGAGCGCTCGATGGTGCGCATCGACATGAGCGAGTACATGGAGAAGTTCAGCGTGCAGCGGCTCATCGGAGCGCCTCCGGGTTACGTCGGCTACGAGGAAGGCGGGCAGCTGACCGAGGCGGTCAGGCGCCGGCCCTACAGCGTCGTGCTCTTCGACGAGATCGAGAAAGCTCACCCGGACGTCTTCAACGTGCTGCTCCAGGTGCTCGACGACGGGCGCCTGACCGACGGCCAGGGCCGCATCGTGGGTTTCAGGAACACGATCATCATCATGACGAGCAACGTCGGCTCGCAGTTCATCCAGGAGTTCGCGCGCGCCGGCACCGACGAGGCGACGATGAAGACCGCGGTCGAGGACGCGCTCCGGCAGACGTTCCGGCCCGAGTTTCTCAACCGGATCGACGACATCGTGCTCTTCCATGCGCTCTCGATGGACGACATCGCGAAGATCGTCGACATCCAGCTCGCCAAGGTGCGCGAGCGGCTGGCCGAGCGCTCGGTCACCCTTCAGGTCGCACCGGCCGCGGTGGAGCGTATTGCGCTCGACGGCTTCGACCCGGTCTTCGGTGCTCGTCCGCTCAAGCGTGTCATCCAGCGTGAAGTTGTTGATCGCGTAGCGAAGGCTCTCATAGAAGGCGGACTGACCGAGGGCTCGACCGTGACCGTCGATGTCGGCGAGAGCGGAGAGATAGAGGTCCGGTAGCGCCGGGCAGCGGGAAGCAAGACAACGAAATAGTTGTACTGACAACAGAATAGTTGTACAATCCGGGCATGACACGACTCCGGGACATCGGAGATGCCCTCGTAGCGGCGCGGTTGGCGCAGGGCATCACACAGCGCGGACTCGCCATGCGCCTGGGGGTGCACCAGCAGCAGATCGCCCGATGGGAGCGGGAGCGGTACGGCTGCGTGTCGCTTGCACGCCTCACCCGGGTGGCGGAGACGCTCGGCGTGACGGGGGAGTCCCTGCTGGCAGCGGAGGCGCCCGCGGCATACGGGGCGGCCACCGTTGAGGCGCCGGACACAGCCGCGGTGACGCCCGTGCGAGACCTCGGCGAGATCGTGGCGCGAGTCCGAGCACACGCGGACGAGTTGCAGGAGCGGTTCGGCGTGACGCGCATCGACGTGTTCGGGTCGTTCGCCCGCGGCGAGCAGACGGCCGAGAGTGATGTGGACCTGATCGTCGAGGTCGCTGAGCCCACGCTCGAGACGGTGTTCGGGTCTGAGGAGTACCTCACCGAGATCCTCGGACGCAAGACGGACGCAGGGTCATTCGCGTCACTGCGCCCTCGTGTGCAGCCGTACGTGGACAAGGAGCGAGTCCGTGTCTGGGGAACGTGACGTCGGGTCTCACGTGCAGGACATGGTTGAGGCTTGCGAGCGGATCATCCTGTTCGCCGATGGGTTGTCTGACGATGCCCTGCTAGACCCGGAGCGACCTGTTCGAGGAGGCGTGCTGTACAACCTGATGGTTCTCGGCGAAGCGTCAAAGCACGTTCCCGAGGAATGGGTTGTGCGGCACCCGCACATCCCGTGGAGGCGCATCGCAGGAATGCGAGACAGGATCGTTCACAACTACTTCGGTCTCAATGAGGACGTGGAGGTTCTGGCCGTCCGCACCAGCGTTCCGGCGATTCTGCCGCTCCTGCGGACGATGCTCGCCGAGATGGACGCCGGAGACGAGGCCGGACCTACCCCGTAAACAGAGAGGTTTCGTTAGTCGTGCGACGTCGCTCGCCATGTCGGCGGCGCACGTGAGAAAGACGGAGGTGATGTCACCATGGCGATCATGCGTTGGGATCCGTTCGGAGAGATGCTGCGCATGCAGCGGGATATGGACCGCATCTTCACGCGCATGGGGAGCGCCGAGGGACGCGGCGAGACTGCCGCAGCCGTGGCGTGGATGCCCAAGATCGACGTGAAGAGCAAGGGCGACGACATCGTCGTCCATGCCGAGCTGCCCGGGATCGATCCCGATGAGGTCGAGATCGAGGTCACGGACGGCGTGCTCACCATCAAGGGCGAGCGGAAGGCCGAGGAGGAGCGCGAGGACGAGGGCTGGCTCATCCGTGAGTCGAGCTATGGCGCATTCGAGCGCTCGATGGTCCTGCCTGAGGGTGTCGATCCCGGCTCGATCACTGCCGAGTACAACGACGGCATCCTCGAGGTGCACGTGCCCAAGGCGCTCGAGGCCGCCAAGCCCAAGACCACGAAGGTGAGCGTGGGCAAGAAGTAGCCAACAACCTTTCTTCCCTCTCTCTGCGAAGCCGGGCCGCCGCGCCCGGCTTCGTGCGTTATACTCGGGCGTCAGTACCGCGTGCCGGCCTACGGTGCCTTCACGCACAGCAACCGACATCCAAACGGGAGGGACGACCGTTATGGACCAGGGTGCCGCCACGCGCGGCTGGATCGTCGCGCTTGCCGGGCTCGGCATCAACCTCGCGCTCGGAGTGCTCTACTCCTGGAGCGTCATCGCGAAGACTCTGACCGCCGAGTGGGGGTGGAGCTCCGGTGCGGCGAGCCTGCCTTACGCGGTCGCAGTGGGCGTGTTCTCGCTCAGGATGGTGTTCGCGGGCCGCGCGCAGGACCGCTTCGGCCCGCGCATCGTCGCCACGCTCGGTGGTGCGCTCACCGGTCTGGGACTCATCGTCGCCGGCTTCGCCGGTCCCGACCAGGTGCCGCTCGTGGTGCTCGGCTTCGGCGTGCTCGCGGGCGCGGGCATCGGACTCGGCTACGCGGCGGCGACCCCCGCGGCGGTCAAGTGGTTCCCGCCCGAGCGCAAGGGGCTCATAACCGGGCTCGTGGTGAGCGGGTTCGGGCTCGCGAGCGTCTACATCGCGCCTGTCACGGCGACGCTGCTCGGCGGTGCCGGTGTGAACACGACGTTCTTCGTGCTCGGCGCCTCGTTCCTGGTCATAACCATCGGGCTCGCGCAGCTGCTCACCGACCCGCCCGCAGACTACGTGCCCGGCGGGCCGGTCAAGATCGCAGCGGTGGCCGGTGCAGCCGCGGCGCCGGAGACACCCGAGACCCGCGACTACGACTGGCGCGACATGGTGCGCACACGGCAGTTCGTGCTGCTGTGGCTCATGTACGCGTGCTCGGCGTTCGCGGGGCTGATGATCATCGGGCACATGGCCAAGATCGCCGTCCTGCAGCTGTCCGGTGTCGAGCTCGGCTTCGTGCTCGTCGCGGTGCTGGCCATCGGCAACGCGGCCGGACGCATCGTCGCCGGCATCGTGTCCGACCGGATCGGCGGGCTCGAGACGATGTTCGGCGTCTTCGCGTTCCAGGCGGTGCTGATGGTGTTGCTGCCGCGGGCGGAAGCCGCAGGTACGCTTGCGCTGGCCGCCGCGTTCGTGGGCTTCTGCTACGGGGCGAACCTCTCGCTCTTCCCCTCGACGACCGCCGGCTTCTTCGGCACCAGGCATCTCGGCGTGAACTACGGACTCGTGTTCACCGCGTGGGGTGTGGGCGGGGTGTTCGGCTCGATGAGTGCGGGCACGATCGTTGACACGACCGGCTCCTACGCGACCGCATACACCGCAGCCGCGGTCCTGTGCGTGCTCGCGGCCGTGCTCAGCCGCTTCACGAAACCGCCTGCGCCGCTCGCAGTACCGGTCGTCACCGCCGAGCCGCTGCGCGAGGCCGCATAAGCGCTGGCAGGGCAGTCGGCGGCGTGCGCTTCGCCCGGCGGGCAGGGGAGACAGGGCCGGCGTCGAACAACCCGGTAGATGTCGGTTTCTGCCGTATCGGGGGTTGGGCATGCCGGAGAACGGTCCAGACACGCCGACGAGCTTCGAGGCGCAAGGCGACCAGTGTGAGCGCATCCAGGCGATCCTCGCGGCCACGGCCGACGGCCTGATCGTCCTCGACCCGTTGGGGCGCGTCGAGCTGGTCAATCCCGCCGCCGCCGACCTGCTCGGTAGCGCCGCCGCCGACCTGCTCGGTCGCGAGGTCGACGTCACCGAGCTGCTCGGGCTCCAGGAGGAGCCCGAGAACGGCGTGGGAGTGGAGGTCATCCGCTCGGTGCCGGAGCATCGCGTTCTGATGGTGCGCATGAACCGCATCGTCGGCCATGATGGCGAGTCCGCCGGCCATGTCATCAGCGTCCAAGACATCACCGCCGAGCGCGAGGCCGCGGTGATGAAGAACGAGTTCGTCTCGACGGTCTCCCACGAGCTGCGCACCCCGCTCACGTCCATCAAGGGATACGTGGACCTCATCGTCGACGGCGACGCGGGCGAGATCAACGAGATCCAGAAGGAGTTCCTCACCATCGTCCAGGAGAACTCCGACCGGCTCGTCGCGCTCATCAACGACATCCTCGACATCTCGCGCATCGAGTCCGGCCGCGTGCACCTCAAGGTCGATCCGCTCGAGATCCCTGAAATCATCCAGGGCGTGGTCGACACCTTCCGTACCGTCGCGAGAAGCTCGGACATCGAACTGACGTGGGTTGCCGAGGAACCGATGCCGCGTGCGGCCGGCGATCGCGACCGCATCGGGCAGGTGTTGATGAACCTCGTGAGCAACGCGATCAAGTACTCGCCGGGTGGCGGCTCGGTCACGGTGCGCGCACGCCAGGACGGCGAACAGGTGGTGGTCTCGGTGCACGATACCGGCATCGGCATCGCGCCCGATGACCAGGAGAAGCTCTTCACCAAGTTCTACCGGGTCGACTCCTCGCTTACCCGCGACATCGGCGGCACCGGGTTGGGACTCTCGATCTGCAAGAGCGTCGTGGAGCTGCTCGGCGGGGACGTCGGCTGCGAGAGCGAAGCAGGTCAAGGTTCGACATTCTGGTTCACGCTGCCGGTGGCCTCCTGCGAGCTCGTGCGCAAACCCGAGCTGGAGGGCCCGCTCGAGTCGGCCGGAGGACTCGTGCTCGTGATCGACCGCGACCAGACTACCTGCGATCTCATCGGCACGTACCTGCGCAAGCGGGGCTACGACGTCGAGTACGCTCACGATGCTGCCGAGGCGCACGACAAGGCGCTCAAACTCCAGCCGCGGGCGATCACGCTCGACGTCATGCTCGAGGAGGGGGACGGGTTTGAGCTGCTGCACCAGCTCAAGGACGACCCGTCCACCCGCGACATCCCGGTGGTCGTTCTCTCGATCGTCTGCGACGAGGGCCGCAGTCTGCGTCTCGGAGCCGCCGACTACCTCGAGAAGCCGATCGACCACGAGCGGCTCATCAGGATCGTCGATGATCTCGTGGGTGGCCAGGACGCGCCGCTCGTGCTCGTGGTCGACGACGACCGCGACATCGTGAGTGCGATGAGCACCATGTTGCGCGTCAAGGGATTCTCGACCATCGCGGCCTACGACGGCAAAGAGGCGATGGCGGCCATCGCCCAGCACCGGCCCGACCTCGTCCTGCTCGACATGCGGATGCCGGTCATGGATGGGTATCAGGTGATACATGAGGTCAAGAGCGCCGAGGAGACGAGGGACATCCCCATCGTGGTCATGACAGCGCACCGCATCGACCGGGAGCGGACGGACCTGCTCGCGCTCGCCGCCGAGCAGCTCTACAAGCCGTTCGCGGTTGAAGACCTCGTCGCGCGCGTCGAGCGGTACATCGCAGAGGAAGGGTAGCCGAGTGGGCCGGATCCTCGTCGTCGATGACGAGCCGCACATCGTCAAGCTTGTCTCGTTCTCGCTCGAGCGCAACGGGCACGAGGTCTATCAGGCTGCCGACGGGGTGACGGGCGTCAGGATCGCGGCCGAGGAACTCCCCGACCTTATCCTCATGGACGTGATGATGCCGGTGATGAACGGATACGACGCACTCGACAAGCTCAAGGCCGACCCGGCCACCCGCGACATCCCGGTGGTGATGCTCTCGGCAAAGAGCCAGCACTACGAACAGCAGGAAGGCCTGCGGCGCGGTGCGCTGCAGTATATATGCAAGCCGTTCACGCCGCGCGACCTCGCGGAGACCGTGAACGCGATACTAGCAGGTGACAAGGGAGAGGAGGTGCGTGCGGATGACGCGTAAGATACTCGCGGTCGACGACGAGCCGTCGATCGTCCGGCTCGTGACGGCGGCGCTGACCAGCCGGGGCTATGACGTGGTAACCGCGCACGACGGCCAGGACGCACTCGACAAGGTCGCGCTCGAGAAGCCCGACCTCATCGTGCTCGATATCATGATGCCGAGGATGGACGGCCGCGAAGTCGCGCGGCGGCTGGCGGTCAAGCCGGCGACCGCGAGGATCCCCATCGTCTTCCTGTCGGCCATTGGGGACCTCGACAGTCAGCTCGACACGATGGAGGAGCTCAAGAACGTCGAGTACCTGACTAAGCCCTTCGACGTGAAGGAGCTCGGAGACTACGTCGATGCGATGCTCGACCCCGCCAAGCGCGCGGAGCTCGCCCAGCATCGCAGCAGGCAGGTCAGCAAGCTGCGCACGATGGTGGAGATCATGCACCGGAAGCGCGAGACCACTTAGCCGACCGTCCGGCTTCGATACCCCTCCCCCAGGCGTGTGCCCCTGGGTATATCCAGGGTGTACGCGGATGTGCAGCACACGAGCGAGGAGGGGCACGAGATGAGCGATATGCCTGACATCGACCCGAAGGACTTCCGAAAGCTCCTCAAGGAGATCGGCGAGTCGGCCGATGCCCGCACGGTCTTCGGCGAGCCCGTGGTCTCCGGCGACCGCACCATCATTCCCGTAGCCCGCGTGCGCCACAGCGGCGGTGGCGGCATGGGTGGCGGGGGCGGCACCGAAGGCGGGCACGTGTGCACGCCCGAGTGTCCGCCCGAGTGCGACGAGGCTACCGAGCAGGGCTACGGCACCGGCATGGGGGTCGGCTACACGATCGCCGCCGAGCCGGTCGGGGTGATCGAAGTGACCGCAGACGACGTGTACTGGGTCCCCACGCTCGACGTCAACCGCCTTGCCGTGATCGGCGCGATGGCCGCTGCGGTCATCGCGGTCGCCTTCGCCCTCGACCGGGCGTTCCGGCACTAGGATCCGCCTCCCGGATGGAGGCTCCCGTGTACGAGCTTGTGACCGAGAACCTGCAGGTCAAGGTCTGGGGCACCGACATCGACGAAGGTGCGCTCGAGCAGGCGCGCAACCTCGCCCGGTTGCCGTTCGCCGTCCGCCACGTCGCGCTCATGCCCGACGCGCACGTGGGATACGGCATGCCGATCGGCGGCGTACTTGCGACTCTCGGCCAGGTCATCCCGCATGCGGTCGGGCTCGATATCGGCTGCGGCGTGCGGGCCTGGAGCACGAACGTCCCGCTCGCCGAGTTCTCGGGCGTACGCGATTCGGTCCTCAACGACGTTCAGCGCTCGGTACCCACCGGTTTCGAGTGGCACCACGTCAGCCAGACCGACCGCACCGCACTCTTCGACGACGTGCCCGACGTGCCCGTGCTGCAGGCGGAGGTGCACAAGGCGGTGCGACAGGTCGGGACGCTCGGCGGGGGGAACCACTTCATCGAGGCGCAGGTCGACCCGGAGGGCATCGTGTGGATGATGGTGCACTCGGGAAGCCGCAACCTCGGCAAGCAGATGGCCGAGTACTACGATCGCCGTGCGCGCGAGGAGAACCGCGCGTCGGGCTCTCCCGTGCCGCCGGAGTGGGGGCTCGCGCACCTGGCAACGGAGTCAGAGCTCGGCGCCGAGTACCTCGAGGTCATGCGGTTCTGCCTGCGCTTCGCGCGCGAAAACCGCCGGCTCATGGCTGAGACGGCGCGCGCGGCGATCGAGCGGCGTCTGCCGGGCGTCGTCCCCGCACCCGATATCGACATCCACCACAACTACGCGGCCGCCGAGGAGCACTTCGGCGAGCGTGTGATCGTGCACCGCAAGGGCGCCGTGCGGGCCGAGGGCACCGTGATCGTCCCCGGCTCGATGGGGACCGCGTCCTACATGTGCCGGGGGCTCGCCAACCCGGAGTCATTCGTCTCCTGCAGCCACGGCGCCGGTCGCGTGATGGGTCGCAAGGCGGCGATGCGCGCCTTCCCGCGCGAGCAGGTCATGCGCGAACTCGAAGAGGCCGGCGTGCGGCTGTTCAAGGCCAAGAAACACGACCTGGCCGAGGAGGCGCCCGCCGCCTACAAGGACATCGAAGATGTGATGCGCTATCAGGGCGATCTCGTCGAGCCGCTTTTCCGCCTCACTCCGATAGGTGTCATCAAGGGGTAGGCGGAAGGCCCGAACCGCCAGCGGGGTCGGAATCGCGGGTCGATGGTGCTACGGTTGTTCCGGTCACTGCTGACGGAGCCGATGCCGATGCGTGCGTCCTACGAATCGTTGCGCGAGTTCATGCACCGGAGAGGCCACCTCTCCGCGGTGGTGCTCGTGGCAGTCGCTACGGTAGCCTCCATGCCCTTCCGCCCCTATCTCGACAGCCGACACTGGGGTTGGCCGTACCTTCTGATCGTGGGCTCGGTGGCGGGCACCGCCGGCATGTCCGCAGCGCTGTTCGCGGCGGTTCTCTCGTTCCTTGTGTGGAACTTCTTCTTCATCCCGCCGTACCACACCCTCATCGTCGCCGACCCGCAGGACCTCGTTCAGCTGCTCGTCTACCTCGCTGTTGCGACGGCAGTCGGCCTCCAGACGGGCCGGCTGCGCGAGCGGGAGGCCGCCGCGATACGCGAGGAGCGGCACGCCGGGGCACTCGCGCGCCTGTCGGCCGGACTCGTCTCCGGCGGCACCCTCGGCGACATCGCGTCGCTCGCCGATACCGAGATAACGTCGGTGCTGCCGGGCGCGACCTCGGTTGTGTGGGTCCAGGGCGCCTCGGGTGCGCTGCGGGCGGCGGCAGGGGACATGCCCGCACCGCCCGGCCCGGTAGTGGCCTCTCGGGATCGCAATGTCGCGTACGGGCTGCCCGAGCGTCCATCCGGAGTCACACCACCGGATCCCTGGCCGGCAGCGAGCGATGAGGATGCGGCAGGCTCCGTCGTCGTGCCCCTGCGCTCCGCACGGGGAAGCGAGGGCGTGCTCGAGATCAGGCTCGCGGAGGGCGTCCAGCTAGCAGCCGAGCAGGCCGCGTTCGTGGTCTCCACCGCCCACCTGCTGGCCGCGTTTCTCGAGGCGCGCAACCTGGCGAAGGTGGCCAACTCCGCCGTGGCAGCGCGGGAGGCGGAGCGGCTGCGCACGGCGCTCATCTCCTCCGTCTCGCACGAGCTCAAGACGCCGCTCGCGGCGGTCACCGCGTCGATCACCGACCTGCTCGAGCCCGACGTGGCATTTGACGAGGTCTCCGCACGGGCGCGCCTGAGGGAGGTCACGCGGGACCTGCGCCGACTCGACGGCGCTATCGCAGACCTGGTCGACGCTTCACGCCTGGAGGCCCGTGCGTGGGCCCCGAACCCGGCAGTCTACGAGCCCGGCGAGATCGTGGGCGACGTCATCGCCCGGCTGAGGCCCGCGCAGCGGGACCGGGTGCGCCTGGACGTGCCCGAGGGCCTGCCGAGTGTGTACGTAGACTTCGTCCAGGTGTCCAAAGCGCTCGGACACGTCGTGGACAACGCGATGCAGTACTCGTCAGGCGGTGTCGAGATCGGGGTACGCCGGGGCCAGGACGGTATGCTCGAATGCTGGGTCGCCGACCGCGGCCCCGGCATCCCGGAGGCCGAACGCGAGCGGGTGTTCGAGAAGTTCTTCAGGGGAGCAGCGGGCCGTGCGTCGAAGTCGAGTTCCGGGCTGGGCCTGGCGATCACGCGCGACCTGCTCGAGGCGAATCGCGGATCCATCTCGATAGTGCCCGGTCGTCCCGGGACGCTGGTGCTTATCGAACTGCCGACCGGGGAGCGGGCCGATGGTGAGTGACCGCATTTCGCGTCCGTCCATCCTGGTCGTGGACGACGAGGAGCAGATCCGTCGCGCACTGCGCACCATACTCGAGGCCCGCGGCTTCACCGTGATGACGACGGCGAGCGCGCAGGGGGCGCTCGACCGTCTGCTCGAAGTCACGCCTGACCTCATCGTCCTCGACGTAATGCTGCCGGACATGAGCGGAGTGGAGCTCTGCGACCGCATCCGCTCGTGGCTCGAGGTGCCGATCCTCATGCTCAGCGTCCGTTCCGGCGAATGCGACAAGATCACCGCACTCGAGTCCGGGGCCGATGACTACCTCACCAAACCTTTCTCGGCGGGAGAGCTCGTGGCGCGCGTGAAGGCGCTCCTGCGTCGCGCGCGCGGCGCGCCCGCTCACCCGCCCGTGCTCGAGCTCGACGGACTCGTCATCGATCTCGCGGCGCGCCGCGTCACGAGGGACGGGCTCGCGGTGCAGCTCACGCCGATCGAGTTCGGGATCCTCTCGCTGCTCGTGCACAACTCCGACCGCGTGGTCACCTGGGACCAGATCCGTGACGAGGTGTGGGGCCCCGAGTGCATCGTCGACGCCGCGACGCTGCGGGTCCACGTGAGCAATCTCCGCAAGAAGATCGAGCCGCACCCCGCGGTCCCGCGCTACGTCCTCACCGAGGCCGGTGTCGGGCTGCGGTTCAGTCCCAGGTAGTGCGGTCTTTGCGCCGCCTTTGCGCCGTCTGCCCCGTTCTTCACGTCGCCTGAGCGTCCGCGCTACTAGCATGTACTGGTTGTGAAGGACCGGCGATCGGGGTAGAGATGCAACGAGAGACGAATATGGTGGAACGCGCCGCGATCGGGCGTCCGATCGCGGCCATCGGAATCGAAGTGGCGGCGGTGGCGGCGCTCGCATCGGTCGCGTTCCTGGTCGAGCTTCTCGTGAGGTGGTCTCTGCAGTGATCCGCCCGCGACGCGCGGACCACGCCCTCGTCGCTGCTTACACGGGACGCGTCATCGTCGGCGTCGGTCTGCTGATGTGCATCCCGCTCGTGACGGCTCTGCTCTTCGCTGAGTGGGACGTAGCGGTCGACTTCGCCGTCGGCATCCTGGCGAGTTCTGCGATCGGACTCGGGCTCCAGACCCTGTTCCACACTCGGCACGAGCTCCGTCGAAGGCACGGTCTTGTCGTAGTGTCCGTGGCGTGGCTCGTAGCCACGGCGGTGGGCGCCATCCCGTTCTGGCTCTCGGGACACATGGGCTCGGTCATCGATGCCTCGTTCGACGTCATGAGCGGGCTGACGACCACAGGTCTCTACCTCATCCAGGACCTCGATCATGTGTCCAACGGGCTGAACATGTGGAGGCACGTCCTCACCTTCGCCGGTGGGCTCGGAATCGTCGTCATAGCACTCACGTTCCTGTTCCGGGGCACGGTAGGCGCCTACCAGCTCTACGTGGGCGAGGGCAAGGACGAGCGGCTCTTCCCGAACGTGGTCCACACCGCGCGCGCAATCGGCTCCGTGAGTCTCACCTGGCTCGCCGTGGGGACGACGGTGCTCGCCGTGATTGCCTTTGCGCTCGGCCAGCCGCCCGCACGCGCTGTGCTGCACGGGCTGTGGCTCTTCATGGGAGGATTCAGCACCGGGGGATTCGCCCCACAGTCGTACAACACGTTCTGGTATCACTCGGCGGCATTCGAGGCGGCCTGCGTGGCGATCTTCGTGGCGGGCTCGCTCAACTTCGCCCTTCACTGGGCGCTCTGGCGCGGAGAACGCGCGGAGATCAGGCGCAACATCGAAGTGATCAGCTTCGCGGTGACGTTCTCGGTCTTCTTCGCGGTAGTCTCGGCCGGACTCGCGCAGTCCGGCATCTATCCCGATGCGGCCGTCTTCTTCCGCAAGGCGTTCTACCTGCTGGCATCGGCGCACACTACGACCGGGTTCGGCACCATCTACTCGCGGACGCTTGTCGTTCAGTGGGGGCCGGTTGCCATGATGGGCATCATCGCTGCGATGGTGATCGGCGCCTCTACGTGCTCGACGGCCGGCGGCATCAAGGGATTTCGCGTCGGGGTGATCACGAAGGTGTTCCTCGAGGACATCCGCCGCATGGTATCTCCGGACTCGGCGATCGTGACCGAGCGCTTCCACCACATCCGCGACTACGTGCTGCAGGAGGAGACCGTGCGTTCCGTGCTCACCATCACGATCGCCTACCTGACCATGTACGCGCTCATGACGCTCATCGGCGTGATGAATGGCTATCCGATGGTGGAGGCCGCGTTCGAAGGTGTCTCGGCTGCGTCGAACACGGGGCTTTCCTGCGGAGTGCTTACTCCCGCGATGCCCGCGTCGATGCGTATCGCCTACACGGTTGCGATGTGGCTCGGGCGCGTGGAGTTCCTCTCGGTGTTTGCGCTCGTTGGCTGGGGTATCGCGACCGTGAGGGGGCGGTGAAGGTGTACCGTAGCCCCATGCGCCATCTCCCGATCGCGCTCTTCACCATCATGGCCGTGCTGGCCCTCGGCGACTCGAGCGCCCTGTGTGCCGCCGCCCCTCCGCTCGTCTCGAGCACCGAGCTCGTGGAGGAGGCCGACTACTGGGACGGTCGCGAGGTCACATTCGAGGGCGAGGCGATCGGCGACGTGATGGTGCGCGGGTCGGATGCGTGGCTGCACCTCAACGACGACGCGTACGCCGAGCTTCCTATCCCCGCTGGGGCGCGGCCGCAGGGCTACAACTCCGGGCACGCGGTGTTCCTTCCGGCCGCCGAGGCCCGCAAGGTGACGGTGTTCGGCAGCTACCGCGCGCGCGGGGACATCGTGCGCGTGACGGGCACCTTCAAAGCCGCGGACCCTGAACACGGCGGTGACATGCACATAGCCGCGACCACTCTCGAGCTGCTCGAGCCGGGGTTCCCGATCGAGCGCACCGTTCCGCGCTGGAAGCTGCTCCTGCTGGCGTCGCTCGTGCCGGTGGCCGGCGCGAGCTACGTGGCGTTCCGGAACCGCGCGAGCGCGCTGCCGAGGTAGCGTCGCGCCCTCGGCGGGTGCGCCCCGTCAGACGGCGACCGCTACCACTGCACCAACCTGCGCTGGCCTTCGAGCGAGCGCACGTGCGTGGCGTCTTGAACCACTTCGAGGCAGCCGCGGTACGCGCCCGTGTCGTCACGCATCGCGAAGTAGCGGATGTGAATGAATCGCTCACCCATCTCGATCCAGAACTCGGCTACGCCTTGGGTGCCCGCCTTGAACTCGGAGAGGATCTCCTCGACCTTCTCCACGCTCTCGGGCGGATGGCAGTTGCGCACCTCTCGCCCGATAGCCGCTGGGCTGCGCGGGAAGATGCGCTCGCCCTCCGAGTAGAACCGCACGCGGTCGTGCTCGTCGACGAAACTGACGTCGAAGGGGAGCATGCGCACCATGAGGTCGATCTGCTCGAGCGTGAGCGCGCCGGTCGTGAGCGGCAGCAGCGATTCGCCGCCGGCCGCGCCCGTGTCGCCTGCCGCGGGCGCCGCAGCGCCCTCCGCCGCCGGCGGCTCAATCCACGCGAAGCCAATCTCGGCCTCGCCGGCGGCCATCGACTCCCACTCGGCATCTGAGAGCGCCCCGAGCGCGGTGGGGAAGAGGATCTTCTCCTCCTTGTAGATCATGTCCTCGACCATCCCGAGGACCTCGGGAGTGTCGCTCGCGAGGTAACCGGCGTCCCCCTCGTCGGCGGCCGCGCGAAGCTGCCTGACGCGCGCCCGGATGTCGTCGTCGAGCGCCCACATGACCTTGGTCGGACCCTCGATCCCATGCGCCTCGAGCGCCGGGAAGAGTTGGTTCTCCTTGCGCAGGTAGTGGACGTCGAGCAGCGCGAGTCGCCCGAGCGCCTCGCGGGCGGTTTCGAGGGCCGCCTGCCGCTCGGTCGCCTCGTCGGCCGCGAGTGCTTCGACCGCACAGCGCACCTCGTTGACTACCTCGCCGAGCGCCACGTTCTCGCGGCGGTATGTCTCCACGGGGTGGCCCGGGGCAAGCGCCGGGGCCTCCTCGGCCGACTCGCGCTCAAGGGCGTCCCTGAAGACGGTGACGTGCACGTCGCACAGGCGCTGAACCTCTTCGACCGGCATGCCCTCGGTGATGAGTGCCTGCTCCATCGCGGCGATCTCCACCGCGTCGATCTCGGCGGTGAGCGCGTCGAACGCTGCCTTGACCGACTCCACGCTCGCGCCATCGTGCAACTTGCCGATGATGGCCTTGAGCTGTTCCTGGCGTGCGGCGCGGGCGGCGGAATCTGCATGAGGCGCCGCAGCGGCCGCCGCGTCATCGGCGGCGTGGATCTCATGCCGCGCGATCTCGGCGGTGACCAGGTCGAGCAGTTCGGCGGCGTCCATGTCGCTCATCTCGGCGACGGCCTCGAGCGAGGCGACGCGCGCCACGGTGTTGCGCAGCACCGGGTTGCGCAGCTTACCGAACTCTGGCCGGAGGTTGGCGAGGTAGTCGAGGAGATACGGGCAGGATTCGAGGAGGTCGTGGACCTTCGTCTCGCGGGTGATCTGCATGGGGCGCTCCTTCCAGGACGGGCGCGCGGCGCAGGCGCCGCTCTCGGAATGTGTACCCGACCATGGGCGCGAAACACTTGACCCGCGTCAAATCCTGAGAAAAGAGGTCAGGATTACTGTGGTGAGCGCTGCTTCGAGAGGAAGACCAGGGTCAGCCGCTCGTGCACCGGCTCGGTCCGCACGCGCTCGTAGCCGAGCGAATCGTAGAGGTGAAGTGCGGGTTCGCTGCGGTGGCCCGTGAAGATCTCGAATGACCCGGCGTCCTCGAAGCGCGCCTCGAGTGCCGAGGCGAGGGCGCGGCCGATCCCCCGACCCTGCATCCGGGGCTCGACGACGAGGCGGCCCACCAGACAGCACTCGCCGCGCAGCTCGCCGCGCACGGAGCCGACGAGCGCACCCCCGGCGTCCTCGGCGACGAGCACTATCCCGCGCTCCAGGGTGCCGAGCACGGTGTCGGCGGTGTCAAAGAGCGGGGGCAGCGTGTCGTCGTCGTAGAGTTCGGCCTGCTCAGCGAAGGCGCGGCGCGTGAGGTCGGCGATGGTCGCGGCGTCGGCGGGCGTCGCATCCCTGATCGTGATGGCTGGCTGTCCTGCTTCGGTGGGTACCTCGCCCGCGCTCATTCCGGGCTCCTCGCGGCGACGTCCTTGCCGACTGAGAACGCCTTGGCGACCGCCGGTCCGAGGCCGCGGTACTCGCGCGAGCCGGCGATGTAGACGAGCGGGTCGAGCAGTCCGACGTCGACCTTCGCACCGGTCTCGTCGAGCACGCGCTCGTCGGCGTGCGTCTCGACGACCTCGCCGACCACGAGCACGTAGTGGCCGATGTCGTGCATCGCGGTCACTCGGCACTCCATGTTGTACGGGCACTCGGCGACGATCGGCGTGCCTACCACGGCCCCGGGCATCGGCGTGAGACCGGTGTCGGTCCACTTGTTGGTGGTGCGCCCGCTCGTGATGCCGCAGTAGTCGACCTCGGGCGCCAGGTCCACGGGCGGGATGTTGACGGTGAACTCCCCGGTTTCGCGGATGTACTTGAGCGTGTGCCGCGAGTCGCGAAGCGCCATGGCCACACTCGGCGGAGTCCCGGCGCCGATGCCGATCCACGCCACCGCCAGCAGGTCGGAGCTCTCGGCGGTACCGCCCACGACCAGCGGGCAGGGCATCGGATACAGGCGGTCGGAAGGACCGAGGCGCTTCTTCACGGCGTGCTCCTCTCGGGCTGCGGCGGCACCTGCCGAGTGTATAGCAGCGCCGTTTCTCGCAGGAAGCGCATCGTTTCGGTGCGGTTGTCAGGCTTGACGTGTCCGTCGGTCGCAGTCCACTATGGTCGGCACTACCTGACGCGGTCTGTCGCCACCACCGGCACGACGACCGCCGAGAGCAGCGAGAGGAGGTGCGACAGCAGCGATCATGGCTCGCCACTCGGCGTTCGTGATGATGATGGACATGATGATGACCCAGCCCGGGTCTACTCGCGCATGCGAGGGCTCCGGGCGCCTCGGCCACCCGGCCGGCGCGTAGGTCGGGTACATCTATCCTCAAGCGTCATGACACGGAAAGCGAGACAGCCATGAGCGAGCACGTCGCACCCCGATTCGACACCGTCGCCATCCATGGCGGCGCCAGGCCCGATCCCACCACCGGCTCCCGTGCGGTACCCATCTACCAGACCGTCGCGTACAACTTCCGCGACACGGATCATGCAGCCGACCTGTTCGGCCTGCGCGAGTTCGGCAACATCTACTCGCGCATCATGAACCCCACCAACGACGTGCTCGAGCAGCGTATCGCGGGGCTGCACGGAGGCAGTGCCGCGCTGGCGGTCTCGTCCGGGCACGCCGCAGAGGTGCTCGGCCTGCTCAACGTGGCGGGCGCGGGGGACTCCATCGTGAGCTCGACGTCGCTCTACGGCGGCACCTGGAACATCTTCCTGCACACCTTCCGCAAGCTCGGCATCGAGGTCCGCTTCGTCGAGACCACCGACACCGAGGGTTTCGCGGCGGCGAGCGATGAGACCACCAAGGCGTGGTTCGTCGAGACTATCGGCAACCCGCGCCTCGACGTCCCCGACCTCGCGGGGCTCGCGGACGCGGGCCGGGCGCTCAACATCCCGCTATTCGTCGACAACACGTTCGCCACGCCCTACCTCTGCACCCCGGTGGAGCATGGCGCCGCGGTCGTGGTCGAGTCGCTCACCAAGTGGCTCGGCGGTCACGGGACGAGCATCGGCGGGATCCTCGTCGACGCGGGCACGTTCGACTGGGGCGGTGGCCGACACCCCTGGTTCACCGAGCCCGACCCGAGCTACCACGGTCTGAAGTTCTGGGAGGTCTTCGGCGACTTCCCGGGTTTGGGCAACGTCGCGTTCGGCATCAAGGCGCGCGTGCAGTTGCAGCGCGACCTCGGCGCGTCACTTTCGCCCTTCAACTCCCAGCAGTTCCTCCTCGGCGTCGAGACTCTCTCGCTGCGCGTCCAGCGCCACAGCGACAACGCGCTCGCCGTCGCGCGCTACCTGGCGGACCATCCGAAGGTCGAGTGGGTCAGCTACCCGGGGCTCTACGACCACCCCACGAAGGCGAACGCCGACCGCTATCTGCGGAACGGCTACGGCGGTGTCGTGGTCTTCGGCGTGCAGGGCGGCAAGCAGGCTGGCCGTACGCTCATCGACGGGGTGGAGCTCTTCAGCCACCTCGCCAACGTCGGTGACGCCAAGTCGCTCATCATCCACCCGGCTACCACGACACACAGCCAGCTCGGCGCCGAGGAGCTGGAGCGCGCGGGCATCTCCGAGGAGCTCGTGCGTCTCTCGGTGGGCATCGAGGACATCGACGATATCATCGCCGACCTCGATCAGGCGCTGGAGCGGGTGTAGGCGATGGAGGCCGAGCATCGTGCCGGCGGCTCGCCCGCTGCACCAACCATAGCCCCGCCCGCGTCCGGCCCGCAGGTGTTCGAACTGGCGGGCGGTCTCGATCTCGCGTCGGGCCGCCGGCTCGAACACGTTACGATCGCGTACGAGACGTTCGGGGAGCTCGACCAGCGGCGCGCGAACGCGATCCTCGTCTGCCATGCGCTCTCGGGCGACGCTCACGTGGCCGCAGGTCCGGACCGCTTCGGTGAGCAACGCCCGGGATGGTGGGATCCGATGGTGGGTCCGGGCAAGGCCATCGACACTGAGAAGTACTTCGTCATCTGCAGCAACGTGCTCGGCGGGTGCTCGGGCACTACCGGCCCCGGCTCGGCCGACCCGGCGACCAACGCGCCCTACGGTCTGCGCTTCCCGCTCGTGACGGTCGAGGATATGGTCGACGCGCAGGCCGCGCTCCTCGACCACCTCGGCATCGAGCGGCTCGCGTGCGTGGCCGGCGGCTCGATGGGCGGTATGCAGGCGCTCGCGTGGGCACGCCGCTATCCCGAGCGCGTCGCGTCGGTGGCGGGCATCGCGACCACCTGGCGGCTCGCCGCGCAGGCGATCGCCTTCAACGAGGTGGGGCGCACCGCCATCCTCGGCGACCCCACGTTTTCCGGCGGCGACTACTACGACGAGGGACAGCCATCCCACGGCCTTGCGGTGGCCCGGATGATCGGCCACATCACGTACCTCTCTGACGACTCGATGCGCGAGAAGTTCGGACGGCGGTTGCGGGAGCGGGCCGGGCATGCTTTCGAGTTCGTGACCGAGTTCGAGGTCGAGAGCTACCTTGCGTATCAGGGCCGCAAGTTCGTCGAGCGCTTCGACGCGAACACCTACCTCTACATGACCAAGGCGATGGACTACTTCGACCTCTCGGCGGGGCACGAGACGCTCGCGGCGGCGCTTGCCGGCGTGCGCTCGCGCCTCCTGGTGCTCTCGTTCTCGAGCGACTGGCTCTTCCCGACGTATCAGGCGCGCGAGCTCGTCGACGCGCTGAAGGCCGCCGGCGCGGAGGTCTCGTTCGCCGAGATCGAGAGCCCCTACGGGCACGACGCGTTCCTGCTCGAGCCCGAGCAGCAGCGCCGGTACCTCGAGCCGTTCCTTGCGCGCGTGGTCGCCGAGGAGTGCAAGCGCGGAGGTGGTGAGCGATGACGCTCTCCGACCTGCTCCGCGCGGACCTGCGGCTCGTCACGGAGATGGTTCCCGAAGGCAGCCGAGTGCTCGACCTCGGCTGCGGCGACGGCTCGCTTATGGCGCACCTGCGCGACGAGAAGGGCTGCACGGTGCGCGGGGTGGACCTCAGCCCGGAGGACATAGCGAGCGCGCTCGGGCGCGGGCTCTCGGTCGTCCAGACCGACCTCGACGAAGGGCTCACCGGGTATGCCGACCGCTCGTTCGACTACGTCGTGCTCTCGCAGACGCTGCAGGTCGTGAGGCGCCCCGCGTTCGTGCTGCGCGAGATGCTCCGGGTCGGGGAGCGCGGCATCGTCACGTTCCCGAACTTCGGGCACTGGCGCGTGCGTGGTTACCTGGCGCTGCGCGGCCGCATGCCGGTCTCTCGCTCGATACCCTTCACCTGGTACGACACGCCCAACATCCACCACACCACGATCACCGACTTCCGGGACTTCGTCGTCGCCAACGGCGGCGCGATCGAGCGTGAGGTGCCGCTCGTCACGCGCGAGTGGGCCGGCGCGGTACGGCCCGTGAGCGTGTGGCCGAACCTCCTCGCCGACACGGCGGTCGCACTCGTGCGCAGGGCGTAGCGCGCGGCTCCCGCGCGGTGCGCCCACGGGCGCGGAGGGGTATCCTTAGCGCCGTGCCGAACGATACGCCACACAACCCGGAGCAGGAACTCGCCGCACGCGGCGAGTACCCGCGCGACCTCGTGGTGCTCGGATACAATGACCGGTTCCGCGCCTTGTTCGCGCCCCTCGCCGAGAAGGGGTTCGTGCCTGGTCGTGTGAGCCGGGTCGACCGCGGGCTTCCGCTCGTGCTCACCGAGCACGGCGCGATGCGGGCCGAGCCCGCGGCGCACCTGCGGGAGACGGGCGACGGCCCGATGGCGGTCGGGGACTGGGTGGCGCTGGCGCTCCCCGAGGGACACGACACCGCGATCGTCGAGGCGATCCTGCCACGCTCCTCGGCGTTCGTACGCAAGGACCCGGGCGAGCAGGCGCTCGGCCAGGTCATCGCTGCCAACATCGACATCATCCTCGTCTTTCAGCCGCTCGCGGCTGGCGGACCGAACCTCTCGCGCCTCGAGCGCGAGCTCGTGCTCGCGTGGGAGAGCGGGGCCATTCCGGCCGTCGTGCTCACCAAGGCCGACCTCAGCCCCGACCCGGACGCCGCGCGCGACGAGGTGGCGGCAGTGGCGCTGGGCGTGGACATCTACGTCACGAGCGCGGTCACCGGCGAGGGCGTCGACGACCTGCACGATCACATCGAGCCCGGCAAGACAGTGGCGTTCTTCGGTGCATCGGGGGTGGGCAAGTCCACGCTGCTCAACAGCCTCATGGGCGACGAGGTCCAGACCACCGCCGAAGTGCGCGAGTACGATGGCAAGGGGCGGCATACCACCGTCGCGCGCGAGATGTTCTTCCTTCCGGATGGCGGCATCCTCATCGACACCCCAGGCATGCGGGCGCTCGCGCTATGGGAGGCCGAGGAGGGGGTGGCCGCGGCGTTCCCCGACATCGAGGAGCGCGCCGCCGGGTGCCGCTTCGTCGACTGCACGCACACGCGAGAGCCGGGCTGCGCCGTTAGGGCCGCGGTGGAGGCCGGCGAACTAGCCGAGCGGCGGCTCGAGAGCTACCTGCGGCTCACCGAGGAGCTGCGGCGCATCGCCGAGCGCCAGGACGTGCGCGCCCGTCTCGAGAAGAAGAAGGCCGACAAGACGTTGAGCCGCGACATCAAGCGGTACTTCAAGGAGCGCGGGCACTAGGGGAGCCACGCGCCGAGCCGCGGCCCGGGACCGGCTGGCCGCACGCCTACCCGCGCTGCACCGGGAAGACCACCTCGGTCAGCGCGTCTTCCTGCGACACGTCGCCCGGGTCGTTCAGATAGGTCTCCATCGGCGGGCCCGCCATGACGTAGCCCTTCCCGGCGAGCCACTCGCCGAGGGCCTCGTACGTCGACGCGACCCCTTCGTAGGGACCCTTGTACACGGTCGAGGCGACCGTCATCGCCGGTATGTGCTTCACGCCGATGCCGCCCTCATTGGGCGCGGTCTCGTCTACGCCGCCTGCGACCGGGGCCCAGACCTCCCAGCGCGCCCCGGACTCGGGCACCGTCGCCGGGTCGTCGAGGTAGACGCCCATCGGCATGCCCGTCGGCTGCATCCCGTGCCCGCCTATCCACGCGTAGAGCTGCCCCATCGCGAGTGGCATCTGCTGGTAGGCCCCTCGCATCTGGATGTAGGCGACCGTCGTCGGCTCGGTCTGCT
Source organism: Actinomycetota bacterium (assembly GCA_037446725.1). Taxonomy (GTDB): domain Bacteria; phylum Actinomycetota; class Coriobacteriia; order Anaerosomatales; family SLCP01; genus JBBIIC01. The sequence goes on from JBBIIC010000007.1 coordinate 75,585, forward strand.
TGATGCTGGCTTCGATCATGGTGACCACCCCCGGGGAGTATGTGCCCCATCCCGGTGGCCCCCTCGCGATCCGCTGGCGGAAACCGCACGGGTCGCTCAGCGCCGCGGACCGCTTGCTTGTACGCTCGGAACGGCGGGACTATTCTGGATTGTGGCGGGGAGGCACCTGCGTGCTTCTTGCGCACGCCGACACTCGGAAGGCGAGAGAATGCCCGTACACAGGCTCCAAAGCCCCTTCGAGCGCTGGCGCAGCGGTCTGCTCGTCGAGATCGTCGCGTCTGCCGTGTTCATGGCGATCGCCTACGGCATGGTGGCGATCCTTGTGTGGATCCTGTAGGGCCTGACGATGTGGCTGAGGTTGCGCCTCGACGACATGAGGCTCATCGTCCATTACGTCGGCCTGTTCGTCGTTGGTGTCGGCCTGGTGATGGCCGTGCCGCTCGTGACCGGCCTCCTGTACGGAGAGTACGACGCTGCCCTTGACTACCTGCTCGGAATGGGTGTCGTCTGCTCGATCGGCGCACTGCTGGTCAACGCGTGTTCCCGTCCTGAGAACCTCAACCATACGCACGCGCTTGCGATCACGGCGTTCGGCTGGCTGGCCGCGTCATCGGCCGCCGCCGTGCCCCTCGCGTTCTCGGGGAACTACGGCAGCTACCTCGATGCGCTGTTCGATGCGGTCTCCGGCTTCACGACCTCGGGCCTGACGGTGGTGGTCGATCTAGACCACATGGCCCACGCTCACAATATGTGGCGCCACCTCACCCATCTCATCGGCGGACAGGGCATCGTCGTCGCCGCGCTCTCTCTCGCCGTCGGGTTGAGGGGCGGCGGGTTCTCGCTGTATCTCGCCGAGGGGCGCGACGAGCGCATTCTGCCCAACGTCCTGCACACGGTGCGATTCATCTGGTACGTCACGGCTGTCTATGTCGCACTCGGCACTCTGGCACTCTTCGCCGTGACCCTCTATCTCGGCATGTCGCCGGAGCGGGGTGTCCTGCACGCGTTCTGGATCGCGGTCGCCGCTTACGATACTGGCGGCTTCGCTCCGCAGTCGCTCAACGCGATGTACTACCACAGCTTCCTGTTCGAGACGGTGAGCGTGTTCCTCATGCTTGCCGGGATGATGAACTTCAACCTCCACGCGCAGGTCTGGCGGGGCGATCGCATCGAGCTGTGGAAGAACCTCGAGACCCGCGTGCTGGCCTTCAACATCATGGTCCTGTCCGCCCTCGTGGCGATCGGGTTCGCCGCGACCGAGGCGTTCAGCGGGCCGCTGGCGGCCGTGCGCAAGGGCGCATACCATGTGTTCTCCGCGCACAGCGGCACCGGGCACCAGACGGTGTACAGCTCGCAGTGGGCCACTGACTTCGGCGGACCCGCGTTCGCGGCAATACTGATCGCGATGGCCGCGGGCGGGGCGGTTTCCTCGACCGCCGGCGGCATCAAGGCACTGCGTCTCGGCCTGATCGTGCGCTCCGTCATCCAGCAGGTCAAGGAGGCGACCGCGCCGCGGAGTGCCCTGATGCGCGCGCGCTACCACCACCTGGGCGAGCGCTTCCTCACGCCCGAGATCGGCGCGGCCGCGGCGACCGTCTTCATACTGTACATGGTCACCTACGTCACTGGAGCCCTCATCGGCGCCGCATACGGATACGACGCGGGAAGCGCGATCTTCGAGTCGATCTCGGCCACCGCAAACGTCGGCCTGTCGACGGGTGTGACCTCGCCGACGATGCCCACGGGTCTGAAGATCGTCTACATCACCCAGATGTGGGCGGGCCGTTTGGAGTTCATCGCGGTACTGGTCCTCGTCGGCCAGCTCATCATGTCGCTTGGTCCGCAGCGATCGAGGCGGGCGGCATGAGAAGGACGCCCCGCACGGGGCTCCGTTGGATGGCGGTGTCGCTCTGCGCAGCCGCCGCGCTGCTCGCGACCATCGCGCCCGCGCCCGCGGCGCCGCCCGCAGGCGTGCTGACGCCCGCGCAGGTCGTCGAGATCGACCGCGCTCTCGACGGCTCCGTGATAGAGCTGCAGGGCGAGGCGATCGGGGAGTCGCTGCGGGCGCACGGAGGCGGCCGGTGGATCAACCTTCTCGGCGACGGCACCGCCATCGGCGTGTGGATGACCGAGGAACAAGCTGCGACCGTGCGCCTCTTCGGAGACCACCGCACAGACGGTGACATCGTTCGGGTTACCGGTGTCGTCAACGTCTCGTGCGATCAGCACGGTGGCGAGTTCGACGTGCACGCGGAGTCCGTCTTCGTGATCGAGCCCGGCGGGCCGCGCGACAACCCCGTGCAGCCATGGAAGGGCGCGGTCGGGCTCGGTGGCCTGTTTCTTGCGTTCGGGCTGTGGCGGGCGCATCGTGCTCGACGCGACCGCCGCATGCTGTGACCGTATCCCCGGAGGTCCACGCTCGTGAATACCACGGCGAACACGTCCGACGCCCTCATCGACCTGTCCGGCGTCGTGAAGGTCTACGACACAGGTGAGGTGCCCTTCACCGCGCTCAAGGGCATCGATCTCACCGTGCACAGCGGCGAGTTCGTCGGGCTCGTGGGTAAGTCAGGCTCGGGCAAGACCACGCTCATCAACATGATCACCGGCATCGACCGGCCCACCGAGGGCCAGGTCACCATCGGCGACACGCCGGTCCACGCGCTCAACGAGAACGAGCTCGCCAAGTGGCGCGGGCGCAACATCGGCGTTGTTTTCCAGTTCTTCCAGCTCCTGCCCACGCTCACGGTCATCGAGAACGTGATGCTGCCGATGGACTTCTGCAACATGTACGCCTCGGCCGAGCGTCCCGAGCGTGCGATGCACCTGCTCGAGCAGGTCGAGATGGCCGACCAGGCCTACAAGCTCCCCTCGGCGCTCTCCGGTGGCCAGCAGCAGCGTGTGGCCATCGCGCGCGCGCTCGCCAACGACCCGCCGATCCTCGCGGCGGACGAACCGACGGGCAACCTCGACTCGAAGACGGCCGATTCGGTCTTCCACCTGTTCGAGGAGCTCGTCGACGCGCACAAGACCATCGTCATGGTCACGCACGACTCCGACATCGCGGCGCGCGTGCGGCGCGCGCTCGTGGTGAGGGACGGCGAGATCGTCGAGGAGACGGTGCATCGCCCGCGCACGGAGCGGCGGGGGATCTGACCGTGCGGCCGCGCTGGCGCAAGGTCGCCCGCGACCTGGCGGGCCACAAGTTCCGCACGCTGCTCGTAGTGCTCTCGATCGCGGTGGGCATCTTCGCGATCACGGTCGTCATGGGCGGCCGGGGCATCCTCCTGCGCGAGTTCGAGAAGGTCTACGGCACGTCGGTGCCGGCTACGATCTCATTCGATGTCGACACTGCCGACCAGAGCGTGGTGGAGGCGGTCGAGCGCTACGAGGGCGTGCGCGCGGCCGAGGGGTTGCGGGCGTTCGCGGCCCGCTACACCAGTGGTGAGCAGCCCGACGACGCGCCCTCGGCGGGCTGGGACACGCTCTTCGTGCGGGCGATGCCCGACATCTCGGCCTCCGGGATCGAGCGGACGACGCTCGAGGAGGGCCGCTCGTGGCCTCCCGCGGCCGGCGAGATCGTGCTCGAACGCTCGGTCAACATGGTCGCCGATTACCATCCGGGCGATGTCATCACCGTCGAATCACCCGAGGGCACCCGCGCGCGGTTGAGGGTCACGGGTCTGGTGCACGACATCAACGCGGTCCCCGCGCAGTTCGTTGCGGGCACGACCGGCTATGTGTCGATGGAGACCCTGCGGCTGCTCGGCGAGCCTGACCGCTTCAACTCCATCCGCCTCGTGTCCGAGAAGGAGCTTACGCAGGCACAGGCGAGCCGGCTCGCGATGAACATCCGCGACGGCGTGCTCATCTCGCGTGGCCTGCGCGTGCTGCAGACGCGCGTGCCCGAGCCGGGCGCCCACTTCCTCGGCGACATCTTCAAGGGCGTGTCGCTGTTGCTGCTCGCGCTCGGCGTGCTCAGCCTGTTCCTGTCGGGCTTCCTCGTGGTGACGACGGTCCAGGCCATCATGTCCCAGCAGGTGAGTCAGGTCGGCATCATGAAGGCGATCGGAGGCCGGGCCGACCAGGTCATCTGGATGTACCTCGTGATGGTGACCGTCTACGGTCTTCTCGCCGTTATCGTCGGCATGCCCGTGGGAGCCGCCGCAGGGCGCTGGTTCACCGAGTACGCGGCAGGCATGCTCAACTTCCGGATCACCTCGCTCGCGCCGCCGCCCTACGTCGTCGCGCTCGGCGTGCTCGTCGGGATGGCCGTCCCGTTGCTGGCGGCGATCGTCCCCGTCCGCCTCGGCACGCGCATCAGCGTGGTGCGCGCACTCAACTCGACCGGTATGTCGGGGACGTCGTTCGGCCACGGGTTGCTCGACCGCGCGCTCGGACTCGTACGCGGGCTTCCGCGCCCGGTGGCGCTTTCGCTGCGCAACACCTTCCTGCGCAAGGGGCGCCTCGCGCTCACCCTCACCACGCTCGTGCTCGCGTCCGCCGTGGTCATGTCGGTCATGAGCGTGCGGAGCTCTATCCTCGCGACCGTTGATGAGGTCGACATGTGGCGCTTCGACGCCCAGTTCTACTTCGCGCTTCCGCAGAGCCGGGAGGCGGTCGAGCGCATCGTCTCGTCGGTCGAGGGCGTGGAGGCGGTCTCGAGCATGCCCGAGTACCGGAGCGTGTTCGTGCGATCCGACGGGACCGAGTCCGATGCCGTCGAGATCATCGGGGTGATGCCGGAATCGGACTTCGTGGTACCGCGCGTCGCCGAGGGCCGCTGGCTGACGTCATCGGACACAGCGGCGATCGTGCTCAACGAGGACGTGACAGGCGGCGAGCCGGAGCTTGCTGTCGGGTCGCCCGCCACCTTCAACATCCTCGGCGAGGAGCGCGAGTTCGAGGTCGTCGGGGTGGTCTCGGCCGGACTCATGGGCCCCGTCGCTTTCGCACCGGTTGACCACCTCGACTCGGTCACCGGCGTCCCCGGTGCTGTCACCCGCGTGCAGGTGCGCACGCCGACGGGCGATCCGGACGAGCAGGCGCGGGTCGCGCGGACCGTCGAGCAGCGCCTCGAGCAGCGCTCGGTTCCCGTCGCGTTCACCCAGACGCAGTCCGAGCAGCGCGACCAGGTCGCGAGCCAGCTCGGCATCCTCGTCACCTTCCTCGCGATCATGGGCGTCATCCTCGCCATCGTGGGGGTGATCGGGCTCACCGGCACCATGACCATCAACGTGCTCGAGAGCACGCGCGAGATCGGCGTCATGCGCGCGATCGGAGCGTCGCACGGGTCCGTTTACCAGATCTTCGTGACGGAGGGTGTCGTCATCGGGCTCATCGCCTGGGCGGTCGGTGCGGTGCTCTCCTACCCGATGAGCGCGGTGCTGCTCGACATGCTGTCGGGAGCGATGGGTCTGCCGCTCACCTTCGAGTACTCGTGGCCGGGCGTGGGTATCTGGCTCGTGGCGGTGAGCCTCATCGCGGTCGTCGCCAGCCTGCTGCCGGCGTATCGCGCTTCCCAGGTGAGCGTGCGCGATGCGATCGCCTACGAGTAGGCGCGGTCTGTTCGGCTGAGCCCTGCTACCATGGCCTCGGCCGTCGAGTCGGACCGAGGAGGCCGCCGAGCATGACCACGCCCATCGTCGAGCGCTACCCCGGCACCGCCACCCTGCCCGTGGCGGGCATCGCGACGCTGCCGACGCCGCTGGAGCCGTTCGCGACGGAGGGCGTGTCGGGACCGGAGCACGAGCTGTGGGTCAAGCGCGACGATCTCACCAACGCGACCTACGGTGGCAACAAGGTCCGCAAGCTCGACTTCCTGCTCGGTGACGCGCTCGCCGGGGAGCGGCGTGCCGTGATCACGTTCGGTGCGTACGGGTCGAACCACGCTCTCGCGACGGCGGTCCACGCTCGCGCGCTCGGCATCGAGCCGCACGTCGTCATCTCGCCGCAGGCACCGACGGCGTATGCGGCGGCCACGCTACGCGCGCATGCGGCGCTCGGCACCGAGCTGCACCCCGTGGACGGCTGGGAGGGCATGCGCGAGGCGGCACGGATCAGGCAGGCGCTCACCGGGCGCGACGACATCGAGCCGCTGGTGATCCCGATGGGCGGGACGAACGCGCTCGGGGCGATCAGCTACGTCAACGCCGCGCTCGAGGTGGGCGAGGGCTTCGACGCGGTCTACGTCGCGAGCGGGACACTCGGCACCGCCGTGGGGCTTGCCATCGGATTCGCGGCCGCCGGCGTGGCGACGAGGGTCGTCGGCGTGCGGGTCACGCCGACGGAGATCGCGAACGACGCGGTCGCGCGCGAGCTTGCCGAGAGCACGGTCGGGCTGCTGCGCTCGCTCGAAGAGGGGTTCCCGGCCCTCCGGTTCGAGGACCTGAACCTCGTGTTGCGGCACGACTTCTTCGAGCCCGGATACGCGGTCCCGACCCCCGGCACGCGCGGTGCCGTCGCCGCCGCTGCCGACGTGGGTCTGCGTCTCGAGACGACCTACACCGGCAAGGCGCTCGAGGCGCTGCGCTCCGACGCAGGAAGGAACGCCCTCGCGGGCGGTAGAATACTGTTCTGGGACACCTACCACTCGGGCCCGATCCCGGCAGCGGGACCCGTTGAGGCGCTGCCCGCTCATCTGCAGGACTATATCGCCGAGTGCGACCGGCTCTTCGGCAGCTAGGCGGGGCGCCCGAGACGGAAGGGGGCGCGCATGACGCGTCGCGTGAGCTTCGGGTCCGACAACCACTCAGGTGTGCATCCGCGCGTGATGGACGCTTTGGTGCGCGCGAACGAAGGCTACGTGCACGCCTACGGTGACGACCCGTGGACCCACGAGGCCGCACGCCATCTCAGGGCGGTGCTCGGCGAGGACATCGACGTCGCTTTCACCTTCAACGGCACCGGCGCCAACGTCGTCACGCTCGCGGCGCTCTGCCGGCCGTGGGAGTCGGTCATCTGTGCCGAGACCGCGCACATCAACGTCGACGAGTGCGCCGCACCCGAGCGCATCGCCAATGTGAAGCTCGTTCCGGTCGCCACCCCCGACGGGAAGCTCACTCCCGAGCTCGTGCGCCCGTACCTCGTCGGCTTCGGTTTCGAGCACCACGCCCAGCCGCGGGTGATCTCCGTGTCCCAGGCGAGTGAGTACGGCACCGTGTACTCGATCGACGAGCTGCGAGCGCTCTCTGATCTGGCGCACTCCCACGGCCTGCTCCTGCACGTCGACGGCGCCCGGTTCGCCAACGCGTGTGCCAGCCTCGGCTGTTCGCCGAAGGACGTGCTCGTGCACGGAGGCGTCGATGCGCTCTCACTCGGCGGTACGAAGAACGGGATGCTGCTGGGGGAGGCTGTGGTGCTCGTGCACGGCGCACCCACCGACGTCCTGCACTTCGTGCGCAAGCAGTGCGGCCAGCTCGCGAGCAAGATGCGCTTCATCGCGGCGCAGTTCACCGCGATGTTCGAGGACGGCCTGTGGCTCGAGACCGCGGCGCACGCCAACGCGATGGCACAGCGGCTTGCCGACGGCGTTCGCGGCGCGGGGATCGAGGTCACGCAGGCGGTCGAGGCCAACGAGGTCTTCGCCCTGCTCGGAGAGAACGCCATCCGGGAGCTTTCCGAGCGCTTCGGCTTCTACACCTGGGACGCGTCGCGCGGTGAGGTCCGGTGGGTATGCTCGTGGAGCACGCAACCCGATGACGTGGACGCGCTCGTGGCGGCCGTCAGGGACGCGAGCGCGTAGGCGCCCGGGTCGCCGCACCGCCGCGACCGCGCCGTGCGCCGGTCAGCGCGCCTCGACGCGGTAGAGCGCGCCGGCGAAGTCCACGACGTAGAGCTCGCCTTCGTCGTCCTCACCGAACGAGACGACCTGCAGGCCGCTTTCGAGCAGTTCGCGGTTCTCCGAGGCGCCTCCGGCTTCGCGGACGAGGCCCCAGATCCGTCCGGTCGCGAAGTCACCGTAGAAGTACACGCCCTGCATCTGCGGATGACCGTTGCCCCTATAGACGTGGCCTCCGGTGACCGAGCGCCCGGTGGGATGGCGGTACTCTACGATGGGCCAGGAGAAGTCGTCCTGGTTCTCGGTCACGCTCCGGTCGGGTGGATAGGGCGAGGTGCCCTCGAAGAGGTTCCACCCCCAGTTTTCGCCCCCCTCACTCGACGCGGGCTGGAAGTCGATCTCCTCGACCGCGTTCTGTCCCACGTCGCCGATCCAGAGGTCGCCGGTCTCGCGGTCGAACGAGAAACGCCACGGGTTGCGCAGTCCGTACGACCATATCTCGGGCAGTGCCGCGTTGCCGTCGGCGAAGGGGTTGTCCTCGGGGATCGCGTAGCCGTCCGCCTCGGGACCGATCGTGGAGTCGGGCGACTCCCCGACGTCGATACGGAGCATCGCCCCGAGCAGCGACATAAGGTCCTGCCCGTTGCCCATGGGGTCCCCGCCCGAGCCGCCGTCGCCGAGGCTCGTGTAGAGGTACCCGTCGGGGCCGAAGACGACGTGGCCGCCGTTGTGGTTCGCGTAGGGCTGGGGGACGCTCAGTAGAACGGTCTCGGTTGCTCTCGAGGCGCTGCGGCCTTCAGCCAGGAGGCGCGAGATCACGCTCGTGCCGGTGCGGTCGGTGTAGCTCACGTAGAACCGCCCGTGCTCGGCGAAGCCCTCGGGGAAGGCGATGCCGAGCAGCCCGCGTTCCGACTCGGTCGATACGGCGTCGGTCATGTCGAGGAAGGGCTCGGGTTCGACCGTCCCGTCGCGCACGACCTTGAGCAGCCCGCCCTTCTCGGCGACGAATAGCCGTCCGGAGTCGTCGCCGGCGCCGAGCACCAGCAGCGGCTGGTCGAAGCCCTCGGCGACGGGGACGAGCTCGATCTCAAGGGAGCCGAGCGCGGGTCGGTCAGGCGCTGGCCTGGTGGTCTGCTCTGCCGGGTCGGGGTCCCCGTCGACGATGACCGGGTCCGAGCCGCGAGCGCAGGCACCGAGCACCAGCGCGCCCGCCAACACCCCCACGATCGCCACCCTCCTCCCCAACCGTTTCACCACGCCACCTCCCGCCGCCGTGCTCTCCCCTCAGAGGTTCCTTCCCGAACTCGCCCCGGCACCCGCCCGATCGCACCGGCCCGGCCATGCATCGCGTGGCGCGCTCGAGTACCATTGCGCCTATGCTCTACCTCGTCGACGGATACAATGTCACGCGGTCGGACCCTGCGACCCGCTCGCTCGAGATCGAGGAGCAGCGAGACCGGCTAGTCGCGCGCCTGCGCGTCAGGGGCGCGGAGCTGCTGGGTTCGGGGCGCATCGTCGTCGTCTTCGACGGGGCCGAGCACCCGATGAGCGGCTCGGGCGGGGCAGCACCCGTCGACGTGCGCTTCTCGCGGGGAGAGACAGCCGACGACCTCATCGTGCGTCTGGCAGAGCGCGCGGGCGGCGCCGTGTGTGTCGTGACCTCGGACGCGGGGCTGCGCACGCGCGTGACCGGCGGGCGTTCCGGAAGGGTCGAGGTCCGCGGCCGCGAGAGCGTGTACGATGCTGCGGGTGGCCGCCGCGCCTTTGGCTGTCGCGGAGCGCGCGCGGGTGGCGGGCGCGACGACGGCACTCTCGGGGTGCCGCCCGGGGGCAACCGCGTTACGGAGGAACTCAAGAAGCTGTGGGTCGACGAAGAGGGCGAGGGGTGAGATGCCGGGTCTCGGCGTGATCGTCAACGTAGTGGCGGTGCTTGCGGGCACCGCGGTTGGTCTGATCTTCGGTCGGCTCATCGCCGACCGGTTCCGGCTCATCGCGTTCGCCGGCATCGGGCTGTCTACCATCGTTATCGGTGCGAGTATGAGCATCGGCGGGCTCGGCGACCTGTCCGCGGGCACTCTCGGTGCGTACGCGGCTCTCGTCCTCGTGGGCTCGCTCGTTGTTGGCGCGCTCGTCGGTGAAGGGCTGAGGATCGAGTACTGGCTGGAACGCTTCGGCCAGGCGCTCCAGGAGCTCTCATACAAGGCGCCCTTCCTCGCACCTGGGAGAGCGGATCAGCCGGGAGAGAAGGCGCACACGCTGGTCGAGGGATTCGTGACCGCTTCGCTGCTGTTCTGCGTGGGCGCGATGACGGTGCTCGGGTCAATCCAGGACGGGCTCGGCGATCCCTCGCTGCTCTACCTTAAGGCGCTGCTCGACGGCATCGCATCGATCGCGCTCGCGACCACGCTCGGGGCCGGTGTGGGCCTGTCGGTCATCCCGATCATCATCATCCAGGGCGGTATCGCGGCCGGAGCGCACTCGGTCGAGGCGTTCATGACGCCCGATGTCATCGCGGCGATCCAGGCGGTGGGCGGCGCGCTCATTCTCGCCATCGGCTTCGACCTGACCGGCATCAAGCGCCTGCCGGTGGGCAACATGCTGCCGGCGATTCTCGTCGCGGCTGTCGCCGTGGGGCTGCTTACGTGAACGCCGCGCTGGATCGCGAGACCGGGGCGAACCTCGAGGGAGTGTTCGCCGAGCCTCCCGCTCCGATCCCCCGCTTCAACTGGGGCGCTTTCTTCATTCCGCCCATCTGGGGCGTGGCCAACGGGCAGTGGCCCGGCGTGTTCTTCCTCCCGCTGTGGGTTTTCATCGACAACGTGCTGCGCGGGCCGAAACCCTACGGCGTCTGGAGCATGGTGGCCGGGTGGACGCTCGCGGCCCTCACGGTCGGCGCCCAAACCCTCTACGCGGCCAACGCGAACCGTCTTGCCTGGCACCGGGCAGCCGGCCGGATGACTTCCGAGCAGTTCGCGCGTCGCCAGCGCCTGTGGGGGGTCGCCGGCGCGGTCACGATTGCCGGCATGGCCGTCTGGATCACGCTCTTTGTGCTCGGCTACGGGAGCTGACACCCGCGAGCGACGATCGCCCGCCCGGCCACCGGCTCGCGCCCGGTCCGCCCGCCTACGCGCTCTCGCGCCACCCCTTCACGGTGAACGCGGCGGGGCAGACGTCGTTGAGCGTGCAGGTGCCGCACACGGGGCGCTTGGCCGTGCAGACGGCGCGGCCGTGGTCGATGAAGCGGTAGTTGACGTGGAACCACTCGTCGCGCGGGAAGACCTCCATGAGGTCGCGCTCGACCTTGTCGGGGTCCTTCTCCTCCGACAGGCCGAAGCGGTGCGCGAGGCGAAACACGTGCGTGTCCACCGCGATGCCCTCCACCTTGCCGAACGCGTTGCTGATGACGATGTTGGCGGTCTTGCGCGCCACGCCGGGCAGGCTGATGAGTTCCTCCATCGTGTCGGGGACCTCACCGCCGTACTCGGTGACGATCATCCGTGCCGCCCCCATGATCGACTTCGTCTTGTTGCGGAAGAAGCCGGTCGGCCGCACGATCTCCTCGACCTCGGCCGGGACGGCGCTCGCGAGGTCCTCGGGCCCTGGGAATCGTTCAAAGAGCACGGGGGTGACCTTGTTCACGCCGGCGTCGGTGGTCTGGGCCGAGAGGATGACCGCGATGAGCAGGTGGTACGGGGTGTCGTAGTTCAGCATGATGTGCGCGTCGGGGTAGAGCTCCGCCAGCCGGTCCATGATCACACGCGCTCTCTGCGCCCGCTCCATCACGCCTCCCGATCCCGCCTCGCACCGACGCCTCGCTGCTGATGGTACCCGACCCCACCGCGCTTGACCCTGCGGGTGAGCGGGGATACCCTCGGTGAGCCCCGCGCCGGCACGCCGAGCGCGGGCTTCAGCCGTGTCCGCACCCTGCCTGCCGAGGAGCCCCATGCGCCTGCTCGACGCCGTCAGCGCCGCACTCCACACCTCCGAGCCCTACCTCGCTGCGCGCGACGCGCTCGCGGGCGGCGCCGACTTCACGCTCGCCGTGCCCGGGCTCGTCCGGCCGGCGATCATCGCCGCGCTGTTCTCCGGCCATCCCCGGCCGATGCTCCTGGTCGTGGCCGGAGAGGCCGCGGCCGAGCGCTACGCCCGGCAGGCCGCCGCGTACCTGCAGCCGGGCACGGTGCTGCCCTTCCCCGAGCGCACCGACGCTCCCTGGTCCGACCAGGCGCCCGACCTTGAAGCGGTCGGCGCCCGCGCGCGTGCGCTGCACGCGCTCACCACGGGCCGCGCGGCCGTCGTCGTCGCCTCGGCGCGCTCGCTGCTGCGGGCGCTGCCACCGCAGGGTTCGCACGTCTTTGAGCCGCTCGTGCTCGCACCCGGCGGCTTGCTCGACCTCGAGGAGGCCACCGCGCGCCTCGCCCGGATGGGCTACGAGCGCACCGAGACTGCCATGGTGCGCGGCACGTTCGCGGTCCGCGGCGGCGTGCTCGACGTCTTTCCCTCCGACGGCATGCACCCGGTGCGCGCCGAGCTGTTCGGCGACGAGATCGAGACGCTTCGCCGCTACGTGCCGAGCACCGGCCAGAGCATCGGCGACGCCGGCCATACCGAGGTCTTCGGCTGCCGGGAGGTGCAGCTCGGCTCACGCGCGGTCGCCGGCGCTCGCACGGCGCTGCGCGACCGCGCACTGCGCGAGCCGGCGATCGCGCACCACCTCGAACTCATGGAACAGGGCGTCTACTTCAACGGGGTCGAGCGCTACCTGCCGCACTTCTACAAGCAGGCCGGCGTGCTCACCGACTACCTCGCAGCCGAGACGCTTGTCGTGGTCGCCGAGCCGCGGTCACTTTTCGACGACGCGACCCGCCGCGCCGAGGAGCTCGCCGCCGACGCCGAGCGCGCCGACGCGTCCGCCGAGGGCCTCGTCCTTCCGCCGGCGCGCATCGACCTCGGCGGCCGCCAGCGCCTGACGCTGCTCTCCCTGCTGCGCGCGGGCGGAGTGGTCGACGCCGAGCTTGTGGCTCGCAGCCCCGAGGTCGCAGGCGGGGAGGACCGCTTCATGTCCGGCGTGCGCGCGCTGCTTGCAGCCGGCTACGGGGTTGCGCTCGCCGTGCCCGAGCGCCGGGTCCGCCACCGCGTCGCCGACCGGCTCGTCGAGGCGGGCGTGCCGGTGGTCGACCTGCTTGATGAGGCGCGAGCGAGTGCAGGGGAAGCAACTCCCGCCGCGCTGCGCCTCCGGCCGGGGGTCGTCAACATCACCGACGCCGAGGTGCCTGCCGGATACGTGATCCCCTCCGCGCGCCTGGCCGTGGTGAGCATCGACGACGTCTACCCGCGCTCGGCCGCTGTGCGCCGTGCGGCGCGCGAGGTCGACGCCACGCGCGTGACGTTCGGTTTCGCGCCCGGCGACTACGTCGTGCACGAGACGCACGGCATCGGACTGTTCAAGGCGCTCGAGCGCAAGGAGGTGCTCGGCGCCGAGCGCGACTACCTCGTGCTCGAGTACGCGAAGTCCGACCGGCTCTACGTGCCGGTCGAGCAGATCGATCGCATCACGAAGTACGTGGGCTCGGACGGCTCGGCCCCGCGGGTCACGCGCCTGAACACCGCGGACTGGTCCCGCGCCACGGCCAAGGCTCGCACGGCCGCCCGCAAGCTCGCCTTCGACCTCGTCGACCTCTACGCGCGGCGCGCGTCGGTGGCGGGGCACGCGTTCGGTCCCGACACGCCCTGGCAGCTCGAGATGGAAGCGGCATTCCCCTTCGAGGAGACCCCCGACCAGCTCGCCGCCATCGCCGACGTCAAGGCCGACATGGAGTCCGAGAAGCCGATGGACCGGCTGATCTGCGGCGACGTGGGCTACGGCAAGACCGAGGTCGCGATCCGTGCGGCCTTCAAGGCGACACAGGACGGCAAACAGGTCCTCGTGCTCTGCCCGACCACCATCCTCGCCCAGCAGCACTTCACCACCTTCTCCGAGCGTTTCGCGCCCTTCCCGGTCAGGGTCGAGGTCCTCTCGCGTTTCCGCACGCCGTCACAGCAGGCTGCCGCGCTCTCAGGGTTCGCCGCCGGCGAGGTCGACGTCCTGGTCGGTACGCACCGCCTGCTCTCGGCCGACGTGACCCCGAAAGACCTCGGGCTCGTGGTCATCGACGAGGAGCAGCGCTTCGGCGTCGAGCACAAGGAGCACCTGAAGAACCTGCGCGAGCAGATCGACGTGCTCACCATGACCGCGACCCCCATCCCGCGCACGCTGCAGATGTCGCTCTCGGGCGTGCGCGACATGAGCGTCATCGACACGCCGCCGCCGAACCGCTTCCCGGTCCACGTGCACGTCGGCGAGTACGACGCCGACGTGGTCTCCGGGGCCATCCGGCGGGAGGTGCAGCGGGGCGGACAGGTCTACTTCGTGTCCAACCGCGTGAAGTCCATCGACGACGCCGTTGCGCGCGTGCTCGACGCCGCGCCCGAGGCGCGGGTGGGCGTGGCGCACGGGCAGATGTCCGAGCGCGAGCTTGAGCGCGTGATGGAAAGCTTCGCCGCAAAGGAGATCGACGTGCTCGTCGCGACGACCATCGTCGAGAGCGGCATCGACAACCCGCACTCCAACACGCTCGTCATCGAGGACTCGCAGCGCCTCGGCCTCGCGCAGCTCTACCAGCTCAAGGGCCGGGTGGGGCGCAGTCACGTCAAGGCCTACGCCTACTTCCTGTTCCCGCGCGGCGCCTCGCTCACCGAGCAGGCGACCGAGCGCCTCGTCGCCATCCGCGACCATGCCGACCTCGGCAGCGGCATCAAGGTCGCCATGCGCGATCTTGAGATCCGCGGGGCGGGCTCGCTTCTCGGCGCGGAGCAGCACGGCTCGATGAGCGCGGTCGGCTTCGACCTGTACGCCGAGATGATCCGCCAGGCCGTCGCCGAGGTGCGCGGAGAGCCGGTCGTCGCCCATCCCGAGATCAAGGTCGACCTGCCAGTGCCGGCGTTCCTGCCCGAGGAGTACGTGCCCGCCGCCGACGGTCGCGTTCGTGCCTACCGGCGCCTCGCCGGCGCGCCGAGCGTCGAGCGTGTCGAGCAGGTCGCCCGCGAGCTTGCCGACGCCCACGGTGCGCTTCCCGAGCAGGCGCGCAACCTCGTCGAGATCGCGCGGATCCGCGCGCTCGCGGCCGACGCCGGCGTGCGCACGGTCGCCGTCGTTCGCAGGCGGCTCACGATCTCGCCGGTCACACCGGAGGAGCGCGTGCGCGGCGCACTTGCCGCGCTCGGTGCGATCACGCTCGAGAGGGACCGCTCGGTCGCCCTCCCGCTCGGCTATGGAGCTTCTGTGACCGAGGCCGCCACCACTCTCCTCGGTGCTATACTTGCCGGGTCTGAAGCCACCTGACGTCACCTTCCCCTGGAGGACCCGATGAGGACGTTCCGTCCACTGCTCGTGCTCGGTCTGGCCGCCGCACTGCTCGCCGGTGTGGCCGGGTGTGGTTCGAACGATGTCGCCGCGATCGTCAACGGCGAGGAAATCAGCAAGACCGAGCTCGAGGCGCAGGTCAATCGCCTCATGGAGCAGTCGCCCCAGATGTTCGAGGGCGAGGAGGGCGAGTCGCGCCTCGTCGAGTTCAAGCGCCAGCTGCTCGACAACATGATCAATGCGGTGCTCATCCGCCAGGCGGCCGAGGAGCGCGGCATCACCGTGACCGACGAGGAGATCGACGCTCAGATCGAGGACCTCAAGGCCGGCTACCCGAGCGAGGAGGAGTTCAACACCGCGCTCACCGATGCGAACCTGACCCTCGACGAGCTCAAGCAGCAGCTGCGCGACCAGCTCGCCACCCAGCGCCTCATGGAGGAGCTGGTGGGCGACGCCGAGGTCACCGACGCCGAGATCGCCGAGTACTACGAGGCCAACAAGGCCAAGTTCGAGGAGCAGGCTGCGGTGCGCGCCTCGCACATCCTCTTCAATAAGGACGACAAGGCGACCGCCGAGCAAGTGCTCGCGGAGGTCAAGGGCGGCGCGGACTTCGCCGGGCTCGCCAAGGAGTACTCGAAGGACCCCGGCTCGGCCGCTCAGGGCGGTGACCTGGGATGGTCCGATCCGGCGCGTCCGTTCGTAACCGAGTTCCAGGCCGCGCTCGATGCGCTTGAGGTCGGCGAGATCTCCGCGCTCGTGGAGACCGAGTACGGCTGGCACATCATCAAGGTCAACGAGGAGCGCGACCAGCGCACCAAGCCCGTCGACGAGGTTCGCGACCAGATCGAGCAGGAGATCCTGCAGCAGCGCAACATAGCCGCATACCAGGAGTTCCTCGAGCAGGTCAAGGCCGAGGCCGACATCGAGATCCTTATCGAGGAGCTCAAGCCGACCGAGACCGGCGATGCGGGCTCGGGCGAGGCCACCGGCACCGGGCAGTAGCGGGTAGGCGCGCCCGTGCGGGGGGATGTCGTGCGCCCGACAGACGGAGAGTTCGACGAGTTCGTTCGGATGATCGCCGTGCTGCGGGGCCCCGACGGCTGTCCGTGGGACCGCGCCCAGGACCACATGAGTCTGCGCCGCAACATGATCGAGGAGGCCTATGAGGCCGTCTCAGCCATAGAAGCGGGCGATGATGCGGAACTCACCGAGGAGCTTGGCGACGTGCTCCTCCAGGTCGTGCTGCACGCTCAGATCGCCAGCGACGAAGACCGCTTCACCATCGACGAGGTGATCGCGGGGATCTCCGAGAAGATCCGCCGGCGCCACCCGCACGTGTTCGGCGAGGCGGAGGCTGAGACTCCTGCCGAGGTCATCGAGCGCTGGGACGCGATCAAGCGCGATGAGAAGGCCGGCTCGGGCGTACTCGAGAACATCCCGTCGGCCTTGCCGGCGTTGCTCTGGGCCCAGAAGATCTCCCGCCGCGCCGTCGGTGTGGGCTTCGAGTGGGAGACGCTCGAGGACGTGTGGGACAAGGTCCACGAGGAGATCGACGAGCTCAAGCAGACCGAGCCCGGTTCGTCCGAGGCAGCCGACGAGATCGGCGACCTGCTCTTCACTGTCGTCAACCTCGCGCGCAAGCAGGGTATCGACGCCGAAGAGGCCCTGCGCGCGACGTGTCGCAAGTTCATCACCCGCTTCGAGCAGATGGAGCGCGACGCGACCGAGACCGGCCGCGGCATGGCGGATTTGGGCATATCGGAGATGGAGGAGCTCTGGCAGCGCGCCAAGAGCAGGGAGGAGCCAGCGTCATGAGCAGTATCGTCGACGTCTACGCCCGCGAGGTGCTCGACTCCCGTGGAAACCCGACCGTCGAGGTCGAGGTCGTTCTCGACGACGGTTCGTTTGGCCGATCTATCGTCCCGTCCGGCGCTTCCACCGGCGCCTTCGAGGCGGTCGAGCTTCGCGATGGCGATTCGGCCCGCTACCTCGGTAAGGGAGTGCGGGCCGCCGTCGGCAACGTGAACGAGGTCATCGCCGCCGAGATCCTCGGTATGGACGCGACCGACCAGCGCCTCATCGACGCGACGCTCATCGCGCTGGACGGTACGCCGAACAAGGCCGCGCTCGGCGCCAACGCCGTGCTCGGCACCTCTCTCGCGGTCGCCAAGGCGGCTGCCGAGTCGACCGAACTCACGCTCTACAGCTACATCGGGGGAGCGAACGCGCACGTCCTGCCGGTGCCGATGATGAACATCCTCAACGGCGGGGCGCACGCGGACAACAACGTCGACTTGCAGGAGTTCATGGTCATGCCGGTGGGCGCCTCGACCTTCGCCGAGGGCTTGAGGATGTGCGCCGAGATCTACCACACGCTCAAGACGGTGCTCCACGACCGCAGGCTCGGGACCGGCGTGGGTGACGAGGGCGGGTTCGCGCCCGACCTCGGCAGTAACGAAGAGGCACTTCAGGTCATCGAGGAGGCGGTCAAGCAGGCCGGCTACACGCCGGGAGAGCAGATCGTCTTCGCGCTCGACCCCGCGACCACCGAGATCTACCGCGACGGCGCGTACCACCTCGATGGCGAGGGGCGCGTACTCTCACCCGCCGAGATGGTCGACTTCTGGGCCGACCTCGTCGACCGGTACCCCATCGTCTCGATCGAGGACGGCATGGCCGAGGAGGACTGGGAGGGCTGGAAGCTGCTCACAGAGCGCCTCGGCGACCGCGTCCAGCTCGTGGGCGACGACCTGTTCGTAACCAACACCGAGCGGCTCGCGCGCGGTATCGAGATGGGCGTGGCGAACTCGATCCTCATCAAGGTCAACCAGATCGGATCGCTCACCGAGACACTCGAGTGCATCGAGATGGCCAAGCGCGCGGGGTACACCTGCGTCATCTCGCATCGCTCCGGCGAGAGCGAGGACACGACCATCGCTGACATCGCGGTCGCCGTGAACGCCGGGCAGATCAAGACCGGCGCCCCGGCTCGCTCGGATCGCGTCGCCAAGTACAACCAGCTGCTGCGCATCGAAGAGGAGCTGTGCGACTCGGCGGTCTATCCGGGCGCCGACGCGTTCTACAACATCGCGCGCTGACGGTCGGTGGATCGGAGAACACGCGAGGGGCATGAACCACCAGACGAGGCAGACAGGGCCGAAGCTGCGTATCCCGTACGAGTACGGGGTCCCGCTCGAGACCGCGCTCGCACAGCGCGAGCGTCTCGCCAGCAAGTACGACATCGATTTCGGCAAGGACCGCGTCTTCCCGGAGCTTCTCGCCGCGCTGTTCGATGAGGTACCGGAGGGCGTCGACGTGCTCGAAGTAGGTGCGGCAACCGGCTACCTAACACGTCCGCTGCTGCAGCGTGCGGAGCGCCTGACGGCGCTCGAGCCCTCGGCGGGCATGCTGCGGCTCCTGCTCGCGTCCGAGGTGGCCGAGTCGCCGAAGCTCTCGACCAGGCAGGGCATGGTCGAGGACCTCTCCCCGGACGAGGCGTACGACGTCGCCGTCGTCACATTCACGCCGCGCAGGGGTATCGGGCTGACCCGGCTTCTGGCCGAGCTGGTCCATCGGGTTCGCGACCGCGTCGTCATCCTGCTCGACTTCGACGAAACGCTCGACTGGGCGTATCTCGCCCGCTCGGCTTCGTTGCTCGGCCTCGAGGTCGGGTTGCGCATCGTCTGTGGGCAGGATCCCGCGTCCGAAGGTCGTGTGCGGCGGGCCGTCGTTCTCATCGTGCCTGTCAGCCGGACGTGCGGTGTGAAAGGACCGCTCGCGGAGTCCGAGCCGGTGGCCTGGACGGTGGACGCGCGCCGCATCGAGGTGCCGTATCCACCGCCGCGCGGAGCGGCGACGCGTCTCGTGCGCTACGTGCTTGCGGGAGGGGACCGCGCCGTAGTCATCGAGACCGATCCGCGGGGTGTGGACCGCCTGCACGGCAACCTGCGAACGGCCGTTCACCGAATCGCCCGCGACCAGCTCACCATTCGTCGGGACGGTGACGTCGTCCAGGTCATGCGCCTCCCGAAGGCCGAGGAAGAGCCCGAAGCGTAGGTTCACGACCGTGGTCGGGGGTGCCTGAGCGGGTAGATGGTGAGAGAGCGTCCCAAACCCGTGAAAGGCGGACCCATGCGCCGTACCAAGATCATCACCACCATCGGCCCCGCGAGCGACTCCGCCGAGGCGCTTGACGCACTCGTCGCCGCGGGCATGGACGTCGCCCGGCTGAACGCATCGCACTCCGGTCCGGCCGAGCTCGAAGCGCGTCTCACGGCGGTCCGCGCAGCGGCGGACAGGGCGGGGCGGCACGTCGCGCTCATGCTCGATCTGGCGGGGCCGAAGCTCCGGCTCGGCGAAATGCGGCCCAAAGCGCGTCTCGAGCCCGACGCGCAGTTCTCGATCTCGCCCGGCACGTGCGTCGGAGACGGCACTCACGCCTATCTCGGCTACGGGGGGCTGGCCGACGATGTCGCCCCGGGCGACCGGCTCCTGCTCGACGACGGCTCGCTCGAGCTCGTCGTGACCGGCACTGAAGGGGACACCGTGATCACCCGCGTCGTCGCCGGCGGCCCCATCTCGAGCCGCAAGGGGCTCAACGCACCTTGTGTGCACCTGAATGTCGAGACCCTCACCGACTACGACCTCGAGGTGCTCGCGTGGGGGATCGAGGCCGGAGTCGACCTCGTGGCCCAGTCCTTCGTGCGCAGCGCCGCGGACATCGAAGCGCTCAGGGCCCACATGGAAAGCAGCGGTATCCCCGTCGTTGCGAAGGTGGAGACGCGTGCGGCGATCGACCGGATCGAGGCGATCGTCGCCGCGGCGGATGCCGTCATGGTGGCCCGGGGCGACCTGGGGGTCGAGACCTCTCCCGAAGACGTCCCCGTCCTCCAGCGCAAGATCATCGAACTGAGCCGCGGCGCCGGAGTCCCGGTCATCGTCGCGACGCAGATGCTCGAGTCGATGACGTCATCGCCGCGGCCGACCCGCGCCGAGGCGAGTGACGTCGCCAACGCGATCTTCGACTACGTCGACGCGGTCATGCTCTCGGCGGAGACTGCGGTGGGCCAGTACCCGGCCGCATCGGTCGAGACGATGGCGCGCATCGCCGGGCGTGCAGAGGAGGTGCATGCTCCGCTCCCGGCAGTGGCTGCGGTGCCCACCGACGGCGGCGACGTTACCGCCGCGGTGAGCGCGGCCGTCTGCGAGCTCGCTAACGACCTGCGGCTTGCGGCGATTGTCACGGCGACGCAGTCCGGGGCGACCACGCGCGCGGTCGCGCGTCACCGGCCCTCGGTCCCGATCGTCGCCGTCACTCCGCACCCGGCGGTCGCTCGGCGGCTCGGCGTGGTGTGGGGGGTGCGGCCGCTCGTCGTCGAGCTCGCCGAGGACACCGACGTCATGCTGACGAGCGTGCTTGCGGCCGTTCGCGACGCCGGTCTGGCCCGTTCGGGCGAGCGCGTCGCGATTACCGCTGGCATCTCGTCGCGCATCCCCGGCGCCACCGACCTCATCCTCGTGCGCCCGGTCCCGTGAGGGTGGGGCGGCCAGCCTCGACCTCGACCTTGGCTCGAGGTGATACGCGGGCTTGAGCTGTGCTATCATCCGCCCAAGGTGCGGCCTCGCACCGGAACAGACAGTTCGCTGGCCTTCTCACAGGATCTCATAGGCGATGGCTTCGAGGAAATCGACGCGGCACGGGGCTTCAGCGAGCACACGGCGGACCGGCGTATCGGCGCGGTCCGGGCGTGGCTCGTCTTCGCGCACCCGTCCTCCCGCGAAGCGCTCCGCTTCGCGGGGAGGGTCCACCTCCCGTCCGAAGCGCACCATGTCCTCCCGATCCCGCACCGCCTCCCGCGCACCGCGCAGGGGCTGGGCGGTCCCGCTGCTTGTGGTCGCGGCGGTCGTCCTGCTCGGCTGGACGTTCTACACGCCGCTCAAGCTGCAATATCAGGAGTCCCGCGAACAGGCGCGCCTCCAGGCAGAGCTCGACAGTCTCAAGGAGCGCAACGAGAACCTCAGCGCCCAGGTCGAGCGGCTCAAGACCCCGGAAGGTGTTGAGGAGGTCGCACGCGAGAGCCTCGGCATGGTCAAGGAAGGCGAGAACGTCTACGTGGTCATCGATCCGGCCGAGGAGGCTTCGGCGGCGGCCCTCGCCCGGACGGGTGACGAGGCGCCGGTCCCGGACTCGGTCTGGGTCGATCTGCTCGACCTCGTTTTCGGCGTGCGGTAGCGCGCCGTGAGCGTTGCCGGCGAGCCGACTCCGGTCGACGAGGTGGTGGTCGAAGCCCAGCTCGGCCGCGAGCCCCGCGGGCGCTGGTGGGTGGAGGTCCGCTGCGGCTTCGGTTTTCCGCAAGTGCTGGGTACGCCGCCCGCCCTTGGCGACGGAGGTCCGTTTCCTACGCTCTACTGGCTCACGTGCCCCTGGCTCGCCGGGGACGTGTCCGCGGCCGAGTCCGCGGGAGGAGTCTCCTCGTGGGCCGCGCGGCTTGCGGCCGAACCGGAGCTTGCTGAGCGCATGCGTGCGGCGGACGCGGTCTACCGGGACCGCAGAGCCGAGGCGGCGCTGCCGCATCCCGACCCGTGCGCCGGCGTCGGCATCGCGGGGCAGCGCGATCCCGCGGCGACCAAGTGCCTGCACGCGCACGTGGCGGCGGCGCTCGCCGGCATCGCCGACCCTGTGGGCAGGGGGCTTCTCGACGCGCTTGGCCGCGAGTGCCCGGACGGCCGCTGCGCGGGGCTGACGTGCCTGCGTGAGGGGGACTCGTGACGGTCACGAGGCGGCTTGCCGCGATCGACATCGGCACCGTGACGACCCGGCTGCTCGTGGCCGACGTGGGACCGGGCACGCTGTCCGAGGTCATGCGCAGCACCGACATCACGCATCTGGGCGAGGGGCTGGCTCGCAGCGGCACGTTGTCGGCCGAGGCGATGGCGCGCGTCGAGAGCGTCATCGCCCGGTACGCCGGGCAGATGGGCGAACTCGGCGTGGAGCGTTGGCAGGCTGTCGCGACGAGCGCCTCGAGGGATGCGGACAACGGAGCGGAGTTCGCCGCGCTGCTCGCGCCTCACGGCATCGAACCCGACATCGTCGCGGGCGACGCCGAGGCGCGCCTCGCGTTCGCGGGGGCGACCTACGAGCTCGCCGGGGACCGTCTGCTCGTCAACGACATCGGCGGAGGGTCGACCGAGCTGGTGCTCGGCTCGCGTGCTGCGGGCGGCGGGCCGGGCGAGGCGAGGATCGCAGCGGCACGCTCGGTCGACGTCGGTTCCCGCCGGCTGACCGAGCGGTTCCTCGTACACGATCCGCCCCTGGCCACGGAGCTCGAAGAGGGCGCACGCTGGGCGCGCGGGGAGCTGGCGGCGTTCTTCGGCGACCTTCCCGAACCGCCGCGGCTCTCAATCGCGCTCGCCGGCACGGCGACGACGCTCTCGGCCATCCGGCAGGGACTCGCCTGCTACGACCCCGCGCGGGTCCATGGCTCGGTGCTCGGCGTCGACGAGATACGCGGCATGCTCGAGCGTCTCGTGTCGCTGTCCCTCGAGCGGCGCGCGGCCGAGGTGGCCGGACTCGATCCGGGGCGCGCCCCGGTCATCGTGGCGGGCACGATCATCCTGCTCGCGGTGCTCGACCTGGCGGGGCTCGATTCGACGCTCGTGAGCGAGCACGACATACTGTATGGGATCGCGCTCGACCTCTACGCGCGCCTCGGGACCGAAGGACGTGGCGAGCCGGGTCTTGAGTGATGCGGCGGTGTATCCGAATTGGTACAGGAGGGGGCCTTAAAAGCCTCTGGCCGCAAGGCCGTGTGGGTTCGAATCCCACCACCGCTACCAGGTGATGATGCCGGGGTCGGGCAGGTGTGTGAACCGCCCACCCGGGCTCGTGATGACGGAAATCGCCGCCCGCACCGCGTGCGCGGCGCAGGCGGACTGAGAGGAGCGTGAGCGCGTGACGGACGATGCGGCACTCCGTCTCTATCGCGCGCTCGTGAGGCACGATCCCGCCGCGGCGATATCCGTCATCGAGCGTGTGCGTGCCGGCGGCACGCCGCAAGAAGCGCTGTTCGACACCCTCTTCGCGCCCGCGATGGCAATCCTCGGGGGTTCGTGGGCGGACGGCTCGATCAACGAGTACGCCTTCACGCAGGCGGCGGTCACGGCCGACCAGATCATGTCGTTCGTCACGCCCCCCGTCGGCGCCGCCGACACGGGTGTCGGCGTCCTGGTCGGCTGCATGCACGGCGACCGTCACGACATCGGCAAGAACATCATCGCCGCGGCTCTCAGGGAGGCCGGGCACCGCGTGACGGACCTCGGCGTCGAGGTGCTGCCCGCGCGCTTCCTCGAACGTGCCGAGGAGTCCGGTGCGCGTATCGTGATCGTCTTCGCCGAGATGCTTGCGACCGCGCATGCCGTCGAAAGGGTGCACGAGATGTTCCTGTCGGCGGAGCGAGACGACGTCACGTTGCTCGCGTCAGGTGCCCCGTTCGTCGCCGATTCCCGGCTTGCCGCCGCAGTGGGCGCGAGCGGCGTGGTGCGTGGCGCCGAGGACGCTCTGCGCGCCGTGATGCGCGCCACGTCCGCCGCGATGGACAGGGGAGCGCGATGACCGCCGGGCGCTCTCCCCAGGTGATGCTCGCCGAGGGACTCGCCCGCCAGGGCCGCTCCGCGGCGGCGGTCACCGCGTGCCAGCAGGCGCTGCGCATCGACGAGCGCGACCCTCTCGTGCACTGCCTGCTCGCAGGGTTGATGATCGGCGAGGGCTTCTGCGAACAGGCGGCGGGCGCGGCCACGCGGGCCATCGGGATCGACCCCGGCTGCGCACCCGCCTACCTCGTCCTCGGTCTCGCCTACGACCGCATCGGCGGGATGTGGGACAGCTCGGTGCTCGTCTGGCAGGAACTCGCCGAAGTCGCACCGGATCTCGCCGTCGCCCACGTCCAGCTCGGCGAGGCACTCGACGCGGCGGGCTATCCCGACGAGGCGCTTGCGGCGTGGAAGCGGGCGCTCGAGATCGACCCGCGGGACTGCCGGGCGATGTACGACCTCGCGGTAGCGGCGCTGAAGCGCGAAGGCATGGCGACGGCGCTTCCGGGCTTCCGCAAGGCGGGCGACCTCGATCCGAGTCAGGACGAACTGTTTTTCGCGCTCGCCGGCTTCGATGCCCGTGTCGCACCCGCCGGCGACGTCGTCAGCGTCGGCCCGGATGCCTCAGAGCGCCTCTTGGCGGCGCACGCGTTCGCGGCGGGCGAGGAGCTTTTCAAGGCCGCGGAGCTGGTGCGCATGGTGCTCGAGGAGCACTCCGACGACGTGGCGGCGCTCACGCTCGCCGCGTACCTCTACCTCAAACAGGAGTCCGTCAACGAGGCGACGGCCTGCGCGCTGCGCGCGCTCACCCTGTCGACGCAGTCACCGGCGGCCGTTCTCGCGCTCGGGGTCGCCTTCGCGCGACGTCCCGCACTTTCGGACCACGCGGCGAAGCTCTTCTCCGCACTCACCGCGATGGCCCCCGGCCAGGCGCTGTCGCACGTGTTGCTCGCCGAGTCGCGGCTTGCGCTGCAGAGATACGCGGCTGCGGGCGAGGCGTACCGGGCGGCGCTCGCCATCGACCCGGGGTGCGTTCGCGCGCACTTCGGGGAGGCGGCGGTCGCGCTGGCCGAGGGCGACCATACGCGCGCCACCTGGGCGGTGCGCCGCGCCTCCCATCACGACGTGCAGCGCCGTCGCCATTTCTGGCAGCTGTACGACGCCGCGGTCGAAGGGGGCGCGCAGTGAGCACCGGATCCCGCGCGTCGCGCCCCTCCCGAAACATGCTGTTCCCGCTCGGGGTGACGTATCACCCCGTCGACACGGATTCCGCCCCCTGGGACCGGTGGTACCCCGGTGATGTCGACGGCGACTTCGCGGAGTTCGCGGCGGCGCGTCTGACTCTCGTGCGCATCTTCATCTCGTGGAGGCTCTTCGAGCCGCAGGTAGGCGTGTACGCGGACGACGCGGTCCACCGCCTGTTCGAGATCGTGCAGAGCGCGGGCGCGCACCGGCTGCGCCTGATCGTCTGTTTCTTCGCAGACGAGCCGCATGCGGGTCTGCTCGACGTCCCCTGGGGCCAGAATCGCGACCCCCGGACCGATGCGTACCTGACCGAGCGCCAGGCCGCCCTCGTACGGCACGTGGTCGCCGCACACCGGTCGGACCGGGCCGTGTTCGCGTGGGAGCTCGGAAACGAGGCGTTCTGCTCCGGGTTCGAATCGGCCGCCGACCTCGACGCGTGGGCGGGCGCGATGCGCGAAGCCGTGCGCGAGGTCGACACGGATCGACCCGTCATCCTTGCTATCGATCCCGAGACGCTCTTCCACGACCGGCGCGTCGATGCTCGCGCGGCGCTCGGGCCGGGCGAGATCGGCGTCTCCCACGCGACCTCGACGTTCCGCAGCTACGCGGCGGAAGGACCCCTCACTCAGGTCCGCGCGACCTATCTCGACTCTTACCTGTTGCACGCGAGGTCCAGGGCCAAGCCCGTCCTCCTGGATGAGGTGGGCGCTCACGGGCAGGAAGCGTCGCATGCCGAGGAGGCGGCGATGCTGCGCTGCGTCCTGTACTCCGGACTCATGAACGGGGCGTCCGGCGCACTCGTGCGCAGATGGCGCGATGTCGAGACCGAGCGCCGCGAGCCCTACCATCTCGACCGGTTCGAGGCGCTCGTCGGCGTCAGGGATTCCGGGGGGCGTCCGAAGGCGGCGATGCGCGAGTTCGACGCGTTCGCGCGCATGGTGGCCCGCCTCGACCTGCGTGGCCTGACCCCTGCGCCGGAGCGGGCGGCCGTCGTCGTGCCGACCGAGCGCATGGCGTCCCAGCCGACGCTGCCCTCGCTCTACGCGCCCCGGGCGTGCCTGGAGGCGTTCGTGCGGGCGAAGGAGGCGCACCTTCCGGTCACCGTCGTGCGCGAGGCGGATCCCTTCGACCCCTACTCGATGCTGATCGTGCCCTCGGTGACCGACCTGGAGGAGGGCACGTGGCGGCGGCTGGCCGAATGGGTACAGGGCGGCGGCTCGCTCGTCTTGTCCTACGGCGGCGGTGAGTTCGGGCCTGCCGCCCGGGACCTGTTCGGGGTCGACTTCCTCGGCCACGGCGGCGCGCGCACGAAGGCGACGTGCCGCGTCGCGCAGCGCAGCGTGCTCGGCGAGCTCGAGCCGTTCGAGACCGCCGCCGAGGTGCCGCACTTCGCCCTGCTCGGCCCCGGTGCGTCGACCGTCATCGCGACCGATGCCGCCGGAAGCCCGCTCGTCACGCTGAGCCGGCCGGGGCAGGGGCGTGCAGTGCTCGTTGCCGCGCCGTTCGAGCGCGTACTCGGCCAGGCGGGCCTCACCGCCACGCCGCCTCACCTCGAAGCATTCCTCACCACGCTGTACGGAGCGGTGGGGGACGTCGCGGGGTGTCGCTCGAAAGTGAGCTGCGATGCCCGTGAGGTGGAGATCGCGGTTCTTGCGGGTGATGCGGAGGAGGTTGCGCTCCTCCTGAATCATCATGGTGTCGAGGTGACCGCGACGCTCTCGTTCGACCGGGTGGTCGACGAGGTGAGCGCGGTCGCGGGCGGGTCGCCGACGGCTGTCGGAGGCGTCTCGTTCGGCGTGCCGCTCCCGCCGTACGGAGCGGCGGCGCTTCGGATACGCTACCGTTAAGCTCCAGCCGCCCGGGCAGGCCCGCCCGCGCGATGTGTCCGATGACTCTGAGGGAGGTTCCGTGAGCGAACAGGTGCGCCTGACGCAGCTGTCGACCAAGTCGGGTTGAGCGGCGAAGTGGGGTCCGGAGGACCTCAAGGCGGTGCTCGACACGCTCGCGCCCCAGGAGTCCGAGCGGCTCATGGTTGGCTTTGAGACGAGCGATGACGCGGCAGTCTACCTGCTCGGCGAGCGGGCTGTCCTGCTCACCGTCGACTTCTTCACGCCGATGGTGGACGACCCGTACGACTTCGGTCGCATCACGGCCGCCAACGCGCTCTCAGACGTCTACGCGATGGGCGGCAAACCGCTCGTCGCGCTCAACATGCTCGCGTTCCCGTGCAAGATGGACGCGTCGGTGGTCGCCCGGGTCCTGCAGGGCGGCGCGGCGAAGTGCGCCGAGGCGGGCGTTCTCGTCGTCGGCGGCCACACCATCGACGACAATGAGCCCAAGTACGGGCTTGCCGTGATGGGCGAGGTCGCGCCGGAGCGCGTGGTGCGCAACATCGGCGCACAACCCGGCGACGCGCTTGTCCTGACGAAGCGCATCGGTGTGGGCATCATGAACACCGCACTCAAGGCCGGCCTGGAGACCGAGCAGACGCTTGCCGGGGTCATCGAGTCGATGGCACACCTCAACCGCGCTGCCTGCGAGGCGATGGTCGAGGTCGGCGTGAACGCCGCCACCGACGTGACGGGCTTCGGACTGCTCGGCCACCTGCAAGAGATGGCGCTCGGCAGCGGGCTGGCCGCCTACCTGGACGTCGAGGCGGTGCCGGTGTGGGACGGCGCGCTCCACTACGCGCGCGACGGTGTGAAGCCGGGACGCACGCTCGACGTGATCAACGCGGTCGACGAGTGGGTCGAGTGGTCGGACGTGGAGAGCGCCTGGAGAGACGTGCTCTGCGACCCGCAGACGAGCGGCGGGTTGCTCATGGCCGTGCCGGCCGGGAGGCTCGACGCGCTGCTCGCAGCACTCGAGGCGCGCGGCGAGGCGGCGAAGGTGGTCGGTGGGATCGTCACGGGAGCGCCCGGGCGCATCGAGCTGCGCTGAGACGCGCGCGTGGCGGGCGTCGTCATCGGCCGCGCGACTCCCCCACAGTCCGTTCATTTGATGATAGTTGGACTCAGGTTGGCTTATACTGCATCCCGGTACAGGTTCTCGCGACCGGGAGGCCCACATGAGCAAACGCGTGCTGATCACCACCGACCGCATCGGGCGAGGCGACGACGAGCTCGGCCGGCTGCTCATGCGCAACTTCTGTTACTCGCTCGCGCGCAACGAGGTGCGTCCCTCGGCCGTCATGCTGATGAACGGCGGCGTGAGGCTGGCCTGCAGGGGCTCGGAGGTGCTCGACGACCTCGCGCTGCTCGTCGAGAACGAGGTGGACGTCAAGGTCTGCGGGACGTGCCTCGACTACCTGAAGCTCACCGATTCTCTGGCCGTGGGAGAGACCGGCTCGATGCCGGCCGCCGTGGAGTGTCTGCTCGGGTCCGACGCCATCGTGACGATCGCCTGAGCGGGTGCGGCTCCGTCTACTCGTCCCTGGCCGCCGGATACGCGGTGCCGAGCGAGCCGCCGTGGGGCAGGCCGGTACAGGTGCGGCGGAAGCGCGGGTCGGGCGGCAGGTCGCCGAGCGGGCTGTCGAGCACGTGGCGCACGAGCGTGACGCCGGCGTGCTCGACCTCGGCATCGACGGTGAACCCGACCTTACGGGCGACCGCGAGCGACGCGGCGTTGTCCGCGTGCACCATGCTGATGAGCCGCGGGAAGCCGATGACCGAGAAGCAGCGATGCACACCGGCCCGCGCGGCCTCGGTTGCGAGTCCTCTGCCCCACAGGTCGGGGTGCAGCCACCAACCGAACTCGATGTCCGGCGCGAACGTGCAGCCGGGTCCCGCGAAGCCGACCGCACCGGCCGGCTCGCCGGGGGTGGGCGCACGCAGTTCGAGCGCCCAGCGGCACCAGCCCGCGCGGGCCTGCGTGAGGATCTGCCGCTCGAGGAACGAGCCGATCTGCTCGTCGGTGGCGGCCCGTCCGCCGTTGATGTAGCGCGTCACGCGCGGGTCGCGCGCGAGCACCGCGAACGCGTCGATGTCCGCGGGCGCCCACGTGCGAAGCACGAGCCGTTCGGTTTCAAGCACGGTCGTCGTCATCCGTCACCTCTGCCGGTGCTCCAGCGTGACCCACCGGCGAACGCGAACAGGTAGAATCACCCTCATGGATACCCAGGAACGCCTGAGGCGACTCCCCAAGGTCGACGACCTGCTGCGGCACGCCGACGTGGCCCCGCTCCTCGAGGCACACCCGCGCGCCGTAGTGCTTGAGGCGCTGCGCGAGGCCATCGACGGCGCCCGAGCCCGTCTGCTCGCGTTCGCCGACGCCGACTACGACGAAGCCGGGCTGCTCGCCGACGTCTGCTCGCGCGTCGCGCTGAAGGACCGGCGATCGCTGCACGCCGTCATCAACGCCACCGGCATCGTCGTGCACACCAACCTCGGTCGCTCGATCCTCTCCGAGGCCGCCACGGCTGCGGTCGCCGAGATCGCATCGTCCTACTCGACGCTCGAGTACGACATCGCCACGGGCGAGCGCGGTAGCCGCCACGTGCACTGCGAGGAGCTGCTGTGCCGGCTCACCGGTGCGGAGGCCGCGATAGCCGTCAACAACAACGCCGCCGCGGTGATGATCGCGCTGTCCGCGCTTGGCCGGGGCAAGGAGGCCGTCGTCAGCCGCGGGCAGCTCGTGGAGATCGGCGGGTCGTTCCGCATCCCGGACATCATGCGCGAGTCCGGGGCGACGATGGTCGAGGTCGGCACCACGAACAAGACGCACCTGCGCGACTACGAGAACGCCATCACCGAGCGCACGGGCGTGCTGCTCAAGGTGCACTCGAGCAACTTCCGGGTCGTCGGCTTCACGCAGGAGGTCGGACTCGACGAGCTCGTGCCGCTCGGCAAGGCCCACGGCGTGCCGGTCTTCGAGGACCAGGGCTCGGGTGTGCTCGTCGACCTGCGTGCGTTCGGGCTGCCCTACGAACCCACCGTCGGCGAGTCGATCGCCGCCGGTGCCGACCTCGTGTCGTGCTCGGGCGACAAGCTGCTCGGCGGGCCGCAGGCGGGCATCCTCGTGGGCCGCGCCGACATCATCGCGCTGCTCAAGAAGCATCCCATGGCGCGCGCGCTGCGCCTCGACAAAATGACGCTTGCCGCGCTCGAGGTCACGCTTCGCGCCTACCTCGATCCCGACAAGGCGCTCGCCGAGATCCCGACGCTTCGCATGATCACCGCGCCCGCCGCCGAGATGGCCGAGCGCGCCGACGCGCTCGCACGAAGGCTTGCGGACGCGTGCGGGAACCACGCGGTGGTCGACATCGCACCGGACGTCTCGCGGGCCGGCGGCGGCGCGCTGCCGATGGCCGACATCCCGACGACAGTGGTGCGCGTCACCCCGACGCAGATGAGCCCGGTCGAGCTCGAGGAGCGGCTGCGCCTCGGCGAGCCGGCGCTGATCGCCCGCATCAAGG
This sequence comes from Actinomycetota bacterium, assembly GCA_037446725.1. Taxonomy (GTDB): domain Bacteria; phylum Actinomycetota; class Coriobacteriia; order Anaerosomatales; family SLCP01; genus JBBIIC01. The sequence continues at coordinate 106,014 of JBBIIC010000007.1, forward strand.
ACGACCGGCTGCTGCTCGACCCGCGTACACTGCTCGTCCGCGACGAGCCCGTCGTGGTTGCGCGCGTCGCCGGCGTGCTCGCAGGCGCGGAGTAGGCGCGGTGGGCTCGCTCGTCCTCGGAACGGCCGGCCACATCGACCATGGCAAGTCCACGCTCGTCAAGGCGCTCACCGGCACGGATCCCGATCGACTCGCCGAGGAGAAGGCGCGCGGCATCACCATCGAACTTGGCTTCGCACAGCTCACGCTGCCGAGCGGGCGCACGATGGGGGTCGTCGACGTGCCGGGCCACGAGCGCTTCGTGCGCCAGATGGTGGCCGGAGCCACCGGCATCGACGTGGTGCTGCTAGTTGTCGCCGTCGACGACGGCATCATGCCCCAGACCCGCGAGCACCTCGCCATCATCGACCTGCTCGGCATCGAGCGGGGAGTGGTCGCGCTCACGAAGGCCGACCTCGGCGAGTCCGACTGGATTGACCTCGTCACCGAGGAGGTGCGCTCGCTGGTCGACACAACCTCGATCGCCGGCGCGCCGATCGTCCCGGTATCAGCGCAGAGCGGCGCGGGCATCCCGGAGTTACTCGCCGCGCTCGACGAGGTGGCCGGGAAGGCCGACTCGCGTCAGGCGGGCCTGCCGTTCCGCCTGCCGGTCGACCGCGTCTTCACAATCGCGGGCGCGGGCACCGTCGTGACGGGAACGCTCTGGTCCGGGAGGGTCTCGCGCGAAGATCAGATCGAGATCATGCCGGGTGGACGCGAGGCACGCGTGCGCGGGGTGCAGGTGCACTCGGCAAGCGTCGAGAAGGCCACGGCGGGTCAGCGCGTTGCGCTCAACGTCGCCGGCGTGGACAAAGACGACATCTCGCGCGGGGACGTGATCGCCGAGCCCGGGACGCTCGCTGTGACCGACCGGTTCGACGCGCGCTTCACCTACCTCGGCGCGCCCGGCGAGGACAAGGTCTTCGAGAGTGACACGCGCGTGCACGTGCATCACGGGACGCGTGAGGTACTCGGGCGGGTACTGCTGATGGACGGACCGGTGCTCGCTCCGGGCGAGTCCGCGCTTGCGCAGGTGCGCCTCGAAGAGCCGCTCGTCCCGCGCTACGACGATCGCTTCATCGTGCGTTCGTACTCGCCGGTCTACACCATCGGCGGCGGGGTCGTCCTCGACGTGCTGCCTCCGCGCCGCACGACCCTGCGCGAGCACGAGCGGGAGCTCCTCGAGGCACTGGTTGCACACGACCTCTCGGCGGCAAGCGTCGGCCTGCTTGCGTCGCGCGCGCTGCCGATGACGTCTGCTGAGGTGGCCGCCGCGCTGGGTGTGCCTCGCGGCCAGGTCGCCGACGAGCTCAACCGGGCCGACCTCGCACGCCTCAAGGTGGCGGGCGAGACCGCGTTCATCACCACCGGGGCGCTCGAGGCGCTCGTGGTGATGGTCGAGCGCGAGCTGCTCGCGTTCCACGAGGCGCAGCCGAACGCCACCGGCATCGCGACCGCCGCGCTGCGCGACAAGGTCGACCGTCGCCTCACACAGCGGGCGTTCGACGCGCTGCTCGAGACCGCCGTCGAGCGCGGCTGCGCCGTGACCGAGAAGGGACAGGTTCGCCACCCGAAGGCGGCCGTGTCCGCGCTGGCCGAGGAGCGGGCTGCGCAGACGGCACTCGTTCGCCTCGTAGCGCAAGACGGCTTCGCGCCCCGGACCGTCGAGGCGTGGGCGGCGGAGGCGGGCGTCAACCCCGGCGTGGCCCGCAAGGTGCTCAACCGCATGGCTTCGGACGGCGCCATCGTCCGGATCAGCTCGGACATGTACTTCGACGCGAGCGCCGTGGGCAGCATTCGGGAGCGGATCGTCGCACATCTGAGCGAGCACGGCAGCGCTCCCACGTCGGAGCTGCGCGACGTCATCGGGGTGAGCCGCAAGTATGTGATTCCGCTCCTCGAGCACTTCGACTCCATCGGGCTGACGAGGTTCGAGAACGACCAGCGCTCGCTGCGCAGGCCCTCGAACCGCATCTAGCCACTGTTTCCGCCGGTCGCTGAGGTCGTCCGAATCCCCGGCAGGCGTCGGCCAGATGTATTGACGTAACTTATGGACTACATCTAGCATGCTGATTGACTGGTTGAGTCGGCTGGGCCGGCCGCGGGCTGCAAACCCGCCGGGCTTCCTGGAGAGGGCGGCTGTTCGGTTCGATTCCGAAGCCAGTCTCCAACCGTCAGGGCGAGAAGGAGGAGTCGTATGGCCAAGCATCGAGCGATGGGCCCATCGGCGTGGATCGTCGGAGCTGCGGGTCTGATCATCGGCCTCGGAGCAGCCTGGCTTGTCAATCAGGGCAACCCCGGGAACATGGGCCTGTGCATCGCCTGCTTCAACCGGGACATCACGGGGGCCTTCGGCGGCGCGTGGGCGAACATGGGGGGCGTGGCCTACCTCAGGCCCGAGATCATCGGACTGTTGTTCGGAGGGACCATCGCCTCGCTTGCGACGCGCGAGTTCCGGCCGAGGGGCGGCTCGTCGGTCATACTGCGCTTCGTCCTCGGCTTCATCTTCATGCTGTCGTCGCTCATCTTCCTCGGATGCACGGTTCGTGCGTGGCTTCGCCTCGGAGGCGGTGACCTCAACGCCCTCTACGGCATCGCCGGCATCGTCGTCGGCGTGTCCGTCGGTGCGGTCCTCCTCAAGCGAGGCTTCAACCTCGGACGCGCCAAGGTGCTCAACCCGGTTGCGGGGTGGGTCGGCACGGCGATCATGAGCGTCCTGCTGGTGTTCGCACTGCTCGCTGCGTTCGGCAGCGCTCCGGACTTCCTGACGACCACCCCCGCGGGCGCGAGGGCCACCGCCGAGGGTGCGGTCGTTCAGGGCGATTCGGTCCTCAAGCCGCCGGGCGCCACGCTGGTGGACGGCGCGGTCGTCGCGGAGGACGGTACGGTCATCAGCCCCGCAGAGTCGGTCGAGAAGGCGCCGCCGATGCCGGGCGGCAAGCGCGCGCCGTTCGTGATCTCGATCGTCGCCGGACTCGCCCTCGGAGTCGTCGCCCAGCGCAGCCGGTTCTGCAGCATGGGCGGCATCCGGGACGTCGTGCTGGTGCGCCGCTTCGACCTGCTCTTCGCGGTCATCGGCCTGCTCGTGGGCGCGACCATCGCCAACATGGTGTTCGGCCAGTACAACCTCGGTTTCGTGGGGCAGCCGATTGCTCACACGAATGCGCTCGGCAACTTCGCCGCGATGGTGGTCGCGGGGCTTTCCGCACTCATGCTCGGCGGCTGCCCGTTCCGGCAGGTCATCATGTCCGGCGAGGGTGACGCCGATGCGACCGTGGCCGTGCTCGGCATGTTCGCCGGTGCGCTCGTCGCACACCGGTTCGTGATCGCGTCCACCGGGGCGGGGCTCTCCGACAAGGCGTGGCCCGCCCTCGGGATCATGCTCGCCGTCTTGCTCGTCATCGCGTTCGTCAAGCGCGAGCGCATCGCATAGAGAGGGGACACGAGATGATTGAGGTTGATGCCCGCGGGCTGTCCTGTCCGCTGCCGGTCATGCGGACCAAGAAGGCACTCGACGCCGGGCCGGACGCCCTCGTCGTGCTGGTGGACTCAGGTACGGCGAAAGCAAACGTGAGTAACATGCTCGCCGATGAGGGATACTCGGTGACCGTGACCGAGGAACCCGACTACTACCGGATCGAGGCACGCCAGTCGTGATCTGGCCGTTCGGCAAGAAGCGCTCCGGAAGGGACGAGATCGACGAAGCAGTCGGCCTCTTCCTCTTCTACGACGTGGCCGAGGCGATCAAGGCCGAGTCGGTGCTCAAGGCCAAGGGCTACGATGTCGAGCTCGTCGCGCCGCCCCCGCACCTCAGGGGCGGCTGCGACCTCTCGGTCGCCGTGTCTCGCGTCGAGCACGTGGGTGCCGAGCGCGCACTTCTCGAGGCGGACGTCCACCTCAAGGACTGGGTCGACGACGCCGCGGGCACGGCGGAAGTGTGCGACCTGGTCACCACCGTCGACTTCGGCGAGTGGCTGATGGTTCGTGCCGGCAACATGAAGATCGTCGTCGAGAAGGCGAGCGGCACGATAGTGAACACCTCCGGCGGGGGATGTCCGGACATCCCGTACCTGAACCTCGAACTCGTCGGCAAACGCGTCGATGAGGTGGTGAGGCCCAAGGAACTCGGCTACACGCTGTGCGGGCTGATGCTCGACCGCGCCTACGTCGAGGTCAGGTCGCTGCTTGAGGCGGGTGAGGCCTCGTGAGCCTGCTGGTTGTGGCGACCTACCCATCGAGCGGTGGCCGCGTACTGGAAGGGCCGGTCGCACTCGAGAACGGCGGCACGCTGACGGTCGCCGGCGAGCGCATCCCCGCTTCGCAGGGCACGTCGGCGATGCTCGGTGCGGCCTGCCAGGTGTGCGACTACCTCGGCGTAGAGCCCCCCTCCGCGCTCGTGGCCGGCGACATCGGCCGCGGAGACGGGACCCGGGCGGTGTTCGCGCGCCTCGCGGAGGTCTGCGAGCGAACGGTGCCGACGGTGGTGGCGTTCCACTACATGCAGCCGATCATGGCGCTCATGCGCCATGCGGTGGCCGAGCTTGCCGAGTGCGCCCCCGGTGCGGCGCTGGTAGCCGATGCGGGCGGGATGTACGCGGCGAAGGCGGCCGGTCTTGCTCCGAGATTCGAGTTGATGACCCCGGACGTCGGAGAGGTGGGATTCCTCGCCGATCCCGACGTGACCCATCCCGCCTACGTGTCGCGTTACCTGTTCGGGACGAATGGCTTCGACCCTATCGAGCTCGCCCGCAAGTCCGCGGACACCGGTGGTTCGTCCCGCGTCCTGCTCATCAAGGGAGTGCGCGACCACATCGCCGAGAACGGCGAGATCGTCGGCGTTGTCGAAGAGCCGTGCGTACCCCAGCTTGAGGCCATCGGCGGCACGGGCGACACGATCACCGGGCTTGCCGCTGCGTTCCTGGGAGCCGGCTTCCCGACGGTGGATGCCGCTCTGTGCGCATCGCGCTCGAACAGGGCCGCCGGCATGGCGATGGGTGCCCGTCCGGACCATCGTGCGTCCGACCTGGTTGCCGAGCTTCCCCAGGTCTTAGCGGACAACCTCTGCGCGTGGGCCGGAGTGTGCGCTTCAGAGGCGTGAGGACGGTAGGCTGAGTGTCCTGCCGCATCTCGCCCGCGTTTGACACCACCTCCGCTCGCCTGGACAATCCTCCGCGGAGGCGGATGGGTCCTGGTGGGCCCCGCGGTCTTCAAAACCGTAGTGGGGCGTGAAGAGCGTCC